>CAZGTU010000012.1:0-81676 GCA_964528675.1 uncultured Bacteroidaceae bacterium
CAGTGAGATTTTGTATTTTAAAAGACCTTCGAGGTCTTAAAACCTTCGAGGTCTTTTATCAACCTCAATCTCATTATTCTACTGTTTAGAATCATTATAATTTACTTTATGATCAATTTTTTGTATTCTACACTTTAGGCATTCAGTTATATTTGCTTTTTTATGTTTCAAAACAGTTCTATAAAACATATTTTTATTTATTAACCCTAATTCCTATCTCATGAATACGAATGTTTCCAGCCAGATCCGGTTTACAAACGGAGAATCAATACCAGTAGAATTGCATAAGGTCAGAATTGTGCAGAAATTACATCTTAAGCCTGTGGATGACCGCTTGAGGGCAATTGAGGAAGGCGGATATAATACATTTCTTTTAAATACGAAAGACATTTTCCTTGATATGCTTACTGACAGTGGAACCAATGCCATGAGCGATAATCAGGTTTCTTCTATGTTGCAGGCTGATGATGCCTATGCGGGTTCGCAAAGTTTTTATAAAATGGAAACTGCCCTGAGAGAGGTATTCGGTAAAAAATTCATTCTTCCTGTGCATCAAGGAAGAGCTGCAGAAAATATAATTTCACAAACATTTATTAATGAAGGGGATGTAATTCCGATGAATTATCATTTCACCACCACCAAAGCTCATATGGAAATGAATGGTGGAAAAGTGTACGAGATATATACGAATGAAGCACTGAAGATAAAATCATCACATCCTTTCAAGGGAAATATCGATGTGAACCGTTTCAAGGAGCTGATTGAGGAATTTGGGGCTGAAAAAATACCTTTCATTCGTTTTGAGGCATCGACCAATCTTATCGGAGGACAGCCATATTCAATGGCCAATATGAAAGAGGTTACAGAAATTGCCAGACAGCACGGTATAATGGTAATACTGGATGCCAGTTTAATAGGAGAAAATGCCTACTTTATCAAACAAAGAGAAGAAGCTTATAAAAATGTTTCCATTAAACAGATATTGAACGAGATGTGTGCAATGGCTGATCTTGTCTACTTTTCCAGC
Source organism: uncultured Bacteroidaceae bacterium (assembly GCA_964528675.1). Lineage (GTDB taxonomy): Bacteria > Bacteroidota > Bacteroidia > Bacteroidales > CAYRTD01. The sequence goes on from CAZGTU010000012.1 coordinate 1,028, forward strand.
CGGAAGGTGAGCTCAACGCGTGGTGGCGGTATTTGCACCGATAGTGAGGAATTATTCCTGAAGATGCGGGATCTGGTACCTTTATTTGAAGGTTTTCTTACCTATGGAGGTATGTCTGTAAGGGAAATTGAAGCAATGGCTGTTGGAATGTATGAAACAACGGATGAAACAGTGATTGGACAGTCCCCGTCGTTTATTGAATATGCTGTTAATCAACTCGACAGACAGGGGATACCTGTTATCACCCCGGCAGGTGCACTGGGTTGTCATATTGATGCCATGGGATTCCTTTCCCATGTTCCACAGGAGGAATATCCTGCCGGAGCTCTTGCAGCAGCCCTTTTTATAGTCTCGGGATGCAGGGGAATGGAAAGAGGGACCATTTCGAGTGAAAGAGATGAGAATGGAAAGGATATCCTGGCCGATATGGAATTGCTCAGGCTGGCATTTCCCAGAAGGGTTTTCACTTTGTCGCAAACTATGTTCCTGCTGGACAGGGTTAAGTGGCTGTATGAAAACCGGGAGCTTATCGGTGGCTTGAAATTCGTAGATGAACCTCCCGTACTTCGCTTTTTTATGGGTCGTCTTGCACCTATCTCAGATTGGCCGGAGAAGCTCGTGGCAAAATTTAAAGAAGACTTTGGGGAAAGTTTGTAGAATTAATAACATAGATTAATTTCCTCTTTTAACACTTAATTGTATTTGAATAAATTATAATTCAGTATCTTAGCGTTTATTCAAATGGAGAGGAAATCATGAATAACCAGGCCAGTGATAAAAAAACAGAAGAACGGAATATTCTGGAATATTTTTCCAGGCTGTATGATGATTTTCCCAGGGGAAAGATCGCTGAAACAGAATCTCCTGATTTTATTGTTTCGCCAGGGCCAAAACAACGGGTTGGAATTGAAATAACACGTCTTACCCAGGCTAAAATTGAAAATCAGAAATTTTCACCTGCCAGGGTAAATAATCACGAGAATGATATACTCCAGGAAGCTCAGAAAATATACAATCACAAATATGATTCTGTTTCACTGGCTCTTTCGGTAGGTTTTAAGACAAATGTTGAAATAGATGCAGAGGAAACTGTAGATATTGCTAATGAAATTGTTGATGATATAGGCAATAATATCCGTCATGCCGACCCGGGTTCTGAATTTCGTTTCACTATTGAGGATCCAAAAGCAGGAAATTATATCGAATTTATTGAAGGAAAACATTTTCCGGGAATTAACAAGTCAGCCTGGCTGAATGCCGGAGGTTTTCAGATTCCTGATTTTTCACGGGAGTACCTGGTAAATAGAATATATTCGAAGGAACAAAAGTTACCTCTTTACCGGAAAAATAATCTCAATTTTATTTGGCTGGTTCTGGTAACCGATTCACTTCAGCGAACGATTTCTTTTAACATATTCAATCAGATCGAGGCCTGGAATGTAGAGTCCAAATTTGACCGGGTATTTTTATTTGAAATCGTTGAGAATAAGATTTATATCGTGAAATAGTATTGTTTATTACTGATTTACTCATTATCGATTATCGCTTACGGTTTTCTCACCACAGATTACACAGATCCTCCTATATTTGTGCCAAATGGCAAATTTGATGAAAATGTAACTTTTTTCTTCTTTTCATTTTTATCAAATGTTTGGAACAGTGACATTTGGCTCAAATGCGGATAATGACAGCTTGGCAACTTTTGTTGCCAAATACCATTATCAGAGGCGGACAAGTATTCACAGATTATGTTTTATTAGGGATTGGGGATTGGGGATTTTTTAACGATTACCAATTACCGATTACCGATTACCCCTCACCGTCCTCTCTCTCCTCTAAAATCTCTCCCACCAGGAACGTACTTCCTCCGATAAATACAACATCTTCAGGTAAAGCATTCTTTTTTGCCGATTCCAATGCCTTTGATGCTTTTTCGTAGCTCTTTCCTTTTAATTGATATTCTCCGGCAAGCTCACATAAAATTTTTTCATTCATAGACCTGGGAATATCAGCTTTAGTAAAATAATATTCAGCATCAGGGGGTAATATCTTTAGAATTTTTCCGGGATTCTTATCTGAAACCATTCCCCACACAATATGGAGTTTTTTGCGGGGAAGCTCATTGAGCTGATGCATTACCAGGGAAATGCCTTCTGCGTTATGAGCCGTGTCGCATATCACCAGCGGATTATGTTCAAGTTCTTCCCATCTCCCCCTGAGACCTGTTTTTTGTTTCACGCTTTGTAATCCTTCTTGAATATTTTTATCTTGAATTTCCAGCCCGATAGATTTAAGAACTACAAGACTTTGAAGAAGAGTGACAATATTTTTTTCCTGGTATTTTCCAACAAGGTCAGTGTTCAACTTAATTTTTTTATTTTCTTGTTTGTCATAGACCTGAAGGTTTACTGTCCTGTCTTTCCCCATTAAACTGAAGTCGACCGAGAATCTTTCCCAGGCAGGATATAATTCAGCATTTTTTTCACGAATCTTTTTTTCAAATACAGCTAATGTTTCGGGATGATATTCTCCAACCACCACCGGAACTTTTTCTTTTATGATGCCAGCCTTTTCCGTTGCAATTTCCGCCAGTGTTTCTCCTAAAAAACGAGTGTGATCCAGGCCAATATTTGTAATCACAGAAAGCAATGGCTTGATAATATTGGTTGAATCCAGCCTTCCGCCCATGCCTGTCTCTATCACTGCTATATCAACTTTCTCCTTTCTGAAAAAAAGTAAAGCAAGGTCTACAGTCATTTCAAAAAAAGAAGGTTTAAGCTCCTTGATCATGTCCAAATTATCCTCAAGATATGCGGTAACTTCCTTTTCCGGGATCATTTTGCCATTGATCCTGATCCTTTCTCTGAAATCCTTCAAATGAGGAGAGGTATAAAGTCCGGTTTTATAGCCTGCTGACTCAAACACCGAGGCAAGCATATGAGAAACAGATCCTTTTCCGTTGGTTCCGGCAATATGGATGGTTTGAAAATTTTTATGGGGGTGATTATGTCTTCTGTCGAGTTCAAGACTTACCCTCAGATCATTTTTGTAAGCGGCTGCTCCCATACGTTGGTACATGGGCAGGCTTGAATACAGAAAGCGAAGACCTTCATGGTATTTCATTGATCAGATACTGTTATTCCATTTGTTCTTAAAAATTTTGCTTTCGTCATACCTTTCAGGAAGGGTTTTTTCCTCATCGGGATAACCAAGGCTCACTATTGCGAAGGGTTTCACGTGAGAGGGTAAATTAAACAATTCTGTAATTGCTTTCATCCTATGTTCTCTCGGATAGATTCCCACCCAGCAGGATCCTAAACCAAGGCTATGCGCTGAAAGTAAAATGTTTTGTGTAGCTGCACCGCAATCGGCTATCCAGTATCCTTCTCCATGCTGAAGATGTTCATCACCACAAATAAGAATGGCATTTTTGGCAGTGGAAAGCATTTTGGAATTTGGATGTATTTCCATAATCTTTTCGAAAATACTCTTGTCATCGATAAGAATAAAATGCCATGGCTGTTTATTAACTGCTGAAGGAGCATACTGTGCAGCTTTTAGTATTTCCTTAAGCTTTTCCTGTTCAATGGGAATATCTTTATATTTCCGTATGCTTCGACGTGTTAAAATAATTTCCGTAAAATTCATAATTGTTTAATTTTTTTGGGTTATCAACAGGTTATTAACCGGATTTCCGGTTTATTATTTATTACTTTTATCACGAACAAATTTAGACAAATCAGGACAGATTTCATGAAGAAAGAAAAGAAGATCTTTGTACTTGACACGAATGTACTTCTCCACGATTATCAATGCATTTATAATTTTCAAGAAAATGACATTACCATACCCATCACGGTACTTGAGGAACTTGACAGGTTCAAGAAGGGAAATGATATTATCAATTTCCAGGCAAGAGAATTCACGAGGGAGCTGGACAAAATCTCAGGCGACCAGCTCTTTAACGGAGGCCTACCTCTGGGCAAAAAAATGGGAAAACTTGCAATTGAAACGGGAAAACCATTTTCAGAAAAGCTGAAAGATTCATTCCCGGAAAACACTCCCGATCACCGAATTCTTGCCATAGCAGAATATCTGGATAAGAAATTTAAAACACGTTCAGTAATACTGGTAACCAAGGACATTAATTTGAGAATGAAAGCAAAATCTCTTGGAATAATGGCTCAGGATTACCAGAACGATATGGTAAAAAATATCGATGACATTTACAAGGATGTAAATATTATTGAGAATGCTCCCGAGGAAGCCATTAATAATCTGTATAAAAAACATGAAGGGATACCGGTTAAAGAATTTGAAATGAAGGAGGATCCTGTTCCTAATCAATATTTTATCTTTAAGAACAATAATGCCAGTGCCCTGGCTCATTATGATCCATTCAATAAATTGGTCAATCGTGTTGAAAAATTAAAAACATATGGAATAGACCCCCGGAATGCAGAGCAAACTTTTGCACTTGATGCCCTTTTAAGACCGGAGGTTCAGCTTGTTGCACTTACAGGAAAAGCGGGGACAGGAAAAACGCTTCTCGCACTTGCTGCTGCACTTCATCAGCGTAAGATGTACACACAGATTTTTCTTGCACGGCCGGTAATGCCCCTTGCGAACCGGGACCTTGGATTTTTGCCGGGCGATGTCAATGAAAAAATTGGTCCATATATGCAGCCTTTATTTGATAATCTTGCTGTGATTAAGCAAAAGTTTTCTGCTTCTTCCAAAGAATTTCAGAAGATCGAAGAAATGCAAAAAACAGATAAACTGGTCATTACCCCGCTGGCATATATACGCGGCAGAAGCCTGTCAAGGATCTTTTTCATCGTGGATGAAGCCCAGAATTTAACACCTCATGAAGTTAAAACAATTATCACAAGAGCGGGAGATGGTACAAAAATGATTTTCACAGGCGACATCCAGCAGATCGATTCACCATACCTGGATACCAAATCCAATGGACTTTCGTATCTTGCGGACAGAATGAGAGGTCAGGATATTTTTGCTCATGTTAATCTGGTTAAAGGAGAAAGGAGTTATCTTGCCGATCTGGCGAGTAATCTGCTTTAGAAGATAGTTCTTGTTGCATCCTAATGCAATCATACACCGGAACCTGAATAATTTGGCGTGGTTATAAGGGTTCCGGTTTTTTTTTGTATTTTGCAGAAATAGAACATCAGTCATATGAAAAATCTTTTTATTGTTCGTCACGGGAAATCTTCCTGGGATATTGATTCAATAGATGACATTGATCGCCCGCTAAAAAATAGGGGGATAGCTGATGGTTATATGATGGCCGGTCGCCTCCTTAACCAGAAATTGAAGCCTGATTTACTGCTAAGCAGCAATGCCTGCAGGGCATTTCATACGGCAACGATATTTCACAGAATGTTACATATGGATGCCAAAAACTTTAGAATTGAACCCAGGTTGTATCTTTCAGGGGTTGATGAAATACTTGGTATTATTTATGGAATTGATGACAGGATCAATTCACTTATGATATTTGGACATAACCCCGGTTTTACGGATATCTCAAACTATCTTTCTACTGTGAACATTGATAATTTACCCACAACAGGAGTGGTTCATCTAGTTTTTGACACAAAGAAGTGGACAACAATTGGCCGCGATGTTCTGGTGAATGAGAGTTTTGATTTTCCCCGAAAGAACTAGAAAATATTATCTTTGTGGCTTATGAAAAGCAAAAAACTGACGAATCGGGAAATAAGCTGGTTGTATTTCAATGAGAGGGTACTTCAGGAAGCTGCTGATAAAAATGTGCCTTTAGTTGAGAGAATACGGTTTCTGGGTATTTTTTCCAATAATCTGGATGAATTTTTTAAGGTCAGGGTTGCAACCATTAAAAGAATGATAGATGTTGAAGAGAAAACAGGACGACCGAACAAGGAAAAACCTAAAGAAATCCTTAATCAGATTCAGCAGATCGTTATACGTTTGCAAAAAAAATTCGAAGCAATATACGAAGAGATAAAAGAGGAGCTAAGCAAAGAGAGAATAAACATTATAAATGAAACTCAGCTCAATAAAAAGAAAGCGGAGTTTGTGGATCAATATTTTCAGGAAAAGGTCTTACCCGTGCTTACTCCTATTATGCTCCACAATGTTAAGGAGTTTCCCCGTCTGAAAGATAAATCCATTTACCTTGCTGTAAAAATGACCAGCAAGGATCCTGAAATAGATATGGAATATGCCCTGATCGAAATTCCTACCGACAGGCTTGGCAGGTTCCTTCTTTTCCCCATCCGTAGCAGGAAATATATTATTTTATTGGACGATGTTATTCGTTTTGACCTGAAAAGCCTTTTCAGCCAGTTTAAGTTTGATCATTTTGAAGCTTATACCGTTAAGCTTACCCGGGATGCAGAGCTTGACATCGACAATGATCTTTCCAAAAGTTTCCTGGAAAAGATCGATGAGTCTGTTAGCGATCGAAAAGAAGGACAGGCTGTTCGCTTTGTTTATGACGAGTCAATCCCATCTGACCTCTTGAATTATCTTATTCGAAGGCTCGAACTTGATGAAGGAGATAATCTGATCCCGGGTGGAAGATATCACAATTTTAAGGATTTCATGAAATTTCCGAATCTGGGAAAAGACCATCTCAGGCATGAATATAAACCGCCTGTTACACACCCCCGGTTCACGAATAATCATAAAAGTATTTTCAGTATCATTTCAGAAAAAGATGTGATGCTTCATTTCCCTTATCAGACATTTAATCATTACATCAACTGGCTCAGAGAAGCATCCATGGATCCGAATGTAGTTGCTATAAGAACAACCCTTTACCGGGTTGCCAGAAATTCTGCAGTTATCAATGCTCTTATCAATGCCGCCCTGAATGGGAAACATGTAGTTGTTAATATTGAATTACAGGCACGTTTTGATGAGAAATCGAATATTTATTGGTCCAAGAAACTGGAAGAGGCCGGTGTACTGGTTACTTTCGGAATCCAGGGATTGAAGGTCCACTCAAAGTTAACCCTGATAACCCGTCAAGAAAATGGGGAACTGGTGCATTATGGAGCTGTTGGAACGGGGAACTTTCATGAAGGAACAGCAAATATCTATTCAGATCTTTTAATGTTAACCAAGAACCCGGAAATAAATGAAGATATCTGGAAGGTATTTGATTTTTTTGATAATACTTACAGAAATTACACTTATAAACATCTGATTGTATCTCCCAATTACCAGCGTAAAAAGCTTACTGCATTGATCGATAATGAAATAAAAAATGCTCAGAAGGGAATAGAGGCTTACATTATTTTGAAAATTAACAGTCTGGTTGATCGAAAAATGATAGAGAAACTTTACCAGGCAAATAATGCGGGAGTGAAAATAAAACTAATTGTCAGAGGGATATGCTCCCTGATTCCCGGTGTTAAGGATCAGAGTGAAAATATTGAAGCGATTAGCATAGTGGATAAATACCTTGAGCATTCAAGAATTTTTGTTTTTGCCAATGGTGGTGATGAGCTATATTATATCTCTTCAGCTGATTGGATGACAAGGAACCTGGATCACAGAATTGAGGTGAGCAGCCCTGTTTTTGATAAAGACCTGCAGAAAGAATTAATGGATATCATCAATATTCAACTTAAGGATAATGTAAAAGCCCGTATAATTGATGAAAAGCAATCCAACCGATATAAGAAAACCAGTTCCGCCAAACCTATACGATCACAAATTGAGCTGAACAATTATTATAAGGCAATGAGTGAATCGAAAAAATGAATTCTTCTATGAATTATGCTGAAGTGTGTAAGGACGTCAGATCAATTGTTCTCGAAACCGCCAAATATATTGAATCTGAATTAAGAGGTAACTTCCGGGTTTCCAAAGAAGCAAAAGGCAAACATAATTTCGTTACCTATGTGGATAAGAATGCAGAGAAACTGCTTGTGGAAAAACTTTCCGAGCTTTTACCGGGATCCGGATTTATTGCTGAGGAAGGAACAAGTGATAAGAAAGGGGAGAGGTACAACTGGGTTATAGATCCAATTGATGGTACTACAAATTATATTCATGGTTTGCCTCCTTTTGCAATTTCTGTCGGACTTATGCAGGATAATGAAGTGGTTGTGGGAGTGATATATGAAATAGGGTTGCATGAATGTTTTTATGCATGGAAGGAGGGACCCGCCTTCCTCAATGATGCAGAAATTCATGTTACTGATACTGCAAAAGTTTCTGACGCTTTAATTGCTACAGGTTTTCCTTATACAGATTATAAATATCTCGATGGTTTTATGGAGAGTATAAGGTACTTTATGAAAAATTCTCATGGCTTACGAAGGCTGGGCTCTGCTGCCACGGATATAGCTTACACCGCCTGCGGCCGGTTTGATGGTTTTTATGAATATGGCCTTCACCCCTGGGATGTTGCTGCCGGATCACTGATATTGAAGCAGGCAGGCGGCAAGGTGGGAAATTTCGAAGGTAAACCGGATTATTTATTCAGTGAAGAGATTATTGCGTCTAATTCCTCTATATTTAATGAATTTCAACAAGTTATAAGGAAATTAATAAGAGAATGATCAAAGCATTTTTTTCCGGCCTGACATTTTTCATTTTAAGATTATTTTCTTTCTTGCCTTTTTCTATTCTCAGAGTTATAGAAAGGATTATTTTCTTTCTTCTTGACAAGATCGTGCATTACAGGGGAAATGTTATTATGATCAATCTGAAAAATGCTTTTCCTGATAGAACTGAAAAAGAGTTAAAACAGATAAAAACAAGGTTTTACCGTTATTTTTCAAGACTGGTAATTGAAAATGTTAAAATGTTCAACCTTTCATGTAAAGAACTTGAAAAGTACATTTACCTTGAAAACCCTGATCTTTTAAATAATTATTTTGAAAAGGGAAAAGACGTTGCAGTCATGTCTGCACATTATGGCAACTGGGAATGGTTGCTGGGTTTGCGAAAGTATATTCCGCATCATCCTGTGGCCATTTATAAACCATTAAATAACAAATTTTTCGATCATTTGATCAAACATCAACGTTCAAGGTATGATACCGAACTTGTAAATATGCGAGAAATTCCGCGGGTTTTATTAAAACATGCTGCCAATAAATTGAAAGTGCTTAGCGTTTTTATTTCAGATCAATCACCTGTATGGGAAGAAATTCAATACTGGACCCATTTTATGAATCAGGATACTCCCGTATATCTGGGACCTGAAAAACTGGCAAAAAAAATGAATATGGCTGTTGTCTATTTCCGTGTTAAAATACGGGAGAGAAACAGGTACTCGGTAGAAGCAATTCCCATAACAGATGAGGCTTCCAAAACTGAAAAGTTTCAGGTCACAGAGCGTTACTTTGAATTGTTGGAAGAGGATATCCGTAAGGCTCCTGAATATTGGCTGTGGTCTCATCGCAGATGGAAACTGACTGAAAAAAGGAAACGCCTGGAGAAACAGGGAATTTACAGATTTGATGGGAAAATGAGAAAAAAGACATTATGTTAAAAGTTGCAGTGGTAATATTGAACTGGAATGGTGCGAACTATTTGAAAAGGTTTCTCCCGGGCGTTATCTCCAGTTCTGATATTCACGGAGTAAAGATATTTGTTGCTGACAATGCGTCTTCTGATGATTCTCTTGATATACTGGAAAAAGATTTTACGGAGGTTGAAGTTCTGAAATTTGATAAAAATTATGGTTTCGCGGAAGGTTATAACCGGGCCTTATCTCAGATTGAATCAGAATATTTTCTCCTTTTGAATTCGGATGTAGAGGTGAGCACAAACTGGTTGCACCAACTCATCAAAGTGATGGATTCAGATCCTTTGGTAGCTGCCTGTGCCCCAAAAATAAAGTCCTATGAAATGAAAGATTACTTTGAATATGCCGGGGCAGCAGGAGGATATATAGATAAATACGGTTATGCATTTTGCCAGGGAAGGATTTTTGATGCCCTGGAACCTGATTACGGACAATATGATAAACCCAGGGAGATATTCTGGACAACAGGTGCCTGCATGTTTGTGAGGGCACCCCTTTATAAACTTGCGGGTGGGTTTGATCCTCAGTTTTTTGCGCATTTCGAAGAAATAGACCTATGCTGGAGATTAAAGAATCGGGGATATAAATTAATGTATGTTCCTGAATCAACTATATTTCATGTTGGGGGAGGGGCTTTGCCACGGACAAATCCCAGGAAGACCTATTTAAATTTTCGGAACAGTCTTTTTACACTGTATAAAAATTTGCCCTCGAACCGGGTTTTCCCGGTAATCGTTTACCGTTTATTCATGGATTTTCTTTCAATGGCGCGTTTTCTCAGGAGTGGAAAGATTCGGGATATTGCAGCCATATTCAGAGCACACTGGTCATTTTATTCAAGGGTCAGAAAGTACCGTAAATTCAGGAAACAGGAGAAAAAGTTCATCAGTAAATATGATCATAAGGAAATTTATCCGCGAAGCATTGTATGGGACTATTTTCTCAGAAAGAAATACACTTTTTTATCTCTGAGATGGTTTGTGAAGCAGGAGACTAAACAGTAGAGAGGATGTTATCAAAATTCTCACAGTACTTTTAAGAGTTTTTCCAGGGCTATTCCTCTGCTTCCCTTAATAAGAATCAAATTATTGGTAACAGGAGATATGTTAAAATGTTCATATAAATCAGAAACTGAACTGTAAAAATCAAACTTAAATTTATCACTGTGTTTCTTGAATTCTTTACCTACGAGATAAACTTTGTTAAAATCATACTCCTCAAGTTGTTCTAAGATTTTTTTATGTTCTTCACTTGAATATTTCCCGAGTTCAAGCATATCCCCCAGAATTACAATCTTCTTGTCATTCTTCATTTTAATGAAATTATCGATTGCTTCCTTCATACTGGTGGGATTGGCATTATAAGCATCGGAAATAACAAGGTTCTTGTCGGTTTCTATGAATTGAGACCGGTTAAGACTGTTTTTAAATGATTGAAGTCCCATAATTATTTCATCGGGAGAGATTTTGAAATAATTACCAATACAGGCAGCTGCCAGTATGTTCTCGAGATTATAGGAACCTGTGAGATTGACAATAGCCTCTGAAGTTTTTCTTTCTTTTAAGAACTTTATTCCTACCTGGAGTTTTTCTTTGCTATCGATGATGAATCCGTCACATAAAGGATCCGTACCATCAATGTAAAATACTTTTTGCAGGTTATCCAGATCTGAAAGTTCGATTAGTGTTTCATTGCTGCCATTTATGAATATTGTTCCTTCTTTTTCAGCGAGGTAACGGTAGAGTTCCGATTTGGTTTTTTTCACCCCTTCAAAGGAGCCAAAACCTTCAAGATGTGCTTTGCCGATGTTGGTTATGATACCATAATCCGGTTTTGCGATTCTGCAAAGGAAATCAATTTCACCAGGATGATTCGCTCCCATCTCTATAATTGCCAGATCTTCATCCCTGATTTTTAAGACCGTCAGGGGAACGCCTATATGATTATTCAGGTTACCTGAAGTGGCCAGTGTACTATATTTCCGGGACAATACTGCATGCATTAATTCTTTTGTTGTTGTTTTTCCGTTGGATCCTGTTATTCCAATGAAGGGAATTTGTAGCTGATCCCGGTGAATCCTGGCAAGCTCCTGCAATTTTTCCAAACAATTATCAACAAGGAAGTATCTGTCATCCCGGATCACTGCGGGATTATCAACCACTGCAAGGCTACACCCTCCTTCTAGAGCGGCAGAAGCAAATTCATTCCCGTCAAAATTTTCCCCCTTTATAGCAATGAATAGCAGGTTTTTATCTGCTTTTCTGCTGTCAATGCATATTCCTGAAGATTTGAGATAATAATTGTATAATAATTCAGTATTTTTCATGCGATGCAAGATAAATTTTTTATCAGTTTGTTTGTGAAAATTTAGCAATAAAAAAAAAGACCATCATAATGATGGCCTTTAAAATCCGCTAATTTTAAATGTTTTTTTAAAATCCGGTGGGTGTACCCACTCTTGTCATTGCACAACGGAAACCTATATCGTCTCGGGCTTCTGTTTCAAGAAGGAATCTTCTTGTACCGGGGCTAAGATAGTAAGCCCTGTCTTTCCAGGATCCACCTTTATAAACTCTTACCCTGTCATTGATAAGAGAAGATTTCTCATACTCATTGTTAACATACATGTTGTCGGTACCTTTTTGATAAGCTTCTGAGGCAGTGTCTGTTTCAGCATAAAACATTGAAGAATTAAGGTCGCCGTCACGATAATTTCTGTAATCCGATTTCCTGTAATTGAATCTGTTTTCGGCATCAGCTTCAGTAATAGGTTCTCTGATTACCCTGCCCAGACTGTCTACCTGGGGCATATTATCGTTGGCAGGATCTTGATAAATCTTGTCAAACTGGTTTCCACGGTATGGATTGAATTCGCTTACATCCTGGAATGAGAGTGGTCTGTAAACATCAGAAACCCATTCATTAACATTTCCAGCCATGCAGTAGAGTCCATAATCATTTGGCCAGAAAGATTTTACAGGAGTGGTAATGGAACCTGCATCGTTAAGTGAACCGGCAACTCCCATCATATCGCCTTTACCTCTCTGGAAATTGGCTCTCATTTCACCCATATGCCTGGGAGCATCATTTCTTACATTATGTCCGTTCCATGGATATATTTTTCTTTCCCATACCAGTTCATCCACTGTGTTTCCGCGAAGCGCATATGCAGCAAATTCCCATTCTGCTTCGGTGGGAAGACGGTATTTTGGAAGAAGCAGTCCATCCTCAAGTTTGAGATCCCTGGTATCTTTATTCGGGTTAAGACTTTCAATGGCATTTCTGTAAGTCGGCTTATAAATACCCAGCAGGAATGCTTCAGTGTTGAAATGGTTTTCTCCTTTCTGGTCGGTAGATAATTCGATAATGCCCTCATTTACAAGAAGCATTTCATTCACCCTGTCGGTTCTCCAGATACAGTAATCGTTTGCCTGTAACCAGTTAACGCCAACTACGGGGTATTGGTTAAAGGTGGGATGACGGAAATAATATTCAACATAAGGTTCGTTGTAAGCCATAGGGTTTCTCCATACCAGAGTATCCGGAAGAGCCCGGTTTACAACATTCCTTTGCGGATCTACATCCTCGCTGAATATTCTCTCCAGCCAGTAGAGGTATTCACGATAATCAACGTTCCTCACCTCTGTTTCATCCATATAAAATGAAGAGACAGTAACTCTCCTGGGAACTGCATTCCATTCATACATCACGTCATCCTGAACACGGCCCATGGTAAAGGTACCTCCTTCGATGAGTACAAGACCGGGTCCGGTTTCTTGTTCAACTGCATTCTTTACTTCAAATCCACCACTTGCGGGGTCGTTATACTCCCATCCTGTTGTGGATGAAGCTTTTCCTGTTGATGTTAAGTCCTGATTGCCACCACATGAATAAAGCATTGCTAATGCAATAATGATGACCGGGAAACTTTTCAGTTTGATTTTCATAGTGTTACAGCTTTGCTTTTTTATGAAATATCTGTTTAAAATATTTAATTTCAAAAATAACTAAATTTTAGGACATTTTATTGCCCTGTGTTTCTTTTTCTTTTTACCATCTATTGTTAATATCAGTGACAACTCGTGAGCCCCTAAATTCGGGATATGCACTGATGGTAACGATAGTTGCTGGTCATAACTATAACGAAATCTGTAATTTTTTGTTACGTAGCCTGCAGAAAAAATTAATGATCCGAATTTAATACCTAAATTTTGCCTTAACCAGATTCCTAAAATGAACTGATCCTGAATGACCCCTTCCATACCATATATAATCTGGCTGAAACTTTTTTGCTGCTGATAGATTATGTTGGGAGAGATCTGAACTACTTCTTTTCCTAACCTTCTTTCATAAACAGGTATGATACCTCCTGCAAATAGGACAACTTTTCTCGGAAGTCGGGCATTTGGATCAGAACTGACGGAAGGATTAGGCCTCAAAAGATGAGAAACGGAAGCACCTCCGTAAAAATTTTCATAAAAACCTACCAAACCTGCACTAAAATCAGGATAAGCGGAATTCTGACTGTATAAAATATCACCTGTGGGATTTGTAAATTCTCCTGTTCGTGGATTGATCATATCACCAAGCACCACATCTGAAGTATTCAGGCTCCTCTGAGCATAACTTGCATCAATACCTGCACTGACACTGAATCTCCTTGTAATTTTAATATGATAGGAGTATAAAAGTCCCAGTTCGAATTGCTTTATTGTCCCGTTGCCCTGAATATCATTCATTAATCTTATTCCAAACCCTCCGTGCATATGATCGATATATTGATCATAGGATGCCGAATATGTTACATAATTACCACTGATAGACGGCCATTGATTCCTGTAATTTATGAAAGCTCTTCGAATATTTTTTTCAATTCCTGTAAACCCTGGATTCAGGTATAAGCGATTGGCATAAAACTGTGAAAAACTCGGGTCCTGTCCCGAAAGATTTACCCGGAAAAGAATAATGATAAGAATGATTCCTGTTAGCTTTATGGGAACATTCTCTATTGAGGGCTTGTATTTAAAGGTGATTCCGATGGCAATAAAATATTGTTAAACTACGTTTTATGAAACGAAAAATCTGGATTTTTGTTATATCTTCATCTTTATTACTAAAAATTAATGCTTTAAGCTAATGAGATTTGTTCCATTCTTCCTCCTGTTCCTCTTTCAGGGGGTAATAGGCCAGACAAGTTTTTTAACAAGAACTATTGAATGGCAGGATCCCAAGCCTCAACTTCAACCCGGGAATATCAAAGATATAACTTCATTTTCCAACTCTTATTGCAGAGATATTAAAGGTTTATTTCCCTATTATTATGAAAATATTCCTGTTGATGAAAACCGTGTTCCTTTTTCTCTCAGCTTTGTGAGAACAGAAACCCAGACGATTAGCAATGAAATTCTCCCTCAATATTTTAAGAAGAAATTGACGAATGAATTTTCTCTTGAATTTTATACCTCAAGAGAAAATGGTAAGAAAATTCTTCAATACACCATCTTTCCATTTCGAATTAATCCTGTAACAGGAAAACCGGAACGTCTTATCTCATTTGCCCTTCGTATTGATCAACAGGAAATCACTCCTGAATTGCATAAGAAAAAGCTTAAATCGGGTACAATAAAAAATTCACTTCTTGCAACAGGCGACTGGTATAAAATCAGAACCGAAGAGGAGGGAATACACAGGATCTCTTATAATGATCTGATCAAAATTGGAATTGCCAATCCGGAAAATGCTAAAATATTTGGTTACGGAGGAAAAAGATTACCAGAAGATTCTCGTAAGGGTAATCAGAATGAATTAATTGAAGTGCCTGTATTTATTGAAAAAGGAGGGGATGGCGTGTTTAACAGCGGGGATTACCTGCTCTTTTATGCATTGGGGACAGTAGAATGGAATTACAATGAAAATGAAGATTATTTCCATCATGAAAAAAATCCTTACTCCGATTATGGATATTATTTTATTACATCCGGCGATTCACCGGCCGTATCACCACAGAACATGGAATTGGCTGAAGCTCCTGCCGATTATATCAGTCGAAGGTATGATGCTCTTGCTTATCATGAGCTTGATGAGGTAAACCTTATTAAATCAGGAAAGGAATGGTACGGTGAGATTTTTGATGTGACCACCGAAAGGTCATTCTCCTTTCATATACCTTCGCTTGACCGGGATTCTCCCGTGAAAATGAAAACCAACCTGCTGGGGCGCTCCAAAAGCGATAGCCATTATGTTATATCTGTGAACAATAACACTATTGATACAGCCAGGATTAATGATACCAATCTTGGTGATTATACTGCTGTTTATGCTTATACAAGTTCAGAAATTTATTCTTTTTCATCTTTGTCAGATAATCTCGAAGTTGAGCTTCAGTATATCAAACCGGATCCTACTGCACAGGGATGGCTCGACTATCTTTCGGTGAATGCCAGGGCAGAACTGAAACTTCAAGGAGATCAGCTAATTTTTAGGGATAGCGAGTGCCTCAACTCATCTGTAACGGAATATATTGTTTCCGAAGCCACTGCTTCTGCTTTAGTATGGGAAGTATCGGATTATCCATATGTCAAAAATGTACCCGGTGATCTTAATGGCAATACATTTTCTTTTAAAGTTGAAGGCGGTAATCTTCATGAGTTTATCGCATTTGACCCGGCTGCTGATTTCCCCGGTGTAACTTTTGAAGGAGAAGGGCTTGGAAAAGTTGAAAATCAAAATCTTAGCGGAAGCGGTTATCCTGACCTGGTTATTGTAAGTCATCAAGATTTTATTCCTTATGCAGAAGAACTTGCGCAATATCGCTCCGATCATAATGAACTGGAGGTTCTGCTTACCACTCCCGAAAAAATCTATAATGAGTTTTCTTCCGGAAGGCCTGATGTTACTGCTATACGGAATTTTATGCAATATCTGTACCTGGGTGCCGGGGAGAATAAAGATCTGCAACCTCAATATTTATTGTTGTATGGAGATGGATCCTATATTTTTAAGTCCAATAATCCGAACGATGGAAATTTTGTCCCTGCTTATCAGTCGGATAACAGTCTTTCCCCGATCTCATCTTTCGTTACAGACGATTTTTACGGACTTCTGGATGAAGGTGAAAATATTTCCAGTGGCCTTCTGGACATAGGTATAGGAAGATTGCCGGTATCCAATGAAGAGGAGGCTGAAATCATGCTTAATAAAATAATAAATTATGAGTCACCCGAAAGACAGGGCGAGTGGAGAAACACTATTGTATTTATCGGAGATGATGAAGATAACAATATTCATTTCAACCAGGCTGATGAACTCGCAAGATATGTGGAGGGGAATTATCCCGCCTTTAATGTAAATAAGATATATCTGGATGCCTACCAGCAGGTTTCAACTCCTGTAGGTCAGCGTTATCCGGAAGTCAATAAGGCAATTAACCGGCAGGTAAACAAAGGTGCACTGATTGTTAATTATACAGGACACGGGGGAACTAAGGGACTTGCTCATGAAAGGATTCTGGAAATGAACGATATACAATCATGGAATAATCAAGGAAAACTGCCGCTCTTCATGACAGCGACCTGCGAATTCAGCCGGTTCGATGAACCGGAACTCGTTTCAGCAGGTGAAAAGGTTATCTTGAGTCCTGAAGGAGGGGGAATTGCTCTGTTAACGACCACAAGATTGGTATACGCCGGTCCTAATCACGTGCTTAATGAAAAATTTTACGAGATCGTCTTTGAAAAAAATGAGGAAGGAAAAAATTATTGTCTTGGCGATATCATGAAATATAGTAAAAACAATGCCGGTGTAGGGATCAATAAAAGAAACTTCACCTTGCTGGGCGATCCTGCTATGCGATTAACATATCCATTTCACAATATAGTTGCTGATTCAATTAACCAGGCAATGATACAGGAGGAGAGTGACACAATCAGGGCGCTCTCGGAAGTGAGAATTACCGGTCATGTTCAGAATGCCGGGGGAGATCTGTTGGACTCATTTAATGGAATCATTTATCCTACAGTATATGATAAACCTTCAGAACAAACTACCCTGGCAAATGACGGGGGATCAAAGAAGAGCTTTAAGGTCAGAAATAATATATTATATAAAGGTAAGGCGACTGTTGAGAATGGATATTTCGAGTTTTCGTTTATTGTTCCTAAAGATATTAATTATGCTTACGGTCCGGGTAAAATAAGTTTTTATTCTTCCGATAGCCTGAAAGATGCATCGGGTGCTTACCTGGATTTTATCGTTGGAGGATCTGAACCTGATCCTGAACCTGATTTCGAAGGCCCGGAAATCTCTGTTTATATGAACAACAATTTCTTTGAAGAAGGTGGTCTGACCAACGAAGAACCTGTTCTTTTTGTTGAGGTTTATGATGAACAGGGAATTAATACAACCGGCAACGGAATCGGGCATGACATTACCGCCACTCTCAATGGGGATACCCAGAATAGTATTGTTCTGAATGAATTCTACCAGGCAGATCTGAATAGTTATCAGAGTGGAACCATAATATATCCATTGAGCAACCTGGAAGAGGGAAACTATTTCGTTGAAGTGAAAGTCTGGGATATTTTTAATAATTCGGCCACCGGATCAACCGAGTTTGTAGTGGTTAAATCTGATGAGATGCTGCTGCAAAATTTAAAGAATTATCCGAATCCATTTAAAGAAAGCACTTATTTTACCTTTGAGCATAATAAATCAGACCAGGATCTGGATATCACCATCGATATTTTTGATATGAGCGGTGCACTTGTGCGGACTATCAAAGCTAAAGAATATGGAGCGGGTTTTCGTTCTCAGCCTGTGTACTGGAATGGGAAAAATGAAAGTGGAAACCAGAGCCGGCAAGGGGTCTATCTTTATCGTATCAGGGTAACGAGTTCTGATGGCAGGGAAGGGGTTGAAACAGGAAGATTAATTATATTACGTTAAAAATGTAATTTTTCTGAACATTAAGAGTTATTAAGGTATTATTTATTCTGAGCATCAGAATATATTTTAAATTTTCTTGTTAATCAGATGATTAAGCAGAAATAAATAGCGATAACAATTGAATAACCGACGGCATTTTTCTTTTTTTCTATTATATTTGCTGTCTCATAAAAGTTAAAAGAATGTTTTTTAGATTGAATTTGAAGAGATTCCTTATTCTGTTAAGCATTACAGGATTATTTGCCACCGCTTCATTTGGTCAGATAACAACCGGCGAACTAACCGGAGAGATAAATGTGATACAATCTGCGGTTCCTTTTTTAACAATTGCCCCGGATTCACGTTCAGGAGCTATGGGTGATGTGGGCGCAGCCACTGCTCCTGACATAAATTCGCAGCACTGGAATCCTGCCAAATATGTTTTCATGGAAGGGCAGGGAGGAGCCGCACTATCCTATACCCCATGGTTAAGGAGGCTTATACCTGACATCAATCTTGCTTATCTTGTAGGATATAAAAAGCTGGACGGATTACAATCCATCTCAGCATCGTTAAGATATTTTTCTTTAGGTAATATAGTTTTTACCGATATCTATGGAACCGCCCAGGGACAGTTCAATCCTAATGAATTTGCAATTGATGTGGCATATTCCCGGTTATTTTCGGATAATTTTTCAGGTGCTATATTGTTCCGGTTTATACGATCTGATCTTACCGGCGGTAAAAGTGTTGGAGATGTAGAATCCAAAGCTGCAATAGCAGTGGCCTCCGATCTGTCTTTTTATTATACTGATGATATTGATCTCGGGGCAAACGATGGGCGTTTGTCATTCGGTACCAATATTTCCAATATGGGTAATAAAATTTCCTACACGGAAACACAGGAACCTGCTTTTCTTCCTATTAACTGGAGACTGGGAGGAAACCTGGACCTTGAGATAGATGATTATAATAGTTTTTCTTTTGCCCTTGATCTGAACAAACTTCTGGTTCCCACTCCCCCGGTATACAGCGACACAGCAGAAGACTTGATTATGCATGGGATGGATCCCAATGTTAGTGTGCCGCTGGGAATGCTACAGTCTTTTTACGATGCTCCCGGTGTTGAACTGGAGGACGGTACCCGCAGTGTGTTCAGGGAAGAGCTTCACGAAATCACTTACAGTCTTGGTGTGGAATACTGGTATCGGGAGCAGTTTGCTATCCGGGGTGGTTACTTCCATGAGCACAGGAATAAAGGAAACAGAAAGTATTTTTCGCTTGGTGTGGGACTAAAGTTGAATGTATTTGAACTGGATTTTGCATACCTTATCCCCACATACCAGAACAATCCGCTTGCCAATACACTCCGGTTTACCATTGGATTTGACTTTGATAAATACCGGGCAGCTAATTAGTGTCTGTCCATAATGTCCGATATCCGCCCCGATGGCTATCGGGGCTGCAAAAATTTTAATTCCTTATATCCGCCAGGGCGGATACTGCGGATTAAAATTTTTGCACGCCCCCGTAAAGGAACGGGGCAGGCTTTGATCTCGAACATTCTGTTCCGATAGCTATCGGAACAGACACTCGACTTTATTGACAGACACTAATTAATCTGTATTGTCCGGAATTATTTTTTTATTATGAGTTTACGAATAGGCACCGGTTATGATGTGCATGTCCTTGAAAGAGGACTTCCTTTATTTATTGGAGGTGTTAAAATTAAACATTCTCACGGCCTTGTAGGTCACTCCGATGCTGATGTTCTTCTTCATGCAATCAGTGATGCTTTGCTGGGTGCACTTGCCCTTGGAGATTTAGGTAAACATTTTCCGGATAATTCCGATGAATTTAAGGGAATTGACAGCAAAGTTTTATTGAAGAAAAGCTATGATATGATTAAAGCTAAAGGTTTCCTTCTCGAAAACCTCGATAGTACTGTTATCCTGGAACTTCCAAAACTTAGTCCTTACATAGGAGATATACGGAAAACCATTGCAACCGTGATGGGGACAGATATTGAAAATATTTCTGTGAAAGCCACCACAACCGAGAAACTTGGTTTTACCGGTCGAAAAGAAGGCATTGCTGCAGAAGCTGTTGTTTTATTAAAAAGCCGGAACTAAGCTGAATAGAGTCTGTGAATAAAATTGAGTGTCTGACCCGATAGCTATCCGGGCAGATATCGGACATTATGGACAGACTCTATATAATTATTTTTAGCGTTGTTCAAGACTTAATAAAAATATATCTCAGGAAACTCCAGCAACCTTCTTTCTATTGTTTTCTCCAGGAAAGAAATGTCATCCTTTAAATTTTCTTCCTGTTCATAAAAGCTGCTTAGCTTTACAAGTGAGAGGATGGATTTATAATATTTAAGCGTTTGAATATCCCTTGGATTGTCATCTTTTAATTCCGTTTTAAGAATATTTTTTTCCATCTCAATAAAATATTCTTCAAAAGCTTTTTTTCCTAATTCTTCAGTCTCTTCTGTGTTATAAAGGTTATCGATAAGAAAAAGATAATAATAGTTAATTCCTGTTTTTTGGGGAGGATATTTTTCGATAAACTCCAGTATCATTTTCTGTTTTCTTTTGTTATCTTCATGAAATTCTGCAGTGTAAATCCGGATAAAGCTGGCTTCCAGCAAAAGATTGAAAATAATGGTTCGTGAAAAAAAATCGGATCCCGGGGCATAAAGGCTTGTGTTTTTTACCATATCATTAATGGCAAGAGTGTCAAAGTAATGATCTTCAAAAAAAATGGTGTTTGGGCCTTTTCGCTCGAGGCTGTAGTATAATCCTTTATCCACAAGGTGTGCCTTATCAAACATAGACTTGAAACGTGGCTGCATTCCTTTACTGAAGTATAGGTGCCGTTTCCCGAGCTGGCTGTGTACTATATTCTGCAGTAAATACTCTGAGGTAGAAATCACGTTACCCTTTTTTCCACTGACCATTTTGAGGGTATCAACAAGCCCTTCATCTGTAACATAATCAATAATATAATTTCCATAAGGAATAGTGATAACAGGATTGTTCTCTTTAAGCTGACGGGCAAGCGAGATTTGAACATTCCTAAACAAAAGATCACGAGGTGTTTCATCTTCTATAAGCAAGGTATGTTCAGCAAGCGTAATAATTAATTTTTTTTCATCCAAAATACTTTCCAGACTTTGTGCTGTATTCCTTTTTCTTGTTAGAAGAAGATAATAAAGGGGATCACGTAAAAGGGAAAGGTTTACTATATTAATGTCTTTTCGAAAACCCTTTGACTCCTGGAGCCAGATAAGGGGATAGGTATCGTTATCCCCATTGGTAAATAATATGCTGTTTTTCTCAAGAGGAGAAAGTATCTCATATGCATATCGTTCCCAAAATTCATGGTATAACTGCTTATCTCCGACAGATTCAAGGAATTTGTCGGCTTCTTTTTCGAAACCAAATATTTGCAGCTCATAAAAGCTGTCCATTACTTCATTGGCATATTTAATATCCATTAAACCAACAAGGGTTTTGTAATCCGGGGATCTTTCATACAGAATGCGAAGATAATAGGATGATTTTTCAGCATATTCCAGATATAGTTTAGCATCCCTTTTTTCAGCTCTTACACCCCGGGCTTTTGTCGGATCGGAATATTGAGAATGGGACCAGAAAATATCCGAAGCCTTTTGAGCATATGCCCTTCCGAGACCATATAATTCATTGTCGGATAAAGTTGCCGTTTTCTTTTGTTCGTAATATTTTATGACATCATCCATCCATCCCGAATAACCATAAAAGGGTTGAATGGCAAAATCATAGAGATCCTGGTTTGAAATTAGTTCCGTAATGAGAATGTCTTTGTCGTTTTTATGCGGATCTATGTGGGGTGGGAATTTATTATCATAAGACCAGATTGTGATCCGATTTGGATTTTTGTATGAAAGATATTGGGGTGTAACATGCCAGCCTGATGGATCCCGGATGAAGTTAAAACGATAGAAATCCTCGTTTCTGTAATTATTCAGTTCAAAATTCTGGGCAAAAACCTTCGCTATTTCTTCCAGTTTAGGATATCTGTATGGATCGCGAAAGTCCTGTCCGATTAGCCTGGTAGAGAAATGGAGCAGAATGCTGATCCAGATCAGATGAGAAAAGAGTGTTTTTATGTCTTTTTTGTAAAAACTTATCATGTTATACTAAAATCCTGATAAAATTCGTTGAAATCAAACTGATTAATTAACTTAACACTTTCAATAAATATTATCTATAGATCAAAAAAGTTTATCGAAGGTAATATACAAAGTAATTTTTATTCAGGTTTAACAATCAGTCTAAATACGAATATTTTTAAAGATTGAAGCTGAAATGAAGAAAATACCCGTCTTTTTGTTTGTCCTTTTAGTATATTCTTATATTTCATTAAATGCTCAACAATACGAAATTAAAATAAATATTCCGGATTATTCCGGAAAAAGAGCTTACCTGGCATTGCTTCAGGGTGATGAGAGTGTTCTTGTGGACTCAACTGTGGTGAGCAACGGAAAGATTGAATTTTTATTTGATAAAGAAAAAGCTCTGGGATTATACCGGCTTTTTCTTTCCGATCCTGCCCTTTCTCAAATGCAACGGAGAGAACCTGTTCATTTCGATTTTATTTTCAATCGGGAAAACATTGAATTAATGAGCAGTTACTCATCACTTCTTAAGGATATGGTAGTATTCAGATCCAGGGAAAACAAAAAATATTTTGACTTTTTAAGACTTAAATCTGATTACCGTCGCCATTTAAGTCTCTTACTCCCTTTGACTGAAGTCTATGATAGCACAGACAGTTTCTTTTCCTCTCTCAGGAGGGAATTACTGAATGTACAACTGGATTATAATGATTCTCTCGTGAAATTGGCAAATACAGATCCCCATATGCTCGTTTCTTCATTAATTGCTTTAAATAGAGAACCTGTTTTTGATCCCGGGAAACACGAGAATCTGACAGGTTTTATGAGAGAAAATTATCTTGCCACTGTGAGTTTTACAGATGAGAGGCTTCTTAATACAAATGCAATCACTCAAAAGGTCATTTCATATTTAAGTTTTTATCGTGGACAAGAAATGAACAGGCAGGAACAGGAAAAAGCTTTTATTCAGGCTGTTGATAAGATCATGGAAGAGGTGAGTTATAACCAGGAAATCTATGATTTTGTTCTTGATTATCTCATCGATGGATTTGAACAATTTCAGATGGAAGAAGTGCTGGTCCATATTGCGGATAATCATCTAACCGGGGAATGTAAAACAGAAAGTGAAGAAATTGCAAAAGAAAGACTGGAAGCCTACCAGAAAATGGCTCCGGGAAAAAAGGTCCCTGATATTAATCTTCTCGATCCTTTCGATACCCCTCATCGTTTATCTTCCCTTGAAAATGAAATGATCCTTTTAATTTTCTGGTCATCAGAATGTCCCCACTGCACCAATCTTTTACCGCGTCTTAATAAATGGTATAATAAAGAGAAGGAAAACTATGATCTGGGTATTTATACCGTATCGATTGATGATAGCAGAATTGATTGGGAGGAATTCGTCCTGATGAATGAACTGGATTGGATCAATGTTTATGATCCGGAAGGATGGGAAAGCACCACCTCTCAAAGGTATAATATTTATGCAACTCCTACCATGTTACTATTGAACAAGGATCTGAAGATTATAGCTAAACCTATAACCTTCAGAGATGTGAAGCAGGCTATTGAAGATGAGACTCGAATCGTGAATAATTAAAAATTACATTTACTTAGTAGCATCTTACAGGGAATTTATGCATTAGATTTCAAGTGTTATTTTCTTTTTCGCCCAGAACCTGAAGCATTAAAGGATAAGCCTGATGCATGGTGTTTTTAACAACATTGAATACCAGTCTTCGGTAATGATGTAAACGGTTTTCAATCACTCCGGGTATATTTTGGTTTACACCCGTGCGACAATATTCTCCAAGCTGATTTTGAGCTTTAGCCGTGGGTTTTTGAAGATTCATGATATACCTCCCAATGACTTTTTGTTATTTGTCTAAGCTTTGATAATTCGGCATTCAGGGCATCCATCTCATTGAAATTGTAATCTCTCTCCAGTAAAACCGGAACCGGTTTCATTTTGCTCACGGTCCATTCAAATAACTCATAAACCGGATCGATAATTGGTTGTCCATGGGTGTCAATAATGAGATCAGGTTCTACCTGCTCATGGCCGGCCATATGAATATAGGCAACCTTATCCAGGGGTAATTGAGATATGAAATGGTAAGGATCATACTTGTGATTAAATCCATTGACATAAACATTATTTACATCAAGGAGTAGTTGACAATCGGCTTCTTTTACGATTTCTTTTATAAAATCCAATTCACTCATCTCTGCAGCAACAGGTGTGTAATACGATACGATTTCAATTGCAATATTCCTTTCAAGTATTTCCTGTGCCTGCCTTATTCTGCCAGCCACATGATAGACCGCATCTTCTCTGAAAGGTATTGGAAGAAGATCATACATGTGCGCGTTCTGACTTTTTGTATAACTCAGATGTTCAGAAAAGATCTGTACATCGTATTTAATGAGGAATTTTTTCAATTCATCCAGAAAATCCATGTCTAGCTCATCCGGACTGCCCAGAGACATGGAAAGTCCGTGACAGGTGACCGGGTATTTTTCCGATGCTCTCTCAAGGATCTTTTTCCAGTAGCCTCCGATCCCCATCCAATTTTCCGGGGCGAATTCGATAAAATCCGGATTTAGTTTGTCCGAATCTAACAAGGTATCTGCGATATCTCTTCTAAAACCTATTCCTGTTGATGTTTTCATGATTTTTTGTTTTAAAGAATTCACGTTGGGTTCCCAGTCTTAACATACACCCAATGACATTCAAACTTCTCATCGACCGGTATCCGAACGTGAATTCTAAGATTTCATACTGCCTTTTTTAACCGCATTTTCCTTCGCCGCATTTTGCTTCGGGTGTTTTTCCTTCAGCTTCTTTGGATTTCTTTTTTCCTTCTTTTTTAGCGGATTCGGCCTTTTTAGCATCTGACTTTTTGTCTTCAGCTTTTTTTTCCTCAGTTTTTTTCGCTTCTTTTTTCTTTTTTTCATTTTCTTCTTCTGACTTTCCTTCTCCACACTTTCCTTCTCCGAATTTATAGTTATTCTCATTATGGAGAATATCCGGCGCATTGAGATTCATAATTTCACTTCTGACTTCAGCTCCTGAGCCCATGGCAGAATAATCAGGTATTTCTGCCTTTGTCTCATTAGCTGCAAAGCTTGTGAGAGAAGAAGTAAGAATAGCTCCTGTTAATAATGAAGCGGACATAAGGATGTTTTTCTCTTTTTTCATAACAAATTAATTTTAAATTTTGTATTGGATTCATTTTATTAGTCGATAGCAAAATGATTTCCTTACAGAATTTAAAAAAAATCTTCCTGTTCCGCCCAGGCGGATACAGGGTAAAAAACAGGAAGATTTTTTAATGTGTCAAAGTAGATCTAATTAGTGTCTGAAAAAAGTGTTGAAGATCCCGGTAATAAATGTTATAGGATTATTTGAGTTCTTTGAGGACACGGGTTTTAATTCTTTTCTTCTCACTGGAGTTTAGATGATGATGTTTTCCTGCTTCAAGATGTTTTTGAAAATATTCGTCCAGTATTCTGATATCTCTGGCATAGCGTAAACAATATTTACAGCTAAGCAAATGAATACGCAAATTCATCCTTTCTTTAAAATTCAGTTTATTGTCTCTTGATTTAGAAGCAAGGTAGGTGGCTTCATCGCATGCAATCATCATCCTGGCAAGCTTTGCCATCATTTTATTTCTGAGAGAATTATTATTCACGATATTATATATTTCTATTAATTCAATGCGTCTTTTAGGTCTGTAATTATTTCTCCATCCATTTTTTTTCCAGGCATTGCCGAATTTTCAAACGGGCTCTATGCAGTAATACCCACAAATTTGACGATGTAATTTCTAATTCCTTACAGATTTCCTCGCTTTCACATTCCTCTATGATTTTCAAAGTAAAGGCAGCTGCCCATTTCTGTGGAAGAAAAGAAATGCATAATTCCAGTATTTTCTGAAACTCATCTCTTTCGATCATTTCTTCAATATTAAAGCCGGATTTTCCCGGAGCTGCATCTTTTTTCCAATGTCCCTTAAAAGGTCCTTCCTGCTGAAATGGTAAATTTTCACCTCCCACTTCCCAGTTCTTATCAATGATCATTTTTTCTCTCGAAGTACCGGCTTTACGATAATGATCAATTATTTTATTTTTCAGGATTGAAGTCAGCCATGTTTTTTCCTTGCTCTCACCTTTAAATTTTTCTTTTGACTTGAGGGCGGACAGAAAAGTTTCCTGAACCAGATCTTCGGAAAGTTCTCTTTGAAATACTCTGCTCATAGCGTAACTGAAGAGATAATCCCCATATTTCTCTGTCCAGAGGGAAGGATCGGATATATTACCTGGTTTTTTCACAGTCATTTCAGAAGGCAATATAGATTTTTGAAATGAAAATAACAATTTTGTATACATTCGTTAAAAACATAAAGCCTTAAATACTTGTTGACTCTATTACTGAAGTTTCGCACTTATCAATAAATGTTGCCACAGATCCTCCAAAGGCGGACAGGTTCACAGATTAAGAATTTTAATCAAATGCGAAACTTTAGTCTATTATTAAAAGAGCATAGATAAATGAATAAAATATTTTTTATTTTGATTTCAGTATTATCCACTTTCTCAGCTAGTGCTCAGGGGCATTCTGATTTAAGGGTTGAGATTGAAGGGCTTAGAAATCAAGAAGGTAAAATCAGCATTACTCTTTTCAACAGTCCCGAAGGATTCCCTGAGGATATAGACAAGGCGTATAAATGGAAAACGCAGGATTTAAATGAAGAGAAGCCGGTATTCACTTTTGAGGGTCTTCCAGCAGGTGAGTACGCTTATGCAATTCTGCATGATGAAGATGGTGATGGGGAAATGAAAAAGAATCTGCTTGGAATTCCCAGGGAAGGATTTGGTTTTTCAAATAATTACAAACCCAGAATAAAAAACCCATCGTTTCAGGACGCTTCATTTTCTCTAAGCGGTGGATCCGAAACACACCAGATTGAAATCATATATTTTTAATCAATGAGGACACCCTAAAACGAAGATTTTGGCAATAAAGATGCTTTTTAGATTGGGCTCATCAATAGTTAAATCGCAGATAAGAGGCCTCCATCCACATAAATTATTTGCCCGTTGACAAAATTACTGGCTTCTGATGCGAGATAAAGTGCTGTTCCGCATAATTCTTCCGGATCGCCCCATCGGCCTGCAGGAGTTCGGCCCTTAATCCATGCATCAAATTTTTCATCCTCTACAAGTTTCTTTGTCATCTCAGTTGCAAAATAACCCGGTCCGATGCCATTTATTTGAATGTTGTGTTTCGCCCATTCAACACTCATAGCTTTCGTTAGCATTTTGAGTCCCCCTTTTGCCGCGGCATAAGCGCCTGTAGTGTTTCTTCCAAGTTCACTCATAAGCGAGCAGGTATTGATAATTTTACCTTTTTTTTGTTTGATCATGTTCTTTGCAACTGACTTTGATACAATAAAAGCACCGGAAAGATTAACCTTCAAAACCTCTTCCCAGTCGTTTAATGCCAGTTCCTCCAGTGGGGCTCTTCGCTGAATTCCTGCATTGTTTATTAATACATCCACCGGTCCGGTAGATTTTTCTATTATTTTCATTTCTCTTTCAACCGCTTCTTCATCAAAAACATCAAAGGTGGCGGTATGAACAATATTGCTGAATTCCTGCATCTTTTTTTTTGCTTCTTCGAGGCTATCCCTGTTCCTGCCGTTAATAATGACTTTTGCTCCATTTTCCGCAAATGCCTGTGCGAAGGTAAAACCCAGTCCCCGGCTGGAACCTGTGATTAAAACAACCTTATCCTTAACTGAAAAGATATTTTTTTCATTCATATTTTTTTGATTTAAAAAGATGACATATAAATCATACTGAAATTTTAAATCAATTATACGAAAAACTCCCTCTTTATCCAAGGAAGATTTATGCTGCCATTACCCCGAAAATATTAAAATTTGAAGTACAGAATATTTCAAGATCCTATATCTATTGATATAAGACTTTCACTATATAGTAATCTATCCATCCTTTGTTTGCTGCTTATAATAATCTTCGAAGGTCATCTCTTCATATATTTCCTCTGCCAGAAAGGTCAAAATAATGGCTAAATCTTCTGCAGATTTATATCCGGGAAGGGGTTGGATCATATTCATTTCTTCGTCAAGGAAAACAAGACTTGGATATGAAGGACGATTGTTAAGCAAGGCCATCGAAAGTTGATGAACACCCCTGGGGCCATTTTCAATATACTTGAATTCCTGTCCTTTGAAGTTCACCGTTTCTTTTGATTCCCCATTGAAACTTACCGGTATGAATTCTTCATTCAGAAGCTGAATGACTTTCTCATCCTGGAAAGTTGTATTTTTCAAGCGTGTACACCAACCACACCAGTCTGTATAAACATAAACAAAATACTTTTTATCTGAGTTCTTAAGATCAATTGCCTCTTCGAACGACATCCATTGGATTTCAGTATTTTTCTCTCTTTCAGGAGATTCATTTTCCATGTTTTCAGGTCCTGCTGAAAAAGACAGCATCAAAAAAGCCGAAAGAAATACAATACCTGGATATTTAATTGTTTTCATATTTACTTTTGTTTTTATTTTACAAATATATAAAAATATAGATAAATAAATATAAAGATTCATGAATAAATAATTCCTGGAAAAGAAAATACATTTCATTAGCACAGGGCATAGTGTTGTGTATTTGAGCAATATGATGAACCCTTTTTTTTTTGTTTAACTATCAACGTTTTTAATTACATTTTTAACTACGTTGATAGTGGCAGAAATTGCTTCCGCGATATCCGGTATGTACTCGTGGAAAGCTTCACGGATGGAGTGCGGAGGGGCATGACTTATTTGTCAGTGAACTTTTTTTTTAAATATTGATAAGTGCGAAACTTCAGTAATTAAAAAAAGCCCGGGAATTTTGTGAATACCTTCCGGGTAGGTGAGGAATTTGTATCAAAGGCCGGATAGTAAATAATTTTGTGGAAAATTATTCCTCTTATGTTCAAATAAACCACATCAATTTGTCCCGCTGTGATTTTATCAACTGAAAAATTCATCATACTAATCCCTGTTAAATAAGGTATTCGCACCAATACCTAATTTTTTTTAGGTTTTTGGAATGATAATGGTCGTCCATTATTTCACAATTATGTAAAATTAAAAAATCAGTATTATGAATCGCTTAAAAGATAAAGTAGCAATTGTTACAGGAGGTGCTCTTGGAATTGGCAGGGCAGCAGCTTACCAGATGGCCCGGGAAGGAGCCCTTGTTATAATCACGGATATTCTGGATGAAGAAGGTATTAAAGTTAGGGATGAAATTATACATGAAGGAAACAAAGCCGAATACGCTCATCTTGATGTTTCCTCGGAAAAGGAGGTCATTGATACATTTTCTAAAGTTAATGGCGATCATGAACGAATTGATATCCTGGTAAATAATGCCGGCATTGCCGGTGCAAATAAACCAACGCATGAATTGACCGAGGAAGAATGGGATAAGGTCATGAATATCAATGAAAAAGGAGTTTTTCTATGTACTAAGCATGCAATACCTTATATGAAAAAAAATGGAAAGGGCAGCATTATTAATTTGTCTTCTATTTATGGAATTGTAAGTGCACCTGACATTCCAGCATATCATGCATCCAAGGGTGCCGTCAGATTAATGACAAAGACCGATGCCCTTCTTTATGCAAAAGATAACATAAGGGTGAATTCGGTTCATCCGGGATATATCTGGACCCCTCTTGTTGAGAAAATGGGTGAAGAATCTGAAGAAGGAGTGGATGAATTCAGGAAGAATCTTGATAAGATGCATCCATTGGGACACATAGGTGAACCCGAAGACATTGCACATGGTATTGTTTATCTTGCCTCGGATGAAGCCAAATTTGTCACCGGCAGCGAAATGGTAATTGATGGAGGTTATACCTGTAAGTAATTCAATAAAGGCTGTCTTCTTAAAAACCCCAAGAACCCCTTAAGACCTTCGAGGTTTTCAAAACCTCGAAGATCTCTGGTAATCATCTCAATACCCCCATTTTCCGTAGCAAAAAAGAGGCATTCATGTTTTTCGCTTTCCCTTTTTGGATCTTATAATCGAAAACTAATTCATCCGACTTTATGTAACTTTCAAAATGATAGTTTTTAATGTTTTCCGGAAAACTTTTCCCCAGATCACTTAACTCAAGATCGTGAGTTGCAATAAATACATTGCAGTTAAAATCAACAATCTGTTTCATCAATTCTTCCGATCCTTTATGTTTATCCTTGCTGTTTGTTCCTTTTAATATTTCATCGAGGAATATGAACAGGCTTTCTCCCTTTCTGAGTCTATCCATAATTTTTTTCATCCTTTTAAGTTCAGCGAAAAAGTAAGATTCACTTTCGGCAAGGGAATCTGTGGTCCTCATGCCGGTAATGACAGGCTGGATCCTGAACCGGAATTCATCCGCATAGACATTGAATCCGGCTCCTGCAAGGATGAGATTTGTCCCCAATGTTCTCAAAAATGTGCTTTTTCCCGCCATGTTGGCCCCGGTAATAATGATAATCTTTTCATTTTTTTGAAGCTTGAAATCATTTGTTATGCATTCTCCAGGCTTAATGAGCGGGTGTCCGAGATTTTTTGCCGATAATATTTCATCTCCTGGTTGGGCTTGTATATAGTCAGGATGGTTAAACAGGAAAATACCACCTGAGATGAAAGCGTCTGTTTCTGCATGTAAGCTAAAGATGTCATTCAAGAGAGTGCGATTGTGCTTTTTCCAGTTTTCGAGTAATTTAATAAGGTGAAAATCCAATAGCAGAAGTATATTTAAAATACCTCCCATCAATAGATTAAGCCGGCTGTCGAATATATCCATTAACCTTTCAAGCCTTCGGAATTGCCTTAGTGATGTAGTTGATTTTTCTTTCACTTTTAAAAGAAATGAATTCCTGAAACCGACTTTACTAAATACCTTCGTCAATACATTATACTTCCTGATGATTTCCTGTTTCTTTCCAATATCAGAATGGTAGCGATTAATTTTGGAAATAAGTGATCCATAAAAAAACCAGCTAGTCAGAATGCTGATTATTAGAAACTTTCCCCATCCTTCGAATAAGATAGTTGTCACAATAAGGCTTATATTTGCAAATGCCAGTATCAGGGCAATGTAATGCATCCAATTTTTAATTCCTGATCCGGATTTGTTCAGCCAGTTTATTATTTGTTGTATTTCACCGGGTTTTTCTTCGATAGTTTTTCCTGAAGCCAGGTAATCCTGCATGAAATCAGGTTTTTCACTCAGTTCTCCATGAATTTGTTGATTATTGAGAATATCCTCTTTGTTCAAGGGTGAGTTTAAAAAACGGGAGGCAAGAACCTTTTCTCCACTCAGGGTGCAGCACCTGCAGATATGCTGAAACAGCGAGGAAGGGCCAAAAATGTCCAGGTCATAGGTAAATTCATGATCAGGATCAAGGAAATGACCTCCGTCACTGAATTCATGATAATCTCCGTTCAATGCATCAAGTTCCTGTTGATTTATGATTTTGAGGATTCTCTTTTTTCTTCTATCATCGATGAACTTCTTGTAAAATGCCACAAAGGAAAAAAATAATATTAAAGATATGGCGGAAAGGATAAAAAAAGAAAGTTTATCCTGTTGAATGCCTTTTACAAGAAAAAAAACAAAGAAGACCATGCATGCAAGCCTGATAATAGAAATATAATTTACTTTCTTCGTAAGTTTTTTTTCTTCGAACTTATATTTTTCCAGGTTCGAAAGATAATATGATTGGGGGTCCATCTTCTTTTTAAATACTATTTATTGATGCTTAATATTTATTTATTTCATATGAGTTATAATTCTGATTGGAAAACTGATGTCTTCACCTATTTCGTTTTCAACTAACAAGGAAAAGTGGTGAAAAGGTCGTCAGCAGATCTGGTAGTGTCGGGGAATGGGATCACTTTTTTCGGATAATTTCACTAATATTTTCTTCTTTTATCTGTACACTCTTTTGTAAGATCTTCTTCCTGTCGGGAATTATGTCATAATTTTGTCTTTTATAAGATTTCTTAGTTGCCGGTGAAGGATTCACACCGGTTATAACCTCAAGAGTCTCAGCCAAAACAGGATCTGTTATATCGCCAAATGGTTTTGCTCCTAAAATTTGATCCTCAATCATATAATCCGGTTCAAGGCCATCTACAAATTCCGTAATTCCTTCCGAATTGGCGTATTTAAGCACTATAGGGACAATGGCATAATTATGTCTGGATGGTTCCTCTGTATCAGGGAATACCCAGGCCCCGGTGTATTTTCCGAAGGTAGTTTCTCCAACGGTGGTAACATTCATGTAAGGATCAAGTCCCGTGATCACGAGTTCACTGGCAGAGGCAGTTTCCGAAGTTGTCATGAAATATACATTGCTCATATCGAGGTTAACGCTGGCATTGGTAAAAAACAGGTTAAGATCTGAGGAGTTTTCGCCACCTTCCTGAAGAAAGAGGTTATTCAGGTAATTATTATATACATAACTGACAAGTACATTTGAGGAAGAGGCTACGGATGCCGGAGCTATGGAAGAGGCAAGGTAAGATGCCATTGACACTTCCCCGCCAGGGTTATAGCGTAAGTCGATGATTAATTCATCAATTGCTGAATCTGCAAATGCTGAAAATACATCATCAAGCTGGGCAATGAACATGTCATTCATGCCACTCAGAAAATCGACATAAACCAGATAACCAATCTTCTTGTCCTGATAATTGATTATTTCCTGATGAATTACAGGGCTTGAGGTAATCACTTCAGCCGCCAGATCGACAGTCTCTCCGGTTGGCACGAGACTGCTTCCGTTATAATATCCGAGACCCGCAGAATAACTTTGCTGGGAGTACAGTCCTGAGAAATTGGTTGTATCCAGTTCGGTGTCATCAATGCTAATAATAATATCCCCTCGTTCCAGTCCGGCTTCTGATGCGGGGGTATTGGGAATTACATATTCAACGATAATAAACACCCCGTCACTATCGCTGTATCTTCCAAATGCCGGTGAATATCCCATAGACATCGGCGTCCCTGAAAGTTCAGCCTTGAATGATTCGAAATCGTCAGTGATGAACGACCATATATCTTCCTGATTATATAATAAGCTGTAAAAGAAAGCAGACGGATTTGATTCATTCGCGGGATTAAGATTAGCCGGTATTTGATCATTCCATAAGTAAATGGTATTCATCCATTCATATATCCATTCACTTACTTCTTCATTTGTGAATTTTTCATCATCATTATTATTATCGTTATTGGGATTTTCTTTTTCACATGAGCTAAAAAAGAAAAATATAAATGTGATTGCTAAAAAATAACTATAAATGTTTCTAAATTTCATTGCTGATTTTATTTAATGATTTGAGTTAAGAACGTTAAATTAACAAAATTTATGAGCCATGAGTTTATTTTTTTTTCATAGTTAAGAAATAAAGTTTTTTTTTCGTAATATTGCAATACAGAACACAGCAGAACACCTTAAATAATTATTATCATGAAAATTCCACAAAAGAAATCTCCACGTTTTTACCAGGCAAATCCGAAGATTGGAATCCGCCCGGCTATTGATGGCCGACGCAGAGGTGTAAGAGAATCTCTGGAAGAGCAGACCATGGAAATGGCAAAAAATGCCGCTCGTTTTCTTGAAAAAGAATTAAGACATCCTGATGGTACAGCGGTGGAATGTGTAATCGCTGATCAATGCATTGGTGGAGTTGCAGAATCGGCCACAACTGCTGAGAAGTTCGAAAGGGAAGGGGTAGGCGTTTCACTAACAGTGACACCATGCTGGTGTTATGGTACAGAAACCATTGATATGGATCCCTATCTTCCTAAAGCAATCTGGGGGTTTAACGGTACAGAACGACCGGGTGCCGTCTACCTGGCGGCTGCCCTGGCAGGACACTCGCAGAAAGGACTTCCTGCTTTTGGTATTTATGGACATGATGTCCAGGATATGGGTGATGAGAGTATTCCCGAAGATGTGCAGGAAAAGCTGTTAATGTTTGCCAAAGCAGGGCTTGCTGTAGCTTCGATGAAAGGAAAATCATATCTTTCAATAGGTTCTGTTTCCATGGGAATTGCAGGTTCTATTGTTGATGATCATTTTTTCCGGGAATTTCTCGGAATGAGAAATGAATATGTAGACATGAGTGAGATCATCAGACGAATCGATGAAGAAATTTATGATAAGGAGGAGTTTGAAAGAGCACTTAAATGGACAAAAGAGAAGTGCAAAGAAGGAAAGGATGTCAATAGTGCTGATCAGCAAAGAAGTCGGGAGCAAAAAGATAAAGACTGGGAATTTGTTGTTAAGATGACATTAATTGCCAGGGATTTGATGGTGGGCAATCCCAAACTCGATAAGATAGGTTTTGGCGAAGAAGCCATGGGACACAATGCTCTTATTGCAGGATTTCAGGGACAGCGTCAATGGACTGATCATTTTCCCAATGGAGATTTTATGGAAGCCATTCTCAATTCCTCATTTGATTGGAATGGAATTCGTCAGCCCTATTTAATGGCTACAGAGAATGATAGCTTGAATGGTGTGGCCATGATGTTTGGACATCTTTTAAATAATTCGGCTCAGGTATTTGCTGATGTAAGGACCTATTGGAGTCCGGAAGCAGTACATAGAGTTACAGGGTGGAAACCTGAGGGCTTAACAGAAGGTGGTTTTATTCATTTGATCAATTCAGGTTCGGCTTCCCTTGATGGATCGGGAAGACAACTGGAAAATGGAAAACCCGTAATGAAACCATTCTGGGAAATATCAGAAGAAGAGGCTGATGCCTGCCTGGAGGCAACCACCTGGCATCCGGCTGTAACCGAATATTTTCGCGGTGGCGGATTCTCATCTACATTCAGGACCCCTGGCGGAATGCCGGTTACTCTTTCCCGTATAAATTTGATTGAGGGACTTGGACCTGCTTTACAAATTGCGGAAGGATATTCTGCTGAATTGCCAGAAGAGGTGCATAACACTCTTGATGAAAGAACAAATGAAACATGGCCAACCACCTGGTTTGTACCTATCATAAACGGCAAAGGTGCTTTTAAGGATGTGTATTCAGTTATGGCTGCCTGGGGGGCAAATCACGGTGCTTTTGGATACGGACATTTTGGAGATAAACTGATCACTCTTGCTTCAATATTAAGAATACCGGTATGTATGCATAATATTGAAGATGAAAGAATTTTCAGGCCATCTGCGTGGAATGCTTTTGGTATGGATAGGGAAGGAAGTGATTATCGGGCCTGTAAGGTTTATGGCCCTGTGTATAAGTAATTCTGTATTTATTGTTGTGAATTGAAGAAAAATATTTATTTTTAAACACCGGTTGGGATGAATGTCTATTCATGTAAGTTTGGTTAGTTAGTTGTTACTTCATTAATATTCAATAAGTTGGTAATTGGTTATTTAATCTTTTCCACTTTCATTCATCCCCCGGTTTTTTTTAGCATCTCAATTTTAAATCCACCCAAAAGTTTCATGAATGAGTTCTTTCAGGGTTTTTATTGATAAGAATTCTTCTGTACCTGTTTACAGACAAATTATTATTCAGGTTGAGGATGCGATTGGATCTGGGTTTCTTACCCGCGGAAGTAGCTTGCCTTCAGTTAATCATTTAATAAAAAGTCTGAATATTTCCAGGGATACAGCATTCAAAGCCTATGAGCATTTAAAGGCAAGGGGTGTTATTGAATCCATTCAATCCAAAGGGTATTTTGTCAGGGAGAGTAAAATCCGCGTTTTACTCTTTTTGGACTTCTACAGCCCCTTTAAGGAGGGACTGTACAATGCTATGCGGAAAAAATTACCTCAAAACTTCAGTATAGACCTCTACTTTCATCATTATAATCCGGAAGTTTTCCAGGAAGTTCTGGAAAATGGTAAAGGCAGATATCAGCACTTTGTGATCATGAGTTTTGAAGATGAAAGAATAAAAAAGATGCTTCAAAAGATGGACAAAGACAGGGTGCTTATTCTTGATATGTGCTATGGGGCACCTGAGCACCTGCCTCGAATCTGTCAGGACTTCGGGGATGCCTTTTACAGTTGTCTTTTTTCTGCCCGAAAAAAACTTGGCAAATACTCTGAAGTTTTATACGTTTTAAGACCTGAGACTCATCATCCGGAGGAGTCAGCTATAGCATTTATTAACTTTTGTTCTGATCATGGTATAAAGGGAAAAGTTTTAGAAAAAATGAGGAAAGAGGATGTACAAAAGAACAGGGCTTATATTGTGGTTTCTGATGATGATCTTGTAAGCATTGTGGAAATGAGTCACAAGAACAGATATGAATTAGGAAAGGATATCGGGGTAATCTCTTATAACGACACCGCCGTGAAAAAAATAATCGCCGGTGGAATATCAGTGATTTCAACTGATTTCTCCGAAATGGGCAAAAAAGTGGCGGATTTTCTTATAAGTCCACGTTTTACCGGTGTTTCTATACCCACTCAATTTATTGAAAGAAATTCACTTTAGAATTTTAAAATGTCAGAGTAAATACAGTTTCTTTATCCGGTTGGGACTGGGCAGTAATAGTTCCACCGTGTAATCGAAGAATCTGGCGTGACAATGCCAGCCCAATACCTGATCCTGTGGGTTTGGTTGTGAAGAAGGGGATAAAGATCTTATCAATAACATCCTTTAAAATACCACTGCCGTTATCGATAACCTGTATAGTTGGTCTGCCTCTTTTATTGAAAAAGGCTTTCATAATTATTCTAGAATCTTCTTTATCTTCCACTGCATGGATGCTGTTTTTGATAAGGTTGATCATTACCTGTTCAATAAGTTGTTCATCCATAGATATTTCAAAGCTCTCAGGTTCTATTTGCTTGATCAGGTGAATGTCTTTGCCTTTCATCTCTTCTTTCATTAATTCCTCAATATTACTGAAAAGATCGCCGGCTTTAACCATTTTAAAGTTAGGCTTTGGTATCCGGGTCAAATTTCGATATGTATTGACGAAATGCAAGAGTCCGTTACTTCTTTTATTAATTGTGGTAAGGGCCTGTTTGATCTCCTGCACAGTCTCGACATCAATTTTTTCAGTTTCTTCTTCAGATGTATAGGGCCTGAGAATACTTTCCAGTGTTGCGGATAAACTTGCTATGGGAGTGATGGAATTCATGATCTCATGAGTAAGGACTCTGATAAGTTTCTGCCAGGCCTCGGTCTCCTGTTCCTCAAGTACATTCTGAATATTCTTAATTGTAGTAAGAACGATGATCTTATTTTTTAATTTAAATTCGGTGGCTTGAATGGCCAACTGGAGAAAATCATCATCATCCTGCACTTTTACCAGTTTGTTATACCCTGGTTTAATATTCAGCAAGGTTTCTACCAGTTCGGGTGAAAGTGTGTTGAGTTTTTCAATATTATTAATGGAGCTCAACTGAAATAATTTTTTTGCTGCTTTATTGATCATTTCCACTGTCCCGTTTTTCTGGTAGGCCAGGATACTGACATCTATATTCTGGACAATGCTTTGCAGGTAATGGAAATGCTCTTCTTTCTCCGATCTGACCTTTTGAAAGTCTGCAATTACATCGTCAAAAGCTTTATTCAGTTCATTGAAAGACCTTCCCATTCCTTCAATTTGAAATGAACGGGTAAATTCCGAAAACCTGATTGATTCCAGGAAACTGGCCAGATCGCGATTGGTTTTATCGACAAACCTGATCAGGGAATATACCTGAAGCAGGATCAGTAAAAATACAAGGATTGGGGTAAGGTATGTTTCTGTATCAAGCAAATAAAAGAAGAGAAATACAGTTAAAGCAAATGCCAGAATCCTTATGATCAATATGACTCTAAAATTTTTATAAACCATGTTTTTCCATTCTACGATATAAAGAGGTTCTTGTCAATCCCAGATCCTGTGCCGCCTGTGTGATATTCCCCTGGTAATGCTTAAGAACTTTGCTAATTACCTGTTTTTCTATTTCATCAAGATTATAACTTTCAAATTCGAAATCTCCTCCTGATTTTGCCTGTGAGCTGAGGATGAAATCATCCGGACTAAGACTATCACCCTCCGTCATGATTACAGCTCTTTCAATGGCATGTTGCAATTCTCTCACATTTCCGGGCCAGGAATAGTGGTTCAGTTTTTTCATGGCCCCTGACTGGATATTCCTGATAGACTTTCTGTATTTTTTTGAATATACTTTTAGAAAATGATCTGCCAGAATAGGGATATCCCCCTGCCGGTCTCTTAAAGGGGGCAGGTGAATTTCCACGGTGTTGATGCGATACAGCAAATCCTGTCTGAAATTGCCTTCCGCAACTTCTGTATGAAGGTCATTGTTGGTGGCGCAGACAAGCCTGACATCTATGTTAATAGGCTTATTGGCCCCCACTCTTGTAACTTCTCTTCTTTCTATTACTGTCAGTAATTTGGTTTGCATCTGGGGAGTAAGATTACCGATTTCATCCAGAAAAAGTGTACCCCCTGAGGCAATTTCAAATCTTCCCTGCTTGGCGGTTTTGGCATCAGTAAAAGCTCCTTTTTCATGCCCGAAGAGTTCGCTCTCAAAAAGGGTCTCGGCTATTGATCCCAGATCAACATTAATGAATACCTCATCTTTTCTTAGGGAATTTCTGTAAATTGCTCTTGCTACCAATTCCTTTCCCGTACCGTTTTCACCAAGAATAAGCACATTGGCATCGGTTGCGGCAACTTTCTTAATGGTATTAAAAACACTCATCATTTCTTCCGATTGTCCGATGAAATCGGTAAAAGGCTGATCAAGTACGGCTGAAATTTCTCTTTGTTTTTGCCTGAGCTCATCAGCTTCTTTTCTCGATCGACTCAGATTGATCGAAGAATTGATAGTTGCCAGCAGTTTTTCATTCTGCCAGGGTTTAAGAATGAAATCAGTTGCCCCGGCTTTTATTGCTCTCACAGCTTTCTCAGCATCACCATATGCAGTGATGAAAACAACAACAGCGGTAGGATCTATATTTAATATCCTGTCCAGCCAATCAAAACCTTCCTGTCCGGAAATGGCATCCTTGGTAAAATTCATATCCAGAAGAATAACATCCCAGCTTTCTTTTTTGAGCATTTCTGGCAATTTTTCCGGACCTGACAGTGTTTCGATCAATTCCACTTCCGGTTTTAACAAAAGTTTCAAAGCGAATAAAATATCCTGATTATCATCAACTGCCAATACTTTTCCTTTTTTCGAACTCATCTTAATTTTCGTTTTTCCTTCATTATAATTCTCTGAGGCCTAAAATACGAATCTTTTTTTAAATGTTCGAATCCGAACGATAAATGTTTCATTATCGGACACTTTCTAAATAATACTCTATATTTAAAGTGTATCTAATAAATTGATAATCAAAGCATGTAGACCTTTGGCATAATTAATGATATTAGATAGTACAAAAATCACGCACATGAACGGAATGGACAAAAAAATCGAAAAAAAGAAAGGACTTTCCAAAAGAATGATCTGGATTATGGTAGGTGTAGTAGCCGTATCCCTTATCTTTTATAATATCGTTTTTGGAGACAAAAGTTCAAAACTGAATGTTGATCTGGAAAAAATCAGCATTGAAGATGTGGAGGAAGACATTTTCCAGGATTATATTGCAGTTCAGGGAGTTGTTGAACCTATCAAAACAATTTATCTTGATGCTGTTGAGGGAGGAAGAGTGGAAGATATAGTAAGTGAGGAAGGCAGCATGTTAAAGGAAGGAGATCCAATTCTGAGATTATCCAATAATAATCTTATTCTTGAGATTTCTAATACTGAGGCGCAGGTTTTACGGACCATTAATGAGTTAAGGAATGCTCGTAATTATATGCAGCAGCAATTATTAAGTTCCAATATACAAATTCTTCAACTCGGTAAAGACGTGAGAAAACTTAAACGTAATTATGAGAAGAATAAACTTCTTTATAAAGAAAATCACATTTCCGATGAGGAATATCAACAATCAAAAGAAGAGTATTTCACAGCAAATAAACTTTTAAAGTTGCAGAAGGAACATCATGTAAGCGATTCTATTTACAGGGAAATCCAGGTTTCGTCTCTGGAAGAATCAGTTAATACTATGACTGAAAATCTAAAACTTGCCCAGAAGCGCCTCGAGAACTTGAATATCAGAGCTCCTATAGATGGAGAGCTGGCTACATTGAATCCCGAAATTGGAGAGGTGATCAATTACGGAACACGTGTAGGGACCATAAATATTCTTGATTCGTATAAACTCAGAGTGGATATTGATGAACACTATGTTGCACGTGTAAACAGGGGGTTAGTCGGAGAAGCTGATTTTGCAGGTAAAAAGTACATTGCAAAGATCACCAAGCTTTTTCCTGAAGTACAAAATGGTCGTTTTGCCGTAGATATGGTTTTTACCGAAGAAGTTCCCTCACAGATAAAAATTGGTCAGACTTCAAGAATTAAACTGGAACTTGGTGAATCCCAGAAAGCGATGTTGCTCCCCAAAGGAGGCTTTTATCAGAGTACGGGCGGTCAATGGGTTTATGTCCTTGATCCCTCCGGAGATTTCGCGGTTAAGCGTCAAATCAGCATCGGACGCCAAAATCCGAGATATTATGAAGTTCTTGATGGTTTGAATGAAGGAGAAGAGGTGATCGTTTCGTCATATGATAATTTCGGCGATGTAGATAAACTGATATTGAAAAATAAGAATTAATTATATTTATTTTCAAAAATATTAATCAATTAAATTTTTTCTCATGATTAAAACAGTAGAATTAACCAAGGTTTTCCGTACTGATGAAGTGGAAACCACCGCCTTGAATAAGGTGAATCTTGAAATATCAAATGGTGAATTTGTTGCCATAATGGGACCTTCCGGCTGCGGTAAATCCACTCTTCTGAATATCCTGGGTTTACTTGATAATCCTACAGGCGGACAATTATTTTTTGTTGATAAGGATGTTACCAAATATTCAGAAAGAAACAGGACTAATCTCCGGAAGTCGAATATCGGATTTGTTTTCCAGAGTTTTAACCTGATTGATGAATTGAATGTTTTTGAAAAT
This sequence comes from uncultured Bacteroidaceae bacterium, assembly GCA_964528675.1. GTDB lineage: Bacteria > Bacteroidota > Bacteroidia > Bacteroidales > CAYRTD01. The sequence continues at coordinate 42,773 of CAZGTU010000012.1, forward strand.
GTTGAACTACCTTTATTGTATCAGCGTGTGTCTTCCGGAGACAGGAAAAAGCGAGTTGAAGAGGTTCTGGATAGGATGAAGATCTCTCATAGAAAGAAGCATTTTCCCCAGCAACTTTCCGGTGGTCAGCAACAAAGGGTTGCCATAGCAAGAGCCGTTGTTTCCAAGCCTAAACTTATCCTTGCTGATGAGCCTACCGGTAACCTGGATTCTTCAAACGGAGAAGAGGTAATGAACCTTTTATCTGAGCTTAACCAGGAAGGTACCACGGTAATTATGGTTACACACTCTCCAACTGATGCTGATAAAGCACACAGGATAATTCAATTATTTGACGGACATATTGTCACCGAAAATATTAAACAAAGGGTATAAGCAACACTGAAGTTGCAGTAACAGAAATCATAACATCATGAAGGATCTTTGTGTACCCATTCCGAATTTCGGAGATGAACAGTTTGCCGATATTGAAATTAAAGTAGGGAAGAAGCGTTTGAATTTCAATTATCGGGTGGTTTCCTTTCCATGGGATGTGGAAGATGATCTTACAGCCGGTAGTGACGAACTGGAATTATCGCTTGCCCGAATTTATCGTCTGAAAAAAGCCATTGAAGGTTACGATGAGAACTGGGAACTTATTCAGATATACAATCCTGCTGAAAATGCTTCACATATTCAGGTACTTTACAGAAAGAAATAATTTTTATATGAAAAATTTGATTTCATTATTTTTTGGATTAGTAATATTTTCTTTGAATACCAGGGCGCAGGAAGATGTCTGGACGCTCGAGAGATGTATTAATCATGCTTTGCAAAACAATCTTGATATTAAGCGCCAGGAATTACAGGCTGAATTGACTCAACAGGATTATCGTCAGGATAAATTCAATTTACTTCCAGGTATTGGCGCAGGGATCGAACACCAACTGAGTACCGGTCGCTCTCTGAACATTGAAAATTATGAATGGGAAGACCGAAGCAAACAACAGGGGTCTGCCGGGGTTCGCGCTGATCTTACTTTATTCAACGGATTGCAGAATTACAATACAATTCAGAGAGGTAAGTTTCTTTTTCTGAGCAGTGAGGCTGATCTGGAAACTTTGAAGAATGATATGACTCTCAAACTTGCGGCTTATTACCTGGATATTCTTTTTTCCCGTGAACTGGTGGAAGTTGCAGAAAGTCAGTATGAAGTTACCATGATGCAGGTTGAGAGAAATAAAAGACTTGTTGAGGTGGGTAATGCAGCGCGCTCAGAATTGCTCGAGATGCAAGCCCAGGCTGCATCTGAAAAGTTAAAACTAACCGAGGCTAAAAACACGCTGGAGATTGCTATACTTGACCTGACGCAATTACTTGACCTGGATTCTGTAGGAAACTTTACTGTTTATAAACCGGATATTAATTTAGAACTCTTAGAATCTCCTCCTTCAGTAACCCAAATATATCAAAACGCAGTGAGTGCTATGCCTGAGATCCGCAGCGCGGAGTATATGACGAAAGCCCAGGAGAAAGCGGTGGCTGTTGCAAAAGGAGGGCGTTCGCCGGAAATAAGTCTGAGTGGTCTCTATTATTCACGTTACCTTGTAGATGCAACAAATCCCATTGATGCTGCAGCGGGTTATCCCCTTGAACAACAATTGGAAGATAATCAATATAGGCAATTGACAATCAATATGAGTATACCTATCTTTTCAAAGTTGCAAAAACAAACAAATATAAGTAAGTCCAAAATCCAGCTCGAGGATTATAATTATATGCTGCAACAGGAGAAACAGATCCTGTATAAGAAAATTCAGCAATATCATGCCGATGCTACTGCTGCATGGGAAAAGTATCTTTCCGCTTTGGAAGCTGTTAATTCAAATGAGGAAGCTTTTAATTATACACAGCAAAAATTTGAAGTTGGTCTGGTTAACTCTGTTGATTTCAATATAGCAAAAACCGATTTGACACGTGCCCGGTCAGATCTTGCCCAGGCCAAATATGAATATATTTTTAAGATCAAGATCCTGGAATTCTATCAAGGCAAACCCATACAATTATAATTTCTTGCTGATCTCATCAGCAATAAACCTTAAAAGCCATTTCATGAAAGTGAAATGGTTTTTTTTACCAATCAGGCAGGGTTTATTAGGAATCTTTATTTATGGTATATTATTCCATATTTTTCAGGAACAAAATCTCTTTTGTTCCGTAATCATTTCAAGGTGATAAAAATCCTTGCTTTGAAAAAGAATATACTATTTCTGGTTTTTCTATCGAGCCTTGCTCTGAATTCATACACACAGGTATTTAATACCGGTAGCCTTTTAAAACCCGGAACTTTCTCATTAGGCTTAAATCCCGTGGTGACAGATGAAAAACTTGAAAATGATATCCGTTTTAATATTTACGGTAGTTATGGATTGAGTCAGAGAGTGGATGTTTCCGTGAGATATCAGCTTATGGAGCATAAAGACTATTTTGGGGCTGATTTTGAGTTCGCACTCCATAAGGGTCGTAAGGTTGATGTATCTCTTGTCGCAGGAGCACATGTTCGCTATGACATAGGATTGGATGGAACAGTTTGTGTATCTTTTCCGCTAAATTATTTTTTGACATTATTTACCGGGCTTGATGCTGACCTCGAGCTTGGTGATGATGAGACTGAACATTTTATATGGATTCCCCTGGGGGCAGAGGTCAAATGGACCCGAAAAATTTCTGCTATCCTGGAGGTAGACATTCCCATGTCTAATTTTGCGTGGAATATTTTTGGGGGCGGTCTGGTATTCTATTTTTAGCCTGAGTTAACTCTGATCCCGCTTTGCAGGATAGCCATTCACCGAATAGGTGATGTGAAATGCTTACCCCGAATATAGATTCGGAACAGGCTTTTTTCTTCGTCGATTGAGCGTAATCGATCAATTTGGGTTCAGGTTAAAAAACCTTCAATTCCATGCATCGAAAAGGATGTTTCTGGTAATCAAAATGCACATTACCCACAGGTTCATAACCGCATTTTTCGTATAATCTTATCGCTGAAGGATTTTTTGTAATGGCATCAAGGCGGATGGAATTATAACCTTTTTCCTTGGCATAGTTGTAGGAAAAATCCATTATTTTTTCAGCAATTTTCTCATTCCTCCAGTCCGGATGCACCGCCAGACGGTGAACATACAGGCATGGACCTTTGTGTTTCCAGTTAATTTGATCGTAGCCTTCGGGTGCTTCTGCATTCAGGCAAACCACCGCTATGCTTGTATGATGATATTGATAAAGGAACAGATCTCCCTTTTCAATGTCCGATTCTACTTCCTCCGGATCAGGATAAGCGGTATTCCAGTTATACAGGCCTTCCCTGTTCATTCCAGGAATACAACTTTTATATATGAACATCGCTTCAAGGAAGTGAGATGGAATAGCTTTGATGATCATAAAAAAGAATAGTTATTTTACAGAGGAATAGACTTTTTCTCCGTCCATCCAGGTTTCAAGCACTTTGATCTTGAATAATTTTTCCTCACCGGTCTCCATCAGGTCTTTTTCAAGAATTACAAAGTCTGCCATTTTACCGACTTCCAGACTCCCTTTTTCATCTTCTTCAAAAGCAGCTTTTGCAGCCCATATTGTCATTGCCCTGAGGGCTTGTTCACGGGTGAGTGCTTCCTCCGGCTGGAAGCCATTTTCCGGGTATCCTTCCTGATCTTTGCGAACTACAGCAGCATAAAAACCATATAAAGGATTTATATCTTCCACCGGGAAATCGCTGCCGTTTGGAAGCCAGCCATTTTCCTTCAAAAGGGTTTGATAAGCGTAGGCATATTGAATTCTGTCTCCCAACCTTTCATCAGCCCAATACATGTCGGATGTTGCATGAGTGGTCTGGATGGAAGGAATTATAGAGTATTTTCCAAAAAGCTTAAAGTCTTCCGGATGAATAATCTGCGCATGTTCTATCCTCCACCTTTTGTCATTTTTACGATTTAAAATATCGCCATAAATATTCAGTATTAGCCGGTTGGCTCCATCACCAATGCAATGCGTGTTCACCTGGTAGCCGCAAGAATCAGCCAGGCGTGAGATCCTTTCCAGGTAACTCGCTGAAGCAATTAATAAACCCTTATAATCAATATCATCACTATAAGGTTCAACAAGCAGCGCTCCCCGGGAACCAAGAGCTCCGTCAGCATATAATTTGACTGACGCCACATGCAGTCGATCTGTTTTATAGATCCCATTGTACATGTAGGTTTCGAAGTTTTCCTCGGTGGGATTTAGCATGGCATATATCCGGGTCTTGAGCTCGTTGGCAGTATTGAGTTTATCTATTGTTTTAATCACCTCAGTGTCAAGACCAGCATCATGAACAGAAGTCAGACCTACTTTGAAGCAATTCTCCTGCGCCGAGAGTAAAGCTGTTCTGATTTCTTCCTTTCCTGGTTTTGGTATATTTTTTCTTACAAGGTCAATGGCATTGTCAATCAATACACCTGTCATTTTACCATTTTGGGTGAGAATTTCACCTCCTTCGATTTCAGTCCGGGGATTGATTGCGGCAATTTCAAGTGCTGCAGTATTTGCTACGGCCGCATGTCCGTCTATCCTCCTGATCAGTACGGGACGGTTCGGGAAAAGACTGTCAAGACTGGTATTGTCAGGGAACTCCTTTATTCCCCAGTCATTTTGATCCCATCCCATACCGGTTATCCATCCTTCCGGATATTTTTCTGCATGTTCAGATAATCTATCCAGTATTTCATTAAAAGATGTGGTTCCGAAAAGATTTGCTTCCCTCAGGCTCAGGCCATAACCATAAAAGTGACAGTGTGGATCAATAAATCCGGGATAAACCGGCTTGCCTCCCAGATCAATGATGGTTTCAGAATTGTAATTATTTTCTATTTCTTCATTGCTACCCAGGGCCAGAATTTTTCCCTCATTAATAACCATGCTTTCATATATGTCAAAATTATCATTGACACTGTAAATTTTTGCATTCTTAATGATCATATCTGTCTCCGTTTTCTGACCGCAGCTATAAAATAGGGCGGTTAACATTATTAGAATAAGTCTGAGTTTCATCAATAAATGATTAGATGATTACACATAAAAAGCCTTTATGGCTAAATTTGTTCAAATAAATATTCGACAAATTTAACAGGCTTTTTTTATTTTATAATCTTAAGAACCGTCTCAATGCTTATTTAATATAAAGTTTTGCTTGATAAACTTTATCTGTCACCACCCTGATAAAATAAATTCCTTCTGCAAGGTTTTCTCGTCTTAAGATAAATTCATCAGTTGTTTCGGAATATTCCTCTTTCATGATTTTTCCCTGTAGGTTGTAAACAATGATCCTCGCAGGATTCGTATTCTTCGATTCCCATTTGATTAAAGCTTCAGTATGGAAAGGATTCGGAGATATGCTTAACTCACCAAAAGAATTTTCGTCAATATTTGTTGTCTTAAGCGTATTATCTTCCAGGTTTGAAAGGGAATGTACGAAGGGTCCCGATCCGGCTTTTTTATCCTCCGGCAGGGTAACAAAACAGGCATCGGTTTTCCTGGCTTCAATTTTATAGAATTTTCTGTTTCCGGGATCAATATCATTCCATTCAGTGAAACTCCCCGAAATTTTAAATACCACTTCCATCTCATCGGCTTTTTCTCCAGCCCAGATGTAATACCATACCGGCTCAAACACGCCGCTTTCGTCTACATAAGGAGTCCAGTCCAGTATTTTGGTGCCGGGCTCAACTCCTTCCGACGATCCCAGGTGAATGGTTTGATGATAACTGCTGAAATCAGATTCATTCCCGCAGGTGTCTATTACTGTGATGGCATATCGGGCAGCAAGAGCGTCTGGATTCGAAAAATAATCAATGTAATAGGAATATTTTTCATTGTATGGCACATTGCCTATCGGAACATAATTATTGCCGTATAGTTTATAAATATTGTAAGACTGGATTCCGGCATCGGGAGTTCTTTCCCAGATTATCATGTTCTTGTTGACAGAGGAATCCACTGTAACCATGCATATTTCCGCATCCGGATAGGGTTCTGAAGCAATTATTTCGACAGAGTCTGAAACTGTTGTACATTGACCATTGGAAACCGTTACATAGAAGATACCGGTTGTATCCGTAAATATTTTTTTCTTTTGTAAGCCATTATTCCAACTGAAACTATATTCCAGTTCCGGGTTATAATTATCCAACTCAACAGAGATGCTCTGAAAATCACCCTTACAAATGTATTTTTCACCGACCGGTTGTATTGTAAGTTTGGGTGATTCAAGAACAATAATGGTTTTTACTACTTCAGCAGACAAATTATCATTGTAAACCCTTAATTTTACTTCATACTTTCCTTTTTTGGTAAATTGATGCTCCAGGTCACGTGTAGTGTAATCTACAGTACCATCATTGTGAATATCCCATTCGTAACGGGTTAATTCATCTGTATTTTCACTTGTATTCGTAAAAACCGTTGGTTCGGGTAAACAGGTTATTTGTGTTTCAAAATCGGGTTTCGGAGCTGTAACAGTTAATTTTGAAATGCCGTAATAGCCTGAGGTGAACCATATATTTCCCTGTTTATCGATAGCAATATTCTTCACAGAATTCTCAATGAGTCCATCATCAACCGTGAATGTACGTAAATTGGTTCCATCGAACTTTATTCCCCCGGAACTGCTTGCCATCCAGATATTTCCATGATCATCGGCTGTTAGTTTATTACAATACATTGGTACTGAAAAGTTATCAAAATTCTTTCTGTCAAATTTTGATAAGTTAAATCCTGTTAGAGTCCAAAGAGTTCCTTTTTTATCAAATGTGACAGCATTGGCATTATTCGAGGGTAGTCCGTTATCAGTGGTAAAATTTTCACCACTGAAATCCATATAGTTTAAATAGCCTATCCCCCCACCGGCAGTGCTGTACCAGATCCTGTTATCTCCTTTTACGGCAACACCGGTGATATCATTGAGGGGTAGATCGCTATTGGAGGCTGTAGCCTTATTGTAAAAACTATTAGAGGCATTAAATAAATAAAGTCCTTGTTCTGTGGCGATCCAGAAAATATTATTGACATCATCGAAAGCAACATCTCTTACAAACATATCATTCCATTCAGTCGTGATAGCGTTCGAGATTGTATAGCAATTTGCATTATCCTCAGCGTCCATTTTGACTACCTTTAATCTGTCGTCATAACCCAGAAAGGAATACCAGGTATTGTTATTTTTATCCACAACAAGGTGTTTGACCCAGGCGTAACCGCAACCCCCATTAGCGTAAAATTCCCTGAAAAATGTTCCGTCATATCCAATAACGTAATTATATTGTCCCAACATCCTGGATGTTCCGTCATTTAAGAAGACAATATCTTCCACATAATTACTTTGAACAGCATTAATTTCAATCCTTGGCGTCCATCCTGACTGACTTTCATTGACTTTTGCCAAACCATTAAAACTACCCAGCCATACGGTTCCGCTTGCATCTGCCATAATATCCAGTACCCAGTCCATCTTGTCTCCCGAATCGCCTGATTTGATGGGTCCTGTGAAAGTGCTACCATCATATTTATAGGCACCGGCTGAAGTCCCGAGCCAAACATTGCCTTCGCCGTCCATGGAGATGCTAAAGGTATTGGTTGGTAATTCTGAGCTAAAGTCCTGCCAATGGTTTGTATGGGGATTATATTTAAACGCCCCACCGTAATAGGCAATCCATATATTCCCATTCAGGTCCTTTGCTATATCGTAGGGCCCTGTATCCACACCCAGTTTGTTCCATGGATCCGTGATTTCCTCTATTATACCTTCTTCATTCATCTTCCAGAGGGCTCCGTTGATCCCGGGAACGCCGAACCACATATTCCCGAGGTCATCACTTAAAATTGACCCTACATACCATTCACCATTCAGATCGATCAATTCCCAGTTTTCACCATCAAATTTCACCACCTGTCCATCATTAACACCAAACCAAATATTTCCGTCAATATCTTCCGTTATTGTTTCACATCGCCATATTCTTTCACCTCCCACCTCGTTTATGGTTAACCACTCTTCACCATTAAATCTTGAGACTCCTCCCTGGTATGTTCCAAACCAATAATTACCGTAAAAATCTATGTAAATTGTTTTAACTACATTCCTTGCAATGCCACTGTTTCCGGTGTTAAAGACAGTTACCATTGAACCGTCGCTTTTCTTTCTTTTAAAAACGCCTCCGGAGGTGCAAACCCAGATATAATCCCCCTCTTCAGACAGGTAATTAATCTGGTTTATGTCGGTATAGTTCGTGATCTTATATTGTCCTTTCACCTGTATTAAAAAAGCAAACAGGATTGTTGAAATAATAAGAATCTTTTTTTTCATGATTTTAGGTTTAGGCTTGAAGGATCTTATTAAAGATAATAGACATAGATTATCTGATAAACCGGGAATAATAAAATGATTACTAAAACAATCAATTTATATTTATCCCGTTATTTTACCGATTTAAACATTATTTTTGCGTATACTTTTTATGAGACTACGCTATTTCATAATTATTGTTTCTGTTATTCTGAGTTTTCTTTCCTGTGAAAGAGAGAGCTTTATAAAGGATAATGATGCTTCGCTGAAGTTTTCATTGGACACTTTATATTTTGATACGGTTTTCACTCAGCTAAACACCGTAACGAAGAGTTTCACCATTCACAACCCTCATAAGGAATTTTTAAAAGTTTCCCGTATAAAGCTGGCCAAAGGCGAAAATTCGGTATATCGTATTAATCTGGACGGGGTTCCGGGAACCGATTTTCGAAATATTGAGATACCGCCGGAAGATTCCATTTATGTTTTTGTGGATGCAACACTTGATCCGAATAACAGCGATAATGTTTTGTTACAGCAGGATTCGGTTGTTACTGAAACCAATGGAAATGTGCAGGATGTGGATCTTGTAGCCTGGGGACAGGATGTGCACATGATCAGGGGAGAGGTGCTTTCTACACAGACCTGGGTGAATGATAAGCCTTATTTGATTATTGATTATGCCTATGTAGATTCACTGGAAGTTTTAACGATGGAAGCTGGAGTGAGGGTTTTTCTGCATCGTGATGCTATTTTTGCAGTAGGGGGAACTCTTATTGCCAATGGGGAAAAAGATTTGCCGGTAAGTTTTGGAGGTGACAGGCTTGAGGAAGATTATAAAGATATTCCCGGACAATGGGGTGGAATTTATTTCACTGCAGGGAGTCGCAATAATCATTTGAATTATACAGAGATAAGAGGAGGCAATTTTGGAATGATCGTAGATACGTTCATGAATGAAAATCCCACGCTTGAAATTAGAAATTCAACTATTGCCCATATGAGTTCTGTAGGCTTGCTGGCAAGAGGATCCAGAATATTGGGAGTTAACAATCTTATTTACAATTGTGGCTCAAGTGCATTGGCACTTACCATAGGAGGAAGTTATGAGTTTTATCATTGCACAATAGCCAACAGTTGGGGATATGCTCCTTCGCGCACTGATCCCTCTGTTTATATGTCAAACTATTATTTTTATAATGATACCCTTCCTTCAGGTGGTGTTGAGCAGCGAGCAGAAGTCCGTGATATAGAAAAAGCTTATTTTGGTAATTGCATTATATGGGGAGATCAGAATAATGAGCTGGACATTGATAAGTATTCTGAAGGTGGAGAATTGAATTACTTTTTTGATCATTGCCTGGGAAAGTTTAACCCCGAGGATTTTGAGCTTGATGAAGAAAAAATTCCAGGGTTGATAAATAATGAGGCTCCGATGTTTATTTCCCGGAGTGACTATGATTTTCAACTCGACACACTGTCTCCTGCCATAGATGCCGGAAAGGTGTCAGTGGGCAATTTATACCCTGTCGATAAAAATGGAAATAGCCGTGTTGACGATGAGAAACCGGATATCGGAGCTTTTGAGTATTTTTTTCAGGAAACTGAAGAAAAATAATCAGTGAGTTTTCCTCTCTGTTTTCATCTTCATGAGTAAGCGTTTTCTTTGATGATGTCATACATCTAACTTTTTTGCGCAGCCTCAGTTTTTCAAGTTCTTCAGTTATTTTTTTATCGCAATCTATTTGCCGGGGACTAAAAAGTCTTCTTGAGTTTTAGGTGAGTTTCATATTAAAAGTATGGAGGATTGCTTTTAACAGGTAATTTTTTGAATGAATTTGACATCATTGACTCTAAGGGGAATATTCGTATTAAATCAGGGGAAATGGCAATCATATTAATGTCTTGTTTGTCAGTTAGAAAATAAACTTCATAAAAAATTTCATCATTTTTTTTAAAATCAAACGCTGATATTTTGGGCATTTTTACATTAAGGGTAAAAAGCAGGAATGAAAATATGTATTTTACTGGTTATATTATTTTGGGGTTATGTTTGCAGGTTGACAGGGGAGGAGGACAGCCTGGTGATTTTCTTCTGGAATGTGGAGAATTTGTTTTATCCCGGTGATGACTCCTTGAGAATGGATGATGAGTTTACACCTGAGGGTGAACGTTTCTGGAGCTGGCATCGTTATTATTCGAAAAATGCGAGGATCTGGAAGACCATTATTGCAGCGGGAGATTCCAGACCTCCTCCTGTCATCTGCCTGGCAGAAATTGAAAACAGACAGGTTCTCAATGATCTTTTTATTTTTTCACCTCCCGGTCAGTTCGGATACGAAGTCATTCATGAGGAATCGAATGACCACAGGGGAATTGATGTTGCCATTTTGTTTGATCCTGAAAGGATTACTTTGAAGAATTACAGGAATATTAAAGTTGATCTTGAAAGTTTAGGAGGAAGTGGAACCCGGGATATACTTCATGCAAGTTTTCAATATAAGACAGATAGTTTCAGGATTTTCCTCAATCATTGGCCCAGTAAATATGGCGGTGCCGGCATAACTGAAAAATTCAGGATGAGGGCTGCCAGAAGTTTAGTAAAGGAATTACGTGTTTTTTATGAAGAAGAGCCCGGAGTAAAGGCAATTTGCCTGGGTGATTTTAATGATACGGAATCCAGTAATTCAATCCGGTTTTTAATGGAGAAAGGGGATTTAGGTTTAATATCTCCGCTGAATGATTATCCGAACGGAAGCCTTAAATATCAGGGTAAATGGCAGCATATCGACCATGTCCTGGTCAGTCCGGGTTTAATAAAACCCAAAAATGGTTTAAAAGCAGGAAACGTGAATATTTATTGTCCCGCTTTTTTACTGGAGAATGATTCCAAATATGGCGGTAAAAAACCTTTCAGGACCTGGTATGGATTTTCATACCGGGAGGGTTTCAGTGATCATCTGCCCGTCATGGTGACTCTTTCTTTTTAAGGCCAAGTTCATTAGCCTTCTTCATCATAAAGTTCCGGGCATCTTCATATTTATTAGGAATCTCACCTTCGAGGATAGCTTCCTTTATGGAATTTTTAATTTCTCCTACCAGTGGGCCCGGGCTAATATCGAAAGTATTGAGAATTTCTTCTCCTCGTATCGGGGGTTGGAAGTTTCGTATGGAATCTTTCTCTTCAATTTCTTTCAGCTTTTGTCTTACCAGCTTAAAATTCCTGAGGTAGCGTTTAACCTTCTTTTCATTTTTAGAAGTAATATCAGCCTCACATAATTTCATCAGATCTTCAACATCATCACCCGCTTCATATAATAATCTTCGGATTGCAGAATCTGATACACTTTCTTCAACCAGTGCGATTGGTCTTAAATGCAGGCGAACCATTTTTTGAACAAATTTCATCTTTTCATTCAGAGGCAGTTTTAATCTGCGGAATATACCGGGTATCATTTTCATGCCCAGGTATTCATGTCCATGGAAGGTCCAGCCTGTTCCGGGTTCGAATTTTTTTGTGGCGGGTTTTGCTATATCGTGAAGAAGAGCTGCCCAGCGAAGCCACAGATTATCGCTTTTTTCAGCCAGGTTGTCGAGTACTTCCAGTGTATGATTAAAATTGTCTTTATGTTTTTTTCCTTCTTTACTTTCAACCCCTTTTAACTGGTCCAACTCCGGAAATATGATTTCAAGTAAATTGCTTTTTTCCAGCAGGTAAAAACCCATGGAGGGCTTATCGCTCAGTAAGATCTTGTTTAATTCTTCAGTGATTCTTTCTTTTGAGATGATCCTTATCCTCTCTTTGTTTTTATGTATGGCTTCAAAACTTTTTTTATTTATTCTGAAATCAAGCTGGGTGGCAAAGCGTATTGCCCTCATCATTCTTAAGGGATCGTCCGAGAATGTCTGATCGGGATCAAGAGGTGTTCTAATGACCCCACTTTTGAGGTCTTTCTCCCCATTAAAAGGATCAATAAGTTCTCCAAAATTTTCAGGGCTAAGAGAGAAAGCCATTGCATTTATGGTGAAATCTCTTCTTTTCTGATCATCTTCAAGCGTGCCGTTTTCTACAATAGGTTTTCGGGAATCTCTCCTGTAAGATTCTTTTCTGGCACCAACAAATTCAAGTTCCATATTATGATGTCTGAACATCGCAGTGCCAAAATTCTTGAAATAATTCACTTTTTTCTTACCCAGTTTTTTTGCAAGTTCTTTTGCAAATTCAATCCCGCTGCCGTTTACAACGATGTCAATATCCTTACATTCTTTACCGAGAAGGCAATCTCTTACAAAGCCACCTATAACATAAGCATCCTGTTTCCTTTCCTGGCTCAGGAGGGAAATATGCCTGAAAATATTATCATTAAGACATTTGTTCATATGTACATATGACAATTTGATCAAATTTCATGACAAAATTACAATTATTTAACAAGCATTGGAATTTTATGGGATTTTAATCTAATGGTATGGATTTTGGACAAAGTTTTAGTACATTTACATGTATAAATATTTTGATAATTTATAACCACAAATAATTTTTAGTAATGATTGAACATTTAACAGCCGATAGTTTTAAGGAAAAAGTTTTTAATTACGGTGAAAATAAAGAATGGAAATTTGAAGGAGACAAGCCTTGCATGATTGATTTTTATGCCGATTGGTGTCAGCCATGCAAAATGGTAACTCCTATTCTTGAAGAACTTCAGGAAGAATACCAGGGAAAACTCAATATCTACAAGGTAGATACTGAATCAGAAAGAGAATTAGCGGCCATTTTTGGCATTCAAAGCATACCCTCTCTTTTATTTGTCCCCAGGGACGGACAACCGCAAATGGCGATGGGAGCGCTTCCCAAGGAAACTTTCCAGAAAGCCATTAAAGATGTTTTAAACGTTGAGTAATTGTATTTAATGACATGATTGCTCTGTGGAATACAGGTAAAAAAGCCGCATTATAAAAGTGCGGCTTTTTTTTTTGAGACCTTTTTCCTACTTTTGTATCGTAATTAATGTTCAACCTCTCTAAGGGGGTGCCCCAAAAAAACGGGCTGAGATCATACCCTTAGAACCTGATCCGGGTAATTCCGGCGAAGGGAAATTTGGAGAAATCAATTGAAACACTCTTTTTTAAATCTTATTAGTATGTACAAGACATTCATTATGTCTGTGATATCATTATTTATGGTATTGCAGATAAACGGACAGTATGAATTCAGTGGAAAAGTTACCGATGAAAAAGGAAATGCCCTGATAGGAGCGAATATCTCATTTAAGGAAAATTATCTGGGGACTATTACCGATGAATCCGGAAATTTTATTTTTAAAAGTATTAAGGAGGGTAATTATGAAATAAAAGTTTCATATATAGGATATGAAACCAGCACCAGATCAATTAAAATTGAGGAAGATCTTTATATGACCTTTACCCTGGAAAGATCTCCTTATCTTGTTGAGGAAGTTATTGTTAGAGGTGTCAGGGCAGGTCAGGACGATCCGGTTACAACAACTACAATTGATCGTGAGGAAATAGAAGAGAGAAATATCATTAAAGATATTCCTTATGTATTAAAGTACAGTCCTTCTCTTGTGGCAAGTTCTGATGCCGGTCATGGTGTGGGATACACCGGTTTTCGTATCCGGGGGACTGATGCTAACAGGATCAATATTACCGTAGACGGAGTACCTCTCAACGATGCAGAATCCCATGGAGTGTGGTGGGTGAATATGCCTGATTTTGCATCTTCGGTGGAGAATGTTCAAATCCAACGCGGAGTTGGAACTTCAACAAATGGTTCGGCAGCTTTTGGTGCCAGCTTAAATTTTAAGACAACCAATCTAAAGAATAAACCTTTTGCCTGGCTAAACAGTTCTTACGGAAGTTTTAACACCCGTAAGAATTCATTAAATGTGGGTTCGGGAATGATCAATGACAGATTCTCTTTTGATCTAAGGTTATCTGAGGTTCATAGTGACGGATATATTGACAGGGCAGAAGCCGATCTTCAATCACTGTTTTTATCTGCAGGTCATTATTCTGATAAGACCATCATTAAATTTAACCTTATGATGGGAAAGGAAAAGACCTACCAGGCATGGGACGGGGTTCCGGGTTACATATTGAGTGAAAACAGGAGATATAATGGAATCGGCATGTATACCGATGAGAATGGAGAGATACATTATTATGACAACGAAACAGATAATTACCAACAGAATCATTACCACCTTCATTTTTCTCATGAACTTACACCTGATCTCTGGTTTAACTCTACGATTCATTACACAAAGGGTGCAGGATATTACGAGCAATATAAGGAAGAGGAATCACTGGATGAGTATTTGTTGCCGGATATTATAATCGGAGACAGTATAATTTCCAATACAGATCTGATAAGACAAAAATGGCTGGACAATGATTATTACGGGATTGTGTTTTCTCTGAACATGAATAAAGAAAAATTGGATCTTAATTTTGGAGGAGGAGCTAATCAATACATTGGCGATCATTTTGGAGAGGTTATTTGGGCACGTTACGCAGGGATTTCTGAAATAGGGCACAAATGGTATGAGAATACCGGAGATAAATTTGACTATAATTTATATACCAAGCTCAATTACCGGATATTTGATCAATTTCGGCTTTATTCTGATTTCCAGCTTAGAGGAATAAATTATCGTATTGAAGGCATAGATGATGATCAACGGAATATCACGCAGAATCATGATTTTCTGTTTTTCAATCCTAAAGTCGGACTCAATTATCGTCCGGATAATAAACAAAGAATGTATTTTTCTTTCGCGGTAGCCAACAGAGAGCCAAACCGTACTAATTTTGTTGATGCAGACCCCAACAGACCGGGTCCCGTTCACGAAACTTTATATAATTACGAACTGGGATACGACCTTCAATTGCAGAATCTCAGGTCAAATATTAATGTTTACTATATGAGGTATGATGATCAGTTGGTTTTAACAGGTGAAATTAATGATGTTGGTTCAGCTATTATGACAAATGTTGAGGACAGTTATCGTCTTGGTGTTGAGTTATCCGGGGGAATCAGGTTGAATAGGGCTTTACAATGGGAAGGGAACCTTACTTTAAGCCGGAACAGGATTAAAGATATGGTAAGTTATGTGGATAACTGGGACTACTGGTATGATGAAACAGGCAATGAAGAGATTCAGATCCGTGAAGAACATGGAAATACCGATATTGCTTTTTCTCCGGATATTATAGCTTCTAGTATATTTAGATTCAATCTCCTGAAGGATATGGAAATAAGCCTACAGTCTAAATATGTCGGCAAGCAATATATCGATAATACAGAATCGGAGAATAGAAAACTGGATCCATATTTTGTGAATGACCTTCTGATAGATTACAATATTCCTGTAAAATGGTCTGAAGAGCTCAGTGTAAATTTGCTTATTGCCAACTTCACGGATCATGAATATGAATCCAATGCCTGGATTTACCGCTATTATGAAGGAGGCAAAGAACAGGTAATGGATGGATTTTATCCGCAGGCAGGGATACATTTTATGGCCGGTATAAAACTTGGATTCTGATAAGCTAAACTTTTCTTATTGAAATGCGTAAAAAAGCTTAGTTTAGAATGCCTGAAACTCTTGTTGAGATTCATTCTGAATTAGAATATTAGATGATTAACCCGTTTTCAAAGTAAACGGGTTTTACTATTTTTCAGGCATTAAGCTGAAATTACTCTCAATTTGTAAGAAATGAGCATCAATAGCCTAAAGGTATTGATCTTTGAAGATGATCCACTGGACATCCAACTCAATATCGCTGAACTTCAGAAAGAACATCCGGAAGCCCTGGTAAAGTCTACCGCAAGGGAAAAAGAGTTCAAGTCTTTAATTGACAGTTTTCAACCTGATGTAATATTGTCAGATTTTAATCTTCCGGGATTTGATGGACTTGATGCTCTGAATTATGTCCGTGATAATTACCCTCTCATTCCCATAATTATAGTTACAGGTTCTCTTGATGAGGAAACAGCAGCGAACTGCATAAAAAGAGGAGCCTGGGATTATGTATTGAAAGAACATATATTCAGGTTAAATCCTGCCATTTCACTTGCAGTTGAGCACAGGGATGAAAAGGTCAAGTTGAGGAAAGTAGAGGAAAAGATCCTCGAAAGTGAAGCAATATCCAGAAGACTCATCAATAATATTGAGACCGCGATACTTCTGGTTGATCTTGATATGAAGGTGATATTCAGTAATCAAAAGGCTGAACAATTATTATCGAGAGATAAAGAGAGTCTGGCAGGAAATAGGTTTTATGAAGCTCTTGATCTTACTAAAAGCTTCACCGGAGATAAAGTTATTTCAGACAAGGATATTATTGGGAATTTAGATGACTTTAAGAGTACTGTTCATGATGTTGAATTGATATATCATCCCGATGATTCCTCCGGTCGAAGATGGATCAATTTATCTGCCACACCATTATTGAGCAAACAGAATGAATTGGAAGAGATCCTTCTTTGTTTTAATGATATTTCTGATAAGAAAATTATTGAATCGGAATTACTGGATTCGAAATCTCGTTATGAAGTCATATTCAATGCTGTTAATGATGGGATTTTTCTTTATGATCCTGAAGATTTTTCATTGATTGATGTCAATGAAACTGTTGTAGAAATGTATGGTTATTCAAGAGAAGAAATCCTCTCTATGAGTATTGGAGATCTGAGCGATAACAGGAATGGCTACACAACAGAGAGTGCAAAAAAATATGCAGAAAAGGCCCTGGCTGGTGAAATACAAACTACCGAGTGGCTGGCGATAGATAAAAATAAACAACGTTTCTGGGTTTATGTTATTCTGAAAGTTTTGGACATTGGCAGCAGGAAGGTCCTGATGGGGATTGTAAGAAATATTGACGAGCAAAAGCGAACCCGGAATTCTCTTCAGAAAAGCCAGGAACATTTCAGGGCACTCACTGAAAATTCACCGGATGTCATCATGCGTTTTGATAAACATCAGAGGCATCTTTTTGTCAATGACACTGTTTTTGATCTTGTGGGTATCACACCGGAAAAATTTTTAAATAAAACCCACTATGAAATGGGTGTTTTTCCCGAGCATTTATGCAGATTCTGGGAAGAAAACGTAAAAAAAGTCTTTGAAACTGGAGTGACGCATACTACTGAGTTTTCCATTCCGGTAAAGGGAAGTAAGGTAGATATTGAGTGGAGATTGTTTCCGGAGTTTGATGAGAAAAATAATGTCGAAAGTGTAGTAGCTGTAGCCAGGGATATATCAGAAAGCAAAAGGCATGAAACAATCCAGAATGTCCTGATTGAAATAGCGAACGCGGTTAACAATACAAGAAATCTCGATGAACTTTTCGTTCAGATTCAAAAATCTCTCGGAGCGGTAATAGATACCCGCAATTGCTATATAGCAATGTATGATGAGAAAACAGATACCATAACATTACCTTTCCATCAGGATGAAAAGGACAGTTTTAAAGAGTTTCCGGCAGGAAAAACAGTGACAGGTTATGTTATTAAAACAGGTAAATCGCAGTTGGTTGATTTGGACAGAGTGGTAGAACTTGAGAGCAAAGGGGAAATAGAGCCAATTGGAGCTCCTTCTGTTTCATGGCTTGGAGTGCCTCTGAGGATTGTAGATAAAATCATTGGGGTATTTGTTGTTCAAAGTTATACCGAAGATATTCTCTATACCACTGAAGATGTACAGCTATTGGAATTTGTTTCCGATCAGATTGCCCTTGCCATTGAGAGAAAAATTGATCAGGATAAGCTGAAAAACAATCAGTTGAGACAAAGAAGAATCATTGAATCCTCCCCGGATGGTCTTGTGGTTATTGATATGGTTGGAAAAGTGTTGGATTGTAATTCCACTTTCCAGGAATTGTTAAAATTGGAAACAAAAGATATCAGCGATAAAAACTTCTTTGATTATGTGGCCGATGAGGATGTAATTAAGGTCCAGAACATATTAAACGAAACTTTAAAAACTTCATATTCAAAGAATTATGAGTTTGTGATGCGGCGTAATGATGGAAGCCGGTTTTATACGGAGACCAGCTTTGGGCTTATACATGGGAATGAGGATGAGGAAGGGAGTTTCGTAATAGTCATTAAGAATATAGATGAACGTAAGTTATATGAGGATAATCTGAAAATCGCCAAGGAAAAAGCAGAAGAATCTGATCGTCTGAAAACGGCGTTTTTATCGAATATGTCGCATGAGATCAGGACCCCAATGAATGCGATTATCGGGTTTGCTGAATTGTTATCGAGGCTTAAAACTACAGATGAGGAAAAAGAAGAATATGTCAGACAGATCAATTTTGCTGCAGACACCCTGATGAAACTTATTGATGATATCATTGATATTTCCAAAATTGAGGCTGGTCAATTAAAGATGAATCCTTCTCTTTTCCACCTGTCTCCCTTGCTTGATGAATTATACTCTATGTTTAAAAAGTCACTTGAGAGACAGAATAAATCCCATATTAACTTTGTTGTTAAAAATTGCCAGGATATTAGCAATGTTCAGCTTCATACTGATGATTTTCGATTGCGACAGGTTTTTTCCAATTTACTGAGCAATGCGATAAAATTTACCAATGAAGGGAACATTTTTTTCGGTGTAAAATCTATTGAAAAAGGAGAAATATGCTTTTTCGTGAAGGACAGTGGAGTAGGGATTAGCGATGACAAGCAAAAATACATTTTTGACAGATTTCGCCAGGGACATGAAAATAAGGAAAGTTTTTATGGCGGAACCGGCTTAGGACTGGCAATATCCAAGAATCTTTTGGCCCTGATGGGAGGAGACCTTAAAGTTGTCTCGGAGGTTAATAAAGGATCGGAATTTTATTTTTCTATACCCTATGAAGGTAAAAACCTTGAAATACCGGATGAAAAGATCCTGATTGATCGCAGCCCATTGGACTGGAGTGCGAAAACATTTTTAATTGCCGAAGATGATCCGTCAAATTATTATTTATTGCAGGAGAATCTGAAGAAATACAATGTCAATATCCTTTGGGCCAAAAATGGAAATGAAGCGGTCGAAATTTTCAAAGAGAATAAGGATAAGGTCAATATCGTCCTTATGGATGTTCAAATGCCCGAGTTAAATGGTTATGATGCAACCAGACTTATAAAGGAGATAGATCCAAACGTACCTGTAATTGCTCAAACTGCTTATGCACTTGCCGGGGAAAGAGAAGCAAGCATTCGTGCCGGATGTGATGATTATATCTCAAAACCATTGATGATGAAAGAATTACTTTTTATTCTGAATAAATTTTTTGATAAGGAAAGAATTAATGAATAAGTTCAGGCTAATAATAATTATCTCATTATTTTTATTCAGTTGTAATCGCCAGCAAAGTTCTCAGCCTTCCAATGTTTTTCGTTATAATGAATCGAGGGGAATAGTTTCCCTTGACCCTGCTTTTGCAAGGGATCAAACAATGATCTGGCCGGCTGTGCAATTATTCAACGGGCTGGTTCAAATGGATGACCGGCTGGATATAAAGCCTTCAATTGCTAAATCCTGGAAAATAAGCCCTGATGGACGTGTATATACTTTTCATTTAAGAAATGATGTTTTTTTTCATGATCATCCGCTGTTTCCTGACGGGAAAGGCAGAAAGGTCAATGCCTATGATTTTGAATACAGTTTTTCGAGGATAATTGATCATGAAGTCGCTTCACCCGGATTCTGGATATTTAATAAACTTGACCGAGAAAGTGAAAAGCATGCACCCGGATTCAAAGCTCTTAATGATAGTACCTTCAGAATATGGTTGTCCGAGTCTTTCCCACCATTTTTGGGGATTCTGACCATGCCATATTGTTCGGTTCTTCCTTCAGAATTAAAAGATAATCCGCAAATCGATATATCATCTGAACCTATAGGCACCGGCCCCTTTCGTTTCAAGTTATGGAGAAGGGAAGAAAAGCTTATCCTGGTAAAAAATGAACATTATTTTGAAACTGACAGCACCGGTGAAAGATTGCCATACCTTGACGGTGTATCCATTAGCTTTATTAAGGATAAACAATCTGAATTTATGGAGTTTCTGCTCGGGAATATTGACTTTCTTTCCGGACTTCATGCGGTTTATAAAGATGAATTGACAACAAGAAACGGGAAATTGAATCCAAAGTATGAAAATCGGTTTCATATGGATACTCAGCCCTATCTGAATACCGAGTATCTTGGATTCCTGCATGATGCGGAAAATCCTGAGCTAACTGATCATCCTCTGGCTAAGGTTAATATTCGTAAAGCGATTAACTTTGGTTTTAATCGTAGCAAAATGCTGAAGTATCTGCGAAATAATATGGGAGATCCTGCGGTCTATGGTTTCTTGCCCGGAGGTTTGCCATATCATGATCCCCTAAAAGTGAGAGGATACGATTATTATCCCGATTCAGTTTGGTATTACCTGGAAAAAGCAGGTTATCCGAGAGGGGAAGGACTACCTGAGGTAAAGCTTACAACCACTTCTGATTATCTTGATCTTTGTGAGTTCATTCAATATGAAGTTTCACGTTTTGGAATAATTATTAATCTTGAAGTTGCAACCGGCGGGGCTTACAGAAACAAACTTGCCAATGGGCATTTGAAATTTTTCCGGGGATCATGGATTGCAGATTATCCCGATCCTGAAAATTATCTCTCATTGTTTTATTCAGAAAACCGGAGCCCGGCAGGGCCCAATTACACTCGTTTTGAAGATCATTATTATGATAGTCTTTACCTCATGTCTATGAGAATAACCGACCCTGTGAAGAGAAAGGAGATTTATATACTTATGGATCAGTATCTCATGAAAAAGGCTGTAATTGTTCCTCTTTTTTACGATAGGGTTGTTCGGTTCTATCCCGTTAACATAAAGAATCTTGAGGCTAATCCTCTGAATCTTTTAATTCTGAAAAGAGTGAAAAAGGGATATCCCGGTAAAATTTAAGAAAACTTTTCTACAACTGTTACTTCCGGTTCACATCACTTGACTACAATTTAAAAAATCAAATAGCAGATAAAATTTTTCTGATATTTATTTTGTTTTGACCATTCATTCATTTGAGATATTGGTTAAATACCAGGCAATTAAACCTTTGGAGATGTTTTCATTTTAAGATTTGAAGTGAAAAGCTTATTTGTAAAACAGGTAACAGAAAAAATATAAAAAAAAAACAAATCAGATGTTACTTTGGAGAAGTCTTTGGTATTAAGGGATATAAACAACCAGCAAAAACCAACCATTAATTATGTATCAGAAACATTGGGAGAAATACCACAAGGCAGTATGTTCAATTAATTTTTACGGGAAGACAAATTCTAAAATACTGGGCTTAACAGGTTTTCGGGTCGATGATTTGATTGTTACTGTCGATGAAATGTATTCACTTTCAGATTATACTGAAGCAAAAATCTGTTTCTACGAGGATGATGGGGTAAGAATTTTTAAAGAATTTGCATTTTCAAAAGATGAATTTAAATCAATACTTCCACCGAAATCACATTTTGAGAATCTTGGGATCGTATTCTTCAATCTGGAGAAAGAACTTCTTGAAGGTACCACGAGTTTTGATCTTTGCCAGAATTGCTACTCTCCTATTGGTAAAGATGCTTTTACCATAAGTTATCAGCCTGAACAAAATAATATTGGCTTGAATTCTGCGATTATCAGTTCAAATTATGTAAATAGCAGAGGGCTGAGTTTTCTTCAGTTTGATGGAACAGTAAGATCGGGAGCCAGCGGCAGTCCTCTCATTGATAATAAAAGCGGAAAAGTTCTGGGTATAGTTTCCAACAAGGAATTAAAGATATTTAAAACTTACAGGGAATTATTAAAAACAGTGGATAAAAACCTGGAAGTCCTGGAAAAAGTAAAGGATAAATGGTTTATAGATGAAGTAGATCCTGTACAGGTGCTTATTGTAAACCAGAATCAGATCAAGCACCTTTCAAAAGAAATATTTTCAAATTTTGCTGTTAAATCAGGTTATGCGCTTGACGTAAGTCACCTGAAAGAACAACGTGAAAATATCTCGGATGGATATTTTGATTAATTCTTAT
The DNA here is from genome assembly GCA_964528675.1 of uncultured Bacteroidaceae bacterium. Taxonomy (GTDB): domain Bacteria; phylum Bacteroidota; class Bacteroidia; order Bacteroidales; genus CAYRTD01. The sequence goes on from CAZGTU010000012.1 coordinate 65,231, forward strand.
GTTTCGTCTGAGTTAAGTATTTTATCTACTTCCTCTTCCGTTCTGTGAAGTTTATCTTTACATAGTTTAATCAGCTCGGTCACTCTCTTTACTTTTTCACTGAGAAGATCGATCTCAAGATCACCAGATTCAATCTGATTTGTTATTAATTCAATTTCTTTGATTGCTTCACTGTAAGAGATATTTTTTTTCGCCATGCTATTTGACTTTACTTTTAAATTTTCCTTTATGCAGAATGGTGATGATTTCATCATCTTTTTTTACAGATTTTGCGTTTTTCAGGACCTTGCCCTGGTGAGAGGTAATTGAATATCCTTTAGAAAGAATATAATCCGGATCAGAGAGATCCTTAATGCGTTCGAGAGATGCAAGTTTATCTTTTTCTTCCTTGATTCTTAAAAGAGATAATCGTTCAGTTTTATCCAACAGGGTTTCAAATTTTTGTTTTTCCTTTGTAAGCAAAGTTGACAGATAGAATTTAAGCGTATTTTTTTTCTCATTGAGAAGATTATATGAATTAATAATAGAACTTTTCAGCGTTGAATTGATCCGATGAGTTAAATGATTCAGATTTTTGTCAGCTTTGTGAAGATTTTGTTTTGTAAAGAGTAACAGATGCTGCGATAATATGGATACTTTATCTTTTTCAGATTGAACTCTTTGTTTTACAGAATCATTTATAAATTCCAGGGCCTGATCAAGTGCTGCGAGAAACTCGGCCATTCTGTCAATCAACATCTCAGAAACTGCAGTGGGAGTTTTTAGTTTTCTGTAGGCCACAATATCTGCAACGGTTTCATCTCTTTCGTGTCCTATGCCTGTTAAGACCGGCAGAGGAAACTGGCTGATATGAAAGGCCAGATCATAATTATTGAAACAATCCAGTTCAATTGTAGCTCCTCCCCCCCTGATTAAAACCACAACATCAAACTCACTTTCTGATTGATATATGTTTTCAAGTGCTTCTATGATTGATTGTTCTGCTTTTTCTCCCTGCATTACAGCCTGGAAGAGACTTATTTCAAAATGGAAATTATAAATATTATCAGATAATGTTTTCAGGAAGTCTTCAAAACCTGCAGCAGTGGGTGAGGAGATTACAGCTACTCTTTGAGGTACGATTGGGAATTCAAGTTGCTTATTCATATCGATAACTCCTTCCCTGGTGAGTTTTTCAATAATTTCAGCTTTTCTTCTTGCCAGGTCACCGAGGGTATACTTAGGATCGATATCTTTAATGTTCAGACTGATGCTGTACTGTGGATGAAATTCCAGACTGACTTTTACCATAACCTTAATTCCGGCAGAAAATTGATAACCTGTGGTTCCTTCGAAATAAGGCCTGAGCATTCTGAATGTATAGGACCATATAGTCCCTCGCATGCGTGCCAGAACTTTTTTGTTGTCCTGGCTTTTTTCAACCAATTCAAGATAGGCATGCCCACTGTTGTTTAAATGGAATTCGCTTATTTCGGCAATTACCCAGAATTGATCGGGGAAACCGGTATTGAGGGTTTTCCTGATAAGGGCAGTGAGCTTGCTTAAGGTAAGCGCTGTGCTTTCTTCTTTACTGTTTAATGAGTTTTGTAACAATTTCTCCTTCTGTTGAATGGGCGATTAAGTAATATACACCAGGACTGAATCTTTGGAGGGTATTGATCATGATTTTTTCACCGGGTTGCCAGTTTTTTTTATTTGAATGTACTAATTTACCCTCAGATGAAAAAATGTCAATTTGTTTAATTCCGATATTGGAGCTTGTAGTCTGCAGTTCAATAATGCCTGTGAAAGGGTTGGGATATGCAATGAAACCGTAGTTTTCATTTTTTGCAGTATCGTTTTTCAGTTCCCATAAAGCATGAATAAAGTTTGGTATTCCATAGCCCATTATACTATCAGGGTTAGCATACTGGCTGCTGCTTTTACGCACGGCTCTAATTATTTCATGATGGTTTTTTTCTGCAGAGGCCTGGATGAGACATGCGATTAAACCGGCAACCTGAGGCGCAGCGAAGGAAGTCCCAAAACCTTCAGAAGGTTCGCCCAGGGGACTGATTATTTTGGTTCGGAAACCAACGGCCATCAAATCCGGTTTTATTCGTCCGTCATAGGTATTGCCTCTTGAGCTATAGCCGGTAACATTCATAGCTGTATCTATCGATCCCACTGCAAGAACATTGGGGCCGTCAGCCGGGGGTGTTATTCTACCCCATATATTATTTCCTTCATTTCCTGCACTGGAAACAACAACCATTCCCTTTGCAAAAGCTTTCTCGGCAGCCCGGGTTACAAGAGCACTGTCTCCATTGAGATCATCAAAGCTATAATTCATTTTATCTGAAGTAGGGAAATCATAATAGCCCAGTGAAGAAGTTATCAGATCAGCCCCTGTACTGTCGGCATATTCTGCAGCCAGCACCCAATAAGCTTCTTCAACCTTATTTTCTCTGGCTGCTTCTTCGGAACGAAGGAGAAGATAGGAGGCTTTCGGAGCAGTTCCCACAAATGTGTCGGGTATGTAAGCCGCAAGTGTGCTAAGTACAGCCAATCCATGGGTGCTCTGTTCGAAAAAATCGGATGAAGGATCTACAAAATCCTTATAGCTGAGAATCCTGTCTTCTTCCCAGAGATGGGAAAAAGCTTTTAATTCGTCAACTTTGTAAAATCCGGCATCCAATACGGCAATGAGTATATTTTCCCCCTTATAACCAAAATTATGCAGGAAATTTCCTCCTAGAAGACTGATTTGTGACGAAGCCGCCCCATAATAAAGAGACTCCCGTTTATTATTATTCGGTTTTGGATCTTTACTGACAAAGGCTTCTCCCTGATTAACAGAACTGAAATTGGTATAATCGGCGTTAAAATTTTCAACAAAACTGAATTGTGATATTTTTTCCAGTACAAGACTGTCACCGGTTTCAATAATTACAGAATTGAACCACCTGCTGGTTCCATGAATTCTGACACCGGTGCTGCGAATGCTGTCAACATAGGATTTTGAAACCGGCAGATCATCTTCAGTAATCTCAATACCCGATTTTACTCTTCTTAGAATTGCGCGTTCCGACAGAAACTCTTCCGGTGCATTTACATTGTATGTCGTTCCTTCCTTGTCGGTTAGTGAAACCCAGTACATATTGGGAGCCATTCTCTGGGAAAAAGTTGATCCGAAGAGGAATAATAACAATGCTGTTAATAAGAAGAAAATTCTGTTCATAAGAAAAAAAATAATATAGATGTCTAACGTAATCTGCCCGGGTTTGGTTCAGGGAAATCGTCAACTGCTTCATCAAGCTGATCTGAGAACTCCTCCTGTCTCTTTTTTATCTCAGGATTTGCCATCATTTTTCCTTTGTCATATTCCACATTAACATCGGGTTGTCCGTTTTCGGTATAATACTTCCATGTACCATGCATTACACCATCAGTATAATTACCTTCTATAGAAGGGCGTCCATTTGGATTATAGGATTTGAAACTGCCGTCTCTTTTTCCATTAAGGTGAGATGATTTCAACCGGAGTTGTCCGTTTTCATAATATTGTTCCCATACTCCTGTTTTATCTCCATCTTGCCATTCTGTAATTTCAGCCACTCTGCCATCGTCGTAGAATTTTTTGGTCAGGCCGTCTTTCTCACCATTTTCCCATTCTTCTGTAATAGCCAGTCGTCCGTTATAAAATGAATAATAATTCCAGACGCTGTCTTTTTTCTGTCCGACAAATTTCCCTTCAGCGGCTTTTTTGCCACTTCTGTAATACATGGTTGCATAAGATGCATTACCGTCTTTTTTGAAATCAATTTCAGTCGAGAGAGGTCCTTCCCGAAAATATCTCTTCATCAGGCCTGTGGGTTTGTTATCTTCGAAATACCCTTCATACTTCAAATTCCCGTTGTCATAATATTTTTTCCATAATCCTGTTCGGTTCCCATCTTCATCAAGCCTGTTGATATTTTCCTGTTGTGCATAAGAAGAAAGCGAAAATATCAACGAAATGATTAATGTTAGATTTATAATTAAAGTTTTCATATTTAAAATCAACCTTTTTCCAATATTAAACTATGGATTGATGAATTTATTTTACAAAAATTTCTTTTCTTAAAGCTGTCAATTTAATAAAAAAAAGCCGTTCCTTATTAAATGGAACGGCTTTTATTTTATCAAGGTATTTTATTTAAACCGATTGTTTCTTAATCAAGATGATATGAAACTTTACTTAACTTCTTCAAAGTCTACATCCGTTACTTCTTCATCATCTTTTTTATCATTGCCTCCGCCCTGATCACTCTGGCCGCCTTCATCTCCCTGGGTGCCTTCGCCTCCCTGAGCCTGCTGACCTGCTTTGTACATGTCTTCACTGGCAGCCTGCCATACCTGGTTCAATTCTGCGGTAGCGGTTTCAATTGCTGAAAGATCTTCGTTTTTATGAGCTTCCTTCAGTTTTTCAAGAGCTTTTTCAATGGGCTCTTTCTTTTCCGCAGGAATTTTATCTCCAAATTCTTTCAACTGTTTTTCGGTCTGGAAGATCAAGCTATCTGCTGCATTCATTTTGTCAATTTTTTCTTTTGCAGCCTGATCAGCCTCAGCATTTTCTTTTGCTTCATTCTTCATTCTTTCAATTTCTTCTTCGCTCAGACCTGATGAAGCTTCAATTCGAATGCTTTGCTCTTTTCCGGTACCTTTATCTTTAGCAGATACATTTAGAATACCATTTGCGTCAATATCGAATGATACTTCAACTTGTGGCACACCGCGCGGGGCAGGTGGAATTCCGTCAAGATGGAATCTTCCAATGGTTTTGTTACCACTTGCCATGGGCCTTTCACCCTGTAATACATGTATCTCTACAGATGGTTGATTGTCTGCTGCTGTAGTAAAGGTTTCCGCTTTTTTGGTTGGAATGGTTGTATTTGCTTCAATAAGTTTGGTGAATACACCACCCATTGTTTCAATACCAAGGGAAAGCGGAGTTACATCGAGGAGAAGTACATCTTTTACTTCACCGGTCAGAACACCACCCTGAATTGCAGCGCCAATGGCAACAACCTCATCAGGATTCACACCTTTAGAAGGTGCTTTGCCAAAGAACTTTTGAACTACTTCCTGAATTGCGGGAATCCGGGTAGAACCTCCAACAAGTATTACTTCATCGATATCAGAAGCAGTGCTGTTGGCGTCTTTAAGCGCTTTTTTGCATGGTTCAATTGTAGCCTGGATAAGTTTATCTGCCAGACTTTCGAATTTTGATCTTGAAAGTGTCTTAACAAGGTGTTTTGGAACACCATCAACCGGCATTATATAAGGCAGGTTGATCTCCGTTGAAGTAGAGCTTGAAAGTTCGATCTTGGCTTTCTCTGCGGCTTCTTTTAACCTCTGAAGTGCCATCGGATCTTTGCTGAGGTCAGAACCCTGCTCATTTTTAAACTCTTCAACAAGCCAGTCGATAATCACCTGGTCGAAATCATCACCACCAAGGTGTGTGTCACCGTTTGTTGATTTAACTTCAAATACACCATCACCAAGTTCAAGTATGGAAATATCAAATGTACCTCCACCCAGGTCATAGACGGCAATTTTCATGTCCTTACTTCTCTTATCGAGACCGTAAGCAAGTGATGCAGCGGTAGGCTCATTTATGATCCTTTTTACAGTAAGACCGGCAATTTCACCGGCTTCTTTTGTAGCCTGACGCTGCGAATCGCTAAAATATGCAGGGACGGTAATAACCGCTTCAGATACTTGTTGACCCAGATAATCTTCAGCTGTCTTCTTCATTTTTTGAAGTACCATTGCGGATAATTCCTGGGGTGAATATTTTCTGTCATCAATTTGCACTCGTGGAGTATTATTTTCTCCTTTTATAACTTTGTAAGGTACACGTGCAATCTCTTTACTTACCTTGTCATAGGTTTCTCCCATAAACCTTTTTATGGAAGAAATTGTTTTTGTCGGATTGGTTATGGCCTGACGTTTTGCAGGATCTCCGATTTTCCTTTCGCCGTTTTCAACAAAAGCAACCATAGAAGGGGTTGTTCTTTTTCCTTCACTATTCGGAATAACAACCGGTTCATTACCTTCCATCACAGAAACACAAGAGTTCGTGGTACCTAAATCTATTCCTATAATCTTACTCATAATCTATAATTGTTTTTAAGTTCAATCTTTTTTTTATGTTTGGTTTCTATTCGACAATGATTATGCCACGCATTTCATATGCTGGTTTTGTGACATAATTTACATTCGAACCCTGCGATTTTCTCTGATTATTGTGACATATTGACATATTGTCACATTAATTTCCATGCGGTATCCCCGAGCTAAAAAACAGTTCCATCATCAAGACAGGAAACAATTATTTTCTGAGACCATTAATTTACCGTGATTGAAATCGATCGACTTAACGTTCCAGGCCAAATATTAAGATTTTACCCGGAAAAAAGCTATAATCAACAGTAATGTACAAGGAATAAAATATTTCATAAATAGCTGAATATTATCGTGGTAATCTATATAATTTTTTATGATGCGTTTTGTTTGCTACACTGTGATTTTTTAACTGAAGTTTCGCACTTGATTAATAAGATAAGTGCGAAACTTTAGTGATTAAGAATAAATTAAAAGGTTAAATCCATGCTTTTTTTTAAATATTTGTACTTTTGTTTATTCATCAACATCTGAAATCATGTCACTTCATAAAAGTGTAAAAAGAGTTACAACTCATGTTCTTGCCGCCATGAAGCACAAGGGGGAGAAGATTGCCATGCTGACCGGCTATGATTATTCAATGGCCAGAATTCTGGATGAAGCGGGGATTGATGTGATCCTGGTTGGTGATTCTGCTTCCAATGTAATGGCAGGTCATGAAACCACTGTTCCCATAACCTTGAATGAAATGATCTATCATGGATCATCTGTTGTCAGAGCCGTTTCCAGGGCATTGGTTGTGGTCGATATGCCATTTGGAACTTACCAGGGAAATTCGAGGGAAGCTTTGTCTTCTGCCATCAGAATAATGAAAGAAACAGGGGCTCATGCTGTAAAAATGGAGGGCGGAAAAGAAATTAGTGAATCGGTAGAACGTATTGTCAATGCAGGTATTCCCGTAATGGGTCATCTCGGTCTTACCCCCCAGTCTATCCATAAATTCGGAACCTATGTTGTTCGGGCAAAGGACCAGGAAGAAGCCAATAAACTAAGAGAAGATGCACAATTACTTCAGGATGCCGGAAGTTTCGGAATTGTACTTGAAAAAATACCTGCTACGCTTGCCAAAGAAGTGACCGAATCCCTTAAAATCCCGACAATTGGTATCGGTGCCGGGCCCCATGTCGATGGCCAGGTACTTGTATTACATGATATGATTGGGCTCACCCAGGAATTTTCACCTAGATTCCTGAGAAGATATCATAATTTTTACCAGGAAATGCTTGGTGCTGTTAAAACTTACATTCAGGATGTGCGTAACGTGGACTTTCCTAATGAGAAGGAACAGTATTAGGGACCATAGACCATGGAGGAAGAAGTAAACGGTGAACGAACCTTCAACTGACGCTCAGGGACCGAAGAAGAAGAGGTGAACGGCAAGCGGTGAAGATTTATGTAGAGACGCGATTCATCGCGTCTGTAAAATACGCTACGAGCCAGTTTGCTGAGTAGCGGTTACCGGGCGATAGTCGAAGTATACGATTTTAACCAATGACCAAAATGTTCAATCCTAAAGATGTTCTTTACGAAGATAATCATCTCTTTATTGTAAATAAGAGGGTTAGCCAGATAGTCCAGGGGGATAAAACCGGAGATATGTCGATGGACCAGATGATAAAGGTATTTATCAAAGAAAGAGATAATAAACCCGGGAATGTTTATCTTGGCTTGCCTCACAGGCTGGACCGTCCTGTAAGCGGGGTGGTGGTGTTTACCAAAACCAGTAAAGCTTTAAGCAGGATGACAGGGCTTTTTAAGAACAGGGAAGTGGAGAAGGTCTATCATGCTATAGTTAAAGAAAAACCCCGGCCGGAAAGGGCTGAGATCATTCATTATCTAAAAAAGAATGAAAAACAGAACAAATCATGGGTGGTTGACGAAAATACTCCCGGTGCAAAACGTGCGGTTCTTGATTATGCAGTCATTGGAGAATCTGATAATTATTATCTACTCGAAGTTCAAATCCATACAGGAAGACATCACCAGATACGTGCACAGCTTTCAGCTATCGGATGCCCGGTGAAAGGGGACAGGAAATACGGCTTCCCGAAGTCGAACCGCAACTCAGGAATAAGTCTTCATTCCCGCTTTATATCATTTATTCATCCCGTGAAAAAAGAAAGGATAAGTGTTACGGCTCCATATCCGGAGGGTGATATTTGGGGAATAGTTGGCGGTAGGCAGTAGGCAGTAGGCAGTAGGTAGTAGGCAGTCCCTAAGCGGCGGATCTGCATATCCGGGTATCTAACTTTAATTGGCAGTGTTCAAGGTAAACGGCCCTTCGACTTACTTCGGCTACGCTCAGCAACCCTCGTTCAGGGACCGTGGGGAGGGGAACGGTAAACAGCCTGCCCGCCAACGCGCTGGCCCCAGCTTCTGCAGGCGGGAACTTATATGTCTGTTTTTGTGTAACTTATAAAATTTGTTATATGATAGTTGGTAGTCAAAATTTTTCAAAAGGCAGGGGTAATAAATCAGCAGCATTATCCATCACATAGGTTTTTTCATCTGCATACATAATTAAGCGAATGGATGATTTGTAACGGTTCTGGGTTTCGAGTATTACCTGCCGGCATGCACCACATGGGGGAACGGGCAGACTGACAAATTTATCTCCGGTGAAGGCGGTTATTACCATAGTCCTGACAGGGACATCCGGAAATTGTGAAGCTGCAGCGAACAAAACCGTTCGTTCGGCGCAGAGCCCTGAGGGATATGCTGCATTTTCCTGATTACTGCCTGTAAATATCTCACCATTCTCAAGGAGTAGGGATGCGCCGACATGGAATCCAGAGTAAGGAGCATATGCTTTCTTTGCCGCAGCTTTGGCTTTATTAATAAGTCTCTGTTCTATTTCATCAAATTTTTCCAGGCTACTGACTTCAGTAAACCGGATATTCAGCTCTTTCTTTTTCATAATGCTATATTAGGGATTCTTGGGGTAATTTGCAAGGGAGGGGAGATTGGAGTGTGGAGTTTGGAGTTTGGAGTGTGGAGTGTGGCGGTTGGAGGAGGTTGAAGGGTTGATGGGTTTAATCGTTCCCGCCTGCAGAAGCTGGGGCCAGCGCGTTGGCGGGCAGGTATGGTCTATGGTCCATTCCCCATCCTCCATCCTGTTGATAATTTCATTCTTAACTTCACCCTCAATATAGTATTTTTGATCCTAATACTATTAGCACAAAGTGAACGTTTGAATATTAAAGCGATTGAGCATGCGAAGAAGTTCGGTTATTTTCCTGGTCCTTTTTTTTCCCTCTTTAGTTTTTGCGCAGCGTATGACCCGGGAGGAATATATAAATGAATATAAAGATCTAGCCATGCAGGAAATGCTGCGAACCGGTATTCCGGCAAGTATTAAGCTTGCACAGGGGCTTCTTGAATCGAATAATGGAAATTCGACTCTCGCCAGAAAAGGGAACAATCATTTTGGAATTAAATGTCATAATGGCTGGAAAGGTCGTCGAATCCGCCACGATGATGATGAAAAAAACGAGTGTTTCCGCAGGTATAAATCTGTTTATGAGTCCTACGTTGATCATTCCGATTTTCTCAAATACCGAAAACGATATACCTCTCTTTTTGATCTCGAAATAACAGATTACAAAGGCTGGGCCAGAGGATTGAAAAAAGCCGGTTATGCAACTCACAGGAAATATGCTGTTCTTTTGATCCGGATTATAGAAGATAATGAACTTCATAAATATGATCTCCTGGCACTTGGTGAGTACGATTCTGAAGAAGATGTAGCTCTTGGTCAGGAGGAGGGAGGTACGCGTCCTGTACTTATGAATAACCGGATTGATTATATAATAGTAAGATCCGGAGATACATTTGAAAGTCTTAATGATGAATTAAGGTTGCTTGACTTTGAATTGTTTAAGTATAATAACCTGACCCCTGACTCTACATTGGAGGCAGGAGAGATCCTTTATCTTCAACCTAAGCGTAACAGAGCGGAAAAGGGTAAGGAGTATCACATATTGAAAGCTGATGAAACGCTTTATGAGATCTCACAGGTGTATGGAGTGAAACTTGAGAAACTTTATGAGAAAAATAATCTTGAACCCGGTCAAAAAATTGAACCCGGAACAAAGATAAACCTCAGGAAACGAAAAGAAGGGGGATTATTTAGTTTTGGTGACCAGCAAGAAAGTATTCCGGAGGAAAATGAGGAATTCCGCTTCGAGTTTGATAACTGATCAAGATTCCATTCTCCATTTTCCCGGTTCTTGAAATCCATTCAGAAAATCCCTGATCTTCATGCTCTTTTTTCCAGCGGGTTTTAATTCCAGAATTTTAATATAACCATCCGGAACAGCCACTTTAAAATAAGTTTTTCCATCAGAAATGATCTTTCCGGAGTTGTGATCATGTTCTGCCGGTTCAAATTGGGTTTGTAAGATTTTCACCTGCAAATCAGGTTCTCCTGCTTTTTTCATATTAGAAAATGCAGAAGGGTAGGGGCTTAGTCCGCGGATCAGATTATGGACTTTTTTTCCATTTTCCGACCAGTTGATCCGGCAATCTTCCTTAAAAATTTTTGGTGCGGATTTCAGTTCCGGGTTATCTTTTTCCAGCATTGGCTGGGGTTTTGTCTGCACTGTTCCCTCAGCAATGGCTTTCACTGTTTTCTCAACCAGTTCAGAACCGGTATCCATCATCCGGTCATGCAGTTCTCCAGCAGTTTCGTTTTCGCCAATATCCATTTCTTCCTGGAAAATCACCTCGCCGGTATCGATCTTTTCGTCAATAAAAAAGGTTGTAAGACCTGTTTTCTTTTCCCCGTTCATTATGGCCCGGTTTATAGGAGCTGCTCCCCTGTATTGAGGCAGGAGAGATGCATGAAGATTAAACGTACCCTCCGAAGGGATAGACCACAGTTCTTCCGGCATCATTCGAAATGCCACAACCACCTGTATGTCAGGTTTTAAATCTTTTATGCTCTTTAGGAAGTCCTCATTTTTAAGCTTTGGAGGTTGGAATACCGGAATATTATTTCGTTCTGCATATTTTTTCACCGGTGGTGGGGTCATTTTTTTCCCTCGACCTGCAGGTTTATCAGGCGCTGTAACAACTGCAACAACATTATAGCCTTTTTTTACCAGTTGATCCAGGGGAGCCACTGCGAATTCGGGGGTGCCGAGGAATATTATGCGGGGATTCTTAGGCATGGTTGGAGGGTTTAGGGGTTTAAGAGTTTAAGGTTTAAGGGTTTAGGGGAGGGGTTTAATCGTTTAATTGTTTAATCGTTTAATCGTTTAAGGGTTACACCGTTTACTGTTCACCGTTTACTGTTCACCGATCACCGATCACCGATCACCGATTACCGATTACCGATTACCGATTACCGATTACCGTTCACCGCTCCTCACTCTTCCCTTTATAAGTCGCAATATTCAAAAAATGCCCCATCTTATCCCTTTTGGTTTCCATGTAAAACTTGTTGTGGACGTTTACAGGAACTTCGAGGGGAACGTTTTCTATTATCTTAATTCCATAACCTTCCAGTCCTTTTCTTTTTATGGGGTTATTGGTAATCAGGTTAATTTTTCCCAGCCCAAGGGCATGCATCATGCTGGCTCCTACTCCGTAATCCCGTTCATCCTCATTGAAACCTAGCTGAAGGTTTGCTTCCACGGTATCCAGTCCTTCTTCCTGCAACTTATAGGCTTTGATCTTATTATAAAGTCCGATTCCCCGACCTTCCTGATTCAGATAGATTATCACTCCCTTTCCTGCTTTTTCGATCATTCGCATGGCTTCATGAAGTTGTTCTCCGCAATCGCAACGATGGGAACCGAAAATATCACCGGTTACGCAACTGGAATGTACCCGGACAAGAACAGGTTCGTCTTTCTGCCATTCGCCTTTTATGAGGGCTATATGTTCGAGTCCATTTGACTTTTGAATAAAAGGAATGAGATGAAAATGTCCGTATTCAGTGGGAAGATCAACCTCAACGCCTTTGATAATTATACTTTCATATTTCAGCCGGTAAGCAATGAGATCCTGTATGGTTATAATTTTGAGATCAAATTTTTCAGCAATTTTCACCAGTTCGGGAAGCCGGGCCATAGAACCGTCTTCATTCATAATCTCAACAAGGGTCCCCGATGGTTTAAAACCTGCCAGCCTGGCGAGATCAACAGCGGCTTCCGTGTGCCCTGATCTGCGTAAAACACCATTCCTTTTCGCCTTAAGCGGGAAAATATGACCAGGCCGTCCCAGATCCTCAGGATTTGTATTGTTGTCTATTAGTGCTTTAATAGTCTTTGCTCTGTCTGATGCAGATATTCCTGTAGTGCAACCATGACCGATCAGATCGACTGATACTGTGAATGCTGTAGCATTAGAACTGGTATTGTTACGAACCATCATTTCGAGCTGCAGCTCCCGGCATCTTTCTTCTGTTAGTGAAACGCATATAAGTCCCCGACCATGGGTAGCCATGAAGTTCACCATATTTTTGGTTATGGCCTCTGATGCACAGATGAAATCTCCTTCATTTTCTCTGTCTTCATCATCAACGACAATAACGGCTTTACCGTTTTTTATGTCCTCGATTGCTTCTTCTATTGTATTTAATTTAAATTCCACCACTTTTTATCTCCTCGTTGGTTGCCATATATATGTTTTAATACCCAGTAATTGTTTAATGAGTCCAATTAGTAGAGCCAGGTTCATTGTAAGAAAATGCGTTACAAAACGCAAAAATACAACATGAATATTGAATTTCCTGAGAAAAAGATCAATAACAGGTAAGGTCAATAAAAGCAGAATGGTGAAAAATGATAGATCGTAGAGTAATCCTTCATTTAAGAGAAAGAAATTAGAGATGATAATCATCAGTATTATAATAGGTCCTACCCATCTTACTACTTTATGAGAAAAAAAAGCGAAAGCCAGAGAAGACCAGGGAGGAATAAGACATGAAAAAAACGCTTTTAAATTCTGAAAATTACCTGCGGAAATTCTCACTTTTCTTCTAAATTCAGTTGAAATTAAGTTAGGAACATCCTCAATCGTCAATGCATTCATTTCCATTATAGCCTTACCTTTTCTTTTTAAGACACTCATAGTGATGTAAAAATCATCTACGGAAAATCCATTCGGGATGGGGGTAAATTCTTTTTTCCTTATTGCATAAATCGCTCCATAAACTCCAATTGTCTGTCCCCATATTACACCTTCATTATATTTTATCTGAATTTCCCTGCTCATAAAGGCCTTTTCCTGGACCGATATTCCATCTTTTTGTATTTTTTGATTGATTATATTCCCACCGACAATATCAATTTTTTGATTTTTAAAATGTTTTACTAATTCGAAAATGGTATCTGGAGTAAAATATACTTTGGCATCTGTTAATATAAGAATATCCGAGTTTGACTTTTTATAGAGTTGATTAATAACAGAAGGTTTTCCTTTCCTTTTGTCAAATGGAAAAAATCTAATACTATCTTCTTTTTCTTTAAATGATCTGCAAATATCATTTGTCCTATCTGTAGATCGATCTGAACCAATTAGCAGTTCAATTTTTTTAGTGGGATATGAAGTTTCGTAAATACTTTTGATTTTTTCTTCAATAACTTTTTCTTCATTATGAACTGACATGATGATAGAAACCAAAGGTAGATCATCTTCTCGTGTATAGGTAATTATATTTTCTTTTTTGCCTCTTGCTAAAATATTTATAATAAAAGGGTAGAGCAAATATGAATGTGCCAAAAGAAAAATAGAAGTCCAGAAAATAATATTGAGAATCATATCAGATTCGATCGGTAAAATTCACTTAATCTCTTACAGCTTGCTAAGTTATTAAAATTTTCCATAACAAAGTTCCTGGAGTTTTTAGCTATGCTATCATATTTTTCTTTATTTCCGGTAATTTCGGAAATAATATCCATCATTTCTCCGGGATTATCGGCAATGAAGATATTTTTTCTGTCTGAAACCGGGATGCCTTCAGCGGCAATGGAGGTGGCCACAATGACCCTTTGCATCATCATACCTTCAAGAATCTTTATTCGTATGCCGCTTCCTGTGAAAAGCGGACTTATAAAAATAGCATAGCGGTTCATAAATTCATAGGCATTTTCCACTTCACCATGAAAAATGATCCCTGATCCGGTCAATCCTGTTAATTTTTGCCTGAGCCATTCGGGAGCATTTCTTCCTGCAATATGTAACTTAATATTGGGTTTTTGTACGCGCAGTTGTATGAATACATTTTCGAGAAACCATATTATTCCTTCCTGATTGGGCATCCAGTCCAGTGCCCCGATATAAAAAAGTGTGGGAAATTCAGGCTCCTTTGGAGTGGGATAACGATATGCATTAAGTCCTGTCGGTATGGTTATGCTATTTACTTCATAAAGTTGCCTGAGCTGGTTCCTGTCTCTTTCCGAAATGGCGATCATCAGGTCCACCTCTGATAATATTCTTTTTTCAAGCATTTTTATCCTGGAAGAAAGCAAACCAAAGTAAAATTTACCGAAGGGATTGGAATTATTGATTGCTTTCCTTTGCCAGATCTCATTTTCCACATTGTGGGCTCTCAGACTTATGGTTGTAGCAGAATGTTTTTTTATAGCCGGAATATAATACCCAAGGTACGGACCCTCAATCTGAACAATTTGTGGTTTAATTTTAAGCAATAATTCAACAAGTTTTCTTTCAAACTTCCGTGAGTAAAAGCGAATGGCGTTATAGGGTTCTTTTGAAAAGAAAAGATTAAGAAAAGCCCTGGTGGGTCTGACACGTGTATCCAGGTTTACAGAATGAAAGCTTATTTTTTTGCTCAATGCCCTATGAATCAGGTTAACATCAAAAGGGTGCTTACTGGTGTTCAGGCATAACATATGCACCTCATTTCCCGAATCAGCAAGTCCTTCTGCCAGGCTTAAGGTAGCAATGGCTCCGCCATCTTTGGGAGGAAAAGGAACTTTAGGTGAGAGAATGAGTATCTTCATGATTATTTGGCTAAGTTCTATAATCCATTGTCTATGATCTATGCTCCACCATCCATGGTCTATGGTCCATGGTCTCTATGGTCTCCCCTCTCGCTTCGCCTTCAACCTGGCTCCAATCCGTTTAAAGAAGCTGAAATACGTCTCAATATTCATAATTACCGAATCGGTCGAAGCTTTATAGGTCAGGAATATGCCGAGTGGAATAATCAGAAAAGAAGACGTCCACATACCCGCAAAGGCACTTAATACGCTTTCTCTTACAAACTTTTCGGTGGTCAGTGAGATGATATAATATAACAGGAAGAAGGCAACAGATACCACCACGGGCATACCCAGACCTCCTTTTCTTATAATTGCTCCCAGCGGAGCGCCAATGAAGAAAAAGAAAAGACATGCAAGAGATAGCGTGAATTTCCGGTGTTTTTCTATTTCATATTTTCTGAGACGCCTTACTTTATTGTCAATATTCACATAGGTATTATTAATAAAATTCATTGTTGTCCTGGTGAGATTCAAAGCCTGATTCAGAGCTCTTTCTTTTTCCTCTTTTGTCATTGCCATTAATGCTGAATCAAGCTGAAATGCAACAATTTGCCTTTCTTCGTCCTTTATTGTCTTTTGCAATGTATCCTGCGACTGATCAGGAATGTTTTTCTTCAGGTAAGCTTTATTTTTGTAATAACTTGATCTTTCCAGTGTTTTTTCCAGCGATCTTTGGCCTTTTCTTATTTCATTTTCCAGTGAATCTTCTATAAACCTCAGTTGTTGGAGGTTCATCATCTGGTATGAGCTTTTAAAAAGGTTTTCGTCGGTTCTTTCCAGTCCGAAATTGGTGAGTTCAATAATCATTTCCTGCATTTGGAACTCGTCCCGTCTGTGTGGATAGGTTTTTTCACGGGCCTTTTTACGTTTTTTTTGCATTTCCGTGTACGAATAACCATTATAAAGTGTCAGTACCAGAAAGCGTTCATCGGTGGTCATCCGCATATATCCCGAGTCGGCAAGGGTCACCATGATGTTCCCCATACGGTCGGTATGGTCGTATATCCGAATGTTTTTCAGAAGATTGGTCTTTAGATCACGATCTTCCACCCTGATGCTGTAACCTTCTAGGGTATTATCAAATACGCCTACCTTGATTTGCAACTCAGGATTCTGTCGCTGAATGTCATATAACAGGGACCGGAATTTCAAATTTGTATAGGGCAGAACATGATTGTTAAACAAAAAAGCAGAAAATGTGATGAGTATGGTAAGAATCGTAACC
>CAZGTU010000013.1:0-67682 GCA_964528675.1 uncultured Bacteroidaceae bacterium
TGATGAAGAATGCTTCTTTCATAACAGCCATCGATATTGACGAGTGGGCCTGTGAGAACAGCCGGGAAAATTTTGAACGCAATGGATTTAATAAAGACCGGTTTGAGATTATCCAGGGAGATGCTTCCTCAATCCCCGATAAATCCTATGATATAATCCTGGCTAACATAAACCGTAATATCCTGCTTGAGGATATGGAAAAATATACAGAGCATCTTCAACCTGGAGGTTTGCTAATTCTCAGCGGCATATTTACAACTGACAGAGAGGTAATAGAGGAAAAGGCCGGAAATACAGGACTTAGTGGTTTTTCAGAACTTGAAGAGGGGAAGTGGTTATCTATGGTTTTTCAGCGTGATTAGAATCTTGAAAGCTTATTTCTTTGTCATATGGCACAAAGGTAAGGGTTTTAGCCCATGCAGGGTTTTGGATTTGGTCTGTATAATTCTCCAGAAATCTCTCCTTTCAGTCGAGATGATGTCCCATTAAGAAAAAAGCTTTGAATTTTGGAAAGGGTTTATGACTGGTACAGAAACACCAGCCAAACCCCTTTCCTAAACCCTGAGCTTGTCCAGAATAAAATTTTTGCATGTATTAGGGAAATTTCTTATCCAGAGTCAGCTTTCCACCAATTATTCAGAATAACAAATCTCTGATTTAATCTCTTTTACCGTGCTGCCCGCAAATACATTGGTCCAAAGCTTTGAGAGGGAGAGAGGATCCCCGAATAACAAATCAAGAACCGTTTACCTTTTTCTCCATTCTCATTCGTCCATCTTTATCCCTTCTTTCGCCCAGGTCGCTCACCTCGCTATTGTCACTATTGTCGCTAAAGTCGCTATATTCACTCACATCGCTCACGTCGCTACAGTCGCTCCTCCACAGTTCAAGATATGCATTTCACAGACACAAAACCGTCGTTGATTGATTTATTGAAAATTATTTAGTTCGGAATATTGTGAACTAAAAAATCTGTGTTATTTTTGTAACACTAACCATTTAACTTAAATCCCATTACATGAAGACAGAAGAAAGAATACAAAAACAAAAACACCTCGTTGAGGAAATCGGAAGACACTTTGACAGAGAAGGTCTCCAGCCCATTGCTTCCAGGATTCTTGCCCTGCTGATGGTAATGGATAAAGAACAATATACTTTTGAGGAGATAGTAGAGGAATTGAGTATTAGTAAAAGCTCTGCCAGTAACGCATTGAAAAATTTGGAGTTACGAGATGTTATTGAGTATGTTACACTGCCCGGAGACCGTAAAAGATACTTTCAGGTGAAGAGACACAATGTTTTTAGTGCTATTGATGATTTTGAAAATAAACTCGGTAAATTAAAAGATCTATTGATAAATATACTGGAATTAAAAGGGAACAGAAATTCATGGAATTCTCAGTTTTTCAGGGAGATGGTTGATATGCTGGAGTTCTTTCTTGATAAAATGGATTATTTAAAAGAAGAATATAAAAAGAAGAAAACAGGCTGAATTAATCTTTATTAAAGTTTAATAAATTATAAACAAATTGAACAGTTATGAATAAATTTTTCAGCATAACAGCTTTATTATTAATGATGAGCTTGGTTCATTTTGCCCAGGAGCCGGTTATGCAATTTTCTATGGAAGAAGCGGAAGCTTATGCATTGCAACATAATAAAACTTTGCAGAATGTAAGAGAAGACCTGCGGATTGCCGATGAATCATATAAGGAAGCACGAGGGCAGGGATTGCCTCAGTTAAGCGGGACCTTCGATTATATGACGAATTTTAATTATGAATTTGAATTTAATGTTGGAGGAGGAGAACCACCCGAACCTCCCCAGATTGATTACAGTCTTCTGCAGCCTGGCGATTATGAGGTTTTGAATTTCATAGATCAGATGTTTGCTCCCTCTGAAGGAGGTTCCACAATTGTAATGAGAGATCAGGCCAATGCCATATTGCAGGTTTCCCAGCTAATTTTTAGCGGCCAGTATTGGGTAGGCATGGAAATAGCCAGGATTGGTAAGATCCTCACAGAGAAGAATATTTCTTTAACCGAGTTGGATGTAAAAGAACAGGTGCTGAATACTTACCAGACCATTCTTGTAAGTGAGAAACTTAAAGAGATAATTATTGAGAATGAAAGAAACCTGGAACAGGTCCTGGAGCACACCAATAACATGTATGAAGCCGGAATAGCAGAACAGACAGATGTTGATCAGATAAGAGTGAATTTATCTCAACTTGAGAATTCTCGGAGAGCCATGGAACGTAATATTCAATTGAGCTATAATATGCTCAGGTTTCTTATGGGTATAGATTCCGATGTGCAGATTAGCCTGACAGATCGATTGGAGAGTTTAACCGATGAAATTACGGCGGAACAGGTATTAAAAAATGGGGATGATGTAACCGATAATCCTTCATACCAGATCCTGCAGGTTCAGGAGGCCATGAGCGAAGAAAATGTTAAAATGCAGAAATGGTCTTTCGCACCTACCATTGCCGGTTATTACAGTTACAGGGAGAAGATCCTGACTACAGATTTTGATCTGAGTCCAAAGAATGCTGCAGGTTTGACACTTAATCTTCCCATTTACTCAGGAGGTACAAAAAGTGCAGCTCTGAGCAAGGCAAGAATTGAACTCGATAAAACTCGCAGAAGTAAAGAATTACTTCAGGAACAGCTTTCTATCCAGGAAAGTCAAATAAAATTTGAACTGACCAGTGCATGGGAGAATTATCTGACGCAGAAAGAAAATGTTGAAGTGGCAAAACGCCTGTACAACAGCATTAATAATAAATATAAGCAAGGTCTTGTATCGAGTCTTGATCTGACCCAGGCAAACAGTAACTATTTACAGGCAGAAAACAATTATATGACATCTATAATGGACCTGCTGCAGGCAAAACTGAAACTTGAGAAATTATATAACAATCTTTAATATTCAAATACAATTTTAAGAAAATGAAATCATTAGCATATCTCTGTATAATCATGGCCGTATCATTTGTTTATACTTCATGTAATCAGGAAAACAAAGCCGGTGTAAGTTCACAGGGTGATGAAAAAAATGAAGAAGAAAGGATTTTCCCGGTGAAGGTTGAAAAGATAAAATATGAGGTTATCCCTCGTGCAATTGATTATACCGCCAATCTGGAGCCTTTTAAGGAGCATCATTCTGCTCCCGCTTCACCCGGACGAATAAAAACCATATTTGTGGAAGTAAACGACAGGGTTTCCCGTGGACAGATACTCGTGGAAATGGATCCTACCCAACTGAACCAGGCTTTGACACAGCTTGAAAATGCCAGATCCAATTTTCAGCGAATTGATACCCTCTATAAGCTGAACAGTATAAGTGAACAGCAGTATGAGCAGGCAAAATCGCAATATGAACTGGCACAATCAAATGTTGAATTCCTTGAAGAGAATACAACCCTTGTTGCTCCTTTCGATGCAGTAATTACCGGAAAACATTATGAAAATGGAGAAGTTTATTCCGGAGCTCCAAACACACAGGCAGGTAAAGCTGCAATTGTTTCTCTGATGCAAATTAATCCTTTGAAGGCAGTGGTGAATATTTCACAGAGTTATTATCCATCCATTAAGGAAGGTATGACTGCTGAAGTTTATTCAGATATTTTTCCGGAAGAAATATTTAAAGGTGAGGTGTATAAGAAATATCCTACAATAAATCCAGCTACAAGGACATTTCAAACAGAGATCATGATCAGGAATCCACGCGAAAAAATCCGTCCCGGAATGTATGCGGTGATAGAACTTGAACTGAATCGTGAAAAAGCACTGGTAGTCCCTGCCATTGCGGTGTTGAAACAGGAAGGTACCAATAACAGATACATTTTCATTAACGAAAATGGTACCGCCCGACAGCTTCAGGTGAAGGTAGGAAGACGTTTCGACGATAAGGTTGAACTAATAGCCAATGGAGTTCAGGAGGGCATGGATCTGATAGTGGAAGGACAGGCCAGCTTGTTGAATGGCTCTGAATTGAATGTGGTTAATTAACTAACTGATTGATAAGATATAAAGATATAAAAAATGAGTATTTATAAAAGTGCAGTCAGAAAACCGGTTACCACGATAATGGTTTTCATGGCGGTGGTAGTTTTTGGGATATACTCCCTGATAAATTTGCCCATTGACCTTTATCCTGAAATTGAATATCCTGCTATAACTGTCTTTACAACCTATCGTGGTGCAAACGCGGCCGATATTGAGACCAATATCACCAAACCTGTTGAAGATGTTCTTAACACTGTGGATAAATTAAAGGAGATATCCTCGGTATCCAGAGACAATATGTCTGTTGTTACTCTTGAATTTGAGTATGAATCAGATTTAAGTGAAGCGGCCAATAATATTCGTGATGCTCTTTCTCTTGTTGAAGACGCTCTTCCGGATGATGCTGAACAGCCTATGATATTTAAGTTCAGCTCAAGTATGATTCCTATACTTATGTATGCGATTACAGCCGAAGAAAGCTATGAAGGGATTCAGAGCATTTTGGATGAACGTGTCATTAATCCCCTGAACCGAATTGACGGTATAGGATCGGTGATGGTCATGGGGTCGCCTGTACGTGAGATAGCTGTTGATATAGATCCCCGAAAATTGGAAGCCTACAGTTTAACGGTGGAACAGGTAGGAGGAATCCTCCAGGCTGAAAATCTCAATATGCCGACAGGTAACGTAGAAATGGGGCAGATGAGTTATCCCATGCGTGTGGAGGGAGAGTTTCAAAACAGCGATCACATTGAAGATATTGTACTGGGTAGTCTTAATGGTCAGTCCATTTATCTTAAGGATGTCGCAAATGTCAGGGATTCCATCAGGGATATGACGGTGGATGAGAGAATAAATGGAGAACAGGGAGTAAGGTTGATGGTTATGAAGCAATCCGGGGCCAACACGGTGAAAATCGCCCGTAAGGTAAACCGTGAAATGAAAGAGCTTGAAAAAAATCTGCCTTCCGATATCCGGATTCAGACAATTTTTGATTCAAGTGATTTTATCAAAGGTTCAATCAGCAATTTAACGCAAACCCTTATGTTTGCTTTGCTATTCGTAACCCTGGTAGTGCTTTTCTTCCTCGGAAGATGGAGAGCAACATTTATCATTATCCTGACAATTCCAATATCTCTGATCGTGTCATTTATTTACCTGTTTATCTCTGATAGTTCGATCAATATCATTTCACTATCTGCGCTATCCATTGCAATAGGTATGGTTGTGGATGATGCAATTGTTGTGCTGGAGAATATTTCACGGCATATTGACAGGGGAAGCAGTCCGAAAGAGGCATCGGTTTACGCCACCAACGAGGTTTGGCTGGCCGTGATTGTAACAACCCTTACAGTGGTGGCTGTATTTTTCCCTATGACGCTGATCAGTGGTATGACCGGTGTGCTTTTCCGGCAACTGGGCTGGATTGTTACCGTTACAGTGGTAACTTCCACTGTGGCTGCTATTACCCTGACTCCGGTATTAAGCTCAAAGTTACTTAAGCTACAACCTAAGAACGGAAAATCACATGGAAATAATTTCGATAAGATCATTCTTCCCTTTTTCAATCGTTTTGAGGCCTGGTATGGCAGGGTTTTAGGATGGAGTTTGAGACATAAATTGCTGATAACAATAAGTTCAATTCTAATATTTGCGGCTTCTCTATTTATGGCTGGAGGACTGGGTACCGAATTCATTCCAGAAACAGATGAAGGGAGTATAAATATTGAAGTTGAGCTGCAATCGGGAACCAGGGTGGATAAAACAATCACCCTTGCCCGGAAAATTGATAATTTCCTTGAAGAAATACCGGAAGTTGAGCTTATTTCAACCTCTGCAGGTAGTGATGATCAGGGAGGAATGATGGCTATATTCATGTCATCAGGTACAAACATTATTAATTTTATGATAAGTCTGACGGATCTTGAACAGAGAGAACGATCGGTGTGGGAAATTGCTGAAATTATTCGTGAGGAACTGGATAAATATCCGGAAATTGTGAACTATAATCTCGTTACAGGAGAAAGCGGGTTTGGCGGAAATACTGTGGAAGTAAATATTTACGGTTATGATATTAATAAGACCACTTTTTTGGCCAACGAACTTTCCGATAGAATGGAGACCATTGAGGGAGCAAAAGATATTCAAATAAGCCGGGAGAAAGAAAAGCCTGAATTGAGGGTTGAACTTGACAGGTCAAAAATGGCTGCTGTCGGATTGAATACAGCTACCGTTTCAACTTCTCTTTATAATCGTGTGGCTGGTATGAACGCTACCCGGTTCAGAGAGGAAGGAGATGAATATGATGTTGTGGTCAGGTTTAAGGAAGATTACCGCAATTCCATATCAGATATTGAAGACATCGCTGTTCAAATTCCTTCCGGCGGAAATATAAGATTGAAAGATATCGGGGAAGTGAATGAATATTATTCTCCGCCAAATATTGAGAGAAACAGACGGGAAAGAGTGGTAACCGTTTCTACCGTACCTTTTGGAACATCGCTGGGTGAATTGGTACAAGAAATAGAGAAGGAAATTGATAAAATGGATATTCCGGATCAAATATTGGTTGAGATTGGAGGTGCTTACGAGGACCAGCAGGAAGGTTTTATGGATCTCGCTTTGCTCTTGCTTTTAAGTCTTATCCTGGTTTATCTTGTAATGGCTTCCCAGTTTGAATCCCTGAAAATGCCCTTTATTATCATGTTTTCTATTCCTTTTGCATTTACAGGGGTAATTTTGGCATTATTAATTACCAATACCACACTGAGTATTATTGCGGCCCTTGGCGCAGTTATGCTGGTTGGAATCGTAGTGAAGAATGCAATTGTACTTGTAGATTATATAAACCTCATGCGAAACCGCGGCCATTCACTTGATGAGGCTATCGTTATTTCAGGAAAGTCAAGACTAAGACCTGTTCTTATGACGGCTGTAACAACTATCCTGGGTATGCTTCCCCTTGCATTGAGTACAGGTGAAGGTTCTGAGATATGGAGCCCCATGGGAATATCGGTGATCGGAGGGCTTATTTTTTCAACCATCATCACAATGATCATTGTACCGGTAATGTATCGTTATTTCACGGCAAAAGAAGAAAGGAAAAAAATAAAAAGTTCCGGTACCGAATATCAGTTTATGGAAAATTAGTAGTGAACTTTCTCCAATGAGTTTTAAAAAAAATAAAGATTCATTGGAGATTTTAATAACCTTTTTAAATGAAAGCAGTATTAATAGTCTATAATCAGTCTCATTCAGAGAAAGTCGATTACATGTTAAATAAGTTGGAAATCAGGGGTTTTACGAAATGGGAGACAGTAATGGGAAGAGGATCGGTTGACGGTGATCCACACCTGGGAACCCATACCTGGCCTGAACAAAATTCAGCTACCCTATGCATTGTAGACGAAAAAAAAGTGAATGATATACTGGAAAGTGTTAAAAAACTGGACCTGGTAAATAAAGATGTGGGCATCAGGGCTTTTACCTGGGATATTATGCAGGTGGTGTGAAGCTGATGGGGCAATGAAATCATCAGTTCATTCCCGGTAAAACACGAATGGTTATTAACTTTATTTAGAAGTAATATTCATTTATATTAAATTTGTTCACATCCAATTAATTAGTCTTTATATCGTTTAATATTAATTGATAAGTGCGAAGCTTCAGTAAAGAATAATTTACCTGTCAAATAATGTGAAAAACCGGTGAAGTAGCAATGAGGAAGTTTTTAGTTTTTGTTATTCTGTTTTGTGTATTTCATTCTGCTTACAGTCAGCAAATAAGAGAGTTTAGTACGGACACCTCAGAGTTTATTGTCCAGTTCGAAAAATTTATGGATGGTATTGATGAGGAAGAAGAATACTTCCTTGATCGGTTTTATTCTTTATGGAATTACGACTCTCTTAGTTATGAGCAGAAAACCGGGATAATGGAAGCTTCCAATCATATGCTGAGAAGAAGAGCGAGACCCAGTCCAACTTTTGTTAACTATCTAGATCTTATCATTAAACAGTTTGATCCCGATCTTCAGACCAGAAATTTTGATACATGGTTTGAATCCTATAACCATCTTGTAGCAGGTTCAGAGGTTACTTTCAATGAGATAGAGAGGGCTATGAATTTTGTTCTTTCCATCATTGAAGATTCAAGTTTGTACAATCTTGCCGGAACACATTGGAAGGCCGGGAATGATGATTTCCGTTTCAAGAATATTAACAATTATCCAGTCGTTGATTACAACGATGTAGATCTTAGCTGTTATTCGAACAGGGATACGCTTAAGATTTTCAATACTTCCGGCGAATACAATCTAATCACCCTCAAATGGGAGGGAAAAGGCGGAAGAGTCAATTGGGAGAGAGCAGGCTTTCAACCTGATCAGGTATATGCTGATTTGAATAATTATCATATTGAGATCAATCGTTCTCAATATAAAGCCGATTCCGTAAAATTTTATTACCGAAAATATTTTGACTACCCCCTTGAAGGATATCTTCAGGAAAGGGCAATGCCAATAACAAATCCTGATAATGCCACTTATCCGAAGTTCTATTCCTACCAGAGCAGTTATAATATTCCTGATCTTTTCAGAGAGATTGAATTTCATGGAGGACTTTCGATGCAGGGAGCCAAACTTGTCGGTACCGGAACTGTTGATGATCCTGCAAGCTTGATGATCTCTGAGTCTGATACGCTCAGGATGAAGATACGATCACAAAACATTGTGATCAGGGAAGCCTCAATGAGTTCAACCAGTTGTGAAATGGTAATATTACTGGAAAATGATTCGATTTACCATCCCGATCTTGATTTTCTTTATCTTGAAGATTCGGATGAAATCAGAATTACCAAAAAAGAGGTATATACCTCAGGGGTTCCTTATAGCAATTCCTATCACAATATGAATATGAACTTTGAGGAGCTTTCATGGAAACGAGGCACAAAAAATATTGATTTTCAACCTTCAATAGGTCGGGCAATTGGCTCTGCCCAGTTTGAATCCAATCGTTTTTTTAACTATAATTTTTTTTCTGAGTTGCAGGGAAGAGATTATGCACATCCACTGGTTTCTTTGTGGAATTTTTCAAGACAAGTCAATGGAGCACGTGAATTTCCGCTCCGTGCATATTCGGGAAATATTGGCAGAGCTGACCACCAGGTAAGGCATCAGATGATGAAATTGTCAAGGCTGGGATTTATTTTTTATGATGATGAGAAAGACAGGATCACACTCAAGGATAAACTCTTTTATTTCATAGAAGCGAGCATGGGCAAAACGGATTTTGATGTCATCCTTTTTGAATCCAATGTAAAAGCCCCAAACCAGAATGCCTCACTTAACCTGGAAAATAAAGATCTGACCATTTTTGGTATCCCGAATATATTTCTCAGCGATTCCCAGAATGTTGTAATTGTCCCGGCTGCCAATAAGATCGTCATGAAAAGGAATAAGAATTTCCAGTTCGACGGTTCCATTAAAGCTGGATTGATCACCATGTATGGATCCAATTTCTTTTTTAGTTATGATAGTTTTAAGGTGAATCTTCAGGATATCGATTCTTTAAGAGTTCAGGTGATGACAACCGACCGAAATACCGGTGCGCGCGAAATCACGAATATTGCAAATCTAATTCAGGATCTGACCGGAGAAATACTTATTGATAAACCTGACAATAAATCCGGTTTGGAGGACAATCCGGATTACCCGGTATTCAGAAGCAATGAATATTCATACGTATATTTTGACGATCCTTCTATTCAGGGGGGTGTATATGACAGGGGGGAGGTGTATTTTGAGCTTGACCCCTTCGAGCTTGACAGCCTGGACAATTTTAAGCGCCAGGGAATGGAGCTCATCGGCACATTTGAGTCGTCCGGAATGCTTCCCCCGCTTGAACAAAAGTTGACGCTGAGAGAAGACAATTCACTTGGATTCGCTTATGCAACGCCTGAAAACGGCCTTCCGGTATACAACGGGAAAGGCACATTTTACAATGATCTTGAGATGAGCAGTAACGGATTAAGGGGAGCAGGACAGTTGGATTATTTAACCTCTACGACCTATTCAGACCTTTTTATGTTCCATCCGGATTCTTTGATGACCACTGCCCGGGAATTTGTTATCAGAAAACAGGTTTCAGGAACAGAATTCCCTGAAGTGAGTTCTGATGGTAATATAATAAAGTGGTTTACTGAAGAAGAAGAGTTTTATGCCGATATGGTGGAAACCCCGTTTACTATGTTTTCCGATACCGTGCTGCTGCGAGGAGACTTATTGCTTGAACCCCGGGGGTTGAGTGGAGAAGGAAATATGGATCTTGTTACCTCGGCAATACTATCCAATCAGTTCCGGTATGGTGCGGAGAAGATCATGACTGACACCTCCGACTTCAGGTTAAATTCATTATCGTCGGATAAACTTGCTATTAATACTTCTAATGTCAGGGCAGACATCAATTTCGAATCCGGTAAAGGCCAGTTCCGATCGAATGAGGATTATACACTGGTAGAATTCCCGGAAATATTATACTCAAGTAATCTGGATTTCTTTGAATGGGATATTATAGATGAAAGCGTTAAAATGGGATTGAATAAAGAGATTGAAACAGGACAATCGGAAGATGGTCTTTTCGGCCCTCGTTATTATTCTTTACTGCCAGGTCAGGATTCTTTAAATTTCGTTTCACCTCTTGCCATTTACAATTATAAGAAAAGTGAACTGGTGGCAACCGAAGTGCCTTATATTCAGGTGGCTGATGCCCGGATTTTCCCAGGAGACGGGAAGTTGACCGTGGAAAAAAATGCCAATATGAGACAGCTTCAAAAGGCCAGCATTGTCACAGATTACAGAAATGAATATTATAATTTATATGATGCAAGTGTCAGCATCAACGGAAAATATGATTACACAGCCAGTGCAGATTATGATTATGTGGATCTGACAGGGGAGGCCCAGAAGATTCATTTCTCTAATATTCGAGTGGATACTTCCGGTCAAACCATTGCCGGCGGAGAGATCGACAAATCAGAAAACTTCACCCTGAGCCCTGATTTTGAATATAGGGGTGAAGTATTTCTTGCTTCCAGGGAACCATTCCTGCGATTCAAAGGGGGGACAAGAGTAAAACATGATTGTGGCCTGGGCAAACACTGGCTAAAGTTCGAAACGAGGATAGATCCTGATAGCATAATGATTCCGGTCAATGATGCACCATTGCAATATGATATGGCACCAACTTATGCGGGTACGATGATTACAAGGGATTCAACTCATATTTATTCTACTTTTTTCTCAAGAAGGAAAGATTACTTTGATAAATTTATTTCCACTGCTCACGGTTTCCTCAGGTTTGATCCGGAAAGTGATAAATATGAGATAGCAAGTGCCGGGAAATTAGAAAACAAAACAGAGACCGGTAATTACCTTGCACTGGACCGCCGGGCCTGTATCATGGAAAGCCAGGGAAAGTTGAACCTTCAAACCGATTATGGACAGATTGAAATGCTGACCTACGGAGAGGGAGTCCATAATATTGCTGCTGATACATTCAAAGCAAAATTGATGATGTCATTGGATTTTCTGTTTTCTCCGGAAGCACTCAATATATTTGCAAATGATCTGGACAGTATAGCTGTTGACCCGGTTGATCTTTCTGACGATTTTTACCGTCAGTCATTAAGTGAAATGATAGGAAAAGAAGCAACAGAAAGACTCAAAGCAGATTTAAGCCTTTATGGAGAATACAGGAATATACCTGAGGCAATGAATAAGACACTAATCTTAACAGATGTGAATCTCAGATGGAGCCAGTATACACGAAGCTATCGCTACCAGGGGGAGATTGGTGTTGTAAGACTGGGGGATAGAATGATAAACAGAAAAGTGAATGTGATCATGTCCTTAACGAAAAAAGCTTCAGGAGATCTCTTTGATATTTATATGGTGCTCGATGACAATACCTGGTATTATTTCGGATACAATCCTGGTTCCCTTCAGGTGGTTTCTTCTAACCGGGTATTTAACAACATTATATTCGAATTGAAAGCAAGAGAAAGGAAATTAAGAACAAGGCTCGGAGAACCCGGTTACATTTATTCACTGGCTCCTGAACGACGTTTGCAGTTATTCCTCAGGAGGTTTAATGCCGAGACACAGCAGGAAATGGAAATGCAATAAAAAAGCCTGTTACCTGGGAGCTTCCCAAACTTCCAGTTCATTAATTCTTCCATCCATTATGGAAAAACGCACAGCGGTTCTGACCCTGTGAAAACCGTTTCTTCCTGCAGCTCCGGGATTAATGTGTAATAAACCTAATTTTTTATCATTGATAACTTTAAGAATATGTGAGTGACCACTAATGAACAGGTCAGGTGGAGAAGCATAGATCTTTTCTTTTATGCTTCTGTTATAATTACCCGGATAACCTCCGATGTGAGTTATCAATACATCCAGACCATTTCGCTTAAAACGCTGGAAAAGAGGATAAACCGATCGTACTTTCGCATCATCAATATTTCCGTAAACCGCGACCATGGGCTTGAATGATGACATTTCATCTGCAATTTCAATATTTCCTATATCTCCGGCATGCCATAACTCATCACAGTCTTGGAAGAAAATTTTAAGACGGGAATCAAAATAGCCATGTGTGTCTGAAAGTAAACCGATTTTCATTTCTGTGATTCAAAATTTCCTGAACTTATGAAATAATGCTCAGAATTAAATACCTTTTCCAGAGTAATATGAAATACCTGTAGAATTCTCACCACACTTTAGTTGTTTTTCGGTAACGATTTTGTTTTTACAATTTCAATGGATTTATGTATATTAATATAAATATCAACCTGTTAGACAATGGGTGATAATTATGGCATATTTTTTTCCTCTTATTTACCAATGAATTATTAAACCTAAACTTGTACATTATGACTTTTCTTGAAATTATTCTAACAATTATCGCAGCCATTTTCATTGGGATTTTATTTTATTACATTTTTAAAGCTACCGGACCCTGGGGGAGTTTTTGGACTTTTATCCTGATACTCATTCTGGCCGGTCTGGCAGCTGAGGCTTGGGTAGAACCTTTTGGACCGGTTTATTATGATGTGGCCTGGATACCCACTTTATTTGTGATCATTTTATTTGCACTGCTGTTGGCAGCCGCTACCCCGACACGCCGGAGTTATATTGAAACAAGAACAGAAGTTCCAGAGACAGAGCCTGAACCTACCGAAACTGCCGGAGTAGTTCTGGGCGTATTTTTCTGGATTCTTATGCTCTTCCTGGTCGTTGCAGTTTTCTGGGGAATATTTGCCTGGTAGAATATAAATTTTGTGGCAGGAAACCTGAAGACTTAAATTGAAAAAAAACAACGAAAAATATTTCGATATCTGTCGGTTTTCTGATCTTTATCAAAAAAAAAGGATAATTATGTTTAAAATTTTAGACTTTACAAAAGACAACCTTATTGCATTTAAAGCCTCGGGAAAAATTGAAAAGACCGATTATGAAATGCTTGATCCTCTGCTTGAGAAGACTGGAAAAGAACATCCTTCCATCAAACTTTTTATATTGATAGGGGAGATAGATGGAATTACTCCCGAAGCACTCATGAAAGATGTTATTACCTATTTCAAACACGTAAAAAGTGTAAGTAAAGCTGCAATAGTAGGGGAAGGGAAAGCAGAAAAATCCATTACTAAAGTTGCTGATCCCTTTATTAAAGGCGATTTGAAATACTTTCCTCTAGAAGAAATGGATGTAGCCAGAGAATGGATTGAGAAATAAATTAATTCTGCCAAAATCCAATTATTATGTTAAATAATTTTTATTCAATCTAAACAGCTTTATATCATACAATTCACGGTCGATTCATATCTGATACCGCATTTTTCGGGTAACTTATTGTGATTTTTATCAGTATACAGAGATGTTAAAGATTATATCTTTCAAATCTCTTTTTGGGGAAGTTTATGGTAAAGCATGTCTGGATTAGAAATCTGGGAGTTACTCTCACTCTTATTTTATTCGTATGGATACTCGAGGCCATACTATATAGGGGAATCTTCTCTCAAGAAAGTTCTCTGATCGATATTTTTCTTTTCAGGGGTGATCTCTATGCTCTGCATATTCATGTATTATTTTCTCTTTTGCTTATCATCCTGGGAATTGCGATGAGCAGAAAATCACTGAAAATAAAAAAAACTCAGCAAGAGCTTATAGCCCAGCAAGAAAAATATAGACTATTAACCGAATATTCCAATGATGTTATTTGGAAGTTGAGCCGTGAAGGAAAGTTTCTTTATGTAAGTCCTGCGGTGGAAAAATTAAGGGGATATACTTCTGCCGAAGTCATGAAACAGAATATTCCAGATGCTGTAACACCTTCCTCACTTAAGACAGTTGAAGAATTAATGAGAGGATTTGAAAGTGTGATCAAAAATAACCCGGGGAAATCTCCATCCGTTATAACCGAACTTGAACAAACCTGTAAAGATGGATCTACTGTATGGACTGAATCTTCGGTAAAGACAGTCCTTGACTCATCTGGTCAACCTTCATATTTTATTGGTGTTACTCGCGATATTACGGAACGGAAACGTAAGGAACTTGAGCTTAAAAGATCAGAAGAGTATTATCGTCTCATGGCCGAGACAATTATGGATTTTATTATTGTACATGACCTTCAGGGAAAGATAATTTTCGTTAATCCATCCGGTATAGATGCCTCGGGATATTCTGAAGAAGAAATAATCGGAACGAACATACGGGAATTTATGCCTTCAGAAGAGCATGACAGGCTTGAAGAATTCTGGATGAAGCGAGCAAAAGGAGATCTCTCCACATTTCGTATGGAGACTCGGTTCTATACACGACATGGGGAGACAAAACCGGTTGAATTCTCTTCTGCACCTGTTTTAATAAATCGCAAATGTATTTCGGAATTAATTGCTGCAAGGGATATTTCTGAAAGAAAGAGAGCTGAAAAGCAAAATCGTGAGGTGCAGGAAAGAATCAGGAAAATAAATATTGAGCTGGAAAAGAAGGTTAAGGATCGCACACATAAGCTTGAGCAGGTTAATGAAGAGCTCGAATCGTTTTCATATACCGTTTCCCATGATTTGCATGCTCCATTAAGACATATTAGTACTTTTTCAGATTTATTACAGAAGTCTATTCAGAAAGGAGAAAAAGATAAGACAGGTCAATATCTTGAGGCAATAACAACATCAGTTGCCAAAATGAAGGACCTTATCAATAGTTTACTTCAGTTATCACGAACCGGCAGAAGTCAGATAAGGAAGGAGCAATTCGAGATGGACCTGATAGTTCACCAGGTAATCAGGGAGGTGGAGATAGATTATCCTGATAAAAAAATAAGCTGGAAGATTTCTAATCTGGGAAAAGTGAATGCAGATATCCGGTTAATGAAACAGGTATGGTATAATCTTGTGTCCAATGCTGCTAAGTTTACCAATGGTAAGGTTCCTGAAATTGAAATTGGTAAGCAATACAATAAGAATAAAACTACATGGTTTATTAAAGATAACGGAGTGGGATTTAATCCAAAATATATGGATAAACTCTTTGGTGTTTTTCAACGACTCCATCCGGAGGATGAGTTTGAAGGAACCGGAATTGGCCTTGCAACGGTTAAAAGAATAATCAATAAGCATAACGGAGAAATATGGGCAGAATCAGAACCTGGTAAAGGGGCGGTTTTTTATTTTAATTTCAAAGATTAAAAAAGGACCTGTATCCAGGGTTGTGCATTATGTTTAAGGTGGTAAATGAGCTTATATACTTTTCAAAGACAGGATTATTACAGGGATGAAAAAATTCAGCATACTCTATGTTGAGGACAACCGCACAGATTTCGAGATGGTTAAGGCTATTCTGGAAGACAGGGAAATGGTTGAGGTAATGTATAGGGTAGACAAGAGAGAAGAATTCCTCATGGTATTGGAACGGGAGAAAATAAATCTTATCCTGACAGATTATTCACTTCCGTCATTTCATGGAATAGAGGTGGTTCAACTTTCCTGTGATCTATATCCTGATATTCCTGTTATTATGGTTACAGGCAATCTTTCCGATGAGATTGCAGTTGAAGTGATTAAGAAGGGTGCCTGGGATTATGTTCTTAAAGAAAACATTTACCGTCTTATTCCGGTAATCGAATCTTCGATGACCCGTCTTTTAATGAAAAAAGAGAAAGACGCAGCTCTGCAAACAATAAAAGAGAGTGAAAACAACTACCGTAAACTTGCAGAATCATCTCCATATGGTATTATGGTTCATATGAGAGGCAGAGTCTTTTATCATAATCGTGAGGCAGCAAGGTTGATTACCGGCAGTGAATATGGAAGTTTCCTGGGTATTAAGCTTGCAGATCATGTAAGTTCTGAATACAGAGAGGAACTTCTAATACGTATGGAGAAATTATACAGGGGTGAGAAGACCGAAGGACCCAGGGAACTTTCTTTCAGAGACCAGCGGGGTCAGGAACTTATTCTTGAAATTGCTTCATCGCCTATTACTTTTCACGGTTATCCTGCAGCCCAGGTCATATTCAGTGATATTGCCGAGAGGAAAAAAGCTGAAATTGAATTGCGGAAAGCCAAAGAAAGAGCAGAAGAATCCGATCGTTTGAAAACTGCATTTCTTGAGAATTTAAGTCATGAGATTCGAACTCCCCTGAACGGGATCATTGGTTTCACTACATTACTGAAATACGATGAGATTACAAAGGATGAAAAGCTCAATTACATTAAAATCATTGAAGATTCCGGAAAACACCTCGTCAGTATTATCGATGATCTCATTGAGGTATCCAGGATTGAAACCGGACAGTTTGAGATCAGAAGAGAAGTTTTTAATCTCAATAAACTATTGGATGAGCTTTATACATTTTTTAATGACAATGAAAAATATGCAGAACGCCCTGTTTTATTAGGTCTTACCCGTCAATTCGAAGAAAATAAGGCAATGATTTATTCCGATAGGACGCGATTGAAACAGGTCTTGAATAATTTAATTTCAAATGCCTATAAATTTACGGATGAAGGAAAGATTGAATTTGGTTATGAAATCATTGCTGAGGAAAAGCTCAGATTTTTCGTAAAAGATACCGGAACAGGTATTCCTGAATCATCTGCTGATATTATTTTTGAAAGATTCCGACAGGCAGAGAATGCCGTTAAAAGATCTTCGGGAGGGAATGGACTGGGCCTTACTATTTGCAGGGGAATTGTTGATGCCCTTAATGGTAAGATATGGTTCGAATCCGAGTTGGACCGGGGAACGGACTTTTATTTTGAAATACCCTATGAAAGAGCAAATGACAGCATATCAGATAAAAACGTGAAATCTTCGGAAGTAATGAATTTTAATTTTAATGACAGAACTATTCTCATCGCTGAAGACGAATCCTCAAATTTTGATTTGTTAAAGTATATTTTAAATAACACAGGTGCACGGCTGTTACATGCTAAAACCGGCAGAGAGGTGTTGAGAATTTTGAATGCCAATGACCACATTGACCTTATTCTTCTGGATATTAAAATGCCTGAAATGAACGGATTGGAGGCTTTGAAAAGCTTGAGGAAACAAAAATACAACTTACCGGTAATAGCACAAACTGCTTACGTAATGAGTGATGATGAAAAGAAATGCATGGAGGCCGGTTGCAATGATTACATTACCAAGCCAATTAAACCGGAGGAACTTTTAAAAAAGCTCCGATTTCATTTAGTGAGATAATTGATATAAAGTAAGAACCGGGAATTTTTAAACCGGATTACGAATATCATATTAATATTAATCTGAATGCCCAGGAAGGTTTGCGAATTAAAATAATACCTTCATTCTGAATTATTTCCCGGATCAAGAGCTTTTTCAAGTTGCTTATATGGGATTGAAATATTAAAGTAAACTTCTTTATTTTTTCCCATAGCATCCATTCCTGTTATACGCTCAAAAACTTCTTCACCTTCTTTTATGATAGTCTGATCAAGGATTTCATAACCTAATTCCGACATAATGCTGTTTTTATGCCAGGGAAAGCATATGGCAATTGCTTCTCTGGTAGATTCACCATTTCCTGTAGCCATTAATGATTTGAGAAAACCATGATATCTGTATGAATTTTTAAAATGTAAATCTTCCAGTCCCTGGTAAGCCGAAATCATCGCCATCTTTAAATAAATGTGAAAATCGACAGGATGTTCAAGCAAATATATTCGGGCTTCATTAATATATTCATTGTATTTCTCATTTTCCCACAATTCCTCAAGGATTTCATTTTCGGGGAAATAGGGAGAATAGTTTTTATCTGTGGTGAACCCCAGATATAACATGAAAAATTCATCAAGCCTGAATTCTAGCGGATGGTCATTAAATTTGGCCAGCAATTCGGGGTAGTAGTACTCACTGGATTCATCTCTAACATCTTTTAATAATTTATCGAGATTTTTTGAATGGATCCTGGAGAAATACACCCTGTTGTTATCCTCATGTTTTAAATTTTTGCTGCCTGTATTCAGGTATAATTTGGCAATGCTTGCATACTCAACAAAAGCCTCTTTGTCATTGGACTTTGCCATGCCTTTTTCCAGGTAATTATAAGCTTCTTCATAATCTCCTCTTTGAAGATATCCAATTCCCATGGGCATGTATAAAAGAGCATAAGTCGTATCATATCGAAGACCTTTTCTTGCTGCAGAAATGGCACTTACAGGAAGAGAATTATTCAGGTAAGCCATTGCATTGAGATAATAGGAGCGGGGATTATCCGGATCTTTATCAATCGCTTTTTTTGAAATATCTATGGCCGAATCTTCATAGCCCGGCATACTCATGTACACTATCGATAGTCTGTTATAGCCGTTTGGGGAACCGGGATTAAGGTTTATATACTTTCGAAAATAATGAATAGAACTATCCATTACTCCGGTTTCATCATAAACCGAAGCAAGTTTGAAAATAGCATCATCATAGCGACTGTCTGCTTCAAGAGCCTCCCGGTAAAATGAAATAGCACTTTCGAAATTTCCTGTTTTGAAATGACAGTCTGCTGCCCGGCTGAGGTAAAAAGGATTTTCAGGAAATTTATTAATGAGTGAATCATATAACCTGAGAGCCATAATGTATTCCTCATTTTCGAAGAATTCATTAGCTCTGTTTTCCATTTTTGTATAATCCTGTGCAGTCATTATCACAGCAAAACCGGTAATGAAAATAAGTAGAAAAGCTTTTTTCATGGCGGTTAATTTTTAATTGAATTAAATATAATTCTTGAAGATTTTAAGATCTTCACAGGTTCTATAAGTTACAATATTCAAATGCATTCACATAAATGTATTTGAATTATTTATCAACGGCTGCCTGAATCTATTGATTGTTATTTGCCTAAGGCGTTGATTTAAAGTTTATTGAAAAGTACAAAAAAAGGTGCATATCGAAATATGCACCTCCTATTTCAGGCTAACCCTAAATTAACCTAATGATAGATGAAAGCACTACAATTTACGAATTTTTTGTCAATCCATTGTAGTTTCTGTTAAAAATTTCAAAATTCTTTCCCTTTGAAAATATAATCGTTTTTATACTCCATCAGTCCTTTCATTCTGTTCTTCCGATTTGAAACAGTTAATTGATAGTAGAAAAAACCAGGCAACTTTATTGTTTTCTTATGATTTTTTGAAATTTAGACCCCCATATCTTTTGTAATTACTTTTTTCATCAAAAAATACATCGAAAACCTTGATTTAAGAGCCTTTATTATTTGTTAAATCTGTTTTTTTTAGGAAATTTATGCGCACAAAAAAAATCGCATACTAATCTTAAAATAATTAGCAACTATGAAAAACCTAAAATCATTTCTTTTTATCCTTTTTGTTGTTATGTTAGGGGGCCTGGTTATGGTTTCCTGCAAGCAACAGGCGGGAGAGGAAGCTCAAACAACAGAAGGCGAAGAGGAAACTCCTGAGAAATCATCTCCTGAAGAGGATGGTTGGATTGTAATGTTCGATGGCGAAAACACTGATGGATGGCGCAATTATGGTGAAGAAACTTTTCCGGAAGAGGGCTGGGTAATCGAGGGTGAAGCATTGAAATGCCTGGGCTCAGGCCATGGTGAAGCCGGAGGAGCAGGCGGAGATATTATTTATGACCAAAAATTCAAAGATTTTCACCTGAAGCTTGATTGGAAAATCTCAGAAGGGGGAAATAGCGGGATTTTTTATCTGGCACGCGAATTGGAAGGAGAACCTATCTGGAAATCTGCTCCAGAAATGCAAATTCTTGATAACGAAAGGCATATTGATGCTAACCTGGGTGAGGATGGCAATCGCCAGGCAGGATCTCTTTATGATCTGATTCCGGCAAAACCCCAGAATGCAAAACCGGCCGGTGAATGGAATTCAGTTGAGATCATGGTTTACCAGGGTACAGTAATTCATAAACAAAACGGAGAAGTTGTTGTTGAGTATCACCTTGGAACCCCGGATTGGGAAGAAATGATAGCCAATTCAAAATTTGCTGATTTCCCTGAATTCGGTAAATATGTAGAAGGATATATCGGACTTCAGGACCATGGAAATGATGTCTGGTTCAGAAATATTATGATCAAAGACCTGAGCGTTGACTAAAAAATTTAGAACTCTTTTTAAAGGGCATCCGACAAATGGTTGCCCTTTTTTTATATATGCATCTACTCTGAAAAGAATTGTATCTTTACTTTTTTACAAATTGTCAAATTAAATTTTTCAACATTATGAACCGACGTAAATTTATTTCCGGAACAATGACTGCTGCTGCAGGTCTTTCTTTTGTCCCTTTTACTGCCAATAATTTATTTGCCGGCAGCTCTGTAGATATGTTCTTTAAGATCTCACTGGCAGAATGGTCTCTCAATGATAAATTATTTTCGGGTGAACTAAAGAACCTGGATTTCCCCGAGTATACCCGTAAAAATTTTGGTATTGAGGCAGTAGAATACGTAAATCAGTTTTTTCCCAGTGCAGGAACAAAATATATCAATCAGTTAAAACAACGTTGTTCCGATGCGGGTGTAAAAAGCCTGATTATTATGATTGACCAGGAGGGTGATCTGGGTGAACAATACTATCCCAAACGGATGAGGGCAGTCGAAAGACATTATCCCTGGGTGGAAGCAGCAAACTTGCTTGGTTGCCACTCCATACGGGTAAATGCAAGAGGAAACGGTACAGAAGAAGAGGTTGCTGAGGCTGTTATACAGGCTTTGGGAAAATTGTCAGAATTTGCTAAACCTTACGGTATTAATGTTCTTGTTGAAAATCACGGAGGTTATTCTTCTAATGGCGAATGGCTAGCCTCGGTAATCAAAAATGTCGGAATGGACAATTGCGGTACTTTGCCGGATTTTGGAAATTTCAGAATCAATAATGATGAAGAATATAACAAGTATAAAGGAGTGAAGGAATTGATGCCTTATGCGAAGGGCGTTAGTGCTAAATCAAGTAGTTTTGATGAAGAGGGGAATGAAAAGAATATTGATTATGAACGAATGTTGAAAATTGTCAAGGAAGCAGGATATCAAGGATATATCGGAATAGAATTTGGTGGCAGACAATTAAGTAAAGATGAGGGCATAATGGCTACAAAGGAATTGTTGATACGTTACGGCAAGAAACTTTCCTGAGGCATAAGAATATGGTAACTGATTGAAATAATATTCTTTTAAAAGGCAATGATCAAATGGGACGTTTTTCTTTTTTTCTTGGCATCTTTTTATCCCTGTTTTTTTCAAGTTATGCTCAGCAGGAACCGCCGGTGTATATTGAAAATGGAGGTACCAGAGCCGGAATATTAACCGATGTGGGGGGTAGAATAGTCTTTTTGAGTTACAAAGGAAGTGATAACCTCTTGAAGTCTGATCCTAAACTCTGGGATGCAGAAAATGATAAACGCCCTGTTATTGGTCCGGAAGCTGCATGGAAAGCATATAATGGACATGTTGTTTGGGTTGGTCCCCAGAGTGAATGGTGGATTCATCAGGATTTTAATGAGCAGCGGAAGCAAAAAAGAGCCACCTGGCCTCCCGATCCCTATCTGATTTATGGGGAATACGAAATTTTGAACAAAACCAAAAACAGTCTTACAATTTCAGGACCTGAAAGTAAGGTCAGTGGTTTAAAGCTCACAAAAAAGATAAGGATCGAAGATGACGGAAGTTTATATTTCGAAGTAGAAGGAGTAAACACAAGGAGGGTAGCGGTTGAGTGGGATTTATGGCTGAATACCAGGGTAAATGGTTATACCATGGCTTATGTTAAAATTGATTCAAATAATGATGTTCGAATAAATGCCAGATCTTCAGAAAATTCAGATACTGTTCGATGGGCAATCTGCCACAATTATTTTTATTATTTACCTGAACCACCTCCGGAAGGAAAGAAACAGAGAAGCAGTAAAGCCTTTATCACTCCTGCAAATTACAGGATAAATGCATTTTCCGATAAATATTGTTTTTCACTCATTTTGCCTGAGGTGAGGCCTGAAGAGGTTCATCCCGAGCAGGGTATGGTTGAAATTTATGATTATACTTCCGAAAATCCGGAAAATGCACTTATGGAACTTGAATTTCATGCAGCCTACAAACTATTGCAACCCGGTGAAGCAATGAAAACATGGCAGAAATGGGAAATTAGTCGCTACCGGGGAAGAGACAATCCCGATGCACATATTAAATATCTCAAAAAGCAGGAAAATTAGAGTTTTTCCCGGAAGCTCTTAATATTGTTGCTTAATCTCTCGATCAATCTCTGGCGGGCTTCAATGCTGGTCCATGCTACATGAGGAGTGATTAATATTTTTTCCCGATTATATATTTTCAACAAGGGACTGTTCGGATCAATAGGCTCTTTTTCCATAACATCAATACCCGCTCCTCCGATCAGATTATCATTTAGTGCTCTTGCCAGATCTGCTTCATTCACGATTCCTCCTCTGCCTGTGTTCAATATGATAGCACAGGACCTCATTTTTTTCATGTTCTCATAATTAATGAGGTCTTTGGTTTGTTCAGTTAAAGGAGCATGTATACTCACTACATCTGATGTTGATAATAAAGTATCCAGATCAAATCGCTTATAATTAATATTATTGTTCCTACCGGTAGTGGAATAAAATACCACTTCCATACCAAAACCCTGGGCTATTTGTGCAACTCTTCGACCAATGGTGCCCAAACCTATAATCCCCAGTCTTTTTCCGTTCAGCTCCCAGAAAGGATGTCCGAAATGAGTGAAAATATCTGATTTAGCATATGCTCCGGATTTGACATAATCATCATAGTATCCGGGACGATTCACGAGATGCAATAACATAGAAAAAGTATGCTGGGCAACGGATTCAGTAGAATAACCCTTAACATTCTTTACTTTTATTTCTTTTTCTTTCGCGTAATCGAGATCGATGTTATTCATTCCTGTGGCTGCAATACAAATAAGCTTTAAATCAGGAAGTTGTTCCATTGCTTCCCTGGTAATAGCCACTTTATTGGTAATAACTACTTCAAATCCTTTACATCTTTCGACTACCTTTTCTGGCTCAGTGTTTTCATATATTTTTAAATTGCCCTGTTTTTCAAGAACTCTGAAATTTGCAACTTCACCAACCGTTTTGGCATCTAGAAATACTATGTTGATCATATTTATTTTTATTTATGCTGAACAGCTTATATTTAGATTCCCTCATTTTAGAAATTCAGGGAGTGATTATTTTAAAATCAAGTGATTGATTATTCAGATTTAAAAAAATTTGCCTTAACACCTTTAACTCCGGGCTTAACTTTAAAAAGACCTCCTGCATTGGGATATTTCCTTTTTTGTTCTTCATTCATGCCCACACTTGCTGTAGTAATATAAAGGGTTTCCAGGTTTTCTCCTCCGAAAGCACAGGATGTGACATTTCTTGCCGGAACCTCAATTCTCTGAATTAATTTACCTGTCTGTGGATCGAAACGACAAACTGCATGTCCTGCCCACATACCGACCCATAATTTTCCTTCTTCATCAATGGTCATACCGTCAGGATGCCCCAGAGAATCTGCTATTTCAACCGCTGCTTTTCCATTTTTTATGCTTCCGCTTTCTACATCAAAGTCATATTGCATGATCTTCCTGGTTGGAGTATCGATGTAATACATTGTTTTACCATCAAGTGACCATATTATTCCGTTTGAAATGGAAATTGAGTCAATCATTTCGGAGAATCCGCTTTCAGGATCATATTTATAAAGATAAGAATCGCCGGCTTTTCCTTTGGTTCTCATTGCACCTACCCATAATCTTCCATCAGGATCACATTTGCCATCATTAAACCTTTCTTCTTCTTTTAAGGAGGCAGGTTTAGCTATAAATTCAAGAGAATCCGGAGAAAGATACTTTCTGTAAATGCCATCTTTAAGGGCAACAATAACAGAGTTATTACTTTCGGGAACTATTGTTCCTATATTTGAAGGCAAGTCCCATGAGGTATTTGTGCTATTCTCAGGATCGTATTCATGAAGCTGTTTTCCCTGGATGTCTATCCAGTAAAGTATTTCACGTTGGTGATCCCATATGCTTCCTTCCCCGAGCAATGCCGTAGTTCCTTCAATATAAATTACTTCCTTTTTTTGATGAGTTTGCATTTTGTTCTTCTTTTTATCCGAAGAACTGCTGCATGAGAAGGAGATGAACATGATTAATATAAACAAATTGTAGATGGAATATTTCATAGCGCTTTTGCAGGTTTTTAAATGTTTTAGCAAAAATATACTTTATTTTCAATCATTCTAAATAAAGTAAATATTTTTTCAATATCTTTCTTTTTACCTGATGGTTTTGTAATAATTCTGTTTTGGCAAGACTTTTTAATGCAGGTTTCTGCCAGTTATGGTAGATTCGGTGGAGACACAAGTTGTATTAGGGTAGGTTCGCGGGAGTGACTAATGCAATTAAAACTCCCGTTATGGTCGGGTACTTCTATTTTCACATCGGCTTTTGGTTTACAGTAAGTTTCTCACTTTCTCCAGTAAAACCGATGGCCTGATGGGTTTGGAAATATAATCATCGCAACCAGATTGTAACGCTCTTTCATTATCTCCTTCCATGGCATAGGCTGTCTGAGCAATAATCCGGATATTTTCATTCATTTTTTTTATGGCCTTTGTAGTTTCATAACCATCTTGTCCGGGAAGCCTGATGTCCATAAGTATTAGAGAAATCTCAGGATGGTTTTTAACAATGGAAATCGCCTCCTCACCTGAACGGCAAAAGAAAAGATTTACATTCATATCCTCAAAAACTTCTTTTAAAAATTCAGAGCTAACAGGATCATCTTCAACAATCAGAAAAGTTTTATTCTGGAATCCTTGATTTGATTCTTCCATGGATTTTTTATTTGAAAGCTAAAATTAAAAATTAATCTGAAAGATATAGTTTTTGATTTCGGTTTTTTATGAATTCTTTAATAACATGGTAAATCTTATACTGTTTTATCAACTGCAGGAAAAGTTTTGAATAGAAGAGTCTGTCCATAATGTCCGATATCTATCGGGACAGACACTCGACTTTATTAACAGACTCTAAATAAATATTTCAAATCAATTAATGAAATCTGTTTTTTTTTGAATAACAGAGCTAAAATCTCATTATATTTACCATTCACATAATCATTATGAACATTATCACTTAAATATAGTTTGTCATGGAAAAGAAGTATTTATCAATTATTCTCTTAAGTTTTTTATTTGTAGTTATGACTTATTCACAGGAACTTCCTCCACCTGAGGAAACTGAAGTCTGGGAACCGGTTCCGGAAATTATCGATCCGGGAGAGGGAAATCAGCCTCCTTCTGATGCACTTGTTTTATTCGACGGATCAAATCTCAATCAATGGAAAGCTGCGAATGGAGGTGAACCCGGATGGAAGGTTCACGATGGAATAGTGACTGTTGTTCCGAAATCAGGTGCAATAGCCACACGGGAATCTTTTGGCGATTGTCAGCTCCACATTGAATGGAGAAGTCCTGAAGAGGTTAAAGGATCAGGACAGGGCAGGGGAAATTCAGGTGTGTTTTTGATGGGAAGATATGAAGTTCAGGTCCTTGA
This sequence comes from uncultured Bacteroidaceae bacterium, assembly GCA_964528675.1. Taxonomy (GTDB): domain Bacteria; phylum Bacteroidota; class Bacteroidia; order Bacteroidales; genus CAYRTD01. The sequence goes on from CAZGTU010000013.1 coordinate 26,157, forward strand.
TTCCTATAATAACCGGACATATTCAAACGGGCAGGCAGGATCGATTTATAAGCAGCACATTCCTCTTGTGAATGCCTGTCGAAAACCCGGAGAATGGCAGAGTTATGATATTATTTTTATGGCTCCTCACTTCGATTCTGAAGGAGACCTTGTCAAACCGGCTACAATAACCGTTTTTCATAATGGTGTACTTATTCAGAATCACGTCGAAATAACAGGAACAACTGCTTACCGGGGGGAACATGAATATACTGCTCATCCGGAAAAATTACCCATTCAACTCCAGGATCATGGAAATCCTGTAAGCTTCAGGAATATATGGATCAGAGAGTTATAAGGTTCTCACGGTGTTTTTTCTAAATATTTTTCCAGAGAGATAACTTTTGCATAAGACCTGAGGGTGTTCAGCGTAGAAGCATGAACATCCTCAGCTTTAACTATATGTCCGTTGAATTCAAGATCTCGTGTCGCACAGGCATCATGAATGACTGTGCATTTAAATCCATGATCATTGGCTGCACGGGTTGCGGCTTCCAGACACATGTGAGTTTGCATGCCTGCAAGAATCAGGTTTGTAATTTTATTTTCCCTGAGTAAATCAAGTAAATCAGTTTGCCGGAAAGCATTTACATGATGCTTTACTATTATGTTTTCATACTCCCGGGGTTGAACAAGTTCATGAATGTTACCTCCGCCTTCATGCATAACATGAATAATCATTGCATCACTATCCCTGAGATTGTTTAATAGATCTTCAGCTACTTTAGCAGCTTTAATATTTCCTTCCAGGGGAAGTTTTTCACTGTCGAAATAAAACTCCTGAATATCAATAAGTATCAATGCCGTCTTTTCTCCTTCATTCTGCCCAAATGATTGAGTAAGAATTAGGATTCCAATCAATATCAAGAGATTATTTTTCATGGCTATGTCATTATTGTACCACTACTACCTTTCTGGTGGAAGTAAGTGTTCCGGATTGCAGCCTGATGAAATAAATACCTCTGTCAACGGAATGACCCTTTTCATTCTTCAAATCCCAGAAATATTCATGTGTACCGGTAACACCAAATTCATCTTTTAAGATGTTTAAGCGTTTGCCGCTAATATCATACACTGATATACGAAGGGGTCCTGAGGATGGAAGTTTATACTTAATCCATACACCTTCTGTGGCGGGGTTGGGATGAACATTCAGATTAAAGTATGTGGATGTATTTAGCTCAACATTACTTACCCAGGAGGGAGTGAAGAGGCTGATGCCATTATGGGTGGTGATCCATATTTTATGATCTTCAGTTTCAGCCAGATCCGTAATGCGGTTATTGATTAGCCCGTCATTTTCGCTGTAAACAGACCATGATTCATCGGTTTTTTTAACAGCCAGGCCATTTTCCGTGCCGAACCATATATTCCCATAACTATCTTCAATAATGGCATTTACCTGGTTGTCAGGAAGCCCATTGGCAGTGGTGATAGGATCACTCCAACTACCCTGTGCAGTGATTCCGGTATGAAAAACTGCACCTGCATCGGTTCCATACCATTGATTTCCCTCTACATCTACAAAAGCTGTTTTCACATTATCGGATGTGGGAATGTTATAGGGAAATACCCAGTTGGTTACAAAAGAAATTCCGTCAACTTCATTTGATGTAAGATAAATCCCTTTTCCATCTGAGCTTATAAAGGTGTTTTCTCCATGGCTATTTACAGAGCGAACAGGATTGTCAGCCATATTTATACTGTCAATTACACTCATACCCTGAATTGCTGCCCATGCTGAATTGTTGAAAACACTAACACCGGCAGATGTCCCAAAAATTTTAATATCATTTGGATTCACATGGGCCGAATAAACCATAGCTGCATAAATTCCTGAGTTATCAGGAGTGTAGCTTTCCTCTATTGAAAATTCCCCTTCAAGACTTGCAATACTGCTTCCATTATCTGTTGCCATCAATAGAGAGTTATCCCCGGGCATATATTCAAGCTGATTAATGGAGTTGTCCGCCGGGCTTTCGTCTTCAACGGAATAACGTGTCCAGAATTGACCATCATAAACAATAAGTCCGTCTGCTGTACCGAACCATGCTGCTCCATTTTCATCTACCACGACTGTTCTTACATGATCAGATACAATTTGGGCAATGTTTTCACTGTTAAAATTTTCCCATTGGGCATATAAATTAATCGAGAATACAAGGGAAATAAGAAGTATAACTTTTTTCATATTAGTAATGGTTGATTGATTAATAAAGAGAACAAATATAATAAAATAGAGTTGGGTTTTTAAAACTAATTATCAATCATACCTGGCCGTGTACCGTCGTGTTCACCCGACACTCTTCAGTTCACCGGGGCTCCTGAAGTTCATTAATAAACTGAAACATTTAAAACTCTTGAAACCTCCTCTCGGGATCCTTCGGCTGTCGCTCTCCACGAGGGGGTCAACCCTCTTCAGCAATAATCTCTTCTTTCTCGGGATCCCAGAAAACTTTGGTTTTCTTTTTATAGGAAAGGGTTGCCATATGAGATGTCACAGCTTCATCAAATGCTTCATCGATATTACAGGAAGGTTGGACGGTTTTTCCAGTGTCTATGGATTCACGTATCTTATCAATCCATTCTTTAATGTGGAGATGAGTGGTATCAACTCTTTTTCCGCCCCTGTAAGTATAAAGTAATCCTCTTCCGGCAAAATATTGTTCAGTGGGAGTGGCAACAGCATCAACATTGTCTCGGCCCGGTATATAGGTGTAAATCGGAAGATTGGTATCAATAATTCCTTTATCAATCTTTTCCCGGTATTTCGTTGATGCCCAGTCTGCATAAATATTTAAGCTCTTACCCAGTTCCATGTAACCATCATGTCCCATGATTACTTTTCCTCTGTCTTTATTACTGGCAAGAGAGGCAGAATAAAGTAAAGTAAGATCTTTATGGGGATATTCAATTGCCACCTGCCAGACATCCGGTACTTCTCTTACTTCATTTATATAATGACCTTTACTCTTGTCCTTCCAGTAATAAACTCCTCCTGAAGAAACTACAGAATGGGGTATACCAAGTCTCATGATCTGATTGATAGCATCATATTCATGGGTCAATAGATCCCCTGAAAGGCCGGTTCCGTAATCCCACCAGCATCTCCAGCGAAAGAATCGTTCAGCACTGAAAGGATGTTTGTTTTCACAGGGTGCCTCAAACTGATTCCAATCTATGGTTTTCGGGTTGGCTTCAGGATCTATATCGTAAATCCAGGCCCCGTTGGTTGTATTCCTGTTTGTGGTTACCTCAATGAGGTTGATTTTTCCAATGACATCCTTTTCAATAGCTTCTTTAGCCTTGATGTAACTTTCTGTTTGTCTGCCCTGGTGTCCGAGCTGAAAAACGATATCGCTGTTTTTTACAGCATCCCTGAGGCGAAAGGCTTCATCCAGTGTACGGGTCAGTCCTTTTTCTACATACACATGCTTTCCCTTTCCGGCAGCTTCGATTGCTATATCGGCATGCCAGTGATCGGGAGTGCCAATGATAACTGCATCAATATCATCCGCTGCGATAAGGTCCTTATAATTGGCGTATCTCTTTGCTTTTTTACCAAAACTGCCATTCAATCCTTCTCTTCCTTTATTTGCGGAAGCTGCCAGTGCTCTTTCAGCGTGTATATCGTAAAGATCACATACTCCGTTTACTTCCAGATTAAGATCATCCTGAGCAAGGTAATCCTGGTATCTTTTATCTGAACTGTTGTTTAATGCGGCTTCTTTCCATCCTTCGATAATCTCGGGATGTGCAAATCCTGCTGCCCGTAATAGATGTTCACCCCTTATTCCAAATCCAATGATACCTATTCTGAGTTTAGGATTAACATTTCCAAATTCAGCTACCTGGGGAGAGGTCGCAGACAGATCCGTCACATTCCGGATATTATTTCTGAGAAGCTCATCATATCTTTTCTTTTTCCAGGTTCCGTAAGCAAGGGCCCCAAGTACGGGAATCGTCGCCAGGCCTTTGATCATATCCCTTCGCTTCATTTTCCTGCTTTCTGAATTGTGTTGTTCGTTATTATTATTAATGTTTTGTTCTGTATTTTTATTATTTGAATCGCTCATATCTAATGTTTTATTTATTAAAGAAAAATCTGTCAATCCCTACTATCTTTCCGGTGGGAAAATAATAGAGTGCCCACAAAGTTATCAGTTCAATAAGTGTCTTATTAATAAATAAATAATTTCCTTCTGATGGTATTGCGTAATTAACCTCTATCAGAGGCGGATGTGAGATATAATAAAATAAAAGGAGGATGATACCGGCAATGGTAGCTAACTGAGTGAGAAATCCGAGTATTAACCCAAGTCCTATAAGAGTGAGCCCCCACATGTTCAGAAAATCAACCACCTCCATAACGGAAGGATTTCCGGCCATCGACTGAAAGAAACCGGCCAGCAGTCCTTCGGAATCCATGAGGTAACCTGCTGATGACCAGTTTGGATTCAGTAATTTTACAATTCCTTCGTATAAAAAATGCCACCCGATGGCTACTCGTAAGACCACCAGGGTTATTTGTTGGGGAGTGTCTAAATTCATTGATCTCCCTGCAAAAAAAGATTTAAAACTCATTATAATTTTAATTTTGATTATGAAAAAGCTATATTGTAGTAGTCGGTATTAATTTTGAACGGTAAAAATATCATTTTTATGTTTCTGTCAAACCTTAAATTTTTGCAGAAACTATAATATATATATCAAAAACATAAAAATTCATTCAAAATAGAGGAATAATCAGAATAATTTAAGAATACTCCTGAATTAGTGCCTAAAAAAAAGGGACCATAATGATGATCCCTTTTATTCTGTGTCAATGAAATGTGTTTACCTGGTAAATCTTTGCACTGAACGACTGTCTTTGTATTTGACTTCAAGTAGATATAGTCCCTTATTCAGATCATTAAGATCAAGTCTTGTTTCAAAGTCCTGATAGGCTTTAAAACGGTTGAATCGCTTGATCACCTGGCCGTTGACATTCATGATCCTGAGATCTACATCGCCGGTACCGGCATCGGAAAACCTTACTGTCATGACTCCCGTGGTAACAGGATTCGGGTAAGATTGCAGACTTTCTTCGAGCAGATTCTTATTCACATTTACACCATAAAAACTTACATCAAAGCTGATACTCGTTTGGTCAACACCATCCGTTGCCGTTAGAGTAACTGTTGCTGTACCGGTGAATCCTTCGTCTGCTCTAACTCTGATCCTGTCACCATAAAAGAAGGCATGGACCATATCATTAGAAGTAGTAAGGGAATAATCGAGGTCATCACCATCCGGATCGCTGAAAAGGCTGCTCCATCCAATGACTGCATCTTCATTTTCTCCAGGGGTCTGAATTACATAATCATCAATTGATCCGTCTGCAACAGGAGCTTCATTCTGGGGTTTGTCAAAGGGAACGGATCCATCCAGATCACCAAGAGCCAGCTTTCCATAATCATCGGCAAGTTTCCAGTGGTCATTATATGCTTCTTCAGTTACCCATACACTGCCAAAGAAATTATCTCTCTCACCATCGTCCTGGTCATTATCACAATAAGCAACCGACATTCCCATGATTTTACCGGGTTCAAGGATTACCCTCGATGCTTCTTTATCAGAAGGATCGTATTGATCAGAATACACGGCCATGGTAAACTCATAAATATATTCATCACCGTTCTTTCTCATAGCAAACTCCGGGAAATGATCAGCATAATTGGGAGTGGTACGATCTCCCCAACTGGTACCCGCAATATCTGCTGCCACCATGGTGTTAGTAACTTCACCCTCCGCGGGTGCATCGGCAGCTATATGATAGGAGAAAGCATTCTCTGCATCTCCTTTGGAATCATCAAATACATGATCTCCACCTGATCTGTCTTCATCAATAAAAATTTCAACAATATCATAATTCGGATAATCGGTGTTCGGATATTCATAACCATCGATAAAGACATCATCTTGCACCCTTACCAGGTAGTGAAGAGCATTATCGGCTTCAGACCAAATCACCTTGAACTGTCCGCTAAAATCAGCTTCAGGTACCTCTTCTCCATATTCAATCCATGTGTGGTTAATGGGATACCATGGAGAATTTTCCCACTGGGTGTCTGAACCATCTCCATCAATGGTGGGAACCTGCTCAACCTTTCGGGCTACAAAAGGAAAGCTTGGTGCAATAAATTCAGGTTCTGTAAGCAATTCAATTCCGGTTGGATAACCCAGATTTCTTGAATATTGTTTATCAAGATAGTTGTTCCAGTGTTCATGTACTCCGAGAGAACCAAGTGGAGTGCCATCACCTTCAGGATCATAAATGATACCTTCGGGCCAATTGGCCGGGTCAGCAGCCTGACGGAGGTGGTCAGTTACACCATACATATGTGGTCTATATTCAGAAGCTTTATCAGGGTTATTATATTCATATCTTAGAATATCAAAACAAACTGATTCAAGTGCGACTTGATCCAGGGATATTATAAGAGAACTAGACCAGTCTCCATCAAATGGGGTTGAATTAAATTTACCTGGAGGATCTACCGCTTCAGGTCCTCCCCAAAGCCCATCAACAAAGAAAAGTAAAGTGTTGTCACCAATCTTTTCATGTCCCATTATATCAACAAAAACTCGGTACTTATTATAACCTACAGTTGGATAGTCGCCAACATTGATCGGTTTGTCATTCTCAGGGGCTACAAGGCTTGGATGCAAATGACTTGCAGCATCACGAGTATGAGATCCAAAATGATTTTTGGTAGTGGCAGTTATTCCTGCCCGAGCATGAGCTTTCAAAGCAGCCAGACTGATAAGGTAGTCAGCCTCTGCCATTTCAACAAAAAGTTTATCTTTTACCGCACCTTTCATTACTTTACCTTTATCAGAATATACAACGATTGAATCTTCAGTTTCAGTCATAATAGTTCTGTTAAAGGGTGGTGAAGCCATAGAAGAATCCTTATCTACGTAATGTACATCAGGAAAATCCTGCACCAAATATTCGTAAGTTTCCTGCCAGACATGTGATCTTGGGTCACCAAGATATATATTCGATTGATTTACACCAACAATATTGACAAGATGGTTTAGAAGAGCATAAACTGTGAATGGTGTCGTTTCAGAAACATTAGCAGAATACCAGGAAATATTCTTTTTCCTGTATAATTCACTCGTCGCTCCCCAGGAGGAGGTCCCTTCATTCAACTTAATAAAAATAGTTTGTCCTGCTTGATAAGTCTGATCGATACCGTGCTTTGTTTTATTAAAATGTTCAAAAATTCCATCCCATGCATTGGCAACAGATTTTTCAGAAGTTAATTTAAGAATTGCATCATCAAACATATCCTGAATGACGGTTTGATCATTATTCTCTGGTGCATAAAAAGGATCTTCCTTACTATCACCACCATCTTCATTGGTTGCTGCCGGGTTATGCACCCATACAACACGTCCGGGGTGAATGCCTCTTGCTTCACCGATGGGATTGTTTGCTTCAAAAAAGCTGTTATCCACATAATTCTCGGCGGCTTCGGCTTTTTCATTGTAATTTACAAAGGCAAAAACTGCGAAAGCTATCCCTGCGATGATAAATGTCCCGCCTACCAGGTATTTCTGAGCCCTGAGACTCTTCTTCGCTTTTTTAAATGCAGCTATGGATCCTGTAACACTCAATACCCAGATGATGAAAGCACTCATAAACGGAAAGGCAGCTTTCATACATGGATACCCTGCACGCTGGGGTTTTGGGATAACTCTACCCAAAAACCAAAGGGTGGAGAGTATTCCCATTACAATGAAAATAACCCTGGGAGGTACTTTTACTTTTTTCAGAGATTCTCTAAGTCCGGAAAAAGATTTTTCAAATTTTGGATGTTTCATAATAAAAAATATATATAGTTGGTTGGTACAAATTGCTTCAAATGAATCTCATTTTCACTGTGCAGGCAGGTAAATATCCGAAATTCTTATCGGGAACCAGTTGCTTCGAACACGGAGTAGCTTTAAGTTAAGGATGTGAAAATAACAAAATATCCTTATCCTGCCAATATTTAAAAGGGGCATATTGTTAAAATGTGTTTATTTCAGATTATTTAAAGTCTTAATCTGAAATAACTTTTCTGGATTTTCCATGTTTTCCTCGGTAAAGAAATGTATTCGCTTAGGATTGTCAGGGCTTAAATGAAAAAAATTATCATCAAACCAGCCTTTTATTCCTTTAAAATTGAGTTCAATATATCTGGTTGGAACACCTGATTCCAGATCAATTACGTAAGAATTAGAACGACGAGTAATCGTATATTCAATATTTGATGATCTCAGTCTTTGTTCCAGGGGTCTTACAAAACTGATCATTTTTTCGGTAATGAGTTCATTTCCTTGGAATAATCTTGCCAGGAGAAAAGTTTCATCAAGCATCTCCATTTCCTTAGCACCAAGTATTTTCTCAAAAACCGGGTTGGAAGTATTTGCTTTGAGGGTTATTTGCTTGCTAATGGATTCACCTGTGAATCTACCATCATTTTTCATCCAGTTCAACTGCAAGTCAAGATTTTTATCTTCAAGCAAATCTGAAACAACATTCAGGCTGATCTTATTTTCGTTTTTATTTTCTGTGATAATAATCTTATCGAATGACCTTTTGGCCTGGTAATGAGATGCTTTCCAATTCCCATAATAATCAACCGATGACCATGAAATTGTTGGCCAGCAATCGTTAATCTGCCAGTATAAAGATCCCATGCAGCGAGGCATACTTCCCCTGTGGGATTCAATAGCTTCTTTCATGGATAACAGATGGGAAAGTTGTGAGAGATAAACCATTTCCTCAAAATTTTCAGGTTCGGGAAAGTACTTTCTCAAATATCTCAAAATCATATCGTTGCCATTGAATCCCGGTTCTACCCAGTTCATCTTACTTCTCTGGCGGTGATCAAGAAGATCGCTGAAAATGTATAACTGATCTTTCTGAGCAAAGCTATCCAGTGTGCTCATCGGAGGAAAAGATTGCAGGCCATATTCACTGACGAAGCGTGGAACCTCTTCGCCATAGGCACTGTAATCTTTTTGTCCGAACCAGATGGTCCAGTCATGTTCATCTCCTGATTTTCTGTCTGCAAGTCTGTCTCCGTAACTTTGAGGAGATGACGGCCAGTATGATTTTTCAGGATCATATTTTTTTACAGCATCCGGAAGGATCTTGTAAAATATGTTTTTGTAGGTTTGCCAGTGGTATTCATTTTGTTCTTCGGTATATCTATCTTGCCATCCCCAGGTATGCCAGGCATGAAGGTTTTCATTATTTCCGCACCACAAAGCCATACTGGGATGATTTCTCAATCTTTTTACATTGTATTCGGCTTCTTTCCTTATATTCTGCAGGTGAGCAGAGTCCCCGGGCTGCATTGCACAGGCAAACATGAAATCCTGCCAGACAAGTACTCCGTTTTCATCGCAGAGATCATAAAAAATGTCATTTTCATAAATGGCTCCGCCCCAGACTCTCAGCATGTTCATATTGGCCTTTACCGCTTCCCTGATAACCCTTTCATATTTTTCATCGCTTACCCGTGGTATAAAAATGTCGCCGGGAATATAATTTGCCCCCTTCATAAATACAGGAACATCATTTAATTCAAATAAAAAACTTCTTCCTTTTTCATCCGGTTCCTGTACAAGTTCAATTTTTCGGATGCCGAGTCTTTCCTGTGTAGAATCGATCAGTTCTCCATTTTTTTTGAGGTTAATATCCAGGGTATACAGATAAGGCTCACCCAGGCCGTTTGTCCACCATAATCTGGGGTTTTCAAAACTTAATTCAAGATCTACCTCATTCAGACCTTTTTTCAGGAATTTGGATGAATTGATAAGCTGATTCGATTCGGGTTCGCTGATTGAAATATCATATTTTCCGGCTTTTTCTGTTTCTATCTGAATTCTGGCAGTGTAGATGCTTTTTTGTTTTCCGAATTCTTCCTGAATCAGGTACACATCCCTGATAACTCCATCATTCCAGCTTTTCAGGTATACCGGGCGCCAGATGCCGCAGGTTACAAGCCTTGGTCCCCAGTCCCATCCATAATGAAAAGGAGCTTTTCGTGTAAAAACATTGGTTTTTTCATTATCAGGGGCCTGTTCATTTGTTGCTATCAGTAAATAATCCAGTTTGGCCAGTTTTTCCATTCCCTTTTCTACGGCTGAATGAAAAATGATTCTCAGTTCATTTTCACCTTCTTTCAACAGGTCAGAACATTCTTTCTGCCAGGGAATGAACATATTATCAGCGCTGATAATCAGTCTGTCATTCAAATACACATCAGCATAAGTATCCAGACCTTCAAAAATCAGTTCCTGACGATTATAATTCAACTCAGAACTATCCAGGTGAAAAGTAGTCTGGTAGATCCAGTCTTCATCTTCAATCCATTGGACGGAATCTTCATTGAATCCGATAAAAGGATCAGGTATTAGCCCATTTGCCATTAAATCTGTATGCACTGTGCCGGGTACTTTTGCACTGTGCCAGATATTTTTCTCCGCCTGGGAGAATTTCCAGTCTGTGGTTAGTTCTTTGATTTTAACTTTTTTAGTTTCTTCATTTTTGCAGGATGCCATGAGTAATATAATTAGCACTGGAAAAAGAATTTTTTTCATAAATGCAGTTTGTTTATTGTTGATAGGTTAAAAGTTAATAAGTATTACCGCGATTGCATATAATATGTCTTAAGATTGGATTTTTATGCAATTCCAGAGACTAATATAGCGGAAATCCTCTAATTTGCAATTAATATTCCTTAGAGGTTCGAAAACTACGATTTTGTCCTCACCCGGGAGCAGATCAAAGAAATTATCACTGAAAAAGCCATCGGTTTTATTGTTCAACAGGTGAATATTTTTTGCCAGTCTTTCTGCTTTAAGGAATAAAAAATACTTACTGAATTTCCTTTCAAGATGAACTGAAATTTTGGGATCCTGCAATTCAAGTTTTTTGGGCCTGACAAAGTAGTAGAGATTGCTGAAAAGCAGATGATTGCCGTCAAAAACTTTCATGATAAGCACATGACATTTCTTTTCTTCATCGGTGAGAAATTCATTGATATCTTGTTCATATACAAGTAAGACAGAACCTGGATCAAGGATTTGAAGGGAATTATCTTCTGCCAGGAAGTTTCCCTCAAAGTCAGTAATTCTTAAGTAAACACGAACTTTTCTTTCTTCCGGAAGATCGGATACTGCATGGATTTTCAATGTTCCATCGTTGCTTTCTGCTGTAAGAAGAATATCGCGATAATATGTTTTCAAATGGTAATGAAGGGCTTTCCATCTTCCGAAATAATCTACACTTGCCCAACTGGCAGCAGGCCAGCAATCGTTTAATTGCCAGTAGAGAGTTCCCATACACCAGGGTTTAGCTTTTCTATGAGCTTCAATGGCACAGCCAATTGCGTCTGACTGCAGTAGCTGGGAAATATATAGGAAGTGATGGAAATTTTGAGGCTCAGGATAAAACCATTCCATATTTTTTTTGACCAGTTCAGCTCCTGTTTCCCAGCCCTGGTGTTCTTCCATGGCGGGGGAGTCTATATCCCAGTCTGTAGAGGGAAGAAAACTTTGTACGCTCCTTAATTCTGGATAGGATTTAAACCCATATTCACTCATGAATCTTCCGGAATTTTTTTTGTAGGCAGGATAAAGTACAATGTCTTTTACCAGATCCCAGTAATGAAAATCTCCACTATCTAAACGGGGAGGTTCATCAGATCCCGTAAAAGGGGAGGACGGCCAGTATGGGCGTGAACTGTCCTCTTCATCCAGAATATCAGGAATCGCCTGGTAGAAGATATTTTTATAAGATTCAAATGCTTCATTATGGTATTTGCCCAGTTCTTCTTTCCAGCCCCATGTTAAATAACCCTCAAGGATTTCATTGTTTCCGCACCACAGAACTACGGAAGCATATTTTTTAAGTCTTTTTACATGATGGCGGATCTCGGTTCTTACATTCTCCACAAAAGCATCATCGGAGGGATACATACCACAGGAAAACATAAAATCCTGCCATACCAAAATACCATGCGAATCACATAGTTCATAAAAATGATCATCCTCGTAAATTCCTCCTCCCCATGCCCGTAACATGTTCATATTGGCACTCAGGGCGTTGAAAATCAGCTCTTCGTAATTTTTTGAAGTTATTTCAGAAGGGAAGTATTCCAGGGGAATAATATTGGCTCCCCTGATAAAAATATCTTTATTATTAATACGGAATCGAAAAGAACTCCCTTTTTCCTCTTTTTCTCTTATTAGTTCAATTTTTCGAATGCCGATTTTTTGTCTGCGTAAATCAATAGTCTTTCCGTTTCGGTTAAGGCTCACTTTTATCTCATAGCGATTGGGCTCTCCAAATCCTCGTGGCCACCATAACTCGGGATTTTTAATTTTTATTGTTTCTTTTACAAATGTTTTGGCTGATGAACTTAGCTTAATTTCGTGAACAGCTTTATTTTCAATATTTATAATCAGACTATAACCGGCATTATCAAATATGGCAAGCTCACTTTCAATATCTATACTGGCCTCATTGCTATTTATTTCGACATTATTAAAAAAGAGACTTTTAATTGTTGAAGATGAGTAAAATTCAAGTTTAATCTTTTTCCATATACCGGATGTCAATAAACGGGGAGCCCAGTCCCACCCATACATATAGGGAGCCTTGCGCGTAAAGGGACTTACTTTTTTCTCACCTTCATCATTGTTTGCCGGGAGCTGATATGGTAATTTTTTATAATCGGAGAGCGCTGTATTGTAAGGTGAACTGAATAAAATGTAGACTGAATTTTTTCCTTTTTTTATGAAGCGGGAGATATCAAGTCTCCATGGAATATACATGTTATTGGATTTCAGAATGGATCTTTTATTCAGCCACACCTCTGCGTAGGTATCAAGACCCTCGAAAACAATTTCACAGGCATGATAGGACTTGATTTCTTCATCCAGTTCGAACTCCATTCTGTATTCCCAGTTCTCTTTTTCGATCCATTGCAGTTCTTTCTCATTGAGACCGAAAAAAGGATCCGGGATAAGTCCGTTTTTATAAAGATCCGTATGTACACAGCCGGGAATGGTGGCAGGAAACCATTTTTCAGTTCCTTTTTTGCGGAACTGCCAGTTTTCATTTGAAAGTATGATTTCTTTTGTGGGCATGGTAATTATCTGTGAAAACTTTCACCAATAAATTCAAGTCCTTTAATGATATGTGTTCTCCAGTAAGTCCAGTTATGCGCCCCGTTTCTAATCCTGAATTCATGCTTGATGTTTCGGTCTCTCATTGCAATATGAAGGGTGGAATTTCCTTTGTAAAGAAAATCATCATCTCCACAGTCAATATAAAGACGAACCTGTTCAATCTCTCTTACCGGTAATGTTCTAACCAGTTCAATAACAGAATTGTTTTTCCAGTGCTCATTTATTCTATCGGGATTTTGATCATTTACATAAAGGTTCCTGAATACACGGTTATATTCTTCCTGACCTCTGTTCTTCATTTCCTCATCGGTATACACCGCTGCGCTGAAAGCTGCGCATGCTGAGAAAAATTCAGGATGATGCAATGACCAGATAAGCGAACCATACCCGCCCATAGAGAGTCCTGCAACGGCACGGAATTCTTTCTCAGGTCTTGTTTTGTAATTCTCATCAACAAATGGGATGAATTCCTTGAATATCATATCTTCATAGGAGACTTCACCGCCAACATCATTGATGTACCAGGTAACTCCTGCATCGGGCATTACAATAATCATCGGGGGGATTTTTCGATCCGATATCGCCCGGTCTGCTGTCAGATGAACTTCTCCGAATTGTATCCATGCTGTTTCATCATCGGTGTATCCGTGCAACAGATAGACAACAGGATAACGACGTTCAGAGCTCTTGTAGCCCGGCGGAAGGTAAATAGCATAATTGACTTTTTTATTCAGGAGATCACTTTGCATACTCATGCCTTCAAGCACCGTTCCTTTGGAAGGTAAAGCCATACCGGGCCTGGACTGGCTAAATGCATAAAAGCTTACAGTCAGGATCAACAGAAATAGGAAAGGCAGTTTTTTCATAATATTCATTCTTTCAAATAGGGTTTATGTATGATAATTTTTTTTATGGGTATGGGATAATCCCCGAAAGAAACAATCTGGAGGAGGTGTCTTCCGTTTGTCAGTCCCTGAACAAGCCATATCTTTTTCCCCTGGTAATCTGAAGAAATAAAATCGGTTGCCCGGGTATAAGTTTCCCAATTTACCTGGTAACCCGGCTTAATTTCTATTCCGGTTCGTTCCCATGCCTGTTTCAGAAACCAGTCTTCAGGCTGGATAACAACTTTACCTGAATTCGAAACAAAAGGCATCCTGTTTGTTCCTGCACCATCGAAACCGGAAATGGAACCATGCAGCTCATAACTGAACCAGTGGAGGGAATCATTCCTGTTTGTTAATTTCAGCATCCACTGTTCATTCTCAAGTTTATTGTGGTTTTCAAGGTGGAACACCGCACCGGTTTCCCATGGCCAGTCCTTGGTTATATCGTTGTTGGGCCTGGTATGATAATATCCATCCTGAAACTCCGTGGGGGGTAATCCATCGATCAAAACCCTGAATTTTTGTTTCTCAGGTATAGAATCCCGAAGAATTATTTCCACTGCATTCCCCTCGAAAGTAAAGTCCATTCTGTTTATGTCTTCCTCAAATCGAAGATCAAGGGTGTCTGTTAGTGAATAGGGGTTTTTATCAGAAAAATCAACGGGGTTAAAATACCTCAGCAACATCCCTGCAAGTACCTCATTACCTGTTGAGTTTAAGTGAGAATGATCTTCTTTTAATAATGCGGCAGGAGGTAAGTTGTTCTCCTCAAGTTGCTTTATCCAGGCGTTCCTGATGTTGGCAAATTCCAGCTTATAATTTTTGCAGAATTTTGGTATTAAATGATAGGACATTGTATCCGACCATGAATTTTCTCCCGTATATGGATCGTTCCAGACCAGCATCTCTGCAGAAGTCCGGGAACGGATCATTTGGAGAATCTTTTTATAGTGGATATGTGATCCGAAAACATGGAATATAACCAGGTCAGGGTAAAAAGGGAGAATATCAAAAATAGTTGTTTTCCATAATTTCTGAGATGAAAAACCTCCGATTGACCTGTTTATCATATTCAGATCTGCAGAAGGATATCTCTCTTCAAGCGAATCTTTAAGAATTAACCACCAACTTTGTTTACTCAGGGATTGTCCGTAAACAATTATATTGACTTTTTGAGGTTTCTTAAAACTACTTTTTTCAAGTTTACTTATCGTTCTTGATATATATTTCCCAAATTCATTTTGCGGACGTTCACACCATGGATGATGATTCTGACCGTAAACTCCACTCAAAGAGCAGATCAGGAAAAGAATATAGAGGCTTTTTTTCAAAATTCATTAATTGAGTTAAGAACTTAATTTAAAAGAATAGGATCCTGAATTAACCTCCAGAACAATATTATCCTGTGTTACGGAAATCACTTTAACATTGTCTGTATCATTTGTTTCACCAGCCTTTAACAGGATGTTTTCCGATTCAGAAAGCTGAGAGTAATCTTCTATAACGACAGGAATAATAACTCTTGCAGTGGTATTTGCCGGTATTGTGATATTCTGGACAAAACTGTCCTGTTCTTTTTCCCAGGAAGATTTTATTTTCCCGTAAGGGGAGATATAGCTAGAAGACACCCATTCCAGGCCTTCCGGGGGTAATGCTTTAATCATTATCTTTTTAAAACCCGGTTCCAGGGGTCTTATACCGGCAAGGTATGCATAATACCATTCCACCACCGAGCCCAGAGCAAAATGATTTCGTGAATTCATCCTGTGTGGGGGTTCTTTGTCACTGTTCCATAATTCCCACATAGTGGTTGCACCCTGTGTAACCATATATGCCCAGGATGGATATTCCTCATTTATAGCGGTTTCATATGCAAGTTGATGTTCGTCATACTGACTCAGAACAGGGAGCAGGTAAGCTGTACCCAGGAAGCCTGTGCTCGGGTGCTTTCCTCTTTCTCTTACATCCCTGATGATATTCTGAGCAATACTGTCTTTATATTCTTCCGGAGTTAATCCGAACGCAAGAGGCAAAAGATTTGCCGTTTGGGTTCCACCCGGGTAATTAATCTTTTCCTCATCAAAGAATTTTTCATGAAATGCTTTTTGAATCGAATCGGCAAGTGTTGAATACTCTTTCTCATCTTCCTTCTTACCAAGGATTTCAGCTACTTCCGCCAGTAATTTTGTACTGTAAAAATAATAGGCTGCCGATATGGGTTCAACAGGAGATTCCACCACAGCGATCCAGTCTCCGTAGCCTTCCCATTCTCCTTCTTTTTCACTCCATCTGTAAATATGATCTTCACTTTTTCTGCGCATGTATTCCACCCATGCTTTCATTCCTTCATAATTATCTTCAAGAATGGCTTCATCTTTATAGAAATTATAAACTACCATGGGAACCACGGTCACTGCATCGCCCCAGCCTGCCTTTGAAGGGCCGCTAACTACAATGGCTGGATTGACATCAAACACATATCCGGTTTCGTGTTGACTGTCAGTGATATCTCTCATCCATTTCGCGAAAAACTGAGCCATATTCATGTTGTAACATGCTGTCGGGGCGAATATCTGAGCGTCTCCCATCCAGCCGAGACGTTCATCTCTTTGGGGACAATCTGTGGGTACGGAATGCATATTTCCTTTTTGCCCACGTACAAGATTGGTCCATATAGCATTTAACATCTGATTTGAGGAAGCAAAACTTCCGGCATCCATGGCGGATGAATAAATTTGCAGACCAGTAAGATTTTCAATGCCAGGTTCTCCCGGGAAACCTTCTAACTGGACATATCTGAATCCATGATAGGTAAAAGAAGGCTGCCAGGTTTCCACGCCTGTGCCTTTCATGATATAACGGTCGGTAGCAAGTGCCGATCTCAGGTTTTCCTGTGCTACAGTACCATCATCATGCAATAATTCAGCAAACTTCATGGTAATAGTATCGCCGTTATCACCTTCAGCCTTAAGACGTGCAAATCCTACAATGTTTACTCCCATGTCATATACGAATACACCGGGTTTAATCTCCTCAATGGAAACGGGTACTATAGTATCCATGACTTTTATGGTGGGAGCTTTTTGAGCAGATAGAAGAAGGGTATCCATGGGTATTGCATTAACTTCATACCATTTCGCTTCCTCCAGACCAGACTCAGCCCATAAAGGAATTTCCAGACGGGCATCATAAGTTTCACCATGGTAAATGGAATTATCAACAATGGGAGAGGGGTAGCCTTTCCAACTCTCATCGGTCACTATAGTCATTGTTTCCCCGTTTTTATATTCAATTTCAATCTGAGCAATGGCTCCCAGGGGACCTTCTGAATAAACTTCATTTCCCTGCCATCCAAGTCCTCCTGACCACCACATGTTGCCAAGGATAATACCGGCAGCATTATCCCCTTTTTTTAAATGCCCGGTAATATCATAGGTTTGATACTGAACACGTTTATTATAATCAGTCCAGCCGGGTGTGAAGATGTCATTGCCTATCCTTTCTCCATTTATGTATAAAAGATAATTTCCCAGCCCTGAAATATATACTCTTGCTTCTTCTATTTCAGATCCGGTTGAAAACTCTTTTCTCAACATAATTGATTCCGGTCTCAGATTGCCATCGGGAGGAAGTTTCTCTTGCCTTCTTTCAGGTGTGAAACCTATCCATTGGGCATTCCAGTCATTTTGTTCCAGGAAACCGGTTTCGAAAAATGCATCACTATTGTTTGCAGTTTCTCTTCCATGATTATCCTTTACAATTACTTTCCAATAATACCGGGTGCCAGATTTCAGTTCTTCACCTTCATAATCAACAAATACGGACTGATTCGAATCCACCCACCCGGAATTCCACATATCTGCTTTGGATGGATTAAGCATATCGGCTTGAGTGGCAACCAGAATTCTGTATGATTCCTGCATCACATTCCTGAGTGTGTCGGACAATTTCCAGGAAAATCTTGGAGTGGGAACATCAATCCCAATGGGATTTTTAGAATATTCAGTTTTCAGTTCGGTTATTTTCAATGAAATTTCACGTTTCTTACATGCTGAAAAGACGAACATAACAGCCAGAAGTAATAGGATTAGTTTTTTCATTTTAATTTGCAGTTTGCTGGTTTTGGATTTATAACTACTCAAAAATATAAAAAAAGCATATCTCATGAATGAAATATGCTATCATATAATAAATTTTATTAATTTATGATTAGAATCTAATCAAGACATTGATAGCCTAATGAAGCACCTAAACGGTTACCTGCCCGCCGACGCAAAAGCCAGAGCGATGACAGGCGGGAACGATTCCACGATTCAACAATCTTACCTTATCCTCTCCTAGTGATACGGCCCCGCCGTGGCGAACTTTTTTCTAACATTTAAACTAAACTATAACTTATGAAAAAATTATAAAACTAAAAATGCAGGCATCTACATTTAAGGTATAATGCCTGCAAAATTAATATAGGTTAAAAGTTCCGGTATTTCCCGGAACTTTGTTGACGGGTTAAATAACCCTGACCATGTAAGTAGGTCCTGTCGCTTTATATGGATAGTTGTTGTCGTTTTATGTGATTACAATAATACAAAAAATCAAAATAAAAAACAAGCATAAAATGATGATAATCAAATAGTTAAAATAGATATTTTACGCTTTTTGACTAAATGATAATATTCATAACTTGCTGTATGAAAAAAGTTTTAGAAACTGCAAGGAGAGAGCATATACCGGAAAATGACTAAGAATTTTTTTTGACTTCGGGCTTACGGTTCCGGGAAAATAATATCCAACGACTCCATCCTTCGTCCAGGCTACCCTTTTTTCGTGGATATGATTTCATGATATCCATAATCTTTTTCCGAAAATACCATACTGTTTGTTTCCTGAGATCCAGCATTTCCGAAAGTGAGTCAATGGTAAGGTTTTTTCCGCTATTGACAAGGAAAAGTAGGTAAAAGGCCTTGGTAATGGGAAATTTTGTGTGTGCGAAAATGGTATCTGAAGTTATTCTTTCGATATAATTGCATCTGGAACATCGTCTGGAATAGGGAGTGTTTCCTGCAGAATACTTTTGATATCCGCATTTTTTGCATCTGTATCCTGATGACCACTTAAGCCTATCAAGAAAACGATAACAACTTTCATCATCAGGGTATATTTCCTGGAATTCATTGAAGGTGACAGTTTTTTGCATGACCCTGTTCATGGAAATTTTTTTTACTTCATCCGCAAGATTCCGGTTACTTTCTTCAAGAAAGCGGTTAATTTCAAGGATAACATTATTGGCTTCTTCGAGATCATGGGTTCGTTCTTTGACCTTTTTTTCCAGTTTCCGGTTGATTTCGTCCTTAAGTGCTTCATTCTCGTTGAGCTGGTTAATCATCTGATTTTGAAGTCTCGTATTTTCCTCAAGGTATTCTATGGTTTTTTTGTGAGTGCTGATTTGTTCTTTTTTAAGCACACGAAACCGGTCGGCAAGTGCAAGGGAGAAAAAGAACATTTCAACCACTCCGGTTCGGTACATAGAAAACCAGGGTAGTACATTGTAGGGGATGAGTCCGATATTCTCCAGGGAATGAATAATTAATCCAAGGTAAAGAACTGATAATCCCACTAAAAAGTACCGGGCAGGTTTATAACCTTCCCTTAAACGGACTATGCCTGATATATAGGCAGTGAAAAGAAGAAGATTATCGACATAAGGACTATATAAATGGGGAATATTGAAAACAGTGCCGGTAATATAGATAATCACTCTTGCGTAAATGGCAGTTAAGATTAAACTGTCAAGAAAAGGAGAGTTTTTCTTTAATTCAAGCAATCCACGTGCATAAAAGAGTAGAAAAATAGTCATTAAGGCAAAGGGAACAGTGTAAAGGTCCCGGTGCCATGGAATGGAGACATAGCTTAAGGGAATCAGGATTATTCCCCAGTCAACCAGGGCAAAAAGCGCAAATGAAAAAACATATAGAGCATAAAAGAGATATGTTTTTTCCTTCAATTTAAAAAAGAAGATGAGACTGAAAATAGTTGCGATAACGATAATCCCAAAAAATGATCCATAAAATAAATTTTGTGGTATTATCTCAGCAATAAAATCATCATAAGATTTACTGATAAATCCTAATCCCGTGTCATAGTCCGATTGCACTTTCAAATAGAACCACCGGTCTGTATAATTGGGCAGAGGAAAACTTATGTTATAGTTCGGTAGGGGCCAGCCGGAAAATTTTTGAGATATACCACTTTTCATAGCGTTCAGCCGACCTTTACCATCCAGGAAGTATATTTCGGCGATTTTGAAACGGGGTGCCATTTGTAATATCCAATGGTTCATCTTTGCATCGGACAGAACCCTGAATTTTATCCAGTAAATGCTATCTTTTTTTAAAGCCGAATTTGGGACAAGAGGACTGAAGAGGCTATCCGCTTTTCCTTCCAGAAGGTCATATATAGTGAAATTAACCGAGCCTTCAGGAATAATCTGATCATAACGTGCACGCGAAATACCCTGATCATTGTATTCAATAATCCCGGGATGCTGTTGCCCTGAAAGCATTGGCAGAATGAGAATACTCAGACATAAGCTGATATTTAAAATCCGAATGCTTTTAACCATTTCTCGTCCGGGATTATCATTTTTCTGCTTTTCAAATTGAATAGTGCAGTTGTGAAGATCGCCTTGCTGAAGATTGTTCCCCTGGAATCTCTCATGACCTGGTCAAAATAAAACAATTTAGATCCCTTGCGACGACTAATGGTTTCGATGATTACCTTTTGACCAGGCCTCAACTCATTGCTGAACCTTACGGTTACTTCCAGGATAACAGGACCTGTATTATGTTTCCTGATTGTTTCTTCTCCAAGGCCACTCTTTCGAAGAATATCCCATCTGGCATCTTCATAAAGCCTCAGATATTGAGCATTATTCATATGTCCGTAATTATCGAGCAGATCTTCCGTAACAGTGAATTTGTATGAAAATGGCATTTTTTGAAAAGTTTTTTGCGAGTTAGTCAAATTCCGTAAAATTTACAACGCATAGTTGAATTTTTTATTTGAATTTCAAATTATCAGAAATTTAGTTGTTCGTGATCATACACAGGGGTGTTATTTTAAATATCTGATATATAATAGTATAAGATTATATTTATTTGAAAATCCATAATTATTCCTTATTCTTGTATAGGAAAACTATCCAACTTTAGAGGTAGTGGCTAATATTCTTGAAAGATTACAACGAAAAATGATCCATTTTTTTGATGAAGAATATCCATTTGCAGATTCAATGCCGGAATGTTTAAGTCTTGAAGAAACACATTTTGCTTGTGCAAACCGGCACAAGAAAATAGACAAATCAATGCCAAATAAATACAACTAATATGAGAATAGCATATTTTATCATTGGAGTATTATTATTCGCAGGCTGTCAACCCGCTGAAATAGAGGAAAAATATAATCCGGAAGCCGATCTGGTATGGATAGATGATCAGGGCGAAGGTAGACAGGTTTATCTCGCATTCAGAAAGGATTTTAAATTGGGAGAAGATCCTGCCGGTGAGATCCATTTATATGCCCATGCACGTTACCATCTGTATGTAAATGGCAATTTTATTAATTTCGGTCCGGTGAGAGCTTATGCAGAATCACCGGAATATGACAGTTATGACATTTCAGATTATCTCGAACCCGGTAAAAATTTTATTGTTATTAAGGTAGTGAATGACGGTATGATCACCTATCAGGTACCGGTAGGACCGGGAGCTTTCATCAGTTGGGGTAAACTGAATAGCGATAATGGTGAAACAGATCTTTCTACACCGGGTGATTGGAAAGTTATTCCATTAAAAGGCTATGATCCCACTTCACCCAAAATGACTTTCGCGACAGGCGCAGTTGAAAAATATGATGCTCGCAAAGATCCGTCCGACATTCTTGCTTATGATTGTGATCTGTCTGAATGGAAAGATGTTACCCCACTTGCTGATCAGACTGTTTATGATGATTTCATTCCCAGGACTATTCCACACCTGACCCAGGAAGAAAGACTTCCTTTATCCGTTTTAGGTCTCTATGAGCTAAAGGATGATGAGGTAATGTATTCATTCAGGGTAAAAGCACCCGACAGGAACCGGGAAGAGTTTGGAAAGAACAGGATAGCTTTTGCGCAAACCTATATTTATTCTCCCGTCAAACAAACCATTAATGCCGGATTATGGTGGGGAGATTATTTTGTGAATGGAAAAGGTCCACTCACTCAATACACTGAAAAACCATCAAAATTATACAGAAGAGATTATCCCATTTCCTTTGAAAAAGGTTGGAATCATTTTTTTATCCGTTATGGGATTGTTTGGGCTTCCTGGGATTATTATATGACAGTACCTGAAGATGCAGGCCTTGTATTCTCCCCTGATAAAGACATGAATGATGATATCGCCTTTATCACTGCCGGACCTTTCCCGGATGAGGAAGAAGAAAAAGCGAGAGATCTGGCTTATCCTTTTGAGGATAGGGATATATTAAAAGATTTCAGTGTTAACTGGGTGGAAAAACCCAAATCCGAGACTGCCGGTAATCCGGCTTTCGAAGTTGCATGGAGTTATTTTGACAGCCTGATTGATCATGGCAGGGAACTGAACAGGGAAGGACATGAGATCGTTGATCACGGAAAACACGTGCCTGAGCCTTTTAACCTGGAGGGAGGTAAGGATTATGCCCTGATTTATGATATGGGAGAAAAAACACTTGGAAGGATATTTATTGATGCTGAATCTCCTGAAGGAACAACATTCAATGTTGTATTTACTGAAGATACCATTGGTAATCGTCCGTGGACACTTAAAAGGGTTGGATTATATACCGGGGCAAGATTTACCAGTGCTGCCGGTAAAGACTACTTTGAAACTTTTAAGCCTTATGGGGCCAAATTTTTACAGGTGAATGTGATAAATGCATCGGGTCCTGTGAAGATCAATAAAATTGGCATGGTCAGCCAGATATATCCATATGAGAAGACCGGGAAGTTTGAATGTTCTGATCCGTTAATGAACAGGATATGGGAAATGGGCTGGAGGACGCTAGAAGTCTGTTCCGAGGATACCTATACCGATACACCTTACAGGGAAAGAGGACTTTATGCAGGAGATGCCCTTCCGCAATATGCCATTGCCCTGGTTACTTCAGGTGATTCACGCCTGATGAAAAGAAGTATCCGGGTTTTTGCTGATATGTACAGAGATCTTATGGTGCCTAAGGCCGAAAGAAGAAGAGCATCGGTCAACCATATGGCCGATTATCCACTTGCTACATTGATAAGTTATCTTTGGTCGGTAGCTATGACAAAAGATATTGAGTTTGCGGAGGAATTCTACGAAGAATACCGGAACATGCTTCTTAACTATATGGACCGGCAAATGGAATCCGGGCTGTATGATCATGACCGGGCTTTCATTGAATGGACCCAAATTGATAAGAATGCTAATCTGACAACCATTCAGTCCATGATCATTTATTCTCTTGAATCATTTGCCTGGCTGGCAGAAGAGCTTGGATATTCTGATGATGCTGCAAAATTCAGGGAAGAAGCTTCCCGGGCAAAAGAAATAATGCTTGAAAAATGCTGGGATGATGAAGAATTGGCTTTTCATGACGGATTTCGTGAAGGAGAACAGATCGATCATCATTATCCCATCTCTTCCGCCTGGCCGGTAATGTTTGGTCAAACCAATGAAATGCAGGAAAAACATATCAAGGATCATTTTATAAAAACACTCACTGAAATTGGTGATGAAGACCGAAAGAGAGCAACAACTCCTTATGGTGCGTTCTATATTTTGGAAGCACTTTATCAGCTTGGTATGGAAGATTTTGCCGAATTTTTCATTCGCAAATACTGGTCAGCAATGATCTATAAACATAATGATACTGCCTGGGAAAACTTTGGTGATGGTTCCGATGGCAGCGGACAGGGGACACTCAGTCATGCATGGAGTGGACATCCCACTTATTTTATGTCTACCCGTGTACTGGGGGTTCGTCTTGGTTTCCCGGAGATTCGTTTTCATGATAAGGTCTTCATTAAACCTCAATCAGCTAATATCACATGGGCAAAAGGAATTGTGCCTCATCCCCTGGGGCTGGTAGAGGTAGACTGGCGTATTGCAGGAGATAAATTATTTTTGAATTATTCAGCACCAGAGGGTGCAGAAGTAATTATTGAGCCACAGGGGAAGCTTGCCGAAAAAGAATTGATTGTAAATAAAAAACCAATGACCAAATAATATTCAGACATGAAAAAGCTATTCTTATTTATTTTTTCTGCTTTTCTGCTCTTTTCCTGTGAAAAAATTAAAGACACAGGAACAGCGGACCGTATAAATTCCTTTGATAAAATCTCCGAATCTTTTGCAGACCCTCCAGCGAAATACCGTACGGTACCTTTCTGGGTATGGAATGAAAAAGTGACTCAGCAAATGATCGATGAGCAACTCGAAGATTTCCACGAAAAGGGTTTTGGTGGGGTTTTCGTACATCCGAGATATGGACTGATCACTGAATATGTATCTGCGGAATGGTTTGATCTGGTAAAGTATGCCAAAGAAAAGGCAGAATCTTTGGGAATGTATCTCTGGTTGTACGACGAGAATTCATTTCCCAGTGGTTTTGCAGGTGGGCATGTTCCTGCTCAGATGCCCCAATCCTATGAGAATGGCATCGCTATGAGAAAACATGAAATGAAAATTTTTGAGCCGGATACTTTGCTTTCGTGGATAGCATTCTATGAGAGGAAGGGTGATGGATATGTGCCGGTAAGCAAAGACAAATATGCTGATTATTCGGGAAGGGAAGGACAGTTTGTAGGAATTGAGAAGCTTTTCTACCAGCCGTCCAAATGGTTCGGGGGTTATACCTATGTGGATCTCATTCAACCCGGTGTAACTGAAAAATTCATAGAGATTACAATGACAGGATATGAACAAACAATTGGTGAAGATTTTGGCGATGTAGTACCGGGCGTCTTTACAGATGAACCAAATATAAGTCCCCGTTCAAAGGACGCAATCCGGTGGACATCCGATCTTTTTGAAGTTTTTGAAAACACCTGGGGTTATTCCATCGAAGAACATCTTGTAAGTCTGTTCAAGGAAACCGGAGAATGGCAAAAAGTAAGACATAACTATTATTCAGTGTTGCTTGATCTTTTCATTGAAAGATGGTCGATACCCTGGTATGAATATACTGAAGAGAAGAATTTAAAATGGACCGGGCATTATTGGGAGCATGGCTGGCCAAATCCCGTGCATGGCGGTGATAATATGGCTATGTATGCCTATCACCAGGTTCCGGGCATCGATATGTTATTCAATACTATGAAAGAAAGACCCGATCAGTTTGGAAATGTCAGGGCAGTGAAGGAACTTTCATCGGTGGCCAACCAGTTTGGTAGGAGTAGGGCATTGTCAGAAACATATGGTGCCTCGGGATATGAGCTAAGTTTTCATGATATGAAACGTAATGGAGACTGGCAATATGCCCTGGGTGTTAATTTGATGAATCAACACTTATCTTATCAGTCCATGCTTGGAGATCGTAAGCACGATTTTCCGCAAACCTTTTCCTATCATACTCCCTGGTGGGATGAATATAAGGTACAGGCTGATTATTTTGCCCGACTTTCACTGGCACTTTCATCGGGTTTCCAGGTGAATCATATCCTTGTTATTGAACCCACTACAACAGCCTGGATGCATTATATAGCCGGTGCAGAAAACAGTGAACTAAATGAAATCAGAGATGATTTTCACCGGTTTATCAATGAAATGGAATACCTGAAACTTGAATATGATCTTGCAGCAGAAAAAACCATGGAGGATTTCGGTTCTGTGATGGATGACCGGCTGGTAATCGGAGAAAGATCCTATTCAACTGTGGTAATTCCCTATGGCTTAACAAATCTTGACAGGAGTACTCTCATTCTCATTGAGGAATTTCTTATGGAAGGTGGTGAACTGATCTCATTTGAAACCTATCCTGATTTTGTTGATGGAGTGAAAACGACGGAAGTGAAGGAACTATTTGAGGAATACAGCGATCAGGTTGAAATCATGAATAAGCCTCGTGAGTCCTCTCTTCCTGATCTTGTGGTGAGCGGCGAGCTTGAGTTCTCGCCTCTGGAACAGGCTGAATTTGTTTACTTTATGAGGCGACAGCTGGAGGACGGAGATATATTGTTCCTGGCCAATTTTGATCAGGAAGCCACTAAAAAATTCAGTTTGAAAGCTGAGAATGTTGAAGATATGGTAGAATTGGACCCGGTTACAGGAAAAATATACAAAACTGAATTTGAGAAAACATCCGGTGGAGTTCTATTTAATGTAGAACTTGAAGATGCAGGGAGCAGGCTGTATTTTCTGTCCGATGAGAAAACAGATGTTGAAGCTTTGGAAAAGGAAATATGGGAAGCTACTGAAGAAAAGGAAATTTTTATAACCGGGATACGGCGGAACGACCCGAATGTAATTGTACTGGATTACAATAGCCTTGAATTTATTGAGGATGGTGAAACCACCGGAGAACTGATGTATTTCTATTCTGCACACGATAAAATATACCGGAAACACGGTTTCCCTGATAATCCCTGGGTTTCATCCAGTCAGTTCAAAACAGAAATTGTTGATCGTGACACCTTTGGAATAAACAGTGGTTTTAAAGCAGGATATCCCGTGTTTATAAATGAAGGAACCGATCTTTCCACTATAAACCTGGTGATTGAAAGACCGGGTCTTTATAATGTTTTTATAAACGATATCCGTCTAAAACCCTTGCAGGACCAATACTACCTGGATAAAGGCATGGGAGTTTATCCTGCGGGAGAAGCTTTAAAGCCAGGGAAGAACCTAATTACCCTGATTGGTCAGCCTTTTTCAGTATTTCATGAGCTGGCCCCTGTTTTTCTGACAGGTAATTTCTCCGTTCAGCCTGTTGAGCAAGGATTTGAGATCTCACAGGAGATTCCTCTTTCACTGGGATCCTGGAAGGAGTATGGTCTTCCGTTTTATCCCGGTGAAGTTACCTATCTGGCAGAATTTGAAATGGAAAGTCCATTGAAGGCAAAACTTGACCTGAATGACTGGAGCGCAAGCTGCGTCACTGTCAGTGTTAATGATTCAAAAGAGATGGTACTGTGGACTCCTTATGAGAAAGATATCAGTAAATGGTTGAAAGAAGGAATAAATAAGGTAGAGATAAGCCTGAACGGAAGTTTGAAAAATCTTATAGGTCCTCATCATAATGTGAACCGGAAAGGAATTGTCACTCCCTGGAGTTTTAAGTACGCCCCGGAAGAGCAGCCCCCCGGTGAAGAATACGATTTGATGAAATATGGATTATTCAGCGATCCTGTAATTAAAAAATAATCTTTGCCTGAAAATGAAAAAAAAAAATAATCTCACGCCCAATCTAATTATTTCACTTTCTGCCATAATTGTGGCAGGAACATTTTCCTGTGTTCAGGATAAAAGACAGGTGCAAAAACCTAATTTTATCATCATCCAGATGGATGACCTGGGATATTCCGATCTCGGAACACATGGAAATGAATTGATCGAAACACCTGTGCTGGATGATTTTGCCGATAAATCCGTACAGTTCAGCAATTTTTATGTTAATCCGGTATGTGCGCCCACCCGTGCTTCATTATTAACCGGGAGACATTTTTTAAAGACCGGAGTTTCCCATGTTCACGGGGGCAAAGACCATCTGAATCTGGAGGAACGTACCTTTGCTGATATTTTCAGAGAAGAGGGCTATGCCACCGGAATATGGGGAAAGTGGCACAGCGGAACAGCCGATGGCTACCTGCCGTGGCAGAGAGGATTCCAGGAAGCCTTTATGGCCCAACTATATAAACATCGGGAATCCCAGGGTGAGTATAATGGTAAATTCGTAGAAACAGGGAAGTGGGCAGATGATGCAATCGTTGATTATGCCCTCGATTTTATCAAAAGAAATCAGGAAAATCCTTTTGTTGCCTATCTGAGTTTTCTTACCTGTCATAGTCCCCTTGATGCACCTGAAGAAATTGTCGACAAATATATGGTCAAAGGCCTTTCAAAAAATCTTGCTACCCTTTATGCAATGATTGATCATGCAGACAGAAGTCTTGGAAGATTTTTAAGCGAACTGGAAAATCTGGACATTCTTGATCACACCATCATCTTTTTTATGAGCGATAATGGTCCGGCCATAGAAAATGCTGCTCTCACCGACGAAGATCGTGCAATCAGATATGTGAATGATCTGAGGGGACACAAGGGAAATATATGGGAAAATGGCATACTTTCCCCTTTGTTTGTTTACCAGGAGGGAAGATTCGAGAAAAATGAAGTGAATGCTGTAGCAGACGTTACGGATATTTTACCCACCATGATGGAACTGGCAGATATTCGAATGGATCCTGAAAATCTTCCACTTGACGGGATATCCTTCCTTAACCTGCTTGATGGTGAAGAAAAGGATCATGACAAGGTTTCTTATAATTACGCAAATCCAGGCTGGCCTCCTACGGATAAACCCTGGACTCCTGAAGGGGTGGAAGATGAATACCGTCCGGTAATCCCGGATGCAAAAGATACAATTGAAGTTAAGAATCAGATCATTTCCGTGCGTAAAGGAAAATTTAAACTTTTACAGAATCCTGCAATTTATCCGGGAAGCCCGGAGCCGGTTAATTCTTTTGTGTTAATTGACATCGAAGCCGACCGTCAGGAGGATGTTAATCTTATTGACAGGCATCAGGATATTTATAAAGAAATGCGCATTCTTCTTCATAACTGGTTCGGTGAGATCAAGAAATCGGAACATTCATTTGCCATGCCGGTTTTCATGGTTTCAGGTGATAAAGAGAGCATTATTTTTGCCAAAGCCCCATATTTTATCAGCGATGAATTAAAAAATGCATTCAACTATCTTGGAAACTGGCAGAAGGGGAGCAAAGCTGTTTACGAAATTTCTTCTGCAGGAGAAATCAAGGTGAGAATAAATCTTGAATTTAAAGGAGAAAGACCGGAAAATACCCTGTTGAGCTTTTCTTTGAATGACAGGGAAAAGTTGGTTTTTAATACGGATGAATACATTTCAGAACCGGTCCTGATTCCGGCAGGCAAACATATGTTCTTAATTAGCTGTGAAGAAACCGAAGAACCCGGGTTTGCTCTCGATCAGGTTATACTGACTCCTTTAGAAGAATAGGGGAAATTCGCTGTTTATACTCATTAGTTCTTTTCAGTTTATGAATCCTGTGGATATATAAATACATGATAATCGAAAAGCCATGAAATTCTTAAAAATCTGTTTCATTCTGGTTTCTATATTATTTTTCTCATGTAAGGATACAGGAGAAATAATAAATGAAGATGCATACAGAAAGAATGAAGCATTGCCATGGCAAGCCTATACTTATTCCGGCGACAGCCTGAGGCAAATTGCCATGCCGGTTGGAGGAATTGGTACCGGAAATGCGTTGATAGGTGGAAGGGGAAACATTCTTGAATGAGAGATTTTTGGCAAGGCCGACAGGGATGAGCTTCCTCCGTATATGACTTTTTTTGCCATGCATATTGAAACTGCTGATGGAAAAAAAATTAACCGGATACTTGAAGGCCAAATGAGAGATGATTATCCCAATCCATTTGGAGTACCACGCCAGCAACTGCCCGGAATTCCCAGATTTCAAAAATGTACATTCATCACCGACTTCCCGTTTGGCAGGGTTATTTTGAATGATGAAAATATCCCGCTAAGGGCTTATCTTAAGACATGGAATCCTTTTATACCACTTGAAAGTGATTTTTCAAGTGTTCCAATGGCAAATTTTGACTGGAATTTTGAGAATCTCACTGAAGATAGTTTAAAAACCACGATAGCCTTTAATTTCGGAAATCCTTTTGCTGATTACCTGGATCCCGGGGAGGATATATCTCAATGGACGATTGCCATAATGGCTTATGCCTTTTTCCACATTCTCCCAACAAAGTCTCCCTCTGGTCCAACATTCCCATAAACCCCTTAAAATTAAACCTTTCAGGCACAAAGAATGCTAAAAGGATTAATATTATTAACATTAAAATGCTTATAAATTAAAGTTAAATGAATGTTTCTGCTTTTGAATTGTAATATAATCATCTATATTTGCAGATAAAGTTTAGTTTATAATGATGATTAAAAGGCATACCAGACTAATGTTATTGATTAAGATTCTTAATCTAGGATGAGAATGGTAAATCATTATTTGAAAGCAAAAAACCGTTCTCAGTACATTCAGAACGGTTTTTTTATGTACAAAAAAGGGGAAAAATGAACAATCTGAAAAGACCTGATCGACAGGGACTGTATAGTCCCGAATTTGAACATGAAAATTGTGGAATTGGATTTGTTACGCATCTAAAAGGGAAAAAGTCTCATGATATTATTGAAAAGGGACTGGAAACCCTGGAGAATATGACACACCGGGGAGCAGAGGGAGCTGACAGTAAAACCGGTGACGGGGCAGGTATTCTGGTTCAGATCCCTCGTGATTTTTATCTTATCCAGGGATATGCACTTCCTCCTGAAGGACAATTTGGAACGGGTATTATATTCCTTCCCAGGGAAAAAGCCGAAGCGGCAAAATGTAAAGAGGTGCTGGTGGATTTGATTGTCAAAGAAAATATCGAAGTCATTGGTTTCAGGGACGTTCCAAAGGATAATTCCACCATTGGTGAAGTGGCTAAAGCTGCCGAGCCTGCCATGGAGCAAATCCTTCTTGGTGCTGATATGGATCAGGACACACTGGAGCGTAAGTTGTACATTATTCGGAAGAAAGCCGAAAAACTGATCTCTGGTTCAGAACTGAAAGAAAAGCATCTGTTCTATATTTGCTCTCTCTCTACACGTGTACTTATTTATAAAGGAATGCTCACTTCAGAGCAGTTAAGAGAGTATTATCTGGATCTGCAGGACAAAAGATTCCAGAGTGCTATTGCTCTTGTGCACTCACGTTTCAGCACCAATACCTTCCCATCCTGGGATCTTGCACAACCTTTTCGTATGCTGGCCCACAATGGTGAGATCAATACTGTTAAAGGGAATCGTTTCTGGATGGAAGCAAGGGAGTCAGTTCTGGAATCGGATGTGCTTGGTGATTTAAAAGAAATTTATCCAATCATAGAGCCTGAAAAGAGTGACTCAGCTTCCCTGGATAATGTGCTTGAGTTTCTTGTTATGAGCGGGAAATCACTTCCCCATGCACTTGCCATGCTAATTCCGGAATCCTGGAATACCAAAAATCCCATTCCTCCAAAGCTGAGGGCATTTTATGAATATTATTCCACCCTGATGGAGCCATGGGATGGACCTGCATCGCTAATCATAACAGATGGAAGGTATATTGGAGGAACGCTTGATCGTAATGGATTACGTCCATCCCGCTATGTCATAACAGAAGACGATATTATCGTAATGGGTTCAGAGGTTGGCGTTCAAAGCTTTGAAGCCGGGAAAATCAGGGAAAAAGGCCGTTTGCGTCCCGGTAAAATGTTACTTATCGATACAAAGGAGGGTGTTATCCATCGCAATGATGAATTAAAAGAAAAACTGGCCAATCAAAATCCCTATGCAGAATGGATTGAAAAAAACATGGTCACCCTCGATGAGATTGAAAGTGGTCAGACCCTTACCCCTGAACTCAACGATAAGCATGAATTGTACCTGCGAGCTTTTAATTATACCAGGGAGGATATTGAAACCCTGATTAAGCCCATGGCTGAAGTTGGTCAGGAACCAATTGGTTCTATGGGAAACGATACCCCGCTTGCCGTACTTTCACGTAAACGGCAGCGACTTTTTAATTATTTTAAACAGTTGTTTGCCCAGGTAACGAATCCTGCCATTGATCCCATAAGGGAAGAGCTGGTGATGAGTCTTACCGGTTATATCGGATCCGTTCAGGATAATCTGCTGGATGAAATGTCTGATCATGTGAAGATGGTGAAGTTCAAAAGCCCTGTAGTCAGTAATACCACCTTTGAAATCATCAAAAATCTGACCTACAAAGGATTTTCCAATGCTGTTTTCCCGATTTTGTTTGATGTATCGAAAGGACCGGATGGATTGAAGGAATGCCTTGATCAGCTATGCAAAGATGCCGAGGAGGCTGTGGACAATGGTAAGAACTATATTATTCTTACAGACCGTAATATTGATAAGGACAAAGCGCCGATCCCCAGCTTACTGGCCGTATCGGCTGTTCATCATCACCTGATCAATAAGAGGAAAAGAATGCAGGTGGATATAGTCATAGAAACCGGCGAGGCACGTGAAGTTCATCATTTTGCACTTCTTTTTGGTTACGGAGCTTCCGTCATCAATCCATACCTGGCATTTTCCGTTGTGGATAAGCTGGTGAAAGAAAAATTAATTCAGCAGGATTATCAAAAAGCCGAGCAGAATTATATTAAGGCTGTGAATAAAGGTTTATTGAAAATCCTTTCTAAAATGGGTATTTCGACCCTGAGGAGTTACAGGGCTGCCCAGATATTTGAAGCAGTTGGAATTAACAGTGAGGTAGTTGAAAAATATTTCACAGGAACCCTCACACGAATTGAAGGTATTGGATTGGAGGAAATTGCAAAAGAAGTTCTGGATCCACATAATGATGCTTTCTCAGGGAAGGAAGAAGACAACCGGCTTTTTGCCGGAGTATATTCCTATCGCAAATACGGCGAGCATCATGCCTGGAATCCTGATACCATTGCACTTTTACAATGGGCTGTAAAAACCGGCAATTATCAGAAATACAAAGAATACAGCCAGATAGTGCAGGATCAGAATGCAGCCCCGGGTTTTTTAAGAGGGTTCTTTAAGCTGAAATCCAATCCCATAGATATCAATGAGGTGGAACCGGTTGAAAATATTACCAGGAGGTTTGTAACCGGTGCCATGTCTTATGGCTCCATCAGCCGGGAAGCCCATGAAGCCCTGGCCGTGGCAATGAATAAGCTCGGGGGCAGGAGCAATACCGGTGAAGGCGGTGAGGACCCGGAAAGGTTCAAAATAAGAGAGGATGGCACCAGCGCCAGAAGTGCCATCAAGCAGGTGGCTTCCGGAAGATTTGGAGTTACCGGGCATTACCTGGTTAATGCCGATGAACTGCAGAT
The DNA here is from genome assembly GCA_964528675.1 of uncultured Bacteroidaceae bacterium. Lineage (GTDB taxonomy): Bacteria > Bacteroidota > Bacteroidia > Bacteroidales > CAYRTD01. The sequence goes on from CAZGTU010000013.1 coordinate 59,521, forward strand.
AAAAATTGCCCAGGGGGCAAAGCCTGGTGAGGGCGGACAGCTTCCCGGGCATAAAGTTGACAGGATAATTGCCAAAACCCGTTATTCAATTCCGGGTATAACACTTATTTCCCCTCCTCCTCATCATGATATTTATTCCATTGAGGATCTGGCACAGTTGATCTTTGATCTGAAGAATGCCAACCCACGGGCCAATGTCAGTGTTAAGCTGGTATCCGAAACCGGGGTGGGTACCATTGCTGCCGGTGTTGCCAAAGCAAAAGCCGATCTCATTACCATTTCCGGTATGGAAGGGGGGACAGGTGCAAGCCCTTCTTCCTCCATAAAACATGCCGGATTGCCACTTGAACTGGGGCTTTCAGAGACACAACAGACCCTGGTGATGAATAACCTCAGGAAAAATGTTGTTCTCCAGGCCGATGGTCAGTTGAAAACCGGTGTTGATGTTGTGCATGCTGCTTTACTGGGAGCTGAAGAATTTGGCTTTTCCACTGCCGCCTTGATTTCTCTCGGTTGCATTATGATGAGAAAATGCCATCTGAATACCTGCCCGGTGGGAGTTGCCACCCAGGATCCTGATCTGCGTAAACGCTTCAAAGGAAAAGTGGAATACCTTATCAATTATTTCACTTTCATTGCTGAAGAAGTGAGAGAGAAAATGGCAGAAATGGGATTCGCCAGATTCGAAGATATGATAGGGCGCGCTGACCTTATTGAGCGACGGAAGGATATTGATCACTGGAAAACCAAAAACCTGGATTTTGCCTCAGTATTGCATGTACCCGGGGAAGCATCAAAATTCCAGGTTAGACATACTCATTCACAGAAACATAAAATTGATAATGTTCTCGATAAAGATCTGATTATTAAGTCTCAAAAATCCATTGAAACAGGCGATAAAGTGGAAATTCGCTTGCCGATAAGCAATACGGACCGCACAACCGGAGCTATGCTTTCAGGCAGGATCTCGGAGAAGTATGGTTCTGAAGGATTGCCTGAGGGTACAATTAAAAGTACTTTCACTGGCTCTGCAGGTCAGAGTTTCGGTGCCTTCCTGGCAAAAGGAGTGGAATTCAGACTTGATGGTGATGCAAACGATTACCTGGGAAAAGGCCTGTCCGGAGGACGGATCATTGTAGTTCCTCCAAAAGGATCGAAGTATAAGCCCGAGGAAAATATAATAATCGGAAATACCGTGCTTTACGGGGCTACAGGAGGAGAGATCTTTGTAAACGGTGTAGCCGGAGAAAGATTCTGTGTGAGAAATTCGGGGGCCATAGCCGTTGTGGAAGGCGTTGGCGACCATTGCTGCGAATATATGACCGGGGGACGAACAGTGGTACTGGGGAAAACCGGGAGAAACTTTGCGGCAGGTATGAGTGGCGGAATTGCCTACGTTCTTAATGTAGATGGAGACTTTGATTACTATTGTAATATGGGGATGGTAGAATTATCCCTTGTTGAGGACAGAAACGATGTCCATGAATTAAAATCCCTGATAAAAAGACATTATCAACTTACCCAAAGTCCCCTTGCCGGCAGGATTTTAGATGACTGGGAAAACTATATTGATCGTTTTATTAAGATCATCCCCTATGAATATAAGAAAGTTATGGAAGAAGAAAAGATCGCCAGACTTCAGAAGAAAATTGACCTGATGGAAAAAGATGTAGAGCATAACCAGGTGAGTTGAGGCTGGCACGAAAGATTCTTTTCTCTTTGAAACAATCTTGTTTAATAATTAAAAAAGTAAATTATGGCAGATCCAAAAGGATTCATAAAGATAGAACGGAAAATTGCGGGAAACCGACCCATTAATGAAAGGATATCCGATTATGGCGAAGTTGAACAAACATTGAATTCGGAGGACAGAAAGCTTCAGGCTGCAAGGTGTATGGATTGTGGAATACCATTTTGCCACTGGGGTTGTCCTGTAGATAACCTGATACCTGAGTGGAATGATATGCTATATAAGGGCGAATGGAAAAAGGCCATTGACCTTTTACATTCAACCAACAATTTTCCTGAATTCACCGGAAGAATTTGTCCTGCACCCTGTGAACATTCCTGTGTTCTTAATATCGATGAGGAGCCGGTGACTATTCGTGAGAATGAAGCAGCAATTGTGGAATATGCTTTTGCGCAGGGATATATTGTCCCCAAACCACCCCGGGTCAGGACCGGGAAAAAGGTTGCCGTTATTGGCTCAGGTCCTGCCGGTATGGCCTGCGCCGATCAGTTAAATAAAGCCGGGCACATGGTCACTCTTTTTGAAAAGGATGATGCTATAGGTGGGCTTTTGCGATATGGTATTCCCGATTTTAAATTGAATAAAATATTTGTTGATCGACGCGTGAACCTTATGATGGAGGAAGGCCTCCAGATAAGTACCAATACTGAAGTAGGCAAAGATATCAGTGGTAAAGAGCTGTTATCAGAATTTGATGCTGTTTGTCTGGCGGTAGGTTCAATGCAGCCCAGGGATCTTCCCGTGGAAGGAAGGGATCTGGATGGCATTCACTTTGCTATGGAATTTCTTACACAGCAAAATAAGATCAACCGCGGAATTGAAATTCCTTATGATCAACTGATAAATGCCAAAGGACGGGATGTGGTTGTAATTGGGGGAGGTGATACGGGTTCCGATTGCGTAGGAACAGCTATCCGTCAGGGAGCAAAGACTGTGACACAGATTGAGATCCTTCCTAAACCTTCCGAAAAAAGGGAGGAAAACAATCCCTGGCCTTATTTCGGAAAAACCTTGAAAACCTCTACCTCACATGAAGAGGGATGTGAAAGAAGATGGAGCCTGGCAACTTCAAGATTTATGGGAAGGCAGCAAAGAGTTCAGCAAATTGAAATGAACAATGTTGAATGGAAATCCAACGGTTTTTCACCTCCAGAAATGAAGATTATACCCGGTTCCAGTGAGGTACTTAATGCCGATCTTGTATTGCTTGCCATGGGATTTGTACATCCTGTGCATGAAGGTCTTCTAAATGAGCTTGGTCTAGATTATACGGATCGAAAAAACATCAGAATTAATGGTCAGTATATTACCAGCAAGGAAAAAGTTTTTGCTGCAGGTGATTCTGTCATGGGCGCCAGCCTTGTGGTAAGTGCCATCCATTCAGGACGTGAAGCAGCAAAACATATTCATAATTTTTTAAGAGATTAGCACTAAAATTATATCCGTTGCTTGCGTTTTTTAAATTTATTACTACTTTTGAAAACAAATCATGAATACAACTATAACATATACCCGTTGGTGGTGGCACTTTTATCAGGAAGGGTCGTAAGCAACGTGTATATATGTTATAAACAGAATATAGAAGGCAGGTTGATTACGACCTGCCTTTTTTTCGTTTTAATCAACTTAAGTTAAACCCTCTTAAAAAAAGAAAAATGAGCAAAACGGTTAAATTTTTACTGGATGAAAAGGAATTGCCAACCCAATGGTATAATCTGATGGCGGATATGCCGAACAAGCCGCTTCCTCCGCTTCATCCCGGTACAAAGCAGCCCATCGGTCCGGAAGATCTTTCAGCCATATTTCCAATGGAACTGATCAAGCAGGAAGTTTCAACTGAAAGATACATAGAGATCCCTGAGGAAGTCCGGGATATCTATAAGATCTGGCGGCCCACGCCCCTGGTAAGAGCATATGGACTTGAGAAGCATCTTGATGCACCGGTTAAGATCTATTATAAAAATGAAAGCGTTAGTCCGGCAGGATCACATAAACCCAATACTGCAGTTCCCCAGGCATATTATAATTATAAGCAGGGTGTGAGGAAGATCACAACAGAAACCGGCGCCGGTCAATGGGGTAGTGCACTTGCTTTTGCAACAAGTTTCTTTGATATGGAGTTAAAAGTGTTCATGGTTAAGATTTCCTATAATCAAAAACCCTACAGAAAATCAATGATGAATGTCTGGAATGCTACCGTTTATCCATCACCAACAGATTTAACGGATTCCGGAAAACAGATCCTGGCGGAGGATCCTGATTCACCCGGCAGTCTGGGTATTGCAATATCTGAGGCCGTTGAAATGGCTGCCAAAGATCCTGAAACCAATTATTCCCTCGGAAGCGTCTTGAATCATGTGCTGCTTCATCAAAGTGTTATTGGTCTTGAAGCCCAAAAACAGATGGAAAAAGCTGGAGATTATCCTGATGTAGTAATAGGTTGTTTTGGTGGAGGATCTAATTTTGCCGGTGTGTCCTTTCCTTTCCTGGGAGAGAATTTCCGGGATGGCAAAAATACGCGTGTGGTTGCCGTGGAACCGGCTTCATGTCCTAAACTTACCCGGGGTAAGTTCCAGTACGATTTTGGGGATACCGTTGGACATACACCTCTTTTGCCCATGTTCACCCTGGGACATAATTTTGTACCTGCAAAAATTCATGCCGGAGGATTACGTTATCATGGTGCCGGAACAATTGTTAGCCAGTTGCTCAAGGATAATCTCATAGAAGCCCAGGCTGTTAAGCAACTTGAGTCATTTGAGGCAGGACTGCTCTTTGCCCGTACGGAAGGAATTATCCCGGCCCCTGAAACCTGTCATGCCATAGCCGCAGTGATTAGAGAAGCAAAAAGGGCAAAAGAAGAAGGAAAGGAGAAGACCATTCTCTTTAATTATTCCGGTCACGGCATTATTGATCTCGCTGCTTATGATAAATATTTTGCCGGTGAGCTCGAAGATCATGAAGTTACGAATGAGGAAATCGAGAAAAGTGTAAGTCAGTTAGAGCAGATTATATAATCAAACAAAAAACCGCCTTTTCACAAAGGCGGTCTTTTTGTAGCTAAAACTACGGATGTACAGGTATTGGGAAAAGAAAAAGTTTACATGTTATAACTCGATTCTCCGTGTTCATAAACATCCAGTCCTTCTTCCTCGATGGTTCTTGAAACGCGAAGTCCGGTAGTATATTTAAGTATGGCAAAGAGGATCAGGCCTGTACCCATCGCCCAGCCGGCAACAGCAAGTACGCCGATTACCTGGGTGCCAAGCAGGGCTGCTCCATCGCCATAAAACAATCCGCCTTCAGTGGCAAAAAGTCCTACGAGAATGGTTCCTGTTGCTCCGGCAAGTCCATGCACGGAAACAGCACCTACAGGATCGTCTATTTTCAGGACCTTGTCAATAAAACTCACACCGAAAACCAGGACAAGTCCGGCAATGACTCCAATGGCAATTGCCCCTCCCGGCGAAACGATATCACAGCCGGCGGTAATTCCAACCAGTCCGGCCAGCGCACCGTTTAAGGTAATACTCAATCCCGGACGCTTATATTTCATCCATGTGACAAACAGCGCGGTCAATGCACCGGCACCTGCTGCCAGGTTGGTGGTAACAGCAATATGGGCAATGGCCAGGGCATTGTCTTCTCCGGCAGCTCCAAGCTGTGAACCCGGGTTGAATCCAAACCATCCAAACCATAGGATAAATACACCCAGGGCACCCAGTATCAGGTTATGACCGGGGATAGCTTTGGGTTTGCCATCAGTACCGTACTTACCGATTCGTGGCCCTACCATCCATGCTCCCATAAGTCCAACCCATGCACCTACAGAGTGTACAGCAGTTGATCCGGCAAAATCATGAAAAGGCGTATCCAGGCTGGAAAGCCATCCGCCTCCCCAGATCCAGTGCCCGGAAACCGGGTAAATAAATGCTGTTATAACAAGTGAAAAGATCAGGTATGAGCCGAATTTTGTTCTTTCAGCCATCGCTCCCGAAACGATTGTTGCTGCCGTAGCCGCAAATACCGTCTGGAACAGTAGACTCGCCTTATCCGGTATACCATTGATCTCATCACTGCTATAAAATAGATCTATTCTACCAATAAATCCCCCGATGTCTTCTCCATACATCAGGGTATACCCCAAAAGCCAGAAAACGATTGATCCAATGGAGAAGTCTGCGAAGTTTTTCATAAGGATGTTTGCAGTGTTCTTCCCACGCGTGAAACCTGATTCCACCATTGCAAACCCGGGCTGCATGAACATTACAAGAAAAGCTGCAAGAAGAACCCACATAGTATCCGTTGAAACGGTTAAACCGCTGACAGCATCCGCAATAATTATATATAATGATTTTAGTTCCATGATCTAAGATTTTTGTTAATAAATTATTCCTTGATATAAAGGGTTTCATCTCCTTTTTCTTCGGTTCTGATCCGGTAACTTTCCATAATGTCCGAAACGAAGATCTTCCCGTCCCCAATTTCACCGGTTTTGGCCGCCTTGATAAGGGTTTTTATGGTGGGTTCAAGATTTATATCCCTTACAATTATAGAGAGAAGAAGTCTTTCAATGGTGCTGGTGTCGTATGCAATACCACGATAAACACGGCTTTCCCGTGCTTTACCCACACCCCTGACTTCCCAGAAAGAAAAGAAATCAATTCCCACATCGTGAAGGGCTTCTTTTACCTCTTCAAACTTGCTCTTTCTGATTATTGCTTCGATTTTTTTCATGATGTAAATTTTTTAGACATGATGTTTATATTTCTTTTCTCTAATCAGAGTGAAAACCCAAATACAATATGTATCTGTTCAAGATCCGGGTTGATGATCAGCGCTCCGGATACAGGTAATGAGAATGTATCAGAAATTTCAATATCTTTTGAAGTTGAAATACCGAAGTTGGTCAGCATAAAGTCGCCATCGGAGGTGTAACTCTGATTACCGGCACCCGCAAAAATTGAGAAATGCTCAAAGGAATAGCCAGCCTCAAAATAGAGATCGTCATTGGCATTCAGGAAATAGAATGCAGAAACGTAAAAATCACCGATCTCCTGGCTTAATCCAAGTTCGAAAGTATGAGCATCGATGTCGAAATATGACATATCGGTTAATGCCCCGAACTCAGCGGCCGGGAAATAATAATCGCTCATAAGTACACTTAAACCGAAATCAAAAGCATAACCTGCATAAAGATCTGCTTCAAGATAGGGGCTGGCACTGAGTGTGTAGCTGCCCCATGCTCCGATAGAAAAATTTCCGGCGGCAAATTCAACCATTGGCTGAACTGCCGGAGCATTTCCAAAATCGAGCCCCCGCCATACATAACGGCTTACAAAATCAGCTCCCACGCTGAAAGGAGATTCCGATTCTTCCTGTGCAGACACCATACCGATGCCCGCTGAAGAAATTAACAGAGCAAATAGGATTACTCTTCCATTTTTTAAAGTTGCTTTCATCTTTTAAAAAAATTAGATTAATAAATAAGGGTTAACGCTACAAAAGTATATAAATATTTTAATATACAACATAAAAAAAGGGGGGTAAAGTGAAAAAAAATATAAAAAATTGAATGATGATAAATAAAATAGGGGGGTGAGTTGTGTGATAAGTTAATTATTTTTTTTAAGATTTTAATCTATTGATGGGTGTTTAGGGGAGGAAGGAGGCAGGAGGCAGTTCCCCAGCGGCGGAGCCGCATATCCGGGTATCTAACTCTTATAGGCAATACTCAGAGTAATCGGTGATCAGTGATCGGTAATCAGTGGGTTTCCACGACATAATATGTTTTTTCCATAAATTGTGGCAGTATTTTTCACCCCTTTAGAAAGATATTCACCCCTGCAGACACATTTTCACCCCTGCAGGTATAGTTTTACCCAATGAATACGCTATTCACCCCATGGGGTTTGTTATTTAGTTTGGGCATCGTGGGAGGTGTGAGAATTGTGAGGACTTCGTGGTGCATTAATAAGTTAGAGCCTTGTCGGGAACAAGGCGTTAGAGTTCACCTGGCAGAGGTGAACGTTAGAGTACAGGCCTTCGGCATGAAGGTTAGGGCTTCGTGGCGCAAGTGATTTGTTTTTTTTCATTGAGGGGAATAAATCAATCCTTGAAAAGTCTGAAACTATTAGAAAAGAGGCTGTCTAAAAAGGGATCAAATTTTTTCGCTAACTAACAAATTGAAAGTAATATCATTTTTAAGTTGACTTTTTAGACAGCCTCCTACAGTATCACCAATTAAATTTATACCTAAAACCGCCTCACCAGCAAAGCGACTTACCAACAAAGTGCCTCACCACATTCTCCTTCTCTTCCTTCCTCTTCCTTCCAGCTTCCTAATATTCCAACTGAATCACCATATCCACCACACTTGGATGCCTGGCTGGAAATTCCAGAATAATTTTCT
>CAZGTU010000013.1:67782-71188 GCA_964528675.1 uncultured Bacteroidaceae bacterium
ATCACCATATCCACCACACTTGGATGCCTGGCTGGAAATTCCAGAATAATTTTCTCATTGTCCTGGTCAACAGAAACTTTTTCACCACTGCCAAATACACTTGCCGACTTTATTTTTTGATTTAGTGCGGGTAATACAAGGGCCGGATCTGTCCAGTCAAGAAGATGAATGTAAATTTTATCCTCTTTCTGTGTGGATACTCCCCACGGCTTGGGTTCGAAGGGTCCTCCGCGGGTGCCATAGATGGTTTCTCCATACTCATTCATCCAGTCCCCCATTTCTTTTAAAACCTTAATATGCTCGGGCCGGATATTCCCATCGGGCATTGGGCCTACATTTAAAAGGAAGTTGCTATTATAACCCGCTGCCCTTACCAGGTATTTAATCAGATCTTCCACCGATTTGGTTTTTTTATCATAAATATTAAAACCCCAGGAGCCATTTCCGCTGATGGTTTCACAGGTTTCCAGCGGTAAAAGACCCACTGTTTGATCTGCAGCCCATCCCGTAGTGTTTTTGCCCGGAAGATCTTTTTCAAACATCTGGAAATCTTCTCCCGGCTTGGGTGCAAGGTGATGATTGTTTCCGATAAGACAACCGGGCTGAAGATCATGGATCATATCATAAGTTTTTTGCAGTTGCCAGTCGGCTTCGAGATTGTCCCAGATGCCATCAAACCAGATACCCGCAACTTCTCCATAATTGGTCAATAGTTCCTCCAACTGGGTATTCATATATTCTATGTACTCCGAAAAATCTCTTTCCCCCGTTCTTCCCAGGTAATCTCCGCCTGTTTTTCCTCCTTTATAAAATTCAGGATGATGCCAGTCGAGATGACTGTAATAGAAAAACAGTTTTATACCCTGCTTATCACACTCTTCCTTCAATGCTTTTAAAACATCCTTCCCGTACGGTGTGCTATCCATAATATCGTAATCACTAGCCTCAGAATCAAACATTGCAAATCCGTCATGGTGTTTGGAGGTAATGGTAATATACTTCATTCCTGCATCTTTAACCATTTGCACCCACTCCGCAGGATCAAAGTTCATGGGATAAAAGAATCCCGGGAGTTTCTCATATTGATTAATGGGAATAGTGGTATTATGCATCACCCATTCCCCATTGCCTAAAATACTGTAAACACCCCAATGAACGAATAATCCGAATTTTGCATCCTGGAACCATTCACGGTTATCAAGATTTTTTTCGGAAGGTAAATATTCATCCTGTGCATTTCCCATCGAAAAGGAAATCAGAAGAGCCAGACAGAAAGCTAAATTTTTCATTTTTTTTGGTATAGGATTAGTGTAAACTAAAACAATTGGATGATTAAAATTATATAAAGTCTGAATCAAACACAAAAGTGCGGGATGAATTCATCAGAAATATTATATTTGCTCTTTTACTTTTGAAGATGAAAATTCTTGGAATATCAGCCTTTTATCATGATTCTGCCGCCAGCCTGGTGATCGACGGAGAGATTATCGCTGCTGCCCAGGAGGAGAGATTTACCCGCAAAAAACACGATCCTTCATTTCCTTCCCGGGCTATCAATTATTGCATGGATTATGCCGGCATGGATATATCCGAACTGGATGCAATTGTTTTTTATGATAAGCCCTTCCTGAAATTTGAGAGATTACTGGAAACCTATTACAATTTCATTCCAAAAGGCATTTCTTCATTTGCCACATCTATTCCGGTATGGGTGAAGGAAAAATTGTTCCTCAAGAATCTCATAAAAAATGAATTGAAAAAGATCGGGGATTACAATTCATCCAGACAGAAACTTTTATTTCCCGAACATCACCTTTCTCATGCTGCCAGTGCTTTTTTTGCTTCTCCTTTCAATGAAGCCCTTGTTTTAACTATCGACGGGGTAGGAGAATGGTCCACTGCATCCATATCAATAGCAAAAGAAAATAAGATCCATATTTTGAAAGAGTTGCACTTCCCTCATTCTGTAGGACTGCTTTATTCAGCTTTCACCTATTATCTTGGTTTCAGGGTCAATTCCGGAGAGTATAAGCTCATGGGATTAGCTCCTTATGGTATTCCCCATTCTGAAGAAGTTAAAAAATATGAAGAATTAATACGTAAGCACCTTATCGATTTGAAGGAAGACGGATCATTATGGCTGAATAAGCAATATTTCTCTTATGCAACCGGATTAAGGATGTTGCCGGATAAAAAATGGGAACGGCTTTTTGGTTTTCCGCGGAGAAAACCGGAGGATAAAACCGGGCAACATCATTGTAACCTTGCTTATGCTATTCAAAAGATAACCGAAGAGATCATGGAAAAAATGCTAAAACATGGTTTCGAACTGGCAAAGGGAAAGCTTAATTCCAGGAATCTTTGTATGGCAGGAGGAGTTGCTCTTAATTGTGTTGCCAACGGGAAGCTGGTAAAGAAAGAGCTTGTGGATGATATATTTATTCAACCTGCTGCAGGAGATGCCGGCGGTGCAGTAGGTGCTGCCCTTGCTGCTGAATATATTTATTACAATAAGAAAAGGGAGATTACCGGAGATAAGGATCTGATGAAGGGCGCCTTGCTGGGTCCTTCATTTAACGAGAAAGAAATCTTGAAACTAATCCGTAAATATTCCGCAAAGGCAGAAAAGATCTCTGAATATAGGATGCTTTGTGAGAAGACTGCTGAATTGATTAATAAGGGCAAAGTGACAGGCTGGTTTCGGGGAAGGATGGAATTTGGTCCGAGGGCTCTCGGGAACCGGTCCATTCTCGGCGATGCCAGAAATCCGGATATGCAGAAGAAATTAAACCTGAAGATCAAATACAGGGAAAGTTTCAGGCCTTTTGCCCCTGTGGTGCTGGCAGAAGATACAGATGAATTCTTTGAACCTGCTGTTTCTTCACCTTATATGCTCCTGGTATCAGATGTTCATGAAAATCACAGGAAAAAGCTCCCGGATAACTATTATGATCTTCCCCTGATGGAACGATTATACATTAAAAGATCGGATATCCCTGCTATTACACACCTGGACTTTTCGGCAAGATTGCAAACCGTTCACCAGGAACTGAATCCCGATTTCTGGGAGCTTCTGGATGTATTTAAGAAAAAAACAGGATGTCCGGTCATGGTGAATACGAGTTTTAATGTAAGGGGAGAACCTATTGTATGTTCTCCTGAAGACGCATATATTTGTTTCATGCGAACCGAAATGGACGTTCTTGTTATTAATGATTTTATATTTTATAAAGAAGATCAACCCAAGTGGAAGGAAGAAGGATGGAGAGATAAGGTGGGAGTGGATTGAGGGGCAGTTGGCAGTATTTTGGCAATACTCTGAATAAACGGTAAAAAGAAATCGTTTAGCAGTTAATCCTCCTTCGCTCCGATAGCTATCGGAGCTGCGGCGGACGAGAAGTTTGGT
>CAZGTU010000014.1:0-66891 GCA_964528675.1 uncultured Bacteroidaceae bacterium
AATACCCATGTCATTGCCAATTTCAGGGAATTGAGGTTGGTGCCAAAACCCTGATCGAGGGAACTAAGGAAGGAAAAGTTAACATTGGCTATCGCCCGGGATCAGTTCGGCTAAATGATTTTGAAGGCCAAAATCATAGTCTCACTGAGATCCCTCGGCTATCTCCCGAAAGCTTTCGGGACGGGATCAGTTCGGCTAAATGATTTTGAAAAACCAAAATCATAGTCTCACTGACATTATGGACAGACACTCATTAGTAGGTGTAAACAATACCATCTGTCAATTTAGCTAAGCCCTCAGTTGTTCCTATCCAAACATCCCCGTTTTCATCCGGATATATTGAAATGACCGTATCTCCGGGCAATCCGTCATTTTTCGAAATAACTTTCCATGTGCTGCCATCAAAAAGATGCAGCCCGTTTTGTGTTCCGGCGTAGATCCCTTCACCTATATGTACGTCATAAACATGCAATTCTTCTAAATAATACGTAAAGCTGCCATTCATCACATGAGTTCCGTTTCTGTTTTTGGTCAGGCCCTGGGTGGAACCAAACCAGAGGTTACCTTCTTCGTCAATGAGGCTGCAAAAAACGGTGTCTGTGGAGAGCTCACCATTAAAAGGAGGAATAAGATAAGAAGCTCCGCTGTTACCATCAACCTCTCCTGTATAATAATGATAAAGGTAATCGCCATAGGTGCCAATATAATAGTCCGACTGATCAAATGCGAAAGATGAAGCATTTAATCCCCGTATCTCGGTGATGTCATCATCTGTCCACTCATCTCCATTGTAGTAACAAATACCTTTGGATGTTCCTGCCCATAACCTGTCATCGGGTGAAATTCCCAATGCCTGCACTCGATTGCTTTTTAAGCAGGTATTTGAATTATCAAATGTTGTCGTTATGTTAATACTATGACCATCCCTGGTAATCCGGAGTAGCCCATCAACAGTAGCTAACCATAAGCTGCTGTTATATTGGGTAATATCCAGCACCTCTTTACCGGAGATCTCAGTCGAATAATCATACCATTCACCTGTCTGATGTTTATATAGTCCTGAGGATGCACCTACCCATATCGCCTGATCAGAACCCTGGTAAATCACATTTACATTTGTGCTTTCAAATGAGACATCTGAAGGCTTTTTTTCATTATTTTCCTTTTCACAACTGTAAATGCAGAAAAGTATCATGCAACCCAAAAGCCATTTTTTCATAATTTATAAGCTATTTAATTTTGTAGGATGTTTTTTTTGTTTTGAAATCAACTTTGTTATCAATCCCCAAATTCCCTGACCGCTTCAAACATTGCCACCACGTTTTCCGGCGGCACATCGGGAAGTATATTATGAACTGTATTAAAAACAAAGCCACCTCCCGGCATAAATATATCCAGCCTTCTTTTTACCTGATCCTTTACTTTCTCCGGTGATAAATTATTCAGCACATGTCTGGTATCAATTCCTCCTCCCCAGAAGGTTATATCCCGGCCGAATTCTTTCTTAAGCTTTGCCGGATCCATATCCGCTGAGTTTGTCTGAACAGGATTGATTATATCATAGCCTGCTTCAATAAGGTCGGGCAAGAGTTTGTAAATGGATCCACAAGAATGAAGGAAGGTATGCATGTTACTATTTGATTTAACAAAATCACACAGTTGTTTATGTCTGGGTTTAAATAAGGAGCGATAAATTCCAGGGTCCATAAATGGACCATTATCCATTCCGAGATCATCACCAAATCTTATAATGTCAACTACATCACCAACAGCTTTACATATTTTTTCAAGGCTGTTAAGATGTTGTTCCAGCAAGGCATTCAGAAGCTTTTCAACGGCCTCCGGATCCAGGTAAATATCCATAAGGAAATTATCCATGCGGCGCAGGAAAGTTCCCCACTCGAATAAATTGCAACCGGCTACTATCATCAACGCTTTGTCCGAAGATTCCCTCATGGCAATACATTTATTCCTGAGTTGGTCCCAGAAATCCTCTTCCTCTGCATGGTCCCACGGACTATGGGCAAAAGATTGCCACAACACTTTTTCCATGGCTTCCGGTAATTTCCTGTAGTCATCAGGATAGCCGTCCAGGTAAGGAAAGATTATCTGGTCGAAGAAGGTCGCCCCGACAGGTTTCTTCGCAAGGGGGATTCCTTTTGCGTAAGCAGTGAGAGAACCATCCGGGTTTTTTTCAGGCCGGAACCAATTTGGATAGTAGGCAGAACTGCCGTCGGAAAGTGATATTGGATACCAGTCACTATCTTTATCGTTAAAACTTCTTCCGATATCCATTACATCAATTTTGAACCGGTCGAGAATTATATCCTCCGTTTGAGCCAATTCCTGAACTACATCGTAAATGCGTGTCCTGCTGTTTTCTATGTTAAGATGCCTTGTCAGATTGTTATAGGCAATGGCCGATATCCCAGAGCTGGGTGTTGATCCCAGATCAATAGGCACCTTTTTGGTTTCAGTATGATTTATTGCCGATAATATGGTCTCTCGGGATGTCATTTTTTATAGCTTTTGGATATATCCATATCTGGTTGAAGATTAAAGTTCTTTTCCATCGTCAATAAAACTCCCCCAAAAAAAACTTATAGTTGCCCTTGTTTGAAAAAGAAAATCCTGTAATTCTTTAAGAATTTATTTCCTTTAATGTTTCGATCATGGTCACAACATTTTCAACAGGTACATTGGCCTGAATATTATGCACAGTGTTAAACACAAAACCTCCGTCTTTGCCAAAAATTTCACAATGACGTAAGACTTCTTCCCTGACTTGTAGCGGTGTTCCAAATGGAAGAGTTTGCTGAGTATCAATACCCCCACCCCAGAATGTAAGTTTTTGGCCGTATTTCTTTTTGAGATGTACCGGATCCATCCCCTTGGCATTCACCTGAACAGGGTTTATTATGTCGAATCCGGCATCAATAAACCGGTTCATAAATCCTTCCACTGCACCACATGAATGTTTAAAGGTTTTCCAGGCAGTATGCTCATGTATCCAGTCGTTAATTCTTTGGTAATAAGGCAGCCATAAATCATCAAATTGCTCCGGTGAACAAAAAGTCGAATCCTGGGTACCAAAATCAGTACCGCAAATAAAAACTACATCAATATTATTTCCTATGCCTTTATAAATCAGCTCCATATTTTTTACTGCAATTTCACTTTGCCTGTCAAAAACTTCCCGGAGATAATCAGGACGAACAATGGTACTCATATACCATTCTGCTACACTTCTTATTCCTTTTGGATTTTTAAGTTGCATTCCCGGAACAAATGCAATATCTCCCAATGCTGTTCCCCCAAGAGCTGCAATTACACCTTTGCCCGATGACCTGGCTTTCTTTGTTTCTGTTTTTAAGTAGGAAACATCTGAATCCGAAACTATTGTAAATTCTTCCAGGTTATCAGAAGGATCCAGTTCTTCTTCTACAATGGCTTGCTGGCGCTCAATTGCATCAAAAAAGTATCCGGTTTTAGGCATGACGGCAGAAGGATTTGATTTATCATCACCATCAGGATATGAATACAGATTTCCATTTTCATTAACCGAAGTGTTAAATTTTTCCGGTACCAGTAATTCCTGTCCCCAAAAGGCTTTGAATGATTTTAAGGGTGGCTGATTAGAATAACCTAACATGTTATTCTTTCCCCAGACACCAACCACATCAGTCCCGATAAGGTCTATTAAGTCATCTTCAACCAATCCCAGCATTTGATAGGGTTCAATAACTCTTACCGGCCTGTTTTCAAGTCCATAATACTTCCGCAGGCCTTCAATTATTTTAACATGTATACCGGTAGTTCCAGAGGAACCCAAATCAACAGCGACGCCACCTGGGTCCTTGTGCACTAATGTTTTACGCAATTTTTCCTGAGGACTTTTCATTAAAAAATTATGTTTTTGATTTAATATATTCCAAAATTGTACTGCTTTGAAAATACAGTTATCATTGATAAAATAAACAACTTATTTGCATCTTTTTCTCAACTGTAAATATTATGCACTTCAAAGGCTTTTTTCATAGAAGAAAAACGGATAATCGCTATTTGCCGATAATTCTTATTTTACCTGATGCATAAGCTGAATTATTTACTTTACCAACTTGAACACGGTATATATAAAAACCTTCGGGCAAATTATAGTTTGAAACATTATACGTCTTTTCAAAATGTCCGGTAGCATAGTATCCATTTTCCATCACAGCCACTTTCTGACCACTTAAATTAAAAAGGCTGATATTAATTTCCGCGGGTTGTTCCAGTTTAAACAGTATTCTCATCCAGTCTGATGCCGGGTTTGGATATACCTTTAGGCTGATTTCTTCCTTTAATTGATCTGCCAGGGTTGTTGCTGAAGTTGTATCTTTTTCAAATTCATTGTCACTGCCGGCTACCAATGAAGCCGGAACAGCGACCAAATGAATACCCCCGGAGTTACCCAGGTTGCCGGTATACTGTTTTTCTGAAAGCCCGTTCCAGTGCTCGTGTACGCCCAGACTTTGAATGGCAGTTCCATCATTTTCCGGATCATAAACGATTCCGGCGGGCCAGTTTTCCGGGCTGGCCGCCTGATGGATATAATCCTGCGTGGCTTCATAGAGTGGGAAATCACCTCCCCGCAGTTCCCCGTAGTTAAGATATTCCTCAAACAAAAAATCATATCCTACCGATTCTGTTGCCACTGGGTCTTGTGACAAAAATAGCGACGACATCCAGTCATCGTTAAAGGGCTCTATTTGCCAGGGATAGACAACCCCGTTCCAGTTATGCCCTGACCATATAGCGTCAACAATATACAGAACCGTATTACCACCCATGTATTGATTTCCCATGTAATCAACCAGATGACGGTAATTTCCCATTTCATAATGTCCGGTATTTGCGGGAAAGCAATAATGTAAATCTTTTCCCATCTGCTGGTTTTTCGCTGTCTGACCAGTTCCCAACACCGATCCCTGGTGGTTTTTAGCGCCAATGGTAATTCCTGCTGCATCATGTGATTTCAGACAGGGCATATTGATAAAATATGCCGCATCTTTATAATCCTGGGGTATGGGAGAAGAAAATTCCCCATCACTGGTAAAAAATTCATCGGTGGTAGTTACTTCGGTCAGGATGCGACCTTCTTCACCTCTGTTGTCGATATATTTTACATTGGGAAAAACAGACTGGCACTTATCCCAATACATATCCCGGAATGTGCGGAACGGATCTCCCAGGCTAATATCTTCCTGAGCAATTCCTGCCTCATTAATCAGTTGTTTTAATAAGGCAAGGGCCAATTGCGGAGTGGCGTCCATTTTGTCGTTACTATTGTATCCAAGATATGAAGAATTGGTCATGTTGAGCTTAATGCAGACTTTCTCACCTTCCAGATAACCATGACTTCCCCTCCCTTTCTTTTTATTATGATAGGTAAACAATGCATTCCATGCATCCTGAACTGTACTTTCACCTGTGATTTTCATAACTCCGTCAGCCAGCATATTTTCCACCACTTGCTGATCGGTGTTCTTATCTTCAAACCAATAATCATCTACGGTATTGGTACAGTTTTCATTGGTGGCATTGGGGTCATGTACCCATACTACACGCCCATTATAAATGCCATAACCATCACCAACCGGGGCATTTCTTTCATCGACCAGTTCAGTTACCCTGGGCACGTCGTTGAGTGGATCTGCCAGACTGTCTAAAACATTAGCTGTCAACAAAACAAGTGCACCGGTAATTCCGAGTAAAAACAAGGAAAACGAAAGTGAATACTTCGATTTTGCCAATGCGCGCCTGGCTTTTTTGAATGAAAAAAACGTTAGGACAAAACCAGACATCCATAACAGGAATGCCGTCATAATGGGGGCAGTTGCCTGCATGCAAGGATAATTGATGCGGCTGGGCTTTTGAATCACCCTCCATAAAAACCAGCAGGTTGAAATTATACCGGTAAGAATAAAAGTTATTTTAAACCACTGCTTTTTTGTTTTTTGAGAGCAAACATCATTTTTCCACCTAGCAAAAGTCTGGTTTTTATTTATCATGATTTTTTGAGTTTATACAACAGATTTTCCGTTATTTTGCTTATTTGTAAAGGTATCCCACATCATTTCGATTTCTTCAAGTGTTTTACCCTTTGTTTCAGGAACATATAATTTTGTCAGGATGAACTGAATCAACCCCATAAGTGCCAGAAAACCATAAACGATTGTGCCACCCAGGTTGGTAAGCATCCAGGGAAATAAAAATACAACCAACCAGTTAAATATCCAATTGGTGAGTACGGTAACCGACATGCCTACGCCCCGAGCCCTGTTTGGAAACATTTCCGATATGAGGGTCCAGAAAACAGGTCCGATGCATGCGGTGAAAAAACTCAGGAAAAGAAACATCAGGATCAAAACAAGGATGCCGTTTATGTCCGGATTTGAAAAAGCCATGGATAACAGTGCCATGGAAACTGCCATACCTGCCGATCCGATGAGATATAATTTTTTGCGACCAATGCGGTCAATGAAAATTATTGCTACCCAGGTAAAGATGAAGTTCACAATACCAATACCAATTGTGTAAAATAAGGCATCACCAACCTCCAGGCCAACTTTTTCCAAAATAGCTGGAGCATAGTCAATAACGGTATTAATACCCGTCATTTGAACAAATACAGCCAGGAAAATTCCAATAAGTAAGACCCGTCGAAGGCCAGGTTCAAATAATTTTTTGAATCCAATGGTTTTCTGTTTCAAACTTTCTTTAATCTCAGCTATTTCATAGTTTGCATTCGCTTCACCTCCTACATTTACAAGAATTGCATATGACTCTTCATGAAATCCTTTGCTGTATAACCATCGTGGACTTTTTGGAACAAAAAAGAGCAATACAAAAAACAGAACCGAAGGAACTGTTCCACTGGCAAACATCCATCGCCAGTTGTTTGGGCCAATATCGTGTAACAGGTAATTAATGATGTAAGACACAAGTATTCCGGTTACAATGGCAAGCTGATAAAGTACCACCATGCGGCCGCGATATTTTGAAGGAGATATCTCAGAAATGTACATGGGTGAAAGGATGGAAGCCGATCCAACAGCAAGCCCCCCCACCATTCGGACCAGGAAGAAATATACGAAGTTATGTGCGAGTCCGGTGGCCAGACATGAAACTGCAAAAAACAAGGAGGTGACAATAAGCATTTTTCGCCTTCCATACCTGTCTGCCAGTTTACCGGCAAATGCTGCACCAATAACACAACCAATAAGGAGGGAACTAACTCCCCATCCCAGCATAAGGTCATTCAAACTGAAATAATCTTTTATAAATGGAACTGTACCTGAAATTATGGCGATGTCAAATCCGAATAATAAGCCACCCAGAGAAGCCACCAGGCTTATCATTAATAAAAGAGAAATATTGGTTTTATTTTTATCCATTATATTACGTTATTTAATTTTACTTTTTCTTATTACGAGGATTTTAATATGCCCGGATCACTAGTGTCGAGTTAACTAAAAATTGTCAATTTCCTTCGCTTGTCTCTCTTGCTCCCCCGGAGTGGCTCAGCCCGCACAGGTAAAATATATGACCTTTTATATATGAAATAACACCGGGGATAATTTTCGTTTCCAGTGTATGTATTTTAGTATTTCAAGGTATGAAGCAAAGCGTTTACAGTTGGCATAAAAATACATGGCACAATGGAAAAAATATATCATTTATAGGTCATCCAATAGGACTATTGTTTCAAAAGAGGCTGTCTAAAAAGTAATAATCATTTTAAAAAATCCAGGTCTGTAACCTCCATGGTTCCATATTTTTTGCAAGGTTCTGGATGGGATGAATGACATCGGACCCGGTTTTCATGATTGCGGCGATTAAGTAATAGTATTGATACTAAAAAAAATCAGTATTAATAAAAGATCTTTGTGACCTTTGAATTTCCTGATGTAACATTCAACAGAAATATCCCATTTTTTTCTGGTAAAGGAATAGTTGTAATGAAATTTTGGCTTTCTGATCTAAATTTGCTGGAATGCATAAGCTTTCCTTCGATACAGTAAATCTGTAATTCGTACACCTGTGGATACAAAAAATGATAAGCAGTGTATTTATTTCCAGTGAATCGTTCCTCTAAAAAAACTAAGCAAATATTGCCTCAATATTTGCGGGGTTGATGTCGGGAAGTATTGCCTCGTGACTGGGAGAGATAATTAGACCAGTTGGAAAAACAGCTTTCAGTTCTTCAACTTTTTTCCTGATCATTTCAGGAGTTCCGTTAATGAGTAACTCCTGGGCATCCACGCCCCCGCAAAATGATACCTGATCGCCAAAATTCTCTTTTAACCTCCATGGCTCCATGTTTTTTGCAAGCGCCTGGATGGGATGAATGACATCGGCCCCGGTTTTTATGATCGCGGGAAGCAAGTCAAATACAGAACCGCATGAATGATGAATTACGGTTAATCCAAAAGCATGAGCCTGCTCCACCAGAAGGGCTGTGCCGGGAAGAACATATTGTTCAATTAGTACAGGATCAACAAGCGAACCTGTCTGCGTACCAAAATCATTTCCGATCAGGACCGCATCCAGTTCACCTTTGGTGGCTTCATAGAAAACCGCGTTCGCCTCAAGATAAAATTTTGTTATCCTGTCCATTACCGCCATGAACATTTCCGGTTCAGTGTACATTTTTATCAATGCCGTTTCCATCCCGAAAGCGGAACAAGCATCCTGAAAATGAGCCGACCACATCATCCCCATGGCAATTTTATCATTTGGGATTGCATTTACCCGCCGACGGCTCTCTTCTTTATCAATATATTTTACTGGATCCGGCCATTCGAACATTTCCACTTCTGCCGGATCTGAAACAAGTTCAAAATGCCCCGGATCGGTTAATGTCTGGTGTTTATCAATGGATTTATCCTGCCGGAAATCAAAGGCGCCCGCGATATGGTTGCCATAAGGTGATGAATAGGGCACATCCACGGGCCAGATATCATCGTCAATTTTAACTTTAAGCTCTTCAATTGAACTGGCTTCAAAATAAGAAAAAAGATCGGGTAGGGCAGCCTCATCGGGATAGCCCAACCAGCTTGCATTTCTATCAACAGCTTTTCTTTCAATTGTGAGATGAAATCTTTCCTTGCTATTCATGATCAAGGGGTTTCAGATAAAGACTTCAGCATTACCTGTTCTTTCCAAAGTTTTCTCATTTCCTTCAATTTGTCCTTTGAACCAGGATTCAGGGCAAGATTGGTTAATTCCATAGAATCTTCATTACAATTATACAATTCTTCCATATCGTTGGTATAAAAACAATATTTCCACCCATCTTTTTTAACCATGGCAGAACGACCATTGACTGTATAATCTAAAAACCAGGTAGTACCATCTTCTTCAATTCTTTTTTGACGGAATGGTTCAAAATCTTCAAAGCTCATTGGATCAGGAGGGGATTCCGGCAAACCAACCTCGCAAAAAACAACATCCCGGTGATGATCTTCACTCGTTCCATTTAAAACACCCATAAATGATTTTCCCTTAATTCCTTCCTGCTTTTCAAAGCCCATGTATTCCATTACCGTAGGCATTACATCAATGTTTTCAAATTGTGCATTATACACATTCCCTCCTTCAATACCCGGAAGATGAACAATAAGTGGAATCCTTACAAGGACATCATAAAAGGCTTTTGTTTTACCTATTAATCCGTACCTTCCGCCAAAATTACCATGGTCAACAGTGAAAACCACAACTGTATTTTCATACAACCCCAGCTCTTCTAATTTATCCATAAGCATACCAATAGCTTTATCGCAAAAGCTAACCTGACCATACATGGTAGCCAGGATTCTTTTACGCTCAGCCTCCGTATATTTATCATAGCCTTGTGATTGAGATTGCACGTAATGCGCGAAAGGGTGAGTTGACCAGTCAATATTCAGTCCTTCCAGTTCAAGACTATCAGGATTATACATTGAATAATAAGGCTCAGGTACCACGTTGGGCCAGTGAGGATCAGGAAAGGAATAGTGAAGGAAAAAGGGTTTATTTTGATTTTCTTCAAGGAAGCGAAGACCATCTTCGGCTATGCGGTAGGTCATGGCTTCTTCTTCTTCAAACGGCATTGGGCCTTCAATCAAACCTTCACTTAATATGGCTCCTTCATGGTCGGGAGCAGAGGGTTTAAAATCCGGTCTTTTTTCTGTATGGCGATATTCATATATTGCACTGTCTTTCTTAATATAAGTACCATGCATTTTACCAAAATGACCATATTCCTCACGAAAATCAAAATATTTTTCCATGTATTCATCATTGAAACAATGATTTTTTCCTGCCAGGCCAATCATATAACCGGCATTTTTAAGTGTTTCAATATATGACCATTGATCAGGAGACATATGAAAAGGCATGGTCACGAACCTGCAGCCATGTTGCATGGTATATTTACCTGTGAAAAAACTTGCACGGCTGGGCGTACATATCGGAGAAACTGTGTATCCATTCGTAAATACATTTGCTTCTTCTGCCAGCCGGTCAATATTGGGAGTTTTTATAACGGGGTGATTCATGTAACCAAACTGATCATGACGATGTTCATCCAGTTTAATGACAATAAGGTTTATGTGATCATTTTCCGTATTACCTGTCTGTTTTTCTTCTTGCTGGCAGGCTGTAAGAGCAATAGCCCCGGTGAACACACAGGCGGAATAGAAAGTTGTTAAATTTTTCATATCTTTTACAATTTTACGAGTACATTTACTTTCTTGTTGTTGCAAAATTCTGCCGGAATAACATTTCCTTCAATATCTTTAGCATTGATTACAATTTTTTCCACTCCCTTGCATTTACCTTTTTCCTTTTGAATAGTAATATTCATAATGCAATCCCGGAAAACACGTTTTACCTTTAATTCTGTCCAGTCCGATGGTAAACAGGGATCAATTTTCAATCCTTCCCAGGTTGGCCTGATGCCCAGAATATACTGGGTAGCCACCACGTACATCCAGGAAGCGGTACCTGAAAGCCAGGAAACATTTGCAAGACCGAATTTATCAGATTCCGGCCCGAAAAGATTTGAAACATATGCATATGGTTCAGCTTTATATCTCCATGGTCCTGCTTTTTCCATCGCAACTTTCGGTATTAACTGACGATAATATTTCCAGGCCTGATCACCCCGCCCCAGCATGCATTCGGCAATAATTGCCCATGTGTTGGCATGACAAAATACAGAAGCATTTTCTCCTGTACCCTTGTTGTAATTTGTAAGCGGATCTTTGGGGTCAGGAAAAGTTGTAATGGATGGATGGATAAGCTTGATCCCCAGGTCAGAACCCAGGTATTTATTAACGATATCCATGGCTTTTCTTCCTCTTTCTTCTGATGCAAAACCGGATAGAATCGACCAGGATTGGGCATTTAGCCAAATTTTAGCTTCCGGATTGTCTTTCGTGCCCAAATATAGCCCGCTATCCATTATTGCCCGGCGATACCATTCTCCGTCCCAACCTATAGTATTAACGAGTTCCTTTTGTGTGTTATAAATTGTATCGTAATGCTCAGCATCTTCCCCTTTGTCTAATAATATTGCCAGTTCTTTTAATTTCGGAAGCACAACCCCTAAAAGCATGGAAGTCCAGAAGCTTTCTCCTTTTCCCTGACGACATACCTTGAACATTTGATCATTCCAGTCGGATCGGAGCATCAGGGGCAATCCCCGCTCTCCAATATTATTCATGGTAAAATCAACAGCCTTTTTCAGGTGTTCATATACCGTAGCTTTTCCTTCATCATAAAAAGGGATTTCTTCCTTTAAAAAATCCGATTTTCCATCTTCTACTATGGCATTCCAAACTGCAAGGATGGGCCATAGGTGATCATCAGAATGAATGCTGGTAACCGGATCCCAACCCTCGGCCGGGAAAAAATAATGGTTCACATGACCATCTTTATACTGTTCTTTGAGCAAAAGGCGGATTTTATCCTTTGCTTTCTCCAGGATCATTGGGGTTTGGGATAAAACGTCCTGGGAGGTATCTCGAAATCCTACTCCCCTGAATGTCCCTGTGGCATAAAAGCTGATATTTCTGGAAAACTGAAAGTTCCGTTGTGCCTGGTAAGGGTTCCAGATGTTAATTTCCCTCTGAGCATCCATATCGGGCAAATTGCAGGAAAATCCTGAAAGATATTGATCCCAGTTTTTGGTAAGCTCATTAAATGACCGTTCAATAAAATCAGCTTTTCTGCTGTTACTCAATGATTTTACAATGTCTTCTTCTTTTAAGCCAGTACCAAGGAAAACATTAATCGTTTTTTCTTCACCGGCTTGAAGTTTTACCTCCATTTGAAGGGCACCACAGGGATCACCCCCGAAAAGTGTTGAGTCGGTACAATCTCCGTTATCAAGAACATAAGGATTTGCCTCAGAACGATAAGTGCCGATAAACTCATCCCTGTCGCCATCAAAACCTTTTAAGGGGTAATCGGCGGCAAGGTAAACAAGCGGAGTTTCTTCCGGTTTGGGCTGAGTTTCCACCCCATATTTGAATATTAACGCCTCTGTTTCTTTTTTAAAATCAATATTCATTTGGTGTTTCATGTAACAAACCCAAGATACTTCCCGCAGGTATTCCATCATTCCGAATTCAACAAAAGAAAACAAATCCAGTTCTTTTTCAGTATCACTATCATTTTTAAGCCGAAGGTTCCATATAAGGGAATTCTCAAAAGGACCTACAAAATACCTGAGATTTGCAAGCAAACCATCTTTTTTAGCCTCAAAACGGGTGTATCCCATTCCCTGAACCGCCTTCCACTGTTCTGGTTTGTTAAGAACAGGTTCTGATGTCGGAGACCAGTAGCTCCCGTCTTTCTTATCCCTGATATAAAAATAAAAACCAGACCTGTCAGTAGGTAAATGGTAGAACCTGTACCTGTTTAGTCTCCAGATCTGCGGCGACCTGTAAAAAGCCAAACCACCACCTGCCTGGGAAAGCATTGTGTGAAATGTCCCGTTGGAAAGATAATTTATCCATGGGGTAGGGGTGTCATATCTTTTTATAATTACCTCTTTTTTTTCATCATCAAACTCAAAATAACTTTTTATATCGTTTCTATTCATTGTATGGTCATTTTAAAAAAAAAAATTATATAGTATCCGGTTCTTTATTCAGAGGGGTAACAATCTCCGGAATTTCAGCAGGGATTTCGGTAAATTCAGGCTCTATATCACCGGCAGTTTTACCCATTTTCCCCAGTTTTGAAACGAGAAGAGCCGAGATAAGCTGAATAAGAGCAAGAATAATGAAGGTATACCGTAATGCACCCATATCATCAATTAAATATGTAAGAATAAGGAAAACAAATCCTCCAAATATTCGACCCCCGTTCATGAAATATTCATTATCCATAATGAAAGAATAGCTTTCCTTTTTTTCTTCGTTGGTAGCTTTTTCAATACTGGACAGGAATGTAGCCCGAAAGGAACTGTGTACCATCGGATCGGCAATAACTTGTCCTATTTTCATGACAATAACACCAAGGAACGATACGGCAAGGAAATCGAATAGCAATTCATTATTGGTAATGGTAAATGCCAGGAATGTACCTCCAATAATCAGGCTTATAGCTCCGGCCAGCATTATTGTACCCCTGTGTTCCGGTTTTGCGATTCGACCAACTATATAAATGGAAATCACCGAAACAATGGCGGTAAAAAATTCAATTTTACCCAGCACTGTTTCATCCCCGGCAACATTGAGGATTAGCAGGGTCATCAAAACCATGAAACCCGCCTCAACCATCCCCACAGTAAAAGTCAGATAACGTTGAAAATTCCAAATTTTCCCAAATTTGAAATATACAAATTTTTTAATCCGTGGAGTTTTAAAATTACTTTTCAATATTAGAATGCCGGCTAAAAAAGAAATTATTACCATAATAACCGATGTGTATTTGTATGCGGTCATTTTAAACTCCTGATCGGGATTACTTCCAAGAATAAAAGTCCCAAACAAAAGGGGAATAAGCGCGTTACAAAAAATAATAATGAATTGCTCAATACTCGCGAAAAAATTCCTGTTTTCTTCATTTGTGACAAGATAAGTTACAAAATTGCGGCATGACCAGTAAATACCATTTCCCGCCCCAACAGCCAGGCCGTAAAAAATTACATAGTATCCGGCATCTTTACCGAAAAACATCAGTAAGCTTAAAGGAATTACGGTCAAGAAAATTCCAATGGTAAAAATCTTACGGATGTCATATTTATTTTTTAGTAGCTTTCCATTGATAAAATATCCAACGATAAGACCGAGAAAAAATCCCCAGTTATAAATAATCGCCATGGTATTATTACCATTTGTCACCCGCATTATAAAGGCTGAACCAAAAATAATTATAAAGGGAAACGCAAGCGCATATATTAAGTTTATAATGATCAGCTTTTTCGCGTCAGCATTAAAAACATTAAAAGCGGCAATTTCTTTCCTGATAAGACTTCCGATCATATTATATAGATTTAAAATTTCAAATGGTATTAAATGACAATTGATGACCTATAAATCATCAAATCCCGGATGGCTAAAATGCAAATTATTAAATACTCATTCTGTCAAAATAATATCATTTTCTAGTACAAATGATTCAGACTTTCGTTTCACGGGAAAAAATTAATGATATCAAAAATCGTCTGATATTCTATTCGTGCCTACATGAAAAAACCTGGTTCCCCCCATTTATACATTAAACGGTTTATCCCTCCATAGTTGATGTTCTTAATCACCAATTTGGAAAAGGCTTATTTTATAGTATAAGATGCTTATTGAACTGTAAAAGTCATTTTTTGCAAATCTGTATCCATTGATGAAGTACCGACACTCACTTCAAATTCACCGGGTTCAACTTTCCGTTTCATTTCCCGGTCATAAAAAGCGAGTTTTTCAGGGGTAATCAGCAGTTCAACTAGTGTTGAATCTCCGGGTTTAAGAAATACCCTTTGAAAATCTTTCAGCTGTTTCATGGGTTGTGTAACAGTGCTCACCATATCACGGATATATAACTGTACAACTTCAGCGCCTTCGAACTGCCCGGTATTTGTCACTCTTACTGAGATTTTTACGGATTCATCAGCCCGGATCGAACCTTTTTCAATTTGTAGATCAGACACGGAAAATGTTGTATAACTTAAACCAAAACCGAAAGGATAAATAGCTCCACCTGGATTTGACTCAAACATATAATCCCGCATGTAAGCACTGGGTTTTTTATTATAATAAGAAGGAATATGTCCTTCCGAGACAGGTATACTTACGGTTAGCTTTCCACCCGGGCAATAATCCCCGAATAGCACGGATGCCAGACCATTTCCTGTCTCCTGGCCAAGATTCCAGCAGTGAAAGACTGCATCGGATTGTTCATAGATGGAAGGCATTGCGTATATCTTTCCTCCAAATATCGTCAGCACCACGGGTTTTCCAAGCGAAGTTATCCTGTCTATTAATTCTTTCTGAAGCCCAACAAGTTGCACATTACTGCGATCACGCCCCTCCCGGTCACTATCTCTGTCGGCACCCACGGCGAGTATAATTATATCGGATTGCCGTGCAACATCTACCGCCTCTTCGATGGCTTTTTTGTCATTTTTTAGTTGTTCCTCATTTTCCTGCAACGGGGTGGTAATTTTACAACCTTCGGCATATTCAACCTCAAATTCTTTTCCAGCCCTTTTTTCTATTCCTTCACGCACTGTAACAAAGTACTTAGGATCTTCGGTGCTGTAATCACCCAGGTTGACTTTGTCAGCATTTGGACCGATAACCGCGATTTTTGAATATTTTTTTCTGGTAAGCGGGAGGGTTTCCTTTTCGTTCTTTAGCATAATCACCCCCTGTTTTGCAGCTTCCAGGGCGAGTTCCCTGCTTTCTGGCCGATTGGAAATCTCAATGGCTCTTTGCTCCTCAACATATGGATTCTCGAATAATCCCAGCCTGAATTTTAGATCCAACACTTCTTTTACCATCTCATCCAGTAATGCTTCTTTTATTTTAGCAGATTTTACAAGATCTACCAGTGCCGGATAGCATTCCTGTTCTACCATCTCTACATTTACCCCTGCCTTAAAGGCCAATTCAGCTGCTTCTACCGTATCTTTTGCCAGAAAGTGCCTGTAAAACTCCCACTGCCAGCCCATGGTAAGTAACCTTATAGCAAAATAATCCGATACCACGATACCATTGAATCCCCAGT
Source organism: uncultured Bacteroidaceae bacterium (assembly GCA_964528675.1). Lineage (GTDB taxonomy): Bacteria > Bacteroidota > Bacteroidia > Bacteroidales > CAYRTD01. The sequence continues at coordinate 16,261 of CAZGTU010000014.1, forward strand.
CTTCCCGTAATATATTCCTCAACAGGTAATCATTGGTATGGGTAGGGATTCCGTCGAACTCACCGTATGAAGCCATTACGCTTAATGCACCGGCCCGCTTCACTGCCTGTTCAAATGGATACATGAATATTTCAAGTAGTTCCCTCTCAGAAGCTACTATCGGCGCACAATTTAATCCACCTGTTGTAGTACCATGACCAGGGAAATGTTTAAGAGTTGCAATAACATGCTCAGGGTCCGAAATGTTTTGGTTTTCACCCTGCATAGCATTTACAGCATGTACTGCTATTTCACTGGCCAGATAGGGATCCTCACCAAAAGATTCGGAAAACCTGCCCCACCTGGGGTCTCTTACCACATCCAATACAGGAGATAATAATTGTGCAACCCCACGCGACCGGGCTTCCAGGGCAATTACAGTATAAACCGAATCGATTAATTCAAGGTTGAAAGTACTTGCCAGGGCAGCAGCCTGGGGAAAGCTGGTAGCATTATCATTTACATAACCGTGTAGTCCTTCTCCATGAATAATAGCAGGAATACCCAGACGAGTATTTTCTTTCAGATGGCGTTGGATCCAATTATGTATTTGCACAGAATGTGCTTCATCTGTGTGAAAATAATCTCTTATTTCGCCAATACCATAGATCAAAAGAGAATCGGCTTTCGATGTATCTATTTTATTATTGTTCACAAAAATATCAGCGGTCGTACAATGAGTCTGTGCAACTTTTTCTTCTAGCGTCATTTGGCTCAGTAAGTCTTCTACTCTTTCTTCTACAGGTAGACCTGAATTTAAATATAAGGGTTCATCTTTTTCACTATTACGGCCATAAAAAGATAAAAAGAACACTATACTTACACATAACAAGATCAATATACTCCGGAAATACTTTATAAATCTATTTTTATTTTCTTTTGGCATATATTTGATGATTAAAATATTTGACAAAAAAATGGATCTCCCGGCTAATTGATCTATTAAAAAAAGATAAGGTGTTATCAGGAGTAGATATGAAATCATTATAACCCGGGAGATCCATAACCAACCAACTACTAACTAAAACTTTCTTCAAAGATGCTGGATTTTTAACTTATAAAATAGTACAATAAACTCATATTCTATTTCTAATGTTGCATTTCCATACTTTTCCATTAAAACATGGGCAATTGCTATCTTTATCTCCCTGAGCTTTTTTTTGAATTATCTGAATAAAAACGATTTGTTTGAAAACCTGCTCACCGGTGGTTCTCATGCACATATTTTACTCAGGCTATGGTGATATTTTTTGCCGTCCGCCATCGAGATTGCTGCTAAATTGAATCACCTGAAACTATATAATGCATTAATTAAGGAAGTAATGCCGGCTCTGATGAGAAGCTCACACGGCTTATCCTAAAACTCGAACCCACCGATATACCTCCACGCTTTCAAAAATTATCCTTACCAACCTCCTAAAAGAAGATATGGGGTTTAAAGGAACCATAACTACAGATGCCATGGCTATGGGTGGAATTATTTTACACTTCGAGTTCGGTGATGCACCTTTAAAAGCTTTGAATGCCGGGGCTGATCTTCTTCTCATAAGGGATGAAAGACTCATCATTCATGAGGTTTTTCCACAGATTGTTGATGCTGTTAAAAACGGGAAAATTAAAGAATCAAGAATCGAAGATGTCGTGATGAGAACGCTTGGCGTGAAGTATGATTATGTATTTTTTAATGATGATTCGAAGCTGGGAATTAAGGAACCGGAAAATATGCTTCAAAGAAAATACAAAAGCTAACGGATAAAAGTATCGCTGAAATTGCCATAGAAGTGGGCTTTGACAGCCCGAGCAATTATTCCAAGACCTTTCATATTTTAGAAGGAATCACACCACAGATGTACAGGAAAATCTGGATTGGAAATCCGTAATTCTTTGTTTCCTGGTTCTATGAATAACGATGTGAGATATTATTAATACTTTATGAAACAATAATGATGATAAAAAATGCATGTAAAGTCGATATTTGTCCTGAATTTATCCCGATTAATCACTTAAATATCAATCATGATAAAAGCATTTATCCGGAAGCAGTCATCCGCCTTTGAAAGATTTGACAGTGATGCGAAAGACTTATTAAGACTTAATCTTATCTATCACCTCGTTTTTCCGATCATCATGACATTCATCCAGGCCTATCTTTGGGGAGCAGAAAGAAATGTCAAAATAAACATTATTTACACGCTGGGCGCCTTTGCAGGCAATTACATCGGTTATCTCCTTAATGGATTCTTACTGAGAAAGATGACAATTAAAGTTCTTTTTTACCTGGGACTCATATTGAGTGTGTTACCGATGGTACTGATCGTTTACGTGGTTGATATTCAAATGTCCAGTATCATCTGGTACGGCATTGTATTTGGTATTGGAACAGGGATGTATTATTCATGCCGGAATTTTCTTTCATACCTCGCAACCAATGACGAAAACCGAAACTTTTTTGCCGGCCTGGAACAATTTATTATTATCACGAGCAATTTTATAACTCCCATGCTATTCGGTTTTATCATCATTGGTTTAGGAGAAAAAACTGGTTGGTACAGTAAAGAAATAGTATATAAGGTAGGTATGGCCATCTCATTACTCATGATGTTCTCTACATGGTTTATTATCCGAAGAACCGGTTACAAAAGTCCACCTGTCATGAGATTTTTCTATTTCCGCTTCCACAAGCTCTGGAATTACCAACGATTGCTTTCTCTCGTGGTGGGTTCCGTGGAAACAGGAATTTACATGCTAATGGCATTGCTTATACTAAACGTGGTGGGAGGGGAAAGTGCGCTGGGATTAATAGAAAGCATGAGTACCATATTTTCCGCACTTGTGGTGTATATCGTGAGTAAAAAGGCCAAACCGGAACACAGACCGAAAATCATGTTAGCCGGGGTTATTTCCATAACAGTTGGCGGGGCGATATTAGGTATCGAGTACTCTATCATCGGAGTTCTGGGGTTGAAAGCTTTTCAGATCATTGCCGATCCGCTTATTCATAGTGCATACAGGGCTACCTGGTGGTCGGTTATCGAGGCTGTTTCGGCGAGAGAGAAAAAGAGCGAGTATTCATATATGCTGGATACAGAGTTGTTTATAAATATTGGTAGGGCAATTGGCGGGGTAACATTACTCATCATGTTGTCGATCGGTGCGTCTATTGATTCTGCACTGCGTTATATTTTTCTTATTTTGGGGATTATGCAATTTATCTCATACGGGTTGATCAGGTACCTCACGAAAAAAACGGTTGCTTATAATCAGGCCTTTAAGCCTGAATCCAAGAGTACTCTGGAAGATAATCTTGTTGTTGAGTAGAATGAAACAATTATGATGTTTATATCGGTTTGTATAATAGATATTTGTAAAGCTAATAATTAAAAAGACAAAAAATGCCAAATATTTTTGAAGACAACGGCTGGAAGATTTTAACCCTTCGGGAAAAGATCGGGCAAACACTTATTCATATGCCCAATCCGGAAGAAGAAATAAAACTACATGGGAGCCTGGAGAAATTCATGGAAATAAACCCGGTAGGCGGTATGTTTTCATTAAACAGGGATGGTGAAAATTTTACCTACAAACTTTTAGAACGATACAAAAAATACCTGAAGGCCTCAAAAATTCCACTTTTCCATATTGACGATATGGAATCGGGCGCCGGATGCAATATTTCTGACTTAACTGCCCTCCCTCATGTAATGACACTGGGTGCATCAGATTCTGAAGAGCTGGCATATAATTATGGTAAAGCCACTGCTATTGAAGCACGCTGTGCCGGGGTTACCTGGGCTTTTGCCAACGTGGTGGATTTACCCCTGAATCCACTTAACCCAACAACTACACATCGGGCCATCTCCGACAACCCGGAGACGGTTGTCCGATTGATGTCGCAAGTTGTTAAAGGAATGCAGGACCATGGTCTGGCCGCAACGCTGAAACATTTCCCGGGCGATGGGGTTGATTATCGCGACCAACACCTTGTAACCTCCTGTAATTCACTTACGATGGAAGAATGGTGGAAATACAGTGGACGTGCGTTCCAGGGTTGTATAGATGCCGGGGTGTATGCAATTATGCCCGGCCATATCTCCCTTCCTGCTTACCAAAAGGAAAAAGTTGATGGCCTGTATCCACCCGCTACTCTTTCCTACGGATTATTAACCAGGCTGCTGAAGGGTGAGATGGGATTTGATGGAGTCATCGTGTCTGATGCACTGGTGATGTCTGGCTTTAAAGGTTATTATCCTGATGAACAAGCAGACATAGAGGCATTTAAAGCTGGATGTGACGTGATGCTATGGACCACGCCCAACTACATCAACAACATGGAAAAGGCAATTGAAAACGGGGAAGTATCCATGGAAAGATTAGATGACGCTGTCAGCAGGATTTGGGAACTCAAAAGAAAGCTGGGTCTTTTCGAGGACGGATTTCCCGACATGGAAGCGCTTACACCTGAGATTACAGATTTTGCAAGAAACACAGCAACAGAACTGGCAGAAAAAAGCATAACCCTGCTTAGAGACCAGAAGAACCTTTTGCCTATCAACAAGGAAAAACAGAAGAAGATATTGCTTGTGGGTGTGGCAACCTACCAGCGTAAATTTGAAGACCTTATTGTTTTCAAAGAAGAACTTGAAAAAAGGGGCGCCGAGGTAACTTTCCAAAAAAATCTGCGTTTCGAAACGGATTTAAAATACAAGGATACCGTATCGGAAAAGTACGACCTGATTATTTTTGCCATTCACCGCCATGCCCATCATCCCATCGGCCCCATGAGCTTTACCGGTGAGGAGGCCGAATCGATGTGGGCGGTGAATAGTGTTGACAGGCACAAAACCATAGTTGTTTCTTTGGGCAATCCCCATTTCTTTAACGAGTACTTCGAGGCTGTTCACGTGTACATCAATGCATACTCCTATGTCGACTTCTCACAAAAAGCACTCGTGAAAGCCCTGTATGGAGAAATTCCATTCAGCGGTAAATCGCCCGTGAATCTTTCGGTAGAAAAAGTAAAGAGAACAATTAATATTTAATTTTAGAAAAAAACAAATTGCATGAGCAACTCAGTAAATCCGGAAAAAGGTTATAATGACAACCAAGGTTATAAAAGGTATTGTTTTCAGTTTGCCCTGAAGGATGATTCAAAATTGATCGAAGAGTACAAATACTGGCATGATAATAAGAATATATGGCCGGAAATTCCCTTCGGAATAAAGGAAGTGGGGATCCTTAACATGGAAATATATCTTTTGGGAACAACCATGTTTATGATCATTAATACCAGGGAAGATTTTGATCTTGAGAATGACATGGAAAGGCTAGGTAAAATGGAAAAGCAAGAGGAATGGGAAAAATTCATGGCCAAATTTCAGGACACAACTCCTGACGCCAAAGAAAAATGGAGACTAATGGAAAGAGTGTTTAAACTTGAATAGCAGCATTTTAACATACCCGGACACTGAATTGGACTATACTCGTAAAAACACTAAAATTTAATCCCATGTCAAAGTTATTAGGTATTACTTGCCTGCTTATCTTTTTATTCACTGTTGTAAACACGACTGCTATATTCGGACAGACCCGGAATGAAATTGAAAAGCACACGAAAAACAGGACTGAAAGACTTGAATGGTGGAATGAGGCACCTTACGGCATGTTTATTCACTGGGGAGTATACGCACAACTTGCCAGTGAATGGCAGGAAAAAAGAGTTGAAGATGACGGCGAATGGATCATGTACCATGGAAAAATCCAGGTAAAGGAATATGAACAGGTTGCCGCCACTTTTAACCCAGTGAAATTTAACACTGAAGAATGGGTTAAAACCACTATAGACGCCGGCATGAAGTACATTGTAATATCCGCCAAGCACTGTGACGGCTTCGCTATGTATGATTCTGATGCAAGTAATTATAATATGTTAGACTTCACACCTTTCAACCGGGATCCGCTTATGGAACTCAGAACTGCATGCGACAAATATGGGTTGAAACTGGGATTCTATTATTCCCACGTTTGGGACTGGCACGAGCCAAATGCAAAAGTGCTGGACAATACCTGGGATTTCCCTGAAACTGATAAAAAGGATTCCACCGTATACTTCGAGAAAAAAGCATTCCGCAAATTAGGGAACTGGATAGTAAATATTCCCCTATATAATGTGGTTTGACGTGCCATCAAATATTCCTGATGAAAGGAGCTTGAGATACTAAAATTAATTAGAGAAATAAAACCAGATTGCATTATTAATGACAGGCCATATGACCAGGGTTTATTTCCTTCACAATCAGTCAAAATTATCAAAAGTGTTGGAAACTGGCTTCATTCAAACGGTGAATACATTATTTAATCCATTGAACATATGATCATTTGCTCACTAAGCAACATGATCACCCTTACATTTTCAACTAAACTCTCTCGATTTAATCCCGTCTCACCTGTTTCAAGTCTCTTAAACTATCAAACAGTATGTCCGTGGCTTTTAAAGGGTCGAACGATATTTTTGAAGTTTGCTGGTGATCAAAAACGTACCAATTCTCCTCAAATGAGTAACTTTCTCCCGGTTGAAGTCTTACTGCCGGGGAGACAGGCTCCATCTCCACGAACTGGAAATTCCCTGAATGGGCAGCATAAAATATATGCGTGTGGTTATTATCTTCCAGGTATGGCTCCCCTTCGAAATAAGCAAAAGTTTTAGCAAAAATCATTCCCTCGTAACCATATGCCATCCATCCCGTTTCTGCGTCAGTTCCGTATTTAGAATTTCCGGCAATCCCGGGAATCAACGTAAATAATGAATCAACAATATTAACACCAGGATCATTCGGATCACTCGCGAAAGTTACAGGATCACCCCAAATGTATCTTGTCCACCTGTCGGGATAATTACTATCCGGATTCAAGGGTGCGAATATTTTACCTCCCAGGTTAAGTAAAGTTCTTCCCCAAAACCAATATTGCTTTTCACTTGAGGAAATATTTTCCATTGTGAGAGAAATATTCAGGTACGGATGAACAGGGTCCAAGGTAAACTTCCTGTAAGATAATAATCCCAAACCTTCATCCCTGTTTGATATTTGCAAGGTGTAATCATTTATAATCTCAGCATCCCATGGACCTACCCAGAATATATCATGAACAGAGGATGTTATTTTGTCAGGGCCATAATCAAAACGCCCGGCATCCAGATGGAAATGCGCAGTCTGATAATCATCCAAATCTTTACCATCAATTGAATTATCCTCCCACATGAAATTTACACCATGTTTCTTAACCACGAGAATCCTTCCGCCCGAGGAAGCATTAACAACTATTTCCAAAGAATCGTTCGTGATTAAATAGCAGTTTTCCCAATTACGATAAGCAATCCTGGTTATTTCAGCATGTATGTTTATAAAAATAAATAAAGCAAATACGCCGAACAAAGTTCTTCTTTTCATGGAATAAATTCTATATATAGCATATTACAGGTTGCGTTCAAATATAGGGTAATTCTTCCTGGATACTAATTACTACTATTACAAATTATAGCAAAATGTCTTATACCAAAAGGTTTTCATCAAATAACTGCTCTCAAATCGTTTTAGTCATGTATGTATTTACCATCATTAACAATTTGTGTAAATCTATAGTATTTGACAATTAAAGTCTGTCACTATACAATCAAAAAATATTACAAACGTATCAGCACATCTCAGTAGTAGAAATAAAAAAGTCCTGTTCATGAAAAAATAGTTCTAAAATAAGAATTGATAGTTCTATCAATTCTTTTGAAAGGAATTTAACTTGCACTTGCAAAATACATTTTTGTTAATCCTGACACTACTAAATTTAAAATGACTTCTAACATGCGAAAAACTATTTTACTACTATTCATGCTATGTTGTTTTTTAGCAAAACAATATGCCCAGAACGGTTTCACGGTATCAGGCCTTGTGGAGGACGAAAATGGCGAGCCCCTAATCGGGGTGAATGTCATTGAACAAGGTACCACAAATGGTACAATTACTGATATGGATGGAAATTATTCAATTCAGGTTGCCAGTGAACAATCCGTGCTCGTTTTTTCTTTTATCGGTTATTTAAAAAAAGAAATACCTGTAGAGGGTCGATCAACCATTAATTTAAGCCTTTCCCCAATTTTGGAAGAAATAGGGGAAGTTGTGATAGTTGGCTATGGCACACAGAGGAAAGTTGACCTTACTTCTTCGATTTCAACCATCTCCACGGAGGCAATTGATCAAACGCCCTTGCCCAATACCGAATCCTTATTGCAGGGAAAGGCTGCCGGTATCCAGGTTATGTCGAACTCAGGTTCACCCGGATCAACGGTTTCTGTTAAAGTAAGAGGGATGGTGACCCTTGGTAACAGTCAACCATTATATGTAGTAGACGGGATTCCCATGTCATCGGGGGCAGGTGATAACGCCTTCGGGATTAACTCGCTCAATCCTAACGACATTGAATCGATCCAGGTACTAAAAGATGCCTCATCCGCTGCAATTTACGGCTCACGCGGTTCAAATGGGGTTGTCCTGATCACTACCAAAAGGGGGAAATCAGGCAAAATGAATGTTAATTTCAATGCATATTATGGTATTCAGACACAGGCCAGAAAGATTAATGTTCTTAACAAACAACAATTCAAGGAGTACTATGATCTTGTAGGAACCGTTTCTTATGCTGACCTTAATGATCCGGAGGCTTATGCAGAACTTCCCGATTTTGACTGGCAGGACGAGATATTTTCCAATAGTCCCATGTCAAATATGCAATTATCTGTTTCAGGTGGTTCGGAAAAGTCAAATTATATGATGAGCGCCGCAAATACATCACAAACAGGTATGGTAAACACCTCCAACTACAATCGCACAAATTTCAGAATTAACTCAGATCATAACGTAAATAACTGGTTAAAGATAGGTGAAAGCTTTATGGTGAGTTATTCGAAGCGTGATAGAGTACAGGAATCGGGTACAGGGTTTAATGGCATAACCGCCAACCCCGTGGTGACTGCTCTTTTATCAGACCCCATGACTGAAGCATATAATGAACTGGGTGAATGGAACTACATGCGTCATACCGGTACCTTCAATGCTGCCGGTCTTAGGGATAGAGCAAATTACACCTACCGGAACAAGAAACTAAATGGTAATATCTACGGGGAAGTTTCATTTCTAAAAGATTTCAAAATAAAATCCAATCTTGGAGTAGACTATAACCTTGGTGAGGTAAGAGAATTTATGCCTGCATTCGAGGTAAAGGGTTCTCCCTTAAATGAAGCTCAGTTAGTGCCGACACTAAAACAATATGATCAGCATACCACCTACCTGATAATGGAGAACACACTTACGTATAAAAAGTTGATTGAGAGACATTCAATTACCGTATTGGCAGGACAAACCGTTGAAACCAACCAATTTTATGATATTGGCGGGAAAAACAGCAGCATGCCTGGTAATGCTGAAAACCTGCGATATATCAATGCAGGGGATCCTTCTGATATACAACTATGGGGTGGGGCAACGGAATGGAGAATGTTCTCTTACCTGGGAAGGATTAATTATGCTTTTGACAATCGTTATCTGCTTACAGCTTCTGTCAGACAGGATGCATCTTCAAGATTTGGACCAGACCAGCGCAAGGGTATTTTCCCTGCTTTTTCAGTTGGATGGAGAATAAAGAAAGAGAGTTTCCTGGAAGATGTTGACTGGTTATACAATGCAAAAATAAGGTTTGGCTGGGGTCAGGTGGGTAACCAAAACAACATCGGCAACTTCAGTTATAACACCCCAATTGCTCTAAATGCCAATTATCTTTTTGGCGATCCAAAAATTTTATTTACCGGGGTTACAGCAGGTATTAACTATCAGGGTTATGGTGGTAGAAGTGGTGGCAAACCGGGCAACAAATCTCTCACCTGGGAAACTACCCAAACAACGAATATTGGGGTTGATCTGGACTTTTTCGATGGCCGGTTATCATTCACGTCAGACTGGTTTTACCGGGACAATACCGGAATGCTCCTCACGAGTTCAGTGCCTTCTTACCTTGGCATAATCGGGCCAGATATAAATGGTGGAAAAATCACCAACCAGGGACTTGAGTTTGAATTGGGATATCACAAATCCGAAGGTTCACTTTTGATTGATATATCGGGTAACCTGACTTATATCTCCACCAATGTTGTTGATCTTGGCGAATCAACTTCTTCTAATATTTTTAGTTCAAATAATATACAGGGGAATTTTTTATCCAGGACTATGGAAGGAGGAGGCATTGCCGATTTCTGGGGATATAAAACCGATGGTATCTACCGAACACTTGAGGAACTTCAGAATGGCGCGCTGCAGCAAAATGCACAGGTAGGTGATATTCGCTTTGTTGATGCAGACGGAGATGGTATTATTACAAATAATGACCAGACAGTGCTTGACAGTCCTATACCCAAGTATACATATGGGCTCACAGGAAATTTCGGATTCAAAAATTTCGAACTGAACCTTTTCTTACAGGGATATTATGATTTTATGGTGTATAATAATATGTACCGCCTCATGATGGGAAGGTTTGGCCTAAACAAACACGAAGATATTCTGAATTCCTGGACTCCGGATAATACGAATACCGATATTCCCAGGTTTGAAGAAACATCAAGAAATCAGAACGACAGGGTTTTAAGTGATCGTTGGCTTCAGGATGGTTCATTTTTAAGGTTGCGCACGATATCATTAGGATATAACCTGCCTGCAGGATTTGCCTCAATGTTAAATGTCGCAAATTTTAAACTCTATACAACTGTTCAGAATGCATTTGTCCTGACGAAATACAAGGGTTTCGATCCTGAGATTTCTGAAGATGTTAGTTGGGGAGAAAATTACCTGGATCTTGGAGTTGACAATGGTAATTATCCTCAACCGAGGATTTATTTAGTTGGTTTAAATATTACCTTTTAATCTTAAAAATGCAAAAAATGAATACATTAAAAATATTCGCAACAATCCTGGGTATAGCAAGCCTCCTTTCACAGTCATGCCAGGAGAGTTTTCTCGAACTAAAAGAACCGGTTAACCCTGTCCTTGAAACATATTACACCGACTCGGCAACTGCATTTAACGGGCTTGTGGGGTGCTATAACTCATTAACTATGGTGCCTAATCCGGAGGGAAAAATGATACTCTTTTTCTTACTTGATACCCGATCTGATGATACTGACTATGCAGGAAACCCAAGGGGTGCCGTGGAAGAACAAAACTATGACCGCGCCGCAGGATTCGCCAATTTCGATATCTATTCCGACAACAGGTGGGCTGACCATTTATGGAGATACTGTTACATGGGAATTAATACCATAAACAAATATATTGAAGGATTAGAAGCTGTAGATTTTCCCATCTCACAACAGCCCCTGATCGACCAGTTCAAGGCAGAAGTCTTGTTCATGAGGGCCTATTATTATTTTCACCTGGTTAAAAATTTCGGACCTGTCATTCTTTACACCAACTCTCTGAATGAAGATGAATGGTACAATCAAAGAAGACAGGAAGAGAGCCTGGTTTACGAGCAGATATTTACGGATCTGCGGGAGGCCATTCCCCTGCTCCCCCTGAAAAGTGAATACGGTGCTGACAATTACGGCCGTATAACAAAAGCCGCGGCACAGACCCTCCTTGCGAAAGCATTGATTACCGAGGCCGAATTGGATGGCTCAAGCCCTAACTGGCAGGAGGCATATGACCTGTGTAAAAGTGTTGAACAATCTGGAGAATATGATTTGAACACACTATTCACCGACATGTTTACAGTAGCAGGCCAGTTCAGCAGCGGGTTCATCTTTGATATTCTTTCGGAAGAGTCAATTAATTCGGAAAATGACAGTTATATTCATTATGTTAGCCCGCGATACATCTTTATAGATGGTGTGCCGGATCATTCGAGAAAGATGGAGTTCGGATTCGGTTTGGCCGGTATAACTGAAGAATTGGCCAATCAATTCGGTTATCATCATGATGATGATAGTCTTACATTCGTCAACCTGAATGACAGCAGGGGTAAATTCACCTTCAGAACACGGTGGGACAAGTATGACGGGTACACCGTTGTTGATAATCTTACAGGACATGAAGAAACGAGAAACCCGCATAACACCGACGATGCTAACTATTATCAGCGAAAATACAACCGGGAAACAATTTCCAGCCAATACCACAAAGCAGGGGCTAATTATCATGTAATCAGGTATGCCGAAACATTGCTTCTGGGCGCCGAGGCTGCATATTATTTAAACAATGAAGAGGAAGCAAAGCGCTTAGTAAACCTGGTAAGAGAGAGAGCGTTCAGACCGGCTATTCAGGAAGGCCGTGTTACCCTGAATGATATACAAATTAACTCATCAGGTAATGCTCTGCTTGAAGATATATGGCAGGAAAGAAGGCTTGAGCTGGCTGGTGAAAATGACAGGTTTTATGATTTAAAAAGAACACACAGGTTACACATCCTTAAAGAGAAAAAACCAGAAATATTTTTCCAGGAAGGTAAACACGAGCTGTTGCCAATTCCGTATACTGAACTGGCACTGGCACCTAATTTAACTCAAAATCCAGGGTATTAAACTAAAACAATAAAGCAATGAAAAGCATTATTATATCCATTATTTCTGCTACATTTTTGTTTTTTATCTCTTGTAGCAAAGAACTTGAAAACCCAAGTGCCGACTTTAAAATTGAAGTTGATACCATTATCGATGATATAAAGCAAAGAATTGAAGTTGACAATGTGAAGGTGGGTGAAAAAGTTTTTTTTGTCTCCCAAAACAACAGCATGTTCAGTAGTATTTGGACAGGAGATTCAACATCCTCAAGAAGGGGCACTACTTACCATGATTATAACAGCTGTGATAGTGAAATTAAGCTAAGAACTACCATCAGGGATAACGATACATCATATTTTCAGCTATCAAAAGCATGTTTCGGGGAGGCACTTCCATTTGGTTCCGCGGAAATGGGATATACCTACGAATTCCCCGGTACGTACACGATTACCTGGGTAGCCTCAAACCGTAATGCGGATGAAACCAAAACGGTAACTTCGTCAAAGGAAATAACGGTGAGTGAGTAAGCCTGATTCAGATTATATAAATACGAGTAAACTGCGCTCATCCCTCTGTTTGCCCCACCCAAACCCATCCTCGGGATGGGTTTGGGTGGGGCAAACAGAGGGATGCTTTCAGGTAGTAAGTTCTTTTAAAAGGTAGATCCTTTTAAGACCTCCCGCTAAAATATATTACATTTTGAAAACTATTCCATCAAGATAAGTTTGATTACCGTGTCTGTTTTATCAGGTAACAAAATAGTATGTTGTGCAGGATCTTCAATGAAGTTGATAAATAAATCAGATTCATCAATGTAAGATCTTTCACCATGCCAGAAGTCAGCCATGAACATTTCCGTATCATCTCTCAAAAGAGTTGCCGATTCAACCTTATTTTTAAGCCCCTCCAGGCATATTTGCCCTATGGATTGATCAAAAACATGGGCGTACAACAGCTTACCTTTTTGGGTGTAGCGACCCCATTCGGGCTTTTCAAATTCAGCGGCCTCACAGTCGTATATGCTTTCCGCGTTTTCTTCCATCCACTGACCAGTTTCTTTTAGCACTTTTACAGATTCCATGGGTATTCTGCCACGGGCATCGGGGCCAACATTAAGCAAAAGATTTCCGCCTTTTGAAACACAATTTACCAGCGTTTTTATCACCGTCCCGGCCGATTTATATTCATCATCATTTCTTGCGTACCCCCAGTTATTATTTAAGGTAATACAAGCTTCCCACGGAATAGGCCTGCCCAGTTCATCTACTATGGGGCCTTTGGGTATAATTTGTTCAGGTCCTTCAAAATCACCGGCATAATATTCCGGGTTTTCCAGTTCCATATTGCCCCCCAGCCTGTTATCAATGATAATTCCGGGTTGCAGTTCCCGGGTCATCTTAACTAATTTGGTTGCTTCCCATTTTTCTCCTGTCATTTCACCACAACTGAAATCGAACCACATGATATCAATTTTTCCGTAATTGGTAAGTAATTCCCGTGTTTGGTTATGCATATATTCCAGGTAGGAATTGAAATCCCTGTCTTCATTGCTATATCCTTCTTTTCCGGTCATGGGATGTATAACGCAGTCGCCATCAACAGGATAACCCGGATGATGCCAGTCGAGCAAAGAATAATAGAAACCTATTTTTAACCCTTCTGCCCTGAATGCATCCACGAATTCGCGGATTAAATCACGCCCTGCAGGTGTATTGGTTGCTTTATAATCAGTGTATTTGCTATCAAATAAGCAAAATCCATCATGATGCTTGGCAGTAATAACCGCGTATTTCATTCCTGCCTGTTTTGCCAGCTTTGCCCATTCGGCCGGGTTGTAATCAACCGGGTCAAAATTCTCGAAATACTCACGATACTCTTCATCGGTCATTTTTTCCTGATACTTCACCCATTCTCCCCTGGCAGGTATAGCATAAATTCCCCAGTGGATGAACATGCCGAAGCGGGCGTCGCGGAACCATTCGGTTCGTTCTTGTCTTTCAGCATAGGATCCTTCCTTGTTTTCCTGTCCGGAAACATTGCTCATTACTAACATAATTGTCATACAAGTGATAAAAATTTTGTTTTTCATGGATAATATTTTATAAATTTTTGTTTTCATTATTTATTGATGCTTCCAATCTCTTACAGCTTCCATTATTGCCATCAGATTTTCCCATGGTACCTCCGGTTCAACAAGGTGGGTAGGTCCTATGACGATTCCTCCATGTTCAGCACATTTGTTCAATCTGTTGGTTACCAAGCGGTAAACTTCATCCGGTTTGCCGAAAGGAAGGAGTTCCTGGGTTCCGATGGTACCCCAAAAGGATAAGCGCTCACCAAAACTATCATGAATTTCATTAAAATCCATACACTCAGGTTGAACAGGATTTAATATGTCTACACCCGTTTTTATCAAATCATCAATAAAGGGGGTAACATATCCACAGGAGTGATAGAAAATCAAAATATCGGGCTTTACTTTCCGGGCTGTGTCAATAACTTTTTTAAGCCTGGGTTGCAGCCACCGTTTCCATAAGTCTTTATCGATCATTATACTTTTTTGCGTTCCGATATCGTCTCCAAGGCCCAGCACTTCAACCCCCGCTTCGGCATAAACCCGGGCTTTTTCACAGGCAAAATCTGAAATTTTATTAAGAAGCAACATCGCTTTTTCATCTTCCATAAGCATATCCATCATGAGTTCTTCCATTGAACGCAAGTACCATGCAGATTCCCAGATAGTCATCTGCATCTTTGCATAAGCGGCCAGGTCTGTTTCGTGTAATTGCCGGACTGCTTGATTTAACTGACCAATTGCTTTTGCTGACAAGGACGGATATGGGTAAGAGGCAATTTCTTTCAAATCTGCTCCTTTCAACGGATGATGCATCCGGGTCATGTGATAGGCGAGCTCAGAACCTTTTGAGTGGCCTACACCCATTGAATCAAAATTGGTATCAGCGGGTAATTCTTCTCTCGGAAAGAGTTTTCTTCCATCAGAAAAATTCCTGGCCACTTCAATTTCCAACGGCCGGTGCAATTGCCCGAAAAATGATTGATAATCCCGGTGACCAAACCTATTATAGAAATCGTCCACCTGTGAATCACACAATTCGAAGTCAACAGGAATAATGTCCTGAAATCCCTCTCTCCGAAGTGTCTTTAAAAAACTATCTATTCTTGAACTCATGATACTGAATTTTTTAATAGTTAGTGTCTGTCAATAGGTCCTATCGAAAGCGTACTATTCATGTTTCCTCGATCCCTGTTTAAAATTAGCATTTCTTCCGGATTCTTTTTGAAGTGATCTCGTATGCTGATTTCAGGTTTTCTGCGGAAACACCCTTCGGCACCGCGTCGCCGCTACCCAGGAAAAAATAGGGGCTCTCTGGCAAATCCTCAAGAAATTTTTCAACAGATTTTACAAAAGCATTATTATCCGGCATGGTAAACTGGTTGCACTCTATGCCACCGGCAATAACTTTTCCAGCATTCTCCATTATTTTTATTGCTTTCGAAAAATCACAGTCGCCTGTAGGTGGAGGGGATATTTCAATGATACCGTCAAATTTCCGTTCTGCTATTTCATCAAGCAAAAGACTTATTTTACCACACATATGGATCAAAAGGGGTTTGTCGTATTCATGGGCCACATCGGCAAATTCATCAAGTTGCACGAATGCATAGGCTGAAATCCAGTCAGGCATGGAGTTACCCGTATTGGTATTTTCATAGCATATGATAACATCAGCCGGCGATTGCGCTGAAAACTCAACATATCGCTTCTTGTTTTTCATCATGGCCGCCATGGTTACTTCCAGCTCGGATGGATCTTCCATGTACATGAAGGTAAAATTCTCTATTCCTATCTGTTTGGTAAGCAGATCGTAAAAAGGTGAATCCTGCATGCTGGCCGATAAGATTTTTTCCGGGTACTTATTTTTGTAATATTCAGTTTTACTAAAATCAGCCACCGGTATGGTGTGTTCCTGCAGGTAGCGGAAAATTTTCAGGTCATCTACGCTCTTTATCAGGTATTCTATTGGGAAGGGAATGAATGGAGATTCGGGAACGTACCTTGAGACTTTCCTGATAGTCCCCAGCGGTGTTGAGAACTGTTCTGTTTCATATTCTCCTGCTCTTTCCTTTGAATGCACAATTGTTTCGTCGTAGGTATCCACATATGCTTCAACACCCCTTAACATATCACTGCCAAGCTCCATTTGCATTTCAATAATATGCTGGTTTTGAAATTTCTCAGGTAGTCCTGATTGGGCATAGCCGTCAAGGCAAGGAAAAAAAGGCATCTTTTTTATGCCTTTTTCATCCAGCAACCTGATAAACCGGTTTTTCTTATTCATGGTGGCTAATAAATATTTATATGCAGTAAAACTATTTTATAAGCGGGAATAACACTATAACAGATGTTTAAATTGATAATACTATTGATTCATTGACTGAATGAATAATCATACTGTGTGATCTATTTATAACAGAAATAATCATAAATATCAATGATTTTTACAGCATTCAAATCTATAAAAATTAGTTATACCAACATGATGAAAGCTAAATTAGTATTGGTCCTCTTTCTTGTTTTCTCATTCACCATTCAAATATATCCACAGCAGGATTTCAGGGTTTCGGGTAAAGTGCTGGATGAGAATGGTTCACCCCTTATTGGGGTTAATGTTGTCGAAAAGGGAACCACAAATGGCACCGTTACAAATCTGGAAGGAACCTTTAATTTTAGTGTTTCAGGCCCTCAGTCTACTCTGGTTTTTTCATTCATTGGTTATTTAAAAGAAGAAGTGATCCTAAACGGGCAGAATGAAATCCAGGTAAGTCTAATGCCTGATTTGAAGGAACTGGAAGAACTTGTATTCATCGGATACGGAACGGTAAAAAAGGCGGATCTCACGGGTTCCGTTGAAGTACTTGAAACCGATCAAATATCAAAACTCCCGGTCAGAAGCCCGGAACAAGTTTTACAAGGGAAAGCCTCCGGTGTTTTCGTGGCAGCCAGTAGCGGAGCCCCAGGTGCACCGGTGTCTGTAAGGATCCGGGGCGTTGGAACACCCAATAATACCGACCCTTTATACGTTGTTGACGGGATGCCGATTAAAGATGCCTCTTTTGGCAAAAATGACAACCCGAGTGGCATTAATTTTTTGAACCCATCTGATATTGAATCCATACAGGTATTAAAAGATGCATCTGCTACAGCTATTTACGGTACCCGTGGAGCAAATGGGGTAATTATTATCACTACAAAGAAAGGGAAATCCGGAAAAGCAAAGGTTGATTTCAATTCATATTTTGGGTATCAGGAACTGCCCAAAAAGCTTGATATTTTGAATGCACAGCAATTTGCAACTCTATACAATGAAGCAATGGGTGAATATTATAGCCCGGATAGCATCCCTTTTCTGAAAACCACCGACTGGCAGGATGAAGTTTTTACTTTAGCCCCAATGCATAGTGAACAAATAAGTGTTTCAGGTGGTTCCGAGAAATCAACTTATTATATCAGCTTTAACAATTATTCGCAGGATGGAATTGTAAAGGAATCTTATTATGACAGATATTCTTTCAGAGTTAATTCCGAATATGAAATTAATAAGTGGCTCAGAACAGGTCAACACCTAACCTTAACAAATTTTTTTAACCAGCGACAAAGGGAGGAAGGGTTGAATTCCGGATCCATAGTTGGAAACCCGATTATGGCTGCATTAAAAGCCAATCCAACTGTCCGGCCACGTGATGAGGAAGGCAATCTGAATTATATACCCCTGACCAGCGCCAGTAGCACTGTAAATCCTGTTGGTCTCATTGAAAACAGACATTACAGTTATAATAATAACAGGATCCAGGGTTCTGTATTTGTTGAAATTGAACCTCTTAAAAATTTGATATTTAAACTAAATGGCGGTATAGACCGTAGTTGGGGTTTCCGTAAAGAAGTATGGCCGGAATATAAAATTGCCAATGAAGATGCCTCGGAAAACACCTTACTTATTACTGAACATGAAGATTGGTACAATTATCTTCTTGAAAGCACACTCAATTATAATTTTGAATTAGCCAGTAATCACACTTTTAATTTCCTATTTGGTGTTACAAGGCAGGAAGAAGTTAAATCGCCCGTGGTTTCCAGTTCTTACCTCCCTTCGCCTGTAGAGGATATGCTGTACCATTCGGCCAGAACATCAATTGACGACGTGATTCAGCTTGGCGGTTCACCATTGGAATGGTCGCTTTTATCGTACCTGGGCAGGATTAATTACAATTTCAGGAGCAAATATCTCTTAACAGCTAGCATAAGGCATGATGGATCATCCCGTTTTGGGCCTAATAAAAGGTTTGGAACCTTTCCTTCCTTCGCATTTGGGTGGAAGGTTTCTGAAGAATCGTTTATGGACAATGTTTCCCTGATTTCAATGCTAAAAGTGCGTGGAGGTTGGGGTATAGTAGGTAATCAAAATATTGATCCTTACCTGTACAGGTCAAAAGTCACTTTTCAGCCCGACAGAGGATTGCCAGGACCTGTTGTTTTTTACGGAGTACCAGCCCGGCCTCATCCGGCCGCTTTTTTCGATGGATTACCTAATCCCGATATCGGCTGGGAAACTACCGAAACCTATAACCTCGGTATTGATCTAACATTATTGGATAATAGAATTGCAGCCACGATTGACTTTTATGACAAAACAACCAGCGATATACTACTTTTTAATCCCGTACCCTTATGGGGTGGTGCAGATGCCGCGGTAATTAAAAGCGGACAAATAAAAAATACGGGGATCGTTAACAATAAAGGTATAGATGTATTACTTACCTACAAGAATTCTGTCGGGGATTTCTTTTATGAAATCGGGGGTAATTTTTCATATTTAATTAATGAAGTTATAGACATGGAAGATGGTGCACCTTTATCATCGGATACCGACTTTCCCGTGAGAATGATAGAAGGTAAACCCATTGGTGCATTTTACGGATACGTGGCAGAAGGCATATTTAAAAGTGAAGAAGAAATTCAAAATCATGCCATGCAGGAAAGAAGAACGGGAGTTGGAGATTTGAAATTTAAGGATTTGAATTTAGATGGGGTAATCAATTCAGCCGATCAAACAACTTTAGGATTTGCTTTGCCTGATTTTACCTATGGCATCAACCTGAATTTTGCATACAAGAATGTTAGTCTTGATATTCTCGCCCAGGGAATACAGGGCAATTCCATTGCTAACATGGTGAAAAGAAACGCTTTATATAACCTGCGAATGACCTCCAATGTAAGCACTGATCTACTTAACGCTTACGGCAGGGAAAATGAAGACGGCACCATCGTGACGGACACAGACATTCCCCGCATCGTTGGAAGAAGAGATAATAATGATAATGACAGAATCTCTGCTTTTTATCTTGAAGATGGTTCATATTTCAGATTAAAAAATATTAGCCTGGCATATCAGTTTCCTGAAAAAATGATCCGGAAACTGGGTTTAAATAACCTGAGAATTTACGGTACGATTCAAAACTTACATACATTTACCAGGTATAGTGGTTATAATCCTGAAATAGGGGTTTCCTCTGCCTTCAATGCCAATCCTCTCGCATTTGGTATTGATAATGCAGTGTATCCCATACCCCGAACCTACCTGTTGGGTATTAATATCGGGTTATAATTTTTTTTAACTATCCATTAGAAAATGAGTAAAATGAAAAGATTAATAAAAATTGGTTTCATAATAATTATAAGTACAGTGGTGTTTTGGGGTTGTTCTGAAGAATTTCTTGATAAGCCCATTCCTCCCGGCCAACAAACGGATGTCTCTCTTTATAAGACAGCGGATGGGTTGAGTTATCTTTTAAACCTGGGTTATATGGGATTGTCAGAGTATTTTGATACTGACGCTCACTTTCCAATATGTCATCTGACCCTTGGTAGCATCAGGAGCGACGATGCCTGGTCAGGAAAAGGTGTTGTTTTATATTGGGAAGCCTTTGATATCAACAATTTCCTTCTTTTCCCTGATAATCAGTTTGTTTATGGTTTGTACAAATCACATTATTTATCGATAAGATATTGTAACTCGGTTATTAACAACGCGAATTTCGCCTTCGAAAATCCCGGGCAGGATGAGGAAAGGATACATAACTTAGTTGCTCAGGCTAAAACCCTGAGAGCCTTTAATTATTTTTCACTGGCCCGCGCATTTGGCGACGTAGTTTTAATTCTTGATGCCAGTATAACCAAGCGCCCCAGAGACCCGGTAAGTATAATATATGACCAGGCAGTCGGGGATCTAACAGAGGCAATAGAATCCGGAGCGTTAAAGAGAAGGGATGAATTACCTTCAGAGCAACTGGGGCAAATTACAATTGGCGCCGCACGTGCGATCCTTGCTAAAACATACATGTACATGGCCGCGGAAGAACCTGGAAATGCTGATGGATATTACAGATCGGCCTACAATGAAGCAAAAATGGTTATTGAAAGTGGAGAATATCAGTTATATTCCAATTATGGAGATTTATGGCAGTTTGATTCACAATTTGGCCCGGAATCTATCTTTGAGATAGGTTATCCCGAACCCGGAGAGAATTTTTTACAGCATCATTGGTGGGCAAGCTGGATGCGCCCTCTGTACGTGTATAAGCCCGGAACCCGGGAAAAAATGGGCACCGATGCTTACCGCGGTTGGGGACATAACACGCCAACCCAGGATTTCGTAAATGCGTTTGAAGAGGGCGATCCCAGGTTACACTGGTCGGTTTGGTTTCCCGGTGATTCAACCGCCGGATTAACTGAAGGAGATGAATTGCATGAAATTTGTTTCATAGCGAGTGAAAGCGGTTACTATTTCAGAAAAACCACACCAGAACAGTTTATCCCGAGTGTTAAGTCTTTTCTCGGTTTTAAAATCTACCGATATGCCGATTTATTGTTAATAGGAGCTGAGGCTGCCAATGAAATTGGAGAAACCGCAGATGCACTGGCCTGGTTAGAAATGGTAAGACAACGAGCACGTGAAACATCTGCTCCTTTTGGCCACGGAACAGATAAAATCGAGGGAATACCCTCCGTAGTTACTACTACAAACCAGTCTGAACTGCGTGAAATTATCAGACATGAACGAAGAGTAGAGCTGGGCGGGGAAGGCGACAGGTTTTATGATCTAAAAAGATGGCACGGTACGTATGGTTATGACCTTGCAAATATTATCAATACAGCCAATATGGTTCCAGGTCCGGATTACCTGATTACCATAAATGAAAATCTTTCAGGCCAGCCCAGGGAACCAGAAGATGTAGTAGTCGATCTTCCCAAACACTTGTTATTACCCATACCAAAGGTGGAAATTACCATCAACAATGGTATAATTAAGCAGAACCCAGGATATTAAATCAAAGGAAAATAATAAACAGCGGGTTTAGGACGCTAAATCTTCCCAATTTTTTTTCGGGTTTTGGATTTGAAATCAGGTTTATCCAATGTCATGATTTACTCTTCCGGATATGTATTACTCTTTCAGGTTCCGGTAATTCAGGTTAATCATAGAAAGCACTAATTCAAGATTTTACGTGTTTAATTATATCATCGGCCTCCGTTTTCGTTATCGGTTCGTCAAATGGATTTACATTTAATAACAGACCTTCCGGTGATAATGCATTTAAAAGTTCCTCGATTTCACTTTTATCGATGTTAAGGATGAGGCATTTACCGGCTTCCTGGATTTTTTTAAGGACCGGTATATGCCTGACATTTTCACAGTTGGTTTGTGGGTTCCATTGTATTCCGTGCAGGTTTGGTATGTTCATTAAAAAGTCGAGGTGCCGGATAATCTCATCGGGGCCGTCGAAATGGAACATCACATGATCCAAATGATCGCACATGGATCTGATGTCATTCAAAATAAATTCTTCATACTGATCAGTAGAAATCATGGTCATATAATCCGATTGAATACAGAAAGTCCTTCCGGGCCCCCACAGATTGAGCCAGGCTGTTCCATTTCCTTCGATATACGACTGTTGGATAGTTAATAATTCATCAACCCAGTATTTCCATAGCCTCATGATTTCTTTGCCGGCCTGTTTAACCTTATCGGGCACCATAAGCAAATCCAGCGCGAGTTTTTCGCTTCCGCGTAAAAGCATTAGGGTATCAATGCCATTGAAGATATCCACAGGTATTTCTGATAGAATGTTATTATCATGGGCTGCTTGTGCCGAATATTTAACAATGTTTTTCTGAATGTTCCACCAGATGTTTCTTTCATCAAATGCCAGGGGGGTATTGTCCCAATCTTCAAGATTTTCATGAAACCAGGTAGGTTCATCCGGGGTTCTCAAATCTACAACGGCACCTAGAAATGCCGAACAGATGCCCGGTCCAATAGCAGTTGTCAGGACAGGCAATGTTTCCCCGGCAAAATACATATATTTAAAACTTTCCAGTTGATGATCGATTTTAATCTGAGGGTCTGCCTTTAAATGAAAGGCGCTGAGGTATCGTTTATCCTGTTTTATCTTCTCGAGATAACGGAAATATCCTGTTTTATCCTTATATGCATTTACTGAAACCAGTGGTTTTTTATTATTCAGGTCCCAGAAAAGCTTAAATGTATGTTTTGAATATTCTATGTGTTCCCTTATGCCGTGCATGTTAAACATTATTAATTGTTGTTTTTTCAATGGACAATTTGCTTCACTTATTCATTGACCGGGTTAGTGAAATTTGTACCTGTTCATCCGTGGGTTCATTTTCGGGAGGTTGTTTTATCAATTTTTTCTCCAGTTCCTCGAGAGATACTCCTTTGGTTTCTGGAAATACACAAACAGCAAAAAGCAATGTTATTGCTGCAAAAAACGCGTATGAAAGAAAAGTCACGGTTTTACCCAAAAACTCAATTTCCCATGGAAAAATAAAGGTTACTCCAAAACTTATTATAGAAGCCAACAATCCGGCCAGTGAAATTCCCACACCTCTGTATTTATTTGGAAATACCTCCGACAAAAATACCCATAATACCGGTCCAAGTGACACGGCAAATGAAGCCACATAAACCATAACAGCAATCAGAACCCCGTAACCCGAAAACCTGTCGAAATAAGAAAACAATGCAAGACAAACCAGAGAAACTGTCAGACCGGCACTGCCTATGATTAATAAGGGTTTGCGGCCCAGTTTGTCAATAATGGACATGGCAATAATAGTAAACACAAGATTTGTAAGACCCACTATTGCAGACTGCATAAAAGCGGCATCTTTACCAATGCCGGTTTTTTCAAAAATAATCGGGGCATAATACAGCACAGCGTTGATGCCTGTTATTTGTTGTAGAAAGCTGATAGCCATCGCCAGGAAAAGTATATATGACATTTTTCGACTAAATAATCCGACTACCAGTTTGCCGGTCTTTTCTTTTTGTTTATACCGTATACTTTCCTGTATTTCTTTTAATTGTGTTTCTGCATAGATTATTGTGCCTACTTTTTTTAATACCTTAAAGGCATCCTGTGTCCGGTTTTTATGCACCAGCCACCGAGGACTGTGGGGTACGAATATGAGTAGCACGAAATACGCCACGGCGGGAAATGTCTCGACACCCAGCATCCATCTCCAGTTATTTTCCCCGGTATTTAACAGGAAATAATTTGAAAAATAGGCTACGAAAATGCCAATGACAATATTTAACTGGTTGAACGAAACCATTTTGCCCCTAATACCTGGAGGGGATATTTCAGCAATGTATACTGGTGCAATTAATATTGCTCCGCCAACACCAAGGCCTCCAACCATCCTGGCAATAATTAAAAACCAAAATTCATGTGCAATAGCTGAAGTTACTGCCGAAATGGCAAAAAATACGGCTGTCATCTTCAGTACTTTTTTTCTTCCCATTCTGTCACTTAAGGGTCCGGAAAATGCATTGCCAACGATTACCCCAATGATGAAGGAGCTAACGGTCCAACCGGTTTGTAATTCATTCAGGACAAAATAATCACTCATAAATGGAATTGCTCCGCTAATAACAGCACTGTCAAATCCCAATAAAAACCCTCCAAGAGCAACCACCAATGAAATGAAAAATATGTATCCTTTATTATAGTCCATGTTTTAATCTCCTTTTTTTTATATCAAGCTTTACAAAAAAATCAAACCCTTGTATCACCATCGCCTGAATAGGATAGGTTGCTGTAAGTCTGAGATACATGCAATTATGTCCTGGATGCTCATTAGGTGAGGCCACTCCGAAAAAGTGTTATCACCCCTAAATTCCCTAAAGGGGACTTTGCTAAATCGCTTATTTTTAGCTACTCCCCCTTTCGGGGGTTGGGGGGGGTTAGACGAGATTGTCATGATATACACTTTTCGGAGTAGGTTCTTAGGTTATTTGTTAAATTGATAAAGATATATGTGATTATTATTCCTTCATTTCTTCTATTAGCTCATTATATTCGACATTCTCCAGTTTAAATACTACCGGATTATGCCAATTTTTATTTGTCCGGTGACTGCGAATAGCGTTAATAAAGATACCTTCCTTTACAACCGAAATAACCGGTCTTGGCGAGGTTTTTAATTTATATTCCATTACTTTATCGTGTTGACCAAGCAGGGAAACCTTTGTTTTATCGTTTCCCTTCAATGAACGGATAAAGAATGTTTTATATCCACCAATCCCCCAATTTTTTGCAGGAACAAAAGCATACACGTCATTTCCTGTTTTTGCCCTGGTGAACCAAAAGTAATGCTCCGGTTCATCAAACCACCAGTTCGAGCTGATATGTTCATTAATTACAGTAAAGGGTTCAACTTCGTAAATAGCATCCTGGTTGGTCATCATCCATAGGGCAATTTCACGGAGCCTGGCTTCCTGCTTAGGAGGGATTTTTCCATGGCTGTCGGGACTAATGTTTAATAAAAGATTTCCACCTTTTGCTCTGGTTTCTATCAGCATGTTAATAATTTCATCACCGCCCTTGACTTCTTCATCCGGAACATAAGCCCAATGACTTCCAATTGTGAAACAGGCCTCCCAGGGACCGGGTATGGGCTTCTCTGGTAGTTTTTGCTCAGGGGTTTCCATACCTCCACGTGTAATTAGCAGGTCAGGATCCACTTCCCAGCAATAATCCGCCACTAAAGTATTGGCATAATCAAGGTACTCATCAATAAAAAAGATATCTATCTTTCCATATTGAGTAAGCAACTCCCTGATCTGTTGCTTTTCAATTTCCCACATTTCCTCGTTATTGTCAGGATTTCCTTCCGGAAGACTTCGTGCAGGAGGTATTCCCTGGATATAATTTAAATAAAAATCATCGGGAGAAAAATACAGCCCAATCGCAATATCATATTTACGGAAAGCATCAACGACTTCTTTCAATATGTCTTTTTGATAAGGTGTATTGGTAATTTTGAAATCTACAGTTTCTGTATCCCACATGCAGAAGCCGTTATGGTGTTTCGCGGTAAAAACCATGTATTTCATTCCTGCAAGCTTGGCCAGTTTGGCCCATTCTTCAGGATCAAAGCTTTTGGGATTAAAATACTTTGGTAGTTCGTTAAAATACCGGTCCTGGTATTGTTCGGAGCTAGCGGCTACATTATGACTTATGATAGCGCCTAGCTGCACATCGACACTCCAATGTATAAACATTCCAAAACCCAGGGAATGGAACCATTCTTTACGCTCCGGCTTATTCTTGTCGATGGTTATTTTTTGAGCACTAATGATCAACGGCAAGATAGCCAGGAGAATAATTGTGAAACAAGCTTTTTTGATATTCATGAATTATGGATTATTATTTTAAGTTAAAACTTCAATTTTGATATTCAGTACTTCCGCTAACCTTTCCATTTCACTAATATAATCACCATAAACCATAGAGAAATGATGTCCTGTTTGCTGTGCACGATCAAAATATTTCATAGCATCAGTTACTTTGATTACCACATATAAACTACAACCCCATTGGTTTAGCCCACCGACATCCTCGATTTTTCCTTTTACTACCAATATTTTATCCGCATTAGGGGTCATACGGCAGAATGTAACAACTTTGTCTTTATCACGTGAAAAATCATAACGCATGGTTGGTCCCCAGTTTCTTTCTGTAAAACTTACAAGCCGGTAAGGTAAATTTTCACTATCATATCCCATCATCTTTCTTGAAGGCACATCATGATGGATCTTTAATAGATTTTCTCCGGCATCTTGTATTAAGGTATTACCCATGTATGGCGCCCGATTAGACAAATACATTTGCAGTGCCATAGAAAAAAACACATTAACATCAGCTTCACATGCTGACACGTAGCCTTCATCTTTTAATAATGTATGAGTAATACAGGGAGTTACTTTGAATTCCATGGGGAATTTCGAAACGCAAAATTCCTGACAGGTTGCAGTAAAACCATTACATCCATATTGTTGCATCAGTTTTTTAGCTGTAAGATAGTACATGATACTTGGCTCAATACTTTCAATATTCATCGTATTTTTTTCAGCATTTTGCATCAGATTTTTTGTAATCTTTTCTGCTTCTTCCTTGTATTTTCCATCCTGATTAACCTGTTCAAATTCCTTCATCATTTCATCAATCGTGATGTATTGGCTACTAATACCAAACTTATCCTTTAATTTGTTTACATCTATATTGCTACGAACCGTATTGAATTCAAAATCCCATTTCCCATTGGATACAATCAGCAATTTGGTTTGTTGTAAGGCTTTTTTTACTTTAAGGGAGGTTATAATATCTTCAAGTTGGTCATAATCAAATGCGCCAAAAGTTGTTTTACCTTGTGAATTTAAAAATGCATTTACATCAAGTGTTGCGCATGAGTTTCCTACAATTGCAACAGGCTTATCGGTATGCTTTTCTAGACCGGGAATTCTATAATGGCTCAATACATAAAGATCAGTTTCATTATCCTGAGTTTTTATTTTGTTCCAGGTTTCTTTATCAATACGGTGATCTCCTGAAAACTGAACATAAACAGGATCGAGAATCTTTACATTTGTTTTCAATGCAGTGCTTAGATTTTGATACCACTCATCATATAATTGCTTCGCCTGGTTTACTGCTTTGGCCTTATTCCAGGTTGTAGGATCATTTGCTCTGCAAGGTCCTTCATGTAATTCTGAAGGGATTCGGATACCAAAAAGAGGCTTAATATTTAGATTTGTATCCAACGGTCTCTGTATATCAAAAATATTTCTGCTTGTAAGCGTGCTGGCAAATACATTCTGACTGATCATATTAGGCACTGTCATAAAGCTGCAGATTAAACTGCTGTTTTTTAAAAACACCCGTCTTTTCATAATACACTTATATTAAGGTTTTTAAAGCAATGCTCTAAGTTCGCAAAAACTGTTTTCAATATTTCTGATATTGATTTATCAACCTCTTAATGTTTATTAATATCGTGCGACTAAAAATCATTATTTTACATTAGATCTTCTGGTATGGCATATTCAAAGGATATAATTATTCATTCATTTCAATTTGCAGGCTTGTACCGATGTTTTAGGTATATAGGCACCGATGACCTCTGTAATGGAGTCTGCATAAATAAAGCTTTGACCAGGCGATATCCGATTCTTCAACAAACTACAATACATTGTTCCGAACCTGACTGGTAAAACACCTATGTTGGTCGGGATTATCTTTATCTTCCCGCTTTTTCTCGTAATGCTATTTGTTTAAGAATACTCTCGTACCTTTTTATTTTTACTCAATTATAGAATCAATCAATTTCAGTTTCTAATTATGCTTCTAAGATAAAAGGATTTTGATTAGTGTTTGTACTATATTATCCGACTCAGCGCAATTGGAAACATTGATTATACTGATTGAAACATTTGTTCTAATAAATAAGATGTCAATCTACACTCACTACGATCAATATTCTAATAATACCTCAAGAGGCAACCTCCTGATATTATCCGCAATTGCGCCAAATGTCACTGTTCCATACATTTGATAAAAATGAAAAGAAAAGTAACATTTTCAATAAATATATCATTTGGTAAATATATAGAAGTAGAATTAAATTTGCCAGGAAAGAAACTGTCGTTCTGGTTGAGCCCTTGGATGGTGAACGATAAATAAAAACATATTTTAATCATTACCAACCCTGACAGGGTTCTGATGTAACCAGGTGACCGGTGGTTACTATAAAAAAGCCCGGTACAATGCCGGGCTTTTTTTATATTTCTATGATTCTATATAAAAAAACTACCTTGTAAATTTTTCCAGGAAAGCTTTTGCCTGTATATAAATATTATCGGCTGTGTACCCCAATTTTTCGTCCAGCACTTTATATGGAGCTGAAAATCCAAAGCTTTCCATTCCTATCACCATTCCATTGGGACCAACCAAACCGGCGAGTGTAACCGGGAGTCCTGCAGTAAGCCCAACGGTCGGGATTTCACGCGGAAGGACTTCTCTCTGGTAAGCAGGGTCCTGTTCTCTGAAAAGCCCTTCGCTGATGGCAGAAACAACCTGGACCTCAATATTAAGTTTTTCTTCAAGCATTTCTGCACCTTCAAAAAGTGTGGATACTTCAGAACCATTTCCAATAAGGATAAGATCGGGAATATTTTCGGTCTTTTTAACAATGTATGCACCTCTTTCGGCCTGCAGGGCATGTTCATAACGGGATTTTCCTCCGGGGAGATCTTTAATCCCCTGTCTTGAGAGAAGAAGGGCAGAAGGTGTTTCGTCATTTTCAAGCGCCATTTTCCAGGCCACGGTGGTTTCATTGGCATCGGCAGGACGCAGAACGAGCATAGAATTTTCCCCGCTATGATTTTTAAGGTGTTCAAGCAATCTTATCTGGGCTTCCTGTTCTACCGGCTGGTGAGTTGGTCCGTCTTCACCTACTCTGAATGCATCATGTGTCCAAACATATTTTACAGGAAGTTCCATAAGTGCTGCAAGTCGTACAGCCGGTTTCATGAAGTCGGAGAACACAAAGAAAGTTGCACAAACAGGGATTACGCCTCCATGGAGAGCCATGCCATTAGCAATGGCAGCCATGGTTAATTCGGAAACTCCTGCCTGTAAAAAAGCTCCGGAAAAATCGTTTTTGGTGAAAGCGCTGGTTTTTTTCAAAAAACCATCGGTTTTATCGGAGTTGGAAAGATCGGCAGAAGTAACGATCATATTTTCTACCTTATCGGCGAGGTATGCCAGAACAGCACCAGAGGCAGCACGGGTTGCAATGTTTTCTTTTTGAACAACTTCTGAAAAATCCAGTTTGGGAAGCTTGCCTTCAAAGAAATTATTTAATTTTTCTGCCTGCCCGGGTTTTTCTTTCTCCCATTCTTCTTGTCTGGCTTTTTGGGTATCTATAGCTTCCTTTTTCTTTTTAATTACCTCATTCACATATTCCTCAACCTCAGGAAAAATCTTAAACGGATTATCCGGATCACCTCCCAGGTTTTTAATCGTTTTCTCAAAAGAAGCACCTGCAGCAGAAAGTGGCATACCATGTGTGGATGTCTGTTTTTCAAAAGGTTCACCTTCTTCAGTGAGAGCGCCTTTACCCATAATCGTTTTACCAATAATCAGTGTTGGTTTTTCTTTCTCAGCCATAGCATCATCAAGGGCTTTCCTGATCTGGGAATGATCGTGTCCGTCAATGGTGGTGACATTCCAGCCCCATGATTTATACTTCATCTCCGTGTCTTCTGCAGTTACAACGCTGGTTTTTGAAGAGAGTTGGATATCATTCGAATCATAGAACATGACCAAATTTCCAAGTCCAAGGTAACCGGCGATTCTTCCTGCACCCTGTGATATTTCTTCCTGGATCCCACCATCGGAGATAAAAGCATATATTTTATGCTCCATCCAGTCTCCAAACCTGGCAGCCAGAAAACGTTCTGCAATTGCAGCACCTACAGCATTGGTATGTCCTTGTCCGAGGGGACCGGAGGTATTTTCTATACCCCTTTCAACATCCAGTTCGGGATGTCCGGGGGTTACACTTTCCCATTGCCGGAAATTTTTGAGATCTTCCATGCTGTACTTTCCATAAAGAGAAAGTACGCTGTATAACATTGGTGACATGTGACCCGGATCTAGGAAAAATCTGTCTCGATTAATCCACGACATATCATCGGGATCGAAATTCAGATAGTCGGAGAAAAGAATGCTTATGAAATCTGCACCACCCATAGCGCCTCCGGGATGTCCCGATTTAGCTTTTTCTACCATGGCTGCGGAGAGAATTCTTATGTTATCCGCTGTAAGTTTTGCAATTTGATCACTCATGTTAAGGAAAGTATTTAAGGTTTGCTTATAAAAACCCCAAAATTAAAGTTTTCTTGGAAAAGAACATAATGTTCTCACCGAATTAAATTACTTTTGCAAAAATTTTAATTTCATGAGTCTTAGGTGCGGAATAATCGGAATAACAAATTCAGGAAAAACACGGCTATTTAATTGTCTTTCCAACACAAAAGCCGAGTCTACAAATTTTGCTTTTAGTTCTACCAAATCGAATATTGGAATCATCAATATCCCCGATCCCCGATTGGATAAAATAGCTGAAATCGTAAATCCCAAAAAAGTAGTGTATGCTACCGTTGATATTGTTGACATTCCGGGTTTGACCAAAGGCAGTAGCCGTGGTGAAGGAGTGGGTAACCAGTTCCTGTCAGATATTCGCAACACTGATGCTTTGATACATGTTCTTCGTTGCTTCGATAGTGATAATCTTCCCCATATTGAGGGTTCGGTTGATCCTGTAAGAGATAAAGAAACCGTTGACCTCGAATTACAGATAAAAGATCTTGATTCGGTGGAAAAGAAAATTGAACGACTGGAAAAAGTAGCTAAATCTGGAGATAAAGATGCCCGAAAAGGAGTGGAAGTACTAAATGTTTACAAAGAGCATCTGGAAAATTTTCAGTCTGCAAGAACTGCCCCGGTCAGGGAAGAGGACCGAAAATATGTTGAAGATCTTTTTCTTCTTACCGATAAGCCGGTACTTTACGTCTGCAATGTTGATGAAGGTTCGGCAGTTGAGGGGAATGATTATGTTACGCGCGTAAAGGAGAACGTAAAGGGTGAAGGCGCAGAGGTTATGGTGATTGCTGCAGATCTTGAAGCAGAGATTTCTGAACTGGAAGACGAAGAAGATAGAAATGAATTTCTTGCTGATGTTGGTCTTGCTGAACCCGGAGTAAACAGGCTGGTTCGCTCTGCATACAGTTTGCTGGATCTCCAGTCCTTTTTTACAGCCGGACCAAAAGAGGTAAGAGCCTGGACCATTCGCAAAGGCATGACTGCTCCCCAGGCTGCAGGCGTAATCCACAGTGACCTGGAAAGAGGATTTATACGGGCGGAAGTTATGAAGTATGATGATTTTATCCACTATGGTTCTGAACATGCCTGCAAAGAAGCCGGTAAACTATCCCTGGAAGGCAAGTCCTATGTT
Organism: uncultured Bacteroidaceae bacterium; assembly: GCA_964528675.1. Taxonomy (GTDB): domain Bacteria; phylum Bacteroidota; class Bacteroidia; order Bacteroidales; genus CAYRTD01. The sequence goes on from CAZGTU010000014.1 coordinate 48,360, forward strand.
GTGAAAGATGGTGATATATTGCACATTCGTTTTAATGTGTAATTTTTTTTCACTTTAACTTATTCCTTTTCTTCATTTCATATATTTGGGAAAAAGATCAAGTATGAAGAAAATTTTCCTTTTCTTTCTTCTAATCATTTCGCCAATTATTCTTTTTTCCCAGAAAGAGACAGGGAAAGTATTGCGTATAGTTAATGATCGCGGGGAGATCTACACAGCCATTTTGAGATCCGATTTGAAGAAACTTCAGAATCCTTATTCCCTCCCTGGGTTTGATCAGATAAGGAATGATAGCATTTTTCTATACCTGAATAAAATGGATATTTCTTTTTTTCAGGATAACATGAAAATTTTGCATTTTCCCGCCCCTCCTTCCACCCGCGTCAGGGTCAAAATGAGTGATGACCGGCAGGAAGTACTCAACGGGAATGCCTATCCTACCTATCCATTGTACCTTGAGATAATGAAATATTTCCGTGATTCTTTCCCTGATGTATGCAGTATCGATACCATTGGTTACAGTGCAAATGATCGATTACTGCTTGCTGCTCGAATTTCACGGACCGGGAATGAACCCGGTGATGTACCTATTGCATTTTATTCTTCAACTATACATGGTGACGAAACGGCCGGTTATGTTTTTATGCTGATGTTAATTAATCATTTTTTGGATGGTAATAATCCGGAAGTTCAAAAAATTCTGGATGAGATGATTGTCATTATCAATCCACTTGCCAATCCCGACGGAACTTATCATACTTCAGATTCCACAGTTTTTGGTGCCACACGAGGGAATGCCAGAGGCATCGATCTCAATCGTAATTTTCCGGATCCTGAAAGTGGTAATCATCCTGACGGGAATACCTGGCAACCTGAAACCAAAGCGATGATGAGGTATATGGAGAAATATCCTCCCTCGATATCAGCAAATTTTCACAGTGGGGCAGAGGTGGTGAATTACCCTTTCGATACCTGGGCAATAAAACATGCTGATGATGAATGGTTTCATTTTATAAGTGAAGAGTATGCTTTACTGGCCCGTTCATTAAAACCGGGTTATATGTCTGAGTTCATCAATGGGGTTACAAACGGTTTTTTCTGGTATGAGGTTGATGGCGGAAGACAGGATTATGTGACATACTTTCTTCGGGGGAGGGAAACAACCATTGAGCTGTCGAACACCAAACTCCTGCCGGAAGGTGAGTTGAATTCTTTATGGGATGTAAATCGTGCTTCTATGATCAACTATCTTAAACAGGGAACTTATGGTATCCATGGAGAAATATCAGATACAATAAGCCTTGAGAATATTAGGGCAGAAGTGAGGGTCAGAAACCATGATAAGCTTAATTCGAGTGTATTTTCCGATTCCATAACGGGAAGATTTTTCCGGTATCTGAAAGGAGGAAGCTATGATCTGGAAATAAAGGCGGCAGGATACAGGATTACCAGGGTTAATAATGTAAAAGTGAGTGATTATGACCGGAATCATTTATCTGTGAAAATGATTCCCAAAGATATGTTGCCCGGAGTAAACAAAATTACCATAGGCCCCAATCCATTCAGACAGCAAACTACAGTTTTTGCCGAATTGAGACAGCCAGATTACATATTTTTTAAAATATATGATGTCTACGGAAATCTTATTTATAATCGATTCAGGTATTTCACTGCCGGTTACCATGAACATCAGATTTCTTTCTCAGGGGGACCAGGAGTATATTTATTAAGAATAACTTATAGTTATGGTGAAGAGGATTTCAGGATAGTAAAATTAGAGTAGAACCTACAGTCATTAGACGAAGCTGTCTTAAAAGTCGCTTTAATTTTTGATTTAATTATAAGTTGTAAGCATCCCTTGTTTGCCATTCCCAAACCCTCCTGCTCGATAAGGTTAAGTGAGGAGAAAAGTCCCTTTCTTTGACAATGATGTTCATAACTATTATCCCTGAAAAGAATTATCTTTTTTATTTTTAGACAGTTCTTATCTGAAAAGAACAGAAAATGCCTTCGAAGTAAAAAACAAGAAGATATTATTGTTAACCTGGAATTGGATTAATTCTTTTAATAAGCTTAATTAGTAAAAGAGGCACCACAATATTTTTTGCCTGTTATCTGTTTATTACAACATACCCGGAGGTATTTCCTGTTCCTTTTAGATATGAGGACGATGGATTCATGAGGTTGAGGGTTTTTCCATCTTTTCCCGGATCCCTTTGAAACATTATGGTCACTGGTTATATTAAATGATGTATTATTCTATCTGTAAAAAGTATTCAGTAATGAGGTTTTTGGTACTTGTAATTTTAGTTTTCACTTTTTTTGGTCAAATATTTGCGCAGAACAGGGCAATTCCTTCAGAGAAGCCCAAACTTATTGTTGGAATAGTGATTTCCGGAATGCGATATGATTATTTAAACCGCTATTGGGATAAATTCGGTGAAGGGGGGTTCAAAGCCCTTGCAAGCAAAGGGACAACATGCAAAAACACTCACCATGATTACCTGATATCAGAACCTTCTTCCGGCTTTGCATCAATCGTTTCAGGAGCTTATCCTGACGGACATGGCATAGTTTCAGATTTCTGGTATAACCGACTGAAAGATGAAATAATTTATTCTGTTTTTGATGCCGATGTAAAGACAACCGGTGGTGCCTATGAATCCGGGCAATTTTCTCCAAAAAACCTGCAAACCAGTACACTTTCTGATGAAGTAAAGATTAATAATAAGTTCAGCAGTAAAGTTATTTCCATTTCTCTTGACCCACAGGCTGCAGTTATTTCAGGAGGTCATGCAGCCGACGCTGCTTACTGGTACGATAACACCAGCGGTGATTGGATAACCAGCAGTTATTATGTTGACAGCCTTCCTGCATGGGTGAATGAATTTAACAGCAAAGGCATAGCTGATCTCTACCTGGAGAAAACCTGGGAACCTCTCCTGGCTGTTGACAATTACTCTTCCAGTCTTGAGGATAATAACGGTCATGAAGAGGGTATCAATGGCCAGAAAATATTTCCTTATGACCTGGAAGATCTTAGCAGTTTAAAGCGTCGGAAAACCGATTACTCGATCCTTTCGGCAACCCCATACGGAAATACTTATACCAAGGATATGGCTATCAGTGCTACCGTTGCAGAAGAGCTGGGTAAGGATGAGGAGACCGATTTTTTATTTCTGAATTTTGCTGCAACAGCAAGAGCAGGAGAATATTTTAATTCCTGGTCTGTGGAAATGCAGGACATTTATCTTCGTCTCGATATGGAAATTGAACATTTTTTAGATTTTCTCGATGATGAAATAGGTCTTAAGAATGTACTTGTTTTCCTTACTGCGGAAAATGCTACGGCAAATGAACCTTCTTATTTACTGGAGAAAAGAATACCTTCCGGTTATTTTAATTACAATGCATCCCTTTCTCTCCTAAAAACTTATCTGAATGTTATTTATGGCAAAGGAGACTGGATCAAGTTTTATTATGCACAACAGATTTATTTAAATACAATGCTGATTGAAGATTCCAAAATATCTCTTCCTGAATTTGAGGACAGGGTTGCCCGATTCATGGTTCAGTTTGAAGGCATATCCAAAGTCCTAACTGCTAATGACCTTATGAAAAATAATTATACAAGGGGAGTGTTTGAGAAAATGCAAAAGAGTTATAATCAAAAACGTTCCGGAGATATTATTCTTCATCTCAGTCCGGGATGGGTTGAAAAGGGAATAGACAGAACTTATGCTTCTTCGTTTCATTATGATTCGCATGTTCCTTTGATCTGGTATGGTTGGAAGATCGGGAGAAAGGAGATCTCAAGAAAGATAAGTGTAACGGATATAATACCTACCATAAATTATTTTCTCGATATTTCAAGATCCCCGTCAATACAGGGTTCTGTGATTCAGGAACTGGTTGACTTATAAATCTTTATTATATTTGTCCTGTTTCTTCAATGAAATAGATTAATTTCGTCTTTTTACATATTGATAAATGAAGGTATATAGAATTATCATTCTCCTGCTTATTTCCTTTCTCGGCATGAATGTTTTTGCCGGAGAGAGGTACTGGGTATTTTTCAGGGATAAGAAAGATGTCAGCTTTAATCCCTATGAGTATTTTGACGAAAAAGCCTTAAAAAAGCGGAAGGAACTGGGGATTGATCTGGTTCAGGAATCGGATCTTCCTCTGAATTTTGATTACTGCAATGAAGTTTCCAGGCACGCAGATATTTCGTTGAAAAGCCGGTGGTTGAATGCTGTTGCTGTTTCTCTTGATCCATCCGACATACAGAAGATAAAAGATCTGGAGTTTGTGAAAGAAGTCAGAAGAATGACGATGGTTTCCAGAAAAGCGGAAGCACATCAGGAAATTGACTCTGTGCAGCTTACTCATCTTAAACAGCAATTGGATATTTTTGGTGGTGGTATTTTCCGGGAGGAGGATATTAATGGAGAAGGGGTGAGAATTGCGGTCTTTGACGGAGGTTTTCCTTCAGTTGATGAGCTTGAAATTTTCAGTCATTTATTCGAAGAAGAAAGGATAGTGGGTACCTGGGATTTTGTTAATGACAGGGAATTTGTCTATGATTATAACTCTCACGGAACCAGCGTGCTTGCCTGTATTGCAGGAGTACTTGATGGCAAAAGATTTGGACTTGCGCCCGGAGCTGAATTTTTATTGGCCCGGACAGAAGTGAATACAGAGATCTTTGCTGAAGAAGAATACTGGGCTGCTGCCATGGAATGGGCTGATAAAAATGGTGCAGATATTATCAGCTCATCACTGGGATATACATATCATCGTTATTTCCCTAAACAGATGGATGGGAAATCCGTTTTTGTTACAAGGATGGCAAATCTTGCCGCAAGGAAGGGAATCCTTGTGATAAATTCTGCCGGCAATGATGGAGATTCCGACTGGGAGGTGATCAGTGCTCCCGGTGATGCAGACAGTGTATTAACCGTAGGAGGAATATCTAATATTGAAGGGCTTCATATTAGTTTCAGTTCTTACGGTCCAACCTACGATGGCAGACTAAAACCCAACGTGGTTGCTTTTGGGAAGGTGATTACTACCGGTAAAAATAACATTAAAACTGCCTATGGCACTTCATTTTCCACTCCACTTGTCACCGGGTTTGCGGCATGTGTTATGCAGCTCAATCCGGAATGGAACAATATGAAAGTTTTCAGAGAGATTGAGAAATCAGGGCATCTTTATCCATATTATGATTATGCTCATGGACATGGTGTTCCCCAGGCAGCCTACTTTATGGATTGTGAATCTGAAACAGAACCTACGTTTTCATTCAATGAGAAACTGAATTACCTTGATATTGAATTAAAAATTGGCAATGGTGAAGAAAAAACCCTGTATTGTAACGGAATGAAAGCAAATTACTTTGGGTATGACCATTATTATCTTTACTATCATATTGCATCTGAGAAAACAGGTGAAATCAGACGGTACAGGGTAGTTCGTATGACCGAAGCAGACAGTTATTCCATTGGACTTGATGAAATTAAAAAAGGTGAATATGTCATGGCCCATTACATGGGATATACAGAGAAATATCAATTTTAGGTTATGAAAAAAATACTGTTTTCCGTTTTCTTTATTTGCCTGTTAAGTTCGCTTTATTCGCAGGATGTTTTGATTGATAAAGACGTACAAAAACAATATAGAGGCAAAACCGGTCCTAATATGCGTCATTACGGTCACATTTACACCGGCTATGCTCTGGTTACTGATTTTGATGAACAAACGGGAACGTCGATTGTCTGGTGGAGATCGGGACAGTATATTTTTGGTTATCGATATAAACTAAAGCTTCTTTCATTTTATGCCATCGGTTTAGATCTGAGTTATAAAAGGACAAGCTATTTTTTTGAAGGTGTAAGTGAGAATCCATTTGACCCGGCCAATCCTCTGACCACCAATGTAGAGAGGGACCGTCACCGCCTGATTAATAATGGTTTTGGCATTGAATTTTATCACCGGATAAATTTTGGAAAAAGAGGCAATACACTTGGGAAATACCTGGATACCGGTATAAGAGCGCAATGGAATGTTGCAGATACGGAAAATATTTTAATCAAAGATGATGATCCTGATCTTCCATCTCAGCGTAAAAGGATTAAAAACAGGGGGTTAACTTATATCATGCCTTTTTCCTATGGATTGACTGCCAGGTTTGGCTTTAATAAGATTATCATTCACGCCAACTATCGTTTGTCTGATTATTTCAAAGAAGAGATCAGTCCTGATGTTGACGTGAATATTCCTGAAACACCGAGGCTCGCTTTAGGTCTGCAATTTGCTTTGTAAGCATGATTTATCTGATCGCCGAGATTGCCTGAATGACAGAATAATCCATTTCAATTGCATTTCCCACCACAATCAGACCTGCTCCTGACTTATAAACCGATGAAGCATCTTCTGGAGTTTTTATTCCTCCACCGACAATTATCGGGATATTCGTATTTCTGGAGACCTCACTTATAATATGCTGTCCCACTGGATTTGTTCCCCCGCTGCCTGCTTCCAGGTAAATATATTTGAGACCAAGCATTTCACCCGCCATTGCAGTGGAAACAACAATTTCCGGTTTATCTGCAGGAATCGGATTTGTATTGCTCATATATTCCACCGATGTTCTCTTTCCATTCTCGATAAGAAGATAAGCTGTTGGAAGAATCTCCAGGCCGGAATTTTTCAAAAAAGGAGCAGCAATAACATGATGACCGATAAGATATTCGGGGTTTCGCCCCGAGATTAAAGAAATGAATAATATAGCATCGGCATTATTTGAGATCTGCATGGCATTTCCGGGGAACAGAATCACCGGAATATCGCATTCGGCTTTAATGATATTGATACAATCATCAAGTGAATTATAAAGGAGGCTTCCCCCGATAAAAAAATAGTCTACATTTGCAATTACTGACTCGCGAACAACTTTCACAATTTGTTCCGAAGAACATTTATCCGGATCAATAAGCACTGCCAGTTGTTTCCCCGATGCGAAATTTTTTGATATTTTGTTGGTATTTTGCATCACTTACAGGTCCATACAATGGAATAATCTTTATATCTTCTGTAGCGGAGCCAGAAATCTTCCACTCCTCTTAAATTTAATACCCGTCCTTTTATCATTCCGGATTCTGCGGGGACAAAAGGATAGACAGTGAGATTTTCTTTAAAGTTGATATCCTGTTTATCACAGATCTTATACATTGCCTCTTTGGCACACCAGTGGATGTAGAGGTGGTATCTTTTCTGTTCGGGGTCATCGGTAACTTCTTCCTGGGCATTGATGAATTTGTGACTAATAGAACTAATCTTATGAGACATCAATTCAAGATCAATTCCAACCCTTTTTTTCTTGCTTATAAAGATGGAAGTTAAGTTATAGGAATGTGATATGCTGATATTCCAACTGTTCCCTTTGAGAAAAGGCTTTTTTTCTGCATTGTAAATGATACGTGATTTTTTGCCCAGCATATCTTTAATAAGTGTTCTTACGCTGAGCCACTCTAGTTTCCTGCTATGGCTTTTAAATCCTTCAAGTCTTTGCAATTCGTCATCATCAAGCTTCAACCGGGAAAACAATGTGTCATAATCTTCTTCAATCTCCCACATTCCCAGGATACAATCATCATTTATTGTTTCTTTAAGAATTACTCCCATAAAAATATCATTTGTCTTCTCCAGTAAACAAAGAGCCTCAAATTTAAACATTTCTCTTCAATCAAAACAAAACTACAGCATTTTTGCCCGATTTTAAGTTTGCAGATTATTTTTTTACCCATTCAAAGCTTTCCAGCATATGAACCACGTCCTTTCTAATAAATTGTACGATGGGTGCGAGTGAATCTTTTTTTGGTGTGGTATTGAAATAGAGAGAACCTCGCAGGAAATGATCACTGCTATCGGTTACGAAAAATTGTAATGAAGAAGCAGTATTGCCACTGAGATCATACAATAATCCATAGACATTATCTTCAGGATGCCTGATAAGGCTTTCGTCAATAGCTTCAGCCTTAATGGTGTGTTTATAGGCGAGCGTTCTGGAATCTTCAATAAACTCATCCAGGTTGTTTTGCACCTCTTTATAACTGAGATATATGGTTGCGTCAAAGGGTCGGAAAATAATATTGTACCAGTATTTTTCGGCATTGGGTGAAGTATCCGGAACCACTTCCGCATATTCAGGATAAGCAAAACTAAAAGGGGCATTTGTATCAAATTGAGTATATGATCTTTCCGGGTATTCCACTTTCATGAACCCCCGGGGCTTGGGTACATAATCCTCCTTGCAGGATAAGAAACTGAAAGATAATACAATCAATACACTAAATATTATATTCTTCATTTCACTTTGCAGGTTTAATGGGTCTGTCGATGGTTACCTTGATCTTTTTAATACGGCGATTATCGACGGAAAGTATGGTAAAAGTAAATGGATCTACTTTGACAACGTCATTGGGTGAAGGCAGATCCCCAAGTAATTCAAGCACAAGACCGGCAAGGGTATCCGAATCTCCCCTGATTTTTTCAAATATATCTTCCTGGATATTTATGGTTTTATAAAAATCGTTTAACAGGGTTTTCGCATCAAAAACATAATTTCTGTCATCAATCCTGGTGTAAAAGCTTTCAATCTCATCAGATTCATCAGTGATCTCACCTACTATTTCTTCCAGAATATCTTCCAGGGTAACAATGCCTTCTGTGCCTCCGTACTCATCGACCACTATGGCCATGTGTATTTTCTTTTCCCTGAATTCCTGTAAAAGAACATTGATCTTTTTACTGCCGGGAACATAATAGCTGGGCCGTATTAAAAAATGCCAGTTAAAATTATCCTTTTCATCGATATAGGGCAGGAGGTCTTTTACATATAAAACACCCCTTATATTATCGAAGGTTTCTGAATAAACCGGGATCCGGCTGAATCCGGATTCATTGATGATTTTCACCATTTCACTCATTCTGGTATCCATATCAATAGCAATCACATCCATCCGGGGTTTCATGATCTCATTTACTTCAATATTACTGAATTTCACAATGCTTCTGAGTATGTTTTTATCTTCCTGGACAAAGCCGGTTGTCAAATCCAGTGCATCTGAAAGATCGACCATAGTAATATTGGGTTTTCCCGATGCCAGTTTTCGATTGACAATTTTCGTGGACCTGAGAAGTAAAAATGATATGGGATGAAATAATTTATTTAAAAAGATAAGCGGATAAGACATGAAAACCGAAAATCCCAGGGCATTCCGGTTGGCATATAATTTCGGAATGATCTCTCCAAAAACCAGCAAAAGAAAAGTAACCACCAATACATGAATGATAATGGCAATAACTGGATCCATTCCGAAATCAAACAGGGTTGTTGTAATATAAGTTGAGATGATAATTATAGCTATATTAATAAAATTGTTGCTGATCAGAATTGTTGCGAGGAGTTTTTCCGGTTTCGCCAGTAACTTCAGCGTTTGCCCGGAACCCCTGGTGTCCATTTCCCTTAACTTGCCCATCTGGAAGGGCTGCAGAGAAAAAAAGGCGACTTCCGAACCTGAAACCAGGGCTGAACCAATCAGTAGAATGAAGACAGTGATCAGACATGTTATTACACCTGGCGTCAGCGAACCCAGGTGAATATCCATAAATAATTGAGATATAAATAGAAAAGAATCTGTGTCCAAGAGTGTTTCCTGTTTTTAATTAAAATTAAAAGGGAAGGTCATCGGTCTCTTCAGGACCATCAGTAAGTTCATCATAAGTATTATCATTTTCGCTTTTTTGTTCCTGCTTTTGTTCTTCGGCAGGCTGGCTTGTCTGGTTATTTGATTGCTGTTTTTGTTGTTGCTGCTGCTGCTGCTGGGAATAATTATCAGAACTTCCTGAGTCGTCCGAGCGTTTGCCAAGCATTTGTATATTATCTGCTACGATTTCCGTAGTGTAGCGGGTATTACCTTCCTTATCTGTATAAGAACGGCTCCTGATGCGTCCTTCTATATAGAGTTGGGAGCCCTTTTTTACGTATTTTTCCATTACTTCGGCCAATCCTCTCCATGCAACTATATTGTGCCATTCGGTATTCGTAATTTTTTCTCCGGCACGATTTTTATATACCTCAGAGGTGGCAAAGGGAAAACGGGAAACAACTGTTCCTCCTTCCAGGTAACGTGTTTCCGGATCTTTGCCAACATTTCCCACGAGGATGACTTTATTTACTGACATAATAGAATTTATGTTATTTTATGATTCAAAGATAGAAAAATTATTTGGAAAATCAGGATGAAAACCTAAACTCGAAACATCCTCAATTCCTTTATTTTTAGTTATATGTTCAGGTTCAGTGCCGCGGGAAATATATTCTAAAAAGTAATAAACCTTTTATAGAACGACTATGTTTTTTAATTATATTTTAGTTTCTTTTAAATATCGATCAATCAATCTTGGGAGAGGAAAATCATTGATCTTTTCCTTTTTAACCGGAATAAAATCTGAAAGCACAGGGGTGTTGAGTTTTTCAACTTCAACATGGATAAATCGTGTATGCAGTTTTTGATGGCTTAGGATATGTATAATTTCGGATGAAATATTTGATATTTCCGTTCTTTTTTGTCCGGTTAGAAAGATTTCTTTTACACGATCATACATCGATGTATCTGAAAGGGGTTTTGAGGTCTCAATAAGCGGAAACTCATATAACAATTCCCAGATATCTTTTTTCTTTCTCCGGTTTATTAAAATCTGTCCTTTGCAATTGATGATACAATAATAAAAATAGCGATTTCTGCTTTTTATTTTTTTATACTTAACCGGGAGTTCATTTACGATTTCGTTTTTGAAAGCAATGCAGTTTTCAGATAATGGACATTTACTGCATAAGGGATTTTTAGGTTTACAGATCAATGCCCCCAGATCCATTACAGCCTGGTTAAATTTCCCGGGATCATCCTTATCCATTTCTTTTTGTAATAAGTTTTTCAGGTTTTTCACCGCCAGGGGTTTGTCAAGATCATCATGGAGGTTGAAAAGTCTTGAAAACACTCTTTTCACATTGCCATCAATTGCCGGCACCTGTTCTCCAAAGGCTATAGATGCAATTGCTCCTGCAGTGTATTCCCCGATTCCTTTCAGATTTATTATGTCTTTATAATTTGAAGGGAATGTACCATTATATTGATAGGTTATTACCCTGGCGGCTTCATGCATGTTTCTGGCTCGAGTATAATATCCAAGTCCCTGCCATACATTAAGCACCTCAGAAATATCTGATTCGGCAAGACTAAAAATATCCGGAAAACTTTTCAGGAAGGAATGGTAATATTCAATTCCCTGCTGAATTCTTGTTTGCTGGAGAATGATCTCTGAAACCCATATTTTGTAGGGGTTGGAGGTTTCTCTCCAGGGAAGTTCACGCCCCTGCTTTTCATACCATTTCAGTAATAATTTACTAATTTCCATGAAGTTGATATTAAAAATAAATGATTTTTCTGTCAAAAATAATGGGATTGTATTTTATTAATCAAGATAAAAAAACTATATTTGCATCTCAATAAAAAAAATAATTTGTAATTCATTGATAATTAAAGTGTTTTAAAATGACTAAAGCAGATATCGTAAACGAAATTTCCAAGAACACAGGAATCGAAAAAGTAACTGTACAAAAAACAGTTGAAGCTTTCATGGAAACTATTAAAGACTCTTTGAGTAAAAATAAAAATGTTTATTTAAGAGGTTTCGGAAGCTTTATAGTAAAGAAAAGGGCTCAGAAAACAGCCAGGAATATATCAAAGAATACAACCATTATCATTCCTGAACACTTTATTCCTTCATTCAAACCTGCAAAAACTTTTGTAAATAAAGTTAAGTCAAACGTAAAATAGAAGAGAGGATCGACAAATGCCCAGTGGTAAGAAAAGAAAAAGACATAAGATGTCGACGCACAAGCGTAAAAAACGTTTGAGGAAAAACAGACATAAAAAAAGGAAATAGTATAAATTTTACGTTATACCAGTAAAACCTAAAGATCTCATGGTCTTTAGGTTTATTGTGTATAATTGTTTCCACTCCAGGTTTCTTAATAAATAAGAGGAAAGAGAAGTGAGTAATGAATTGGTAATTGATGCTTCACCCAGTGAAATATCTATTGCCCTGCTTGAGGATAAAAGTCTTATTGAGCTTAATAAAGAGAAAACCGATACCAAGTTTTCAGTTGGGGATATTTATCTTGGCAAGGTAAAAAAGATTATGCCGGGTTTAAACGCCGCATTTGTAGATGTGGGCTATGAGAAAGATGCGTTTTTGCACTATCTTGATCTCGGCCCTCAGTTTAATTCACTGAATAAATACCTGAACCTTGCCATTAGCAGGAAAACCAAGAATATTCCCTTTTCCAAATTCAGAAAAGAGCCAGACATTAATAAGGAAGGGAAGATTAACGAAGTCCTTAACCCGGGACAGACTATTATTGTGCAAATTGCCAAGGAACCTATCTCTACAAAAGGGCCGAGGCTGGCTTCTGAAATATCCATTCCAGGCAGAAATCTGGTCTTGATACCCTTTAGCGATAAAGTCTCCATATCTTCTAAGATCAGCTCATCGGAAGAAAAAGACAGGCTTAAGAATCTTTTAATGAGCATTAAGCCTAAAAATTACGGTATCATCATTCGTACGGCAGCGGAGGGTAAAAAGGTTGCCGAACTGGATTCTGAACTGCGGTCGTTGATTGCCAGGTGGGAAGCTATTTTCGAAAAAGTTAAAGGAGCGAAAGTCCCAAAATTAATTCATGGGGAGTTAAATCGTACAACCGCTATTTTAAGAGATATGCTGAATGGCCAGTTTGACGGTATTTATGTAAATGATGAAGCTACCACCCATGAGCTCAAACAATTTATATCCGAAATTGCACCCGAAAAGTCCAATATACTCAAGCATTATAAAAGCAATGTCCCTATTTTTGAGAAATTTGGGATAGAACGACAAATACGTTCTCTCTTCGGGAAAACAGTGTCATTCAAAAGCGGTGCATACCTCATTATTGAGCATACTGAAGCATTGCATGTAATTGATGTTAATTCAGGTAACCGGTCAAAATCTGATAAAGATCAGGAAACCAATGCGCTTGATGTAAACCTTGCTGCTGCCGATGAGATTGCCAGGCAATTGAGGCTACGCGATATGGGCGGAATAATCGTGGTTGACTTTATTGACATGCATACCAACGAGCATAAGCAAATGGTTTATGAGCGGATGAAACAGGCTATGTCGAAAGACAGAACTAAAAACCATATTTTACCGCTTAGCAAATTTGGGTTGATGCAAATAACCAGGCAAAGAGTAAGGCCTGAAATGCATATAGAGACAAGGGAAAATTGTCCCACATGTCTTGGAACCGGCAAAGTGGAGTCCACAGTGCTCTTCACAGAAACAATCAAAGAAAATCTCCGCAGGCTGATTGAAAAATACAATTTGAAATACCTTTCTCTTGTTACCCATCCTTTCGTTGCGGCCTATATTAACAGAGGATTTCTAAAATCCCTCCGCCACCAATGGAGCAAAGACCTGAAATGTAAAATTAAGGTTAGCTCCCAGGTCTCAGTCAACATGCTTGAATACAAGGTTTTTGATAAGAATGGGGATGAGGTGTTGATGGAAGAGTAAGGAGGTGGTGGTAGTTGGCAGTCCCTTAGCGGCGGTTCCGCATATCCGGGTATCTGACTTTAATTGGCTCTGATCAGCACAAAAGGTTTGATTACCACAATATAGAAGTATTTTTTCCTGAATTATCCTGGTTGAGTGCGGGGAGGGTGTTAAATACCGGCAGTTATTTCTTATTATCAATCGTTTGGAAGAGGTCATTTTTATTGCCGGTGTAAATTAAAACATTTTCACCCGATCTATGTTTCATGATATATATTGAATAATGTATATATTTAATTTTATTGTATCTTTACGGCCTGAAAATTCAAAAAAATATATATATCATGAAGAAAATTTTTTCGGGGTTTATTCTCCTTTTCTCATTTCTCCTGAGTTATTCACAGTTTCCCATGATGTCAGACATGGATCCGGTTACATGGTCATTCAGGTCTGAATCGCTTGGTGAAGGTGTTTATGATTTATATATCACTGCAGAAATTGAGGATCCCTGGCATATGTATGCTATTGAACAGGAAAAAGCCGGTCCGATTCCAACCAGCATTAACTTTACCAAAAACGATAATTATGCCCTCATAGGCGATATAGAAGAGCTTTCGGAAGCTGTAATAAAATACGATGAGGGTTTTCAATTTGATGTTGGTGCCTATTACAAAGAAGCTAAATTTAAGCAGAAAATAAAAGTGCTCAGTGGCGATGAGGTGAAAATTGAGGGTGCGATAGAGTACCAGTGTTGCGATGATGAAACCTGTCTGCCGCCTTTTGAAAAAGAATTTGTTTTCAGGCTGGAAGGATTCAGCCCGGGAGCCGCAGATGAGGAAGTTGTGATTCCAACCGATGAAGGGAAAGTTGAGGCAGATAGAGCCGCAGATCTGACTGAGACTGATGAAAATGAAGGTCAGAAAGTCGAGACCGGTGAGCCTGAAGAAATGATAGAACAATATGATGAGGGTGAAGCTGCCGGAGAGGTAGCTGATGCTGTAATTTCTGAGAAGGAAGAAAAAGACCGCTCATTGACAGGTTTTTTTATTCTTACTTTTCTTCTCGGGCTGGCAGCGATACTTACACCCTGTGTTTATCCCATGATACCCATGACGATCTCTTTTTTCATGAGGGAGACAAAGAATAAGGCATTGGTGATTATAAAAGGGCTGATATTTGGATTTTCCATTATTCTTATTTATACGGGTTTGGGAGCTCTGGTCGCATTGACAGGACTGGATGCTAATTTCGGAAATATGATCAGTGCCCACTGGATACCGAATATCATCTTTTTTATCCTTTTTGTGATTTTTGCCCTTTCATTCCTGGGAATGTTTGAAATTGTGCTTCCCTCCGGTTTTGTGAATAGGGTAGACAAGCAGGCTGATCGGGGTGGTTTACTGGGATCTTTTTTTATGGGGGTTGCTCTTGTGGTGGTTTCTTTTTCCTGTACAGGACCCATTGTAGGTTCCTTACTTGCAGAAGCCGCAGGAGGAGATGCAATGCAACCAATTCTCGGTATGTTTTTCTTTTCTCTCGCTTTTGCACTTCCATTTACCCTGCTCGCAATTTTCCCATCCATGCTTAAGAATCTGCCTAAATCAGGCGGATGGCTTAATAGTGTGAAAGTGGTGCTTGGTTTTCTCATGCTTGCATTCGGTATGAAATTCCTGAGTTCCATCGATCAGGCTTACCACCTGGATATTTTCACAAGGGAAGTTTATATCGCTATATGGTTTGTCCTGAGTGTGCTTCTCGGTTTGTATCTGCTGGGCAAGATCAGGCTTCCGCATGATAGTGAAATGCCATACATCAAAGTGCCAAGACTTCTTTTTGCAGGTGCAGTTTTTGTTTTCGCCATGTACCTGTTCACCGGTATTTTCGGGGCCAATCTAACAGCTATTTCGGCTTTATTGCCTCCCAAATCAGCACAGAGTTTCTCTCTCACGGGAGGCCAGACAGCCATGGTAGAGGATGATCAATCGGAAACATACTGTGGCCCGGGAAAACATGATGATCTTTTTGAGCTTCCGCATGGAATAAAAGGTTATTTTGATTATGATGATGGCGTCAAATGTGCCATGGAAAAGAACAAACCAATTTTCCTTGATTTTACCGGTCATTTTTGCAGCAATTGCAAACAAATGGAAAATCAGGTATGGACTGATCCTGAAGTTTTACAAAGGTTAAAGGAGGAATATGTAGTGATTTCCTTGTACACTGATGATAAGACAAAGTTGCCTGAAGATGAGTGGATCACGACTGAAGAAGGTGAGGTCCTGAAGACGATTGGTAAGCAAAATGTTTATTTTGAACTCCAGCGTTTTAAAACATTCGCTACTCCCTGGTATGTTTTATTGGATGCTGAAGGAAACCTGCTTGCGGAACCAAGGGGTAAGGACCTGAATGCGGAAAGTTACCTGGAGTTTCTGGACGAGGGTTTGGAGAATTTTTATCAATAATAAAAAAGGCTATCTGAAAAGCCATTTAAATCTTTAGGTCAGTTATAAATTGAAGGTATTCCTCTCCTATCTTACCTAAAACTTTCCAAACTTAACCGTAATGCTTGTTGTTATCCCCTCGAGAACATTTGAGGGGGTATCAATAAGATCGATATCTGTGGTATACCGGTAGCTCACCCCGCCTGCCAGCCGGAAAAATTTCAGCATGTTCAGTTCAATCTCCACCCCGGGTTCAAAAACCAGGAAGCTTTTTGAATCTTCTACCCATGCTTCCCTGAACTCCCAGTTATGCCAGTCTTCCTGATACCAGTTTGAACGGGTGTAGGCAATTCCACCTACTCCGGCAACAATGGGGAAGGCGAT
Source organism: uncultured Bacteroidaceae bacterium (assembly GCA_964528675.1). Classification (GTDB taxonomy): domain Bacteria; phylum Bacteroidota; class Bacteroidia; order Bacteroidales; genus CAYRTD01. The sequence continues at coordinate 64,847 of CAZGTU010000014.1, forward strand.
ATGAATCGGACTCCTGGGAAAAAGAATGGGCTCAATGATCAGTCCGCCATAACCTCCGGTAAGATTTACATCATCATCAAGAACAGCATCGTAATGATAATCATTGATAAACCCGGTTCCGGTAAAACCTAATCCTAGTCCACGATTGATCAGGCAAACTGCCCGTCCTGACATCAATATTGCATCTTTGTCATCAATCAGAGCATATCCTCCTCCAAAGCCGAAATAGCCCCCGAATGTATATGTATTGTTGCCTAAAAGGGTTCTTATTTCGCGATCATCGTCATGCCATTGAGCATTCAGAGCTAGGGCTGTGAAATATATCGCTGTTAATAAAAGAATTTTTTTCATAAAGTTTGGATTTTAGAATTAATATTCATGTTTAAGGTGTTTAAAACCGGTATTTGGCTGTAAGAGCCATATCCCAAAGATTCATTTTATAAAACTGGTAAAGTGAAAATTCAAAAAAAGGTTTCATATCAACTCCGATTACTGCCGGAATGCTTTCGAAACGATATTCGATTCCTGCATAAGCGTCAATTCCCAACAGCGGGGATAATTTTCTTCCAGGATAAAAGACACTGAAATGCGCATCAAAATGACTGTTACTTATATATTCTAACATTCCCTGATCCGGTTATTCGTTTTTTTACCTCCGGATTTCCCTCATAATAAAGGTTACCGCTTCCTGTTATGGTTACTTCCAAAAGATCCAGCACGTATGTGTAAACATTCCCCGATCCGCTGATCTCTGCATAACATCGTTCTGTAATAAGATCAATAGCTTTGATTTTTCCTGATCCTGTGATTGTAAAATCACTGGTTTCAGAGGTTCCTGATAAATTGATGTTGCCGGAGCCCGATATTTTTGTAAGAAGGTAATCAACTGCAATTCTCCTGCAATTGATATCGCCTGTTCCGGTTAATTCCAATGAAAAATCACGGGCGGAAAAATTATCTGCGTTTATTACTCCTGAACCGGCGAGTTTTAACTCATCAATATTTTTTGTTACCACATCGATGATTATCGGTTCGCGCGACCGCAGGCATTTTCCTCTTCTGGTTTCTAAAATGAGAGTATTACCTCTAATATTTGTGCGGATATATGGCAGGAGATTTTCATCCGTTTCAATGGATAAGGAATAATCTGTGCCTTCCTCCACATTTACCACAAAACTTCCATATGAATCGACACTGGTAAAAGACCCTATAATTCGCTCTTCTGTTGCAATACGATCATTTCCGACTACGCATCCCCATGGAGCTATATCACAGGAATTCAAAAATATCAGCATAAATGAGCTGATAATTGTTATGGTTTTTATGTGTTTCATTGGTTTGTGTTTATAAATGGTGTTTGTTTGATTCGCCAAAATATCAATCTAACAAAAATCCTGCCTGAATATAATTTTCCCGGGCTCTTTTTCTTTTAAAGAATGAGTCTACTCCGAAAAGTGTTTTTTTGGCAGAATATTTTGAAGCACCTTCTGTAGGATAATCCTTATAGGCGCTACAGAGGCATGAAAAACATTTCAACTTCAAAAATTTGTTTGGTTCTGGCTTGTCCAGGTTGGGGATTTAAGGTTTAAGGGATTGAGATAGACCCGGCCGTTTACCGTTTACTGGTGACTGTTTACCTTTCCATTGGCTTAAAGGTTTAAGGTTTATAGCTTTAACGGTTGCCGAGCGGAGGTTGGTGAGCGGCGGTTACTGAGCGACAGTCGAAGTAAGTCGAACTAAGTCGAGGCATGGTTTATAGTAAAATATCTGACCCCCCCGGGAAGTTTACGGTGATAATTGCATATCATGATGACCCTTTCCGTGAGCTTTACAACAGCATTCTCACATAGTGTAAGCCTTTTCCGGCAGGATTTATTAATGCACTAACTCACCAACGCAGTGACTCACTTAAACCACTCGCTTCATTCCCTTCTTCCTCAGAAAAGCTGTTATGGTATAAAGGAGCAGTGCAATGCCGACAAAGGTGGAAACTCTTCCAATATAATCACCATGCCGGGTATAAAAGGTCATTTCATCATTGGCAT
>CAZGTU010000015.1:0-66023 GCA_964528675.1 uncultured Bacteroidaceae bacterium
CTTATTTTTGTGAACCCGGAGGGATTCGAACCCCCAACCTCCTGATCCGTAGTCAGGTGCACTATCCAGTTATGCTACGGGTCCTTTTCTTACTTCAAAGGGATTGCAAAAATAAAGATTTTTAGGATAAAACCAATATCAAAAAGGAAATTATAGGAAAAGGTGCCTGTTTTTACCACAGATATGATCACTGCAGCAGGAGGCACTAATATATGATAAAACGTCATATATCCATTTATCCTCCGCTATTGAACAATATATTCAGGCAAAATATCCATGATATTGATACTATACATTATTAATATAGCATTGATTTTCTCATATTATATGTCTATTTTTGATATTATCAATATTCTGTTAAACCTTATAAGAAATACACTAAGATGAAAAGAAGAGGATTTACACTGACTGCAAGTCTGATCATCATGATTACCGGCCTCACTTTTAGCTTCTTCAGCAGTTGTGAGGGTCCTGTCGGACCTCCGGGTAAAGACGCAAACGAATCCTGTAATCATTGTCATAACGATGAAGTCCTTGTACTAGCAGCTATGGTTCAGCATAGTAACTCAGGTCACCAGATGGGTTCTACATTTGAAAGAAACGGCACAAGCTGTGCTCCCTGTCATACCCACCAGGGATACCTGGAAGTTCTGGCAACCGGCGAACAAAGTACTTCATCGGAAGTGACTAACCCATTGCCGGCTAACTGTCGTACCTGTCACAGGATCCACGAAAACTTCGATTCTACCGATTTCGCCCTCAGAAATCCAGATCCTGTTCAAATGTGGATCAACGGCACAGAGGTTGATCTTGAATCGGGTAACCAGTGTATCAACTGTCACCAGGCAAGAATTCCCAATCCAATGCCTACATCCGATGCAGAAACCGTGAACATTACATCCAACCGCTGGGGTCCCCATTATGGTGTTCAGGCTAATATGCTCTGGGGTAGCGGTGCTTATGAGGTAGCTGGTTCTGAAGCCTACGAAAGCGATGGATCTCATCTCCATACCAGCGCCGGTTGCAACGGGTGTCATATGGCCGAGCCCTTTGGAGCCTTTGCCGGTGGACATACATTCAATATGACATACATGTATCATGGACGTGATCAAGATCTTGTTAGTGGCTGTACAAGTTGCCATCCAGACATTGAAGACTTTGACCTTGGAGATGCTCAAAGTAATGTAATGGCATTGGTGAATCAGCTCGAAACCATTCTCATTGACCTTGAATATATTGATCCTGGAAGCGGCCTGGTAAATGCACCTCTTGAATTGACTCCTGACCGGGCTGGAGCCTTACTGAATTATTATTTTGTAAAAAATGACGGCAGTATGGGTGTTCATAATCCTGCCTATACCTTAGCATTATTACAAAATTCAATTGAAGTATTTAACTAGATCACTTTCACTCTTTAATTATAGATAAGAAAAAAGGCCTTCTCTCTGCGGAAGGCCTTTTTGGTTGACCAATTAAGAAGCTGGGGGGAGGATGAGGGAAAGATAATGAGGTGAAGATAATGAGGTGGGAGAATGTGGTGGGATGATGTGGAGGGATAATGTGGAGAATTTGAAGACCATGGAGTGACTAAACCATACCTGCCCGCCGAAGCATAGGCCAGGGCGTCGGCAGGCGGGAACCATAAACCCGATAAAGGTAAACGGTAAACAGTGAATAGTAAACGGTTTGACCTCTGATCTTAAGCTATACACCCATAAACCATAAACTATAAACGATTAAACCCTTAAACCCTTCCCTGCCCGCCATCGTGTTGCAAATATCCCCTCCAAAGAGGCTTTCTCCGCTATGAAATGCTTCAGAGTTATTCCACTCGCGGGAGCGAGCCTTGCACCAACAGAAGTTTTATAATCTGCCTGCGCAAATGAATGGATCTGTAAAGTCAGAAATACCATTGAAATAATAATCGCACGTTTCATAATAAGCCTTATTTGTATGTTAATAATTAATCTTCCTTAGATGTTTTATTATTCCTTTTTCCCTTATTCCGTTTGAAGATGTTCAGTATCCAGCTTTCTCCAATAGCATCGGAAACCTTAATAATATCATCAATTCCATTCTTGATTTTAACTACTGAAGTATCTACATCTTCGGCAAAAACACTATCATATAGTACTTTATTCATTAATCCATTTCCATGATTTATTTCCTGGGTAGTCTTTTTAATCTCCTTTGAAGAGGTTTTCAGATTACCGGCTATACTGTCGGCTTCAGTTAAGATCCTATTCAAATGTGAGGTTATTGTATCTCTATTTAACAGCCGGGACAGATCATTATCACCCTTATTTGCCTTTTTCACAATTTCCCTGGCATCCTGGGTGATATACATAAGGTTTTTACTCAATGAATCAAAAGATACTTTTAAGGTATTATCGTTAATTAATTTCCCCAGATCACCTTCACCGCTCTTTATTTTCTCTGTCACATCCATGAGGTTTTTGGCTGCTTCTGTAGAATAATGAACAGTTCCTTCCAGGGACCCGAATATCTCTTCAATGGTTAAAGAGCTTGCTGAGGGAAGAACAGCATTTTCCTCAATTGGTAATGCCTGCGATGATCCGGGCTGAATATTAATGATTTTTGTACCCATTACCCCTTCATTTTTTATCTCCACTTTGGAATCTTCTCTTATATACTGACTGAGTTTTCTGTCAAGTTCCATTTTCACGATTACCACAGTATCATTTGAAATAGAAATATCGGATACAGAACCGACATTAATACCTAAAAACCTTATACTGTTGCCTACCTGAATACCTTTCACATTTTTGAACTCTGTCATAACCGTTATTGTTGACCGGAAAAGGTTTTGTTGTTTTCCGAGATAATAAATACCCAGGAAAAAGATAATAAGACCGGCAACGATATATAGTCCAAGCTTGAATGTATTAATTTTACTTATTTTCATGGTTCTATTTATTTGAAATATGAATTTATTTCTTCATCATCGCTTTTTTCCAGTTCATCGTACTTTCCTTCGGCATAAAACTTTGCATCTTTCAGCATTTTTATCCTGTTGGCAGTCATTTTTGCGCATTTCATATCATGCGTGATAATAATAGATGAAGTTTCGTACTTATCCTGGATGTCCAGTATCAGTTCACTAATCTCTTGTGAAGTAACCGGATCAAGTCCGGTAGTTGGTTCATCATATAAAATGATCTTCGGTTTCAGAATCAAAGTTCTGGCCAGTCCCAGCCGTTTTCTCATACCTCCTGATAATTCAGAAGGATGTTTGTCTATGGCATCTTCGAGTCCGACATTTTCAAGCGCCTCATGCACGAGTTCACTGACTTCATGTTTCTCCATTTTATTCTTCGTTCTTGTAACCGGGAATTCAAGATTTTCACGAACACTCATAGAATCATAGATCGCACCACCCTGAAACAGAAAGCCTACACTTCTCCTGATTGCATTAATTTTATCCTTATCGTCATCCATCATATCTTCTCCCAGAATATTTATCTCACCCGAATCAGGATCTATTAGTCTGACAATGCACTTTATTAGTACCGATTTACCAGAACCGGATTTTCCGAGAATAACCAGGTTTTCGCTTTCATAAAGTGACATGTCGATATCTTCGAGTACTTTAAGGTTTCCAAAGGATTTATTTAAATTCTTTATATCAATAATCTTCTTCATCTCAATTAAATATTAGAAAAAAGATCGGTTAACTGTACCGCAAGCAGATTAATAATAAAAATGGTGATGGAAGCTTTAACAACAGCGGCATTTGCTGCAAGTCCTACCGATTCCGTACCTCTTTCACAATAATAGCCTTCATAGCTTCCGATAAGACCAATGAAAAATCCAAAAAAGACAGTCTTAATGGTTGCCGGCATGAGGTCTGCAAATGATAATGAGGCAAAGGCCTGGTTAAAAAAAAGTGTCAGACTAAGTTGCCCATGCATCTGTATTGCCATATATGATCCTACAAGGGAAACAAGATCAGCAAAGAATACCAGGATCGGTACGGCTATAGTAGTTGCCAGAACCCGGGTAACCACAAGGTAATTTAGTGGATCGATCCCGGTAACCTCCATAGCATCTATCTGTTCGGTAACTCGCATTGATCCTAATTCTGCGCCTATTCCTGATGCCATTTTCCCGGCACAAATAAGGGCAGTGATAATCGGACCTATTTCCCTGATAATAGAAACCGACACAAGTCCGGGGAGTAAAGATTCAGCACCGAAATCGACAAGAATTGGCCTTGATTGCAGGGTTAAAACCAGACCAAGGATAAATCCTGTAATTACAATAAGCGGAAGAGTTTTATAACCGATATTGTAGGACTGTTTGATTAGTTCAGAATGCTCAAAGGGAGGCCTGAAAACCTGTTTCAAGACGTTTCCTGCAAATATGAATATTTCCCCAAATTCTGTTATGTATTTTTTCATCGAAAACTTTATTGCTTTATTGTGAAGCTTTTTCGAGGAAAGGGAAACAAAAATCAAACAGCTTTGAGAAATAATGTATTGACAAAACTACAATTAAAGATATATACCTGATAATCTAGATTTTAGATGTTTATTAACATGTTTAAAAAAAACAAGGTAGAACTGGATATTGTGGAAATAAGTCAAAAAGTGTAGAATTAATTCATCACGCTGGTATTTACAACTGGTGTGATAAAATCCACAGAGCTTCTAGTTTTTTTCCTTTATGGTTGGTTTATTATGAACAGAAGCTGAACGGTTAAGCACTGGCAAAACTGCAAGGGTAGTATGTTCTGTAAACAACTCTGAACGGCCTATCACTACAAAAATAAAACCCAGGGAATAAGAAACTGCCATAAGCAATTTCAAAGCAGATTCTGATATTTCACCTATAAAAAAAGGGTATACATTACCCCCATGAGAAATACACTGAATCCGATCTCCAGACCTGCAGATATACCTGAAAGAAACAGATCAATATTGGCACGACGGTGTTCATGAAGGGCGATGGCTATTTGCTCTTCAAGTATCTCATGAATAGCTTTTGGCCTGGTTAAAGCCTCTTTCAGGTCTTTTTGTCTCGATTTAACCATTTTTCGTCCTAAAATTTCATGAAGGTCAGATAGATATAGCGATAAAAATTCAATTGCACGAATTGATCTGATTAACAGTAAAAATCAAGTCAGTTTAAAGGAAATAGAATAAAAAAATGATGGTCAACCTGTTCATAACATTTATCCTGATTTTATCAGAAATAAACCTAAACCGGACAAGTCACCATCAATATTAAACTATTGGATGAATAACTATTTACGGGACCTCAGCAGTCTTATCAAGGCGTGGTACATTAATTTTCGCCCATAATATTGCATTGAACTGCGTGCAGAAATCCTGATCAGATCACCGAAATGTTTAAACCCTGAAAGTAAAGTCTGTTCATTAACTCTGGCTTCATACCTGAATATTTCTTTGGCATGTCTCAGATCATCCACAGTTTTGATCTTAACGTTGCGTATTTTAACAGCTTTACTCATAATTATTCATTGTTTTCTTTGTCTTCATCTGAAAAAATAATTGAAGCAATATTTCTGACTATCATATTTGAAAACAAACTCTTCCTTAAAAAGAATACAAGGGCACCAACCAATATGTAAAATCCCGCTACAATCAAATAAGCTTCAGAAAGGAATCCATATGAATTACTATACCATTGGGTAAATGCCAGGGTAAGGAAAACTGAAACTATTAATATAATTATTGCAATTATAATAGTTGACAGCAAATAGGTTCCCAATCTTGTAACTTTCTGAAGAAAGATGATTTTCCAGACATCTAATCTTGCTTCGATATAACTCTTAATTACATCATTTAGTTCAGATATATTCTCGACTAATGATCGGTTTTTCATAAGTTATATTACTTGGATTTGGTTGCTTTTTCGGCTGTTTTAGTTGCTTTTTCAGCAGCTTCAGTTGCTTTTTTGGTTGTTTCTTTTGCTTTTTCTTTCACTTCTTTCTCCAGATCACTAAAACGTCCCTTAACATCATCTACAAACTCGGTGAAATAACCCCTGAGATCATCCACTCTTTCATCAAGTGTTCCTTTCAATTCTTCAGAGGTCTTTTGAGCCTGTTTTCTGATTTTTTTTCGGGTTTTGGAACCTTTATCAGGGGCGATGAGAATACCGGTTATGGTACCTGCAGCAGCACCTAATAAAAATCCTAAAATTGCATTTGTTGTTTTTTTGGCCATTGTTATTAAATTTTAATTTTTTTAAAACATCTAATTATAAGTATCTAAATATCTAACAAAAAGAGAGAGAAATAGTTTTTATCTAACCCATTATTCCTTTTTGAATCTACTTCAATAGTACATTATTGATGAAATTGCACCTTCAGATTTCCCCAAAGCGAAAGCAACTGTTTAATCCCTAATCTTATTTTTCAGCCTATTAAATATAATACCTATTCCCTTTATCTTCAAGGAATGTTTCTGAGTGCCCCTTGGTCCCAATAGAAAAGCATAGGGTTTCAAACTCTCTATATTAATGAAGATGATCCTTGCAATAGCCAAAAAAGGAACGATAAGCAACATTCCTGGAATTCCCCAGATCATGGCCCCCGCAACAAGTCCGACTATAATAAAAAAGGGATTGATCTTCACGTTTCCTCCTACAATATTGGGTGTCAAAATATTATTTTCCGTGAACTGAACGATTATAAATAAAATTGCAACTCTTATACCGAAATATAAAGGGTTGTCTGTGGTGAGAAGAACGAATAAAAACGGAATTGAACCACCCATTAGAGTGCCAAAATATGGAATAAAATTAAAGAAGGCAGAAACTATTCCAAGTAAAATTGCGTATTCTACACCGATGATTAATAATCCTGATGAATTAATTACACATAGGATAAGTACAACAATGAAAACCCCGCCCATATAACGGGCCGCAACAGTTGAAATGTCACGTAAAATATTAATGGTAATTTTTTTGTTTTCTTTTTTTACCATTTTAAGTATGAAATAGGCAAATTTTGTCCTGTAAAAAAGAAATAAAAACACATATACGGGTAAGATAAGGATCCTGGCTATAGTACCGGTGGTAGCCGAAAATATCCGGTTTATATTTGCATTACGGAAAATTTGATTGACCTCATTTTTTAGAAATTGTTCAACCCTGTCATCCTCCAACCCCAGGAAATTTTCAAGATTGGTTTGCAGAGATTCAATGTTTTCATTCGCTGATTGTTTGAGTGATTCTATATCCTCAAACATATTGGATAGTTGCTGGTAGAATAAGAGAAATATACCACCGATTACAGCCAGGGCCAACAAAATACCAATAAGAATAGCAAGAATTCGAGGAATGTTGTTTTTTTCAAGAAAATTCACCAGGGGATAAAGCAAATAACAGAATAAAGCACCAAAAGCAACTGGATAGAGAAAATTTCTTGCCACTATGATACCATATATAAATAAAATGGTAAGCAGTAAAAAGAGTGTAATCCTTAATAATGTGCTTTGTGATCTCATCTATAGATTCAGAAATTATTATTTAACCAACACTAATTTAGCCAATGTAATCATATAAAGATTTAATAAATTTGATGAAATTCCTTCTCTATAAAAAAAGGATTTAATTTTATTTAAATATATTACAAGAAAAAGCATAAAGCCACATCGAAGAAGAGATGCAGCTTATTTTTGATAGAAAACCTGGTTTTCATGTCATTTAAAACCTCTGACTGCACCTGCTATTAAACTAATAACAAAGAAAACCAAAAAAATATAAAATAATATTCTTGCAATTGAAGCTGCACCGGCAGCAATATTACCGAAACCAAATAACGCAGCAATAAGTGCAATAATAAGAAAAGTAATAATCCAGCGTAACATATCAATAATTTTTAAGTAATTAAAATATAATAAATAGTATTGAACCTCATGGTAGAACCCTGAACCCTTGTTTTCGGAGAAGAACTCCGAGGAACTGAGTTTACGAGCTCGGCTAAGCCAATTCAACCAAAATTCTCATCCGCCGAAGCGAACGCGAAGAAGGATTAAAATGATAATCCAAAGTAGATTTGTATAACATTGTTTTTTGCATCTTCCATTAAGCTTCTCATGGCTTCATCTTCAATGGCAACAGAACGAAGACCAAGGTTATAATTAAAACCGAAAATGAATGGCTCAAGTTCAAAACCCAGTCCCCCGCTTATTCCATAATCAAGATTATTGAACTGATCTCTGTCAATATCATCTGCATCATTGATATTAATGAAATCCAGGATCTCATTCTCAGATTCATACTTTGCATTCATGAGAATACCCAGGTATGGTCCTAAATGAAAATTAAAATCCTCTGCAAGATTAAATTTTAAGTATACAGGAATATCTATATAGCTAATATTAAGTGTAGTTTCACCATCAGCAATATCAAAATTAAAAAAGTCTGAATCATAAGTTGCTTTTACCCCTTTTGTGCTAAAAAGAACCTCCGGTTGTAAAGAGAATTTATCAGTAAGAATAAATTCACCAAAGAACCCCGCATGAAAACCGGGTATAATATTACTGTCATCTGCTTCTTCAATAGTCATTGCAGCAAGGTTCAGTCCTCCTTTTATCCCGAAATTTCTCTGTGCATGGCTATGAGGAATTAAAAAACAAGCACCTAGGATAAAAGATGCAGCAAATATTAATTGTCTTATTCTGCTTTTTTTCATGGTTTTTAAAATTTTAAGCTTATAAAGCATTTTTCTATAGTCTTCCTTCCTTTGCAGCTTCTTTTAAGTCTTCATTGGCATAAATGGCAACTTCCACACGACGGTTTTTTTGTCTTCCTTCTTCAGTGTCATTATCAGCAACCGGTTGTGACTCTCCGTATCCGTTGGTGATCAATCTCTTTCCTTTTATTCCAAGATCTTCAAGGTAATCAGACACAGATTGTGCGCGGTCTTCAGATAAATCCATATTATAAGCCTCATCTCCAATACTATCTGTATGTCCTTCAATCAGGATATTTGTATCCTCATACTCATTCAAGGTACCGGCAAGTTCCCGTAAATTTTCCCTGGAAGCAGATCTGAGATTATCGGAGTCAAAATCGAAAAGGATCCCGGAATCAAAGGTGATTTTTATCCCTTCACCTATTCGTTCCACTTCTGCGTTTTTAAGCTCTTCACTTAGCTCCTCAGCCTGTTTATCCATATAATTGCCAATCAGCGCTCCTGCAGCACCTCCGATCATGGCTCCAAGAATTGCGCCTTTTGCCGTATTATCGCTCTGGCTGCCTATGACACCACCAACGGCTCCTCCAACGCCAGATCCGATAGCTCCTCCCTTCATGGTTCTGGATGCACCACATCCTGAAAGAATGCTCATAACAAAAACTATAAGCACAAGACATACACTGTATTTTTTTCTGAAAATTTTCATGACTTACTATTTGATTCATGTATTCAAGAGAAATATAATACTCCCGGTACTATTTTTACTATTTTGAGTCATTTCTTCTGCTTAAGATAAAAAACCTTGCCAAAATATGTTTTCAATTTATTAACCGCTCATTATGAGGTATTTAAATAAATTTATAATAAAGAACCGTTTCTTCACTGAGTAGAATATAAGAACCGACATTCTACAGAAAGAGAAAATAATTCCACAATATTGAAAGCTTACACTTAATCAATATTTGGTAGTTTTTTTGAGTTCTCGAAATTCTGCAGGAAATGTGGACTACTTGTATGTTTCGTCTGCTTCTTCTATCATGACAGCAAGTCTTTTACCGCCTATCATTTTTACATGCTAACGTTCAAGAATATTTCTAAAAACCCAGGCATATTTTTCGTGAGCTTCAAGACGTTTCATCAGAAGATCGAGACTGACATGGTCTTCAGCATTTTTAACAATTTCTTTTTGTTCCCTGATATATTTTGCGAGTTTTTCATTGTCATTGACCAGCTCACTGAGCATTGCAACCTGGTTATAGCTATCTCCGTCCACTTCAGATAGTCTCATAACATGTTCATAGGTATCGGGCACGTTATACCCCAATGTACGAATACGTTCTGCCATGCTGTTCATGGCAAAAACCAGTTCGTCATACTGCCCCTTTGTAACAGACCGCAAATAGCCCGTTAATTCACCCCTCATATTCCAGTGAAAACTAAAAGTCTTGATAGACAATATCTGTGTGCTGGCCAATAAGGTGGACAATACATTTACAACACTCTTCCGGTGTGCCGATTTAATACCTATATTTACATTAACCCTTAATTGGGGTTGTTCCCCGGCAAAGAAATTCTCTTCCTGTAGTCCCATAACATTTTAATTTAATTATCCCCTTGAATAAGCATTAAATAAAAGTATGCCACAAATTATAATAGATGGGACAATTAAATATAATGAACTGTTTTTTAGAATTTTAAAATAATATAAATTGTAAAACCTGAGATTTAAGGAAGACAATCCGGTTCTATCATTCCATACTGAGAAGAAATATTCACAATTGTTTGTGGAGAATTATTCACAATTAAGATCAACAAGTTACTGATTCTGGCTATCAACTCGGAATAAATCCATTATTTATAATCAATTTCCAAAACCTTCATTTTATTATAGAGAGTTTTGCGATCAATATTAAGAATTTTCGCAGCTTTTGATTTATTATAATTAACCTCTCGCAATACCTTTATGATGATCTCTTTTTCAAACCTGTTAGCAGCATCTTTTAGATCTGTGGCTTGTTCAGTTTTTTCAGATTGGTCTATGTCAATATTTTCTTTCTTATTCAAAACCTGATAATTTATAATCTCATCAGGGAAACAATCGATAGTGATCGTATCTCCGGAAGCAAGCAATACCGCTCTTTTTATTGCATTTCTCAGTTCTCTTAAATTTCCCTGCCAGGGATACAACTGAAGCACTTTCACCACATCGATATCGAATTGTTTCACATTTCTTTTCAGATCCTTATTGGCAGAATGCATAAAATGATTGGCATAAATCAGAATATCCTCTTTCCTCTCCCTTAAAGGGGGAATCTGGATTTTAAATTCATTTATTCTATGGTATAAATCCTCCCTGAACCTCCGCTTTCGGATGTATTTCTCAAGGCTCTCATTGGTTGCTGTAATAATCCTTACATCAATTTTAATATTTTGCTCTCCTCCCACCCTGGTTATCACTCTTTCCTGAATTGCCCTCAGTAATTTGATCTGAACATCATAATTCAGATTACCGATCTCGTCCAAAAATATGGTCCCGCCTTTTGCCTGTTCAAATACCCCAATTTTATTGTTTATTGCTCCTGTAAAAGAGCCTTTTATATGACCAAACAACTCGCTATTTGCCAGGTCTTTAGGAATTGCCCCGCAATCAACAGCAATGAAGGGCATATTTTTTCTTTGACTTTTTAGATGTATGGATCTTGCTACATATTCTTTACCGGAACCTGTCTCTCCTTCAATTAAAACTGAAACATCGGTAGGAGCTATAAGATCTGTAAGCTTCATGATCTTATTCATTTCTTCACTTTCTCCGATGATAAATTTTTCTTTAAAGGGGGTAGAAACGCTGGTACTTTTCTTTTGCTGAATAATGCGTTGAGTTAACTCAAGTAATTCGTCAGTATGAAGAGGCTTGGCAGCGTAATCGAAGGCTCCGGCTTTCATTAACTGCACAACAGAACGGATATCAGCATAAGCACTTATTATGATTACATAGGTTTCAGGATGTAAAGCTTTGATTTTTTTTAATAACTGTAATCCATTCCCATCGGGTAAACGGTTATCACAAAAAATAATATCATAAAAAAGATAATTGAATTTTCTCTCTGCAGACTGTGCAGACATCGCTGTATCAACAAAATATCCTTTATTGCTAAAAAAATTTTCAAGCAGATTACAGATATAACTGTCATCATCGATGATTAATATTCTGACCATCCCGTAGTTTTAGAGGTAGCATGGATAAATTTACAATATTCACAGAATTATTCAAGCTTTTTAGTAAAAAAATAAAATATGAAAAAGTGATAGAGTCAACGCAATAATTTGAGATAGGATAAAATAATTTATTCGCAGTCCAGATATGTTGCAAATTTTTCCTGCTAAAGGCATAAAGGATTCATATAATCTACTTATTGATTTGCCTGCAAAATGCACAGATGATAGAAAAAAAAACCGCAATTCAAAAATGAAATTGCGGGTTTAATTTCTTAATAATAATAAATGGTATTAAACCTCAGGGTAGAATCCTGAACCCTTGTTTTCGGAGTAGAACTCCGAGGAACCGAGTTTACGAGCTCGGCGTAGCCAATTCAACCAAACTTCTCGTCCCGCCGAAGCGAACGCGAAGGAGGATTAAAGATTAATCATCGAAAGTTCTCATGTAATTAACGATGTGCCAGATATCCTCATCAGTGAGTTTTTTATCGTATCCCGGCATTTCATCTCTTCCTACTTTGGTTTTATAAAAATGTTCACCATCGGTTTGATTTTGATAGTATTCACCGGTAAAATCACCCGAAAAGGTATCTAACATTCTGGCTTTAGGGCCATCTCCCTCTCCTTTCTTTCCGTGACATGAAGCACAATGCTTATTATAAAGCATTTTACCGATCTGCAATGATTCAGCATCTGCCTCAACCGGATTTTCCATATTCTTATATTCATCGGGTACCGGCCACGGTTTGGGTTGTTCCTGTGCCACTTTAAATGACATCATAGTAAATGCAGTTACAAATAAAACTGCAGCGCTTAAAACTAAACTTTTTTTCATTTTATCGGAGTTTAAGTGTTAATAAAATATTTTAATGCACTTCCTGCCAGCCTGTAGCTATACTTTTAAAATTACTCACCGGGGATTTACCCATTGTACTGACATAGATGTGAATTATTAAAAATAAAGATACCAGGAATCCCATCACAATATGTAATTGAGCTGTAAGGAAAATTCCTGAAACCTTAAAGACTTCTTTTAGAATGAACTCGGGGAACAATAAAGCCCACCCGGTTATAAACAGCAAAGGTAATGCCAAATACATTGTAAAAACATAAGCCACCTTTTGCAGGGGATTAAACTTCCTGTTTCTATTTACAGGAAAAGGGGATTCTTCTCCTTTAAAATAGCCGAAGGCATAATACCTGGACTGCTTCCATAATCGTTCTCCCAATCCTTTAAATTTCAGTTGATAATATTTTCCGTTTTTGCTTACAATATTACCAATAACAAAAACAAAATAAGAGACAGTAAGGAAAATACCACTTGTATTATGCATGGATACAGCAAGGTTAAAATCCATGAATGGAGAATCTACATCCGAATACTGCATGCTGATTCCTGAAATGATCAAAAGAATTATCAGAATAGCATTAACCAGATGCCATACGCGAATCCAGGCCGGATAAAAATATATTTTTTCTGCCATCATCTAATGTTTTTTCTTTATTACTATTCTCAACAGGGTATGAACGGCAATAGCAGCAAGCGCCAGTCCGAAAATTACAAGGCTGGCAATATTCAGAAATCTGCTCCTGTTGGCTCCGATAACATAGGCATCATTACTAATAATAACTCCATTGATAAAACCCTGTTCTTCCCTGGTTTCCTGTGCCCTGTATTTATAAAGTGTCCCCATCAAAAGAGAATTGGAAGAGTGACATTCCACACAATTTCTGACTGCGCTATCAGCAGGCAGTATGTTGTGTGCCACAAGTATACTGTCATTTACTTCTGCATGGCATTCTATGCATCGTACAGCCTTAAAATGCAGACTCTGATTGGGGAGCCAGGCATGTTGCGGAACTACATTCCCCAGTTCCTTATCCGAAAGCAGAGCAAACATTTCTTCATTGGCATGACATTCAAGACACATATTGTTACTTTCTACAATTACGGTACTAATGTTTTCTGTACTTCTGGACAATAATTTATATGTATGAGGATCATGGCATTTCCAGCAGGAAAATTCTCCGTCGGTTGCGGTATAATGAACAGATTTCATGTGTTCTGCGTCAATCTCTTCAAAATTAAACTGTGCGAAATTCTCATCATATCCGTGACAATCGATACAGGCCCAGTAATCTTCAAACCGAACAGAGAAAGGATGCGGGTATTCATTATACTCTTCTGAATGACAATCCATACAGGAAAAGCTCCAATGTACCGAGTGATAAAATTCATCTCTTATAATGCGATTATTATCACACATCTCCAGGATCCTTTCTTCCCCGAATAAAGTATCTTTAATTAAAAAATACTTTTCAGCATGACATTCAAAACAATTCTCATTTTCTTCGGCAAAAATATTGTTATCCATGCCTTTTTCTATTACCGTATCTTCTTCATCCTGCTGGGGATCAGCGATAGCAGTTCCAATCAGAAGGATGAAAAACCCTGCAACCAAAAATAGCGGAACTATAGAGTTTTTGCGATTCTTCTTTATCATTATACGCATATTAGTAATATAGCTTTATCAAGATTAAATGCAGATCAGAACCTGACCGTTATATTGAATCCCAGGAGAAATTCTCCTTTGCTAAAGTCATTTGTATTATATAATAAGTTCCTCTGATTAACTATCTGCTTATAATTTGAAACAAAAATATGGAAGGCGTGAGTTGCAGTTCCAATTTCTACTCCAAGGGCAAGATTAGGATTGGGATTAAATTCTTCGTTTTCCTGCTTATTCAACAGTTGATCATATTCTGCAATAATAGCTGTGCTTCCGAACAATTTGGCACGACCGGCGGCGTGTATCCCAAAATTCGCATTTTTATATCCTTCCTGAACGGAATTATAATAAATAAAACTGGGCGCTACTTGTATAGAATATTTAAAATTGAATTTATGCGATACAATAAACTGGGTAAAATAAGACAAACGATGGATCTCTTTAAACTGATCTTCCGGTCCGAAACTCCCTTCCTCACGTGCATCGATCACCATATTACCATAATAACTCAAAGATATCGGCATACTTCCCGAGCGGGTTTGTTGCAAAATAGCATACTTCCATTGCAGATCCTGTAACTTATAATCCTTGGTAGTCCCTCCACCTATCATTATCCTGTCGGTTAAACCATAATTCAATCCAAGACGTATATTTGAAGGGGCATAAATACCGAAAATATCAGAAATCCCATTGGTTACATCTCCAAACCTATGATATATCTGAAATTCCCAGGTGTTTTTCCAGGGAGATACCACAGTATGATTATCGATTAAGATAGAAGTTTCAAAAGGAGGTCTTACAGGTCTGTTGTCCTCCTCTTCTTCCTGGGAAAAGACAGGAAAAATTATTAATATTCCGAGTAAAAGCGCAACTATATTCTTCATATTTGTGTAGTTTAATAATAAGTAATTTTTAGTTATTATCTGCTCCCTGTTTAATCCAGTTCAAGATCAACTGTGCTTCTTCGCTATTCATATTTTCAATTCCGCCATGTCCACCTTCAAATTTAGTGTAGATTCCACTTTCTTCAGGGTTTTCGGTATTTACATAACCATCCATTAAAGCTTCATATGCATTCTCCGGTGTAAGATCAGGAGGCGATACGGAAGGATGACATGCAGCACAGTTTTTATTATTAAAAATTTTCAGAATATCCTCCTGAAAACTCACATCCTCATTCGGATCGACCTGGGGAATCTCGTATTGATAATTTTCACAGGAAAATAATAATAATGTGAATACCATTGAGGCCAGTGCAAACAATCCTGTGTTCCTCATTAAACTTTTTCTTTTTTGTTCTTTCATTCTCGTCAATTATTAAAATTTCAATACCAAAATATCAATTCCTTTCCATATCTGGGATTCAGAAATTAATGTATTACAAAAATAAAGGGATAGAACCATAAAAATGCAAATTGCTGAAAGATATTTAGTTAAGAAAATAAAGAGTTTCTGCGTATTATAAATCGATTAAAATCGTTTTAAATAATGCACTTTATCTTCACTTATAACGGAAAATATCAAATTAAGAAATATATTTGGGTAAAAATTAAGAGAATATGACTTTATTGCAAAGATCAAAGTTGTGTGTTGATTGTACAATCTGTAATCAAAAATCAGAATTGTTTCAATTATTGAATGAGGATGAAACAACGATTTTAAATGAGGAGAGATATGAAGTTCATTTCAAAGCCGGAGAGAATATAGTAAAGCAAGGTACATTGCTAACTCATATTACAAATATTGTCAGGGGGTTTGCCAAAATATATATCGAAGGATATTCCGGCCGCAATTTATTGTTAAATTTCGCAGGTCCCCATACCCTGCTTGGAGGGCCCGGCCTGTATACCGACAACCGCAACCACTATACCATTACAGCATTACAGGATACCATGGTATGTTTTATTAATATTGAAAATTTCAAGAAGGTGATGGCTATGAATTCCACCTTTTCACAGGAATTTATGAAATACCTTAATTATAAAACCATCTTTTGTTTCGAAAAGATGATCAGTTTAACCCAAAAACAGATGCATGGGCGTATGGCAGATGCTTTATTAATGCTTTCCCAGGAGGTATATAAATCAACCGATTTCGAAATTCCTCTGAGCAGGCAGGATCTTGCCGACATGACATCCATGTCGAAAGACAGTGCTATCAGGGTCTTAAAAGAATTTGAGAAAGACGGAATTGCCCACATCAACGGCAGAAATGTTCACATTGACCAGCCGGACGCTCTGAAAGATCTTTCAGAACATGCCTGATATTCAATTAAAAGTTAATAATAATGCAATTATTGAAAAAAATAGTTTCACATTTTCTACCATTTCTCCTGTTAGCTGCAATTTCAGTAACTTGTTTTTCACAGGAGAAAATCATATTTGATACAGATTTTGGTGGAGATGCCGATGATCTTGGGGCACTTGTCATGCTGCATAATTACATTGATTCCGGGGCATGTAAACTCCTGGCAGTAATGTGCTGGTCCACCGAAAAATATGCTATTCCGGCTATCGATGCGGTAAACCGGTACTATAAACATCCCGAAATTCCACTTGCCATCCGGTCCAAAAACGTGGATTACCGGGAATGGAATTATAACGAAAGTATTGCAAACAATTTCCCCTATAGATTAAAACACACCGACGTCAGGATTACTACCGATCTATATCGGGAAATATTATCCCAACAGGAAGATAAAAGTGTGACAATTGTGACGGTCGGACCTCTAAAGAACATTGAGGAACTTCTTAAATCTCAGAAAGATCAGCATTCTGACCTTAAGGGTTATGATCTGGTGCATAAAAAGGTAAAACGCTTTGTAATCATGGGAGGCAAATTCCCATCGGGCGAGGATGAATGGAATTTTGACGGAGGAATGCCGGGAGTAACCAGATATGTGCTTGAAAATCTGAAAGTGCCAGTTATTTTTTCCGGTTTCGAACTCGGGGTTCAAATAAAAACCGGGGCTGTTTTTAATGATCTGGAAAAAAATACTCCCCTTTATATGGGATTTAAACATTTTAGCGCAAATGCCCCCTGGATGAAGGAATATTACAAGGGTAAAATCCTCGATAATTCTTCTTATGATCAAACAGCAATACTATTTGCTGTAGAGGGAGGCATTGGAAAATACTGGGAACTGGAGAAGAATGGCAAATGTGTTGTAAATGCAGAAGGGGATTCAAAATGGGTTGACGGAAAAAATTCCAATCATTCTTACCTGATTTTAAAGAAGGATCCGGAGGAAATGGCAGAGATCATAGAAGACAGAATGCTTGGAAATAAATAAAAAGCAATCCCATGCGCTACATCACTTCAGATGATTTTATTGAAAGTTATTCAAAATTATATCAAAGAGGATTCAGATTCATCCTTTCAAAATTAAATATTTCGTCACGGGCTCGAACCATTTCTACCTTCACTCCTTCTGAAATACAGGCTTCGAATTACTGGATAATTCCACAGGTGAAAAAGCGCTGGAACAAATTGATATCAGGCAATCCAGAGCTCTCATATGAATACTACATTTACAATGAATATTTGAAAGACAAGAAACAACTGAAGATGTTGTCAGCAGGCAGCGGGATTTCCAGCCATGAAATGATCTTCGCCTCTTTCGACTGTCTGGACAAAGTTGAATGCCTTGATCTATCTGCTCCAATGCTCAACAAAGCTGCAGATTTTGCCAGGGAGAAGGGGCTTAATCATAAAATGGTATTCAGGGTGGAAGATATAAATCGTATCAACCTCCGGGATAAAAGTTACAATATTATCCTTTTCAATTCATCTCTTCATCATTTCAGGAATATACCTGTTTTACTCGAAAAAATAAAAAAATCGCTGGCACCGGAAGGTATTCTGATTATCAATGAATATACAGGACCAGCAAGACTACAATTCAGGAAAGAACAGATCCGGGCATCAAATCATATTTTAAAAAACTCTATTCCAAAGAAATACAGAAAAAGACTGGCCACAAATATTACGAAAAAACAAATTTCCGGACCCGGGTATATGAGAATGCTGATAACCGATCCATCCGAAGCAGTGGAGTCTGATAAAATCCTTCCCGAAATTCACAAAAAATTTAAACCGCTTGAAGAAAAA
Source organism: uncultured Bacteroidaceae bacterium (assembly GCA_964528675.1). Lineage (GTDB taxonomy): Bacteria > Bacteroidota > Bacteroidia > Bacteroidales > CAYRTD01. The sequence goes on from CAZGTU010000015.1 coordinate 18,529, forward strand.
ACTATCGGAGGTGATATTTTAATGCCGGTATTAAAAGACATAGCACACAACTTCCTGAATAATGACCAAAAAACAATGAAAATCCTCGAAGAATTATTCAACCTCGAAGACAGATTCATTGAGGAACATGGCAGTGACTTTGTTTTTGGAGTGTATGGTGTTGGTTAAACGGTGAGCGGCCCTTCGACTTACTTCGGCTACGCTCAGCAACCGCCGCTCAGGGACCGAAGAGCGGTGAGCGTAATCCCTTAATCCCTTAATCCCTTAATCCCTTATTCAGAACTCTACTCCAATTTAAATTCCATCTAATTAAAGAAAAAAAATAAACCTTTAAGCCGGAATCTTATATATATTAAATATGAAATTCTTAATTTAACATTTGCTTTTGATGCACTCAAAAAGCAATCCGCATATGAACAGATTGATATTTCTTTCTATTCTTTTGTTGTACCTGATGGCTGGATGTGGAAACCGCGAAAAAGAAATGATCCGGTTTCCTTTCTCACAGTGGACTGTGGGCTTTTCAGGTCATAAACTTTACTGGTCGTTTTCAGATTCCTTGATTATGAATGCTTCCTTTATCTCGCAACCTGATAAAGACTGGGAATCCTGGTTTAAGAATCTCCAGGAATACAGAGATATTGTTCATAATAAAATGTCTGTTGAAGAACCTTCCATTTGTGGCCACATCTCCTCAGTTGAACCCGGGAAGATCCATTTTGATAAAATAGGGTATGATTTAAAACTGAAACCCGGTGAGCAATTAAATCTATATGGCGAAATAAAATCACCGGAAACCAGGATTAAAATCAAAATTAAGTATGAACTAAAAACGAAATCACAGGAGCGGAGTTATATAATCAGGGAAAAAATAGATAATCATGACAGTTTAACGTTTTTCCCATCAGATGATCTACAATTTTTCAGCCTGAACTCGGTAATTCCTGAATTCAATACAGATAGTTTCTCCATTACCCCGGTAGTGCTTTTCGAAACTCCTGAAATCAAGGGGGAATATCCGATAACAATCGAAAACATCACTCCTGAAATAGAATTCTCCTCTTCAAGGTTAAGATTGAAAGAAAAGATTGAAGAACACTTTCAGGCGGCAAATAATTATCCGAGTTTTCAGGTAGAAGACGAACTTTTATGGATGAATGACAATTACGTGATGGGATTTGCTTTTCTCTGGGATAATGATATCTGGGACTTCAGAGAAAACCGCTTTCGGATTCAATATTATTGTGATAAGATGGAAGAAGAATTCGGTGGACTCAATTCAGTGATATTCTGGCACAGTTATCCAAATATAGGCATAGATCAAAGAAACCAGTTTGACTTCCTGTACGATCTTCCTGATGGTCTTGAAAGTTTAAAAAAAATAGTAACTGAATTTCACAAAAATAATGTAAAGGTCTTTATTACTTATAATCCCTGGGACCTGGATACCCGAAGACCCGAGAACAGTGATGCCAGAGAGCTGGCAAAAATAATTAATTACTGCAATGCCGATGGGATCTTTCTTGATACCTGGAATTCATCTGTCGGAGGTATTTCAGTATTTTCCCATAAAAAGTTCATTAGGGAGGAGGTCGAGAAAACAGATAATAAGATTGCACTGGTAACGGAAATATTTCCAGAATTCAAAGACCTTATGGGAATGAATGCTGTTAATGGTTCCTGGGGGCAGGAAATCCACCCCTTTCATTATTCGGACATTTCGCATATAAAATGGATAATGCCCTGGCATAAACAGTATTTTATAAAACGGATGAAGCAGGATCGCAAAAGAGAACTTAGCCATGCATGGATAAACGGACAGGGAATAATGGTATGGGAAAACATATTCGGAACCATGAATCACTGGCATGCAGGAGATCGTCAGATCCTGAGAAAAATGAACAATATATGGGACCGATTCGGTAATGTTTATCTCACCCCTGACTGGAGACCTTTTATTCCTGTTAATGACCGCAGGGTTCTGGCTTCTTCATGGAATGCAAATGGATTCAAGATCTGGAATATTGTAAACATCACAGATAATGAGATATCCAATTTTCAAATAGAAATCGATACTTCCGAAGGCAGATACTTTTATGATCTCTGGAACGGTGCTGAAATATATCCGGAATCTCAATATAGTAATTTTTATGTCCATCTCAGGTTAAACGATTTCTCCTGTCTCCTTCAAACCGATTCAGCCATCCATTATTTTCATAATATCCTGGCAATGCAGCAGGTCGAAAATATAAAAGAGATTCCCGGAATCTTTGAAGACAGGCATATACAGGAACACTCACTAAAGGAACCTCTATCGTATTCCTATTCTCCTTCCCTGGACAGCCTTTTAAGTCATTATCTTTTATTTATCCCCGCGGGTAAATACCATTTTAAAACCCGGCATATTTGGAGAGAAGGACAGTGTTATCCGGATATGGATGCTGCAAATAATCATGATCTTACTACGGTGAATGATAAAGGTTATCTTGAAGTCATACATTCCCACACAAATGAGATGGATGAATATCATATAATGCCGGGAGTGGTTACCAATGCGGAATATGAGCTTTTTATGGATGCTACGGATTATAGTCCGGAATTCGACCATAATTTTCTTAAACACTGGAATGGAAGGGAATGTCCTGATGAGATCAGAAATGAACCGGTCGTGTATGTTAGTCTGAAGGATGCCAGGGCTTTTGCCGATTGGGCAGGGATGAAATTACCTACAGAATGGCAATGGCAGAAAGCTGCAGAATACCATCCAGGAGATTTTATGTTCAACAAGGTTTTTGAATGGAATGAGAGTGAGCGTTTTGATGGACATAACCGTTTTGTCAATCTCCGGGGAGGATGCAGTTCCTGGACTATGCCTTCCTCCTGGTGGTATTTCCCGGGTTCACCATACGGGGAATCTACGGGTGGGGCTCAACCTTATCATTCACATGTAAAATATTTCCTTATGTATCCTGGGCTTGACAGGGCTTCGACAATTGGTTTCAGGTGTGTGTGGGAACCTCCGGCTTAATACCATTTGAACACTCGCAATCCAACGAAAAATGTAATAACTCCACCAATCCCGAGAATCAGAAAATTGTCCATCACATCAGGTAAAGTTGCACCTTCATTTATTATACTTCTGAAACTATCAGCCATCATGGTAAGCGGAAGTTTTTCGATGAAAGGAATCGCCCAGTCGGGAAAGTTCTGGTAACTAAAAAATATTCCACTCAAAATTAACATGGGCATGGTGACCAGATTTACAAAAGCATTACCAATTTCAGTGTTTGAGGTCCGGGAAGAAAGTAAAAAAGCAATACCGGTAAAAGCAATGTTTCCGGCAATAAAAACAAGGAAAAGTGCCAGCCAGCTACCCTGTACTTTTAGATCGAAATAATACCTGGCAAAAATAACCAGAATCAATGCTTCCAAAAAGTTCATGGAAAGACGGGCACTCATATGTGCGATAAGCAAATTACGTTTTTTGAGTGGTGTGGCTACCATTCTTCTCAACATATTTCCTTTTCTTCTCTCAATAATAGTGTAGCTTATGCCCCACATACAGGCCATCATTATGGTCATCCCAATCAATCCCGGAACCAAAAAATCAATGTAGCGTGTTCCCTGCATTTCCAGTTTAATAATGTTCTTTCCTGTTAGCTTTTTATCGGATTTTTGTTGATCGAACAGGCTTGATAATTGCAACTGTAGTAAGCGGGCATCCGGATTTGAAGGATCAAGATGATAATAAATACTGTCTTTGGAAGGTTCGAGCATCAAAGGATACTTTCCTTTTTTCATTCCCGTAATAGCTTTTTCCTTCGATAGAGGGATAAAATGGTAAATGTTTTTCCCAAAAACTTCATCATCGATACTGACATTATATGAGAAAACAGAATCACTCAGCCAGGATTCAGAGGCATTTTCCGAGATAAAACCTGTCAATTTACTGTCGGAGGAGTATGATAGAATCGGAATTTTAGTTTCGGTTGTGCTTTCTCTGGAAAAAGCAATACCGAGTCCCCATGCTATGAGTAGAGGGAAACCAATTCCCCAGAATATCACTCCCGGTTCTCTTATCAGTTCCTTTAAATGAATTATAATTAATTGCCAGAGTTCTTTTCTAAACATTGTAGTATTTATAGATAATAATCAACATCTGTTCATCCCAAATGTTTGATTCAGGCTATGATTATTTGCAGTTTTTTGATTGAATCACTTCTGAATATTCACGCTATATTTCAGCTTTATTCGAATTAAATTCATGTGGAACATAATACTGTTTCATATGTTACGAATTTGAAAGTACTTTGTAAATGTCCGCATCCCGGGCTACTCTGGGATTAAAAGATAAATTGAATTTTATCCCAATACTCTTAAATTAAACATAAAAAAATTTATTTATGTCTGATAATCAAGAATCGAAGATCTTAGATCCTGAAAAATTTGAAGAAAAATCGGTGGATGAAGTCCTTAAGCAATTTAATGTTGATGATGAAAAAGGTCTTTCAGATGATAACATCAAAGAAAAAAGAAAAAAATATGGATGGAATGCTATTGAAGAGGAAGAAAAAAGCTGGATAGTAAAATTTTTATCACATTTCTGGGGCCCAATACCCTGGATGCTGGAAGTAGCAAGCATATTAGCTGCTATTGCGCAACGGTGGGAGGACTTTGGAGTGATCTTCGTGATGCTTTTGATAAACGGAAGTGTTGGTTACTGGCATGAGAGTAAAGCGGAAAATGCTATCCAGGCTCTCAAAGAGAAGCTATCACCAAGGGCAAGGGTATTAAGAAATGGTGAACAAAAAGAAATCGATTCTAAAGAATTGGTCCCTGGGGATATTGTAAAATTGCAGATGGGAGATGTAATTCCTGCCGATATTAAACTTCTTCACGATCAAAATCTGAGTATTGACGAATCAGCATTAACAGGAGAATCGGTTCCTGTTGATAAGGGTGAAAGTGAGCAGGCATATTCCGGCACCACTGTAAAAAGAGGAGAAGCAAAAGGGGTTGTTACGGGTACCGGCCGGAATACGAAGTTCGCCAAAACTGTAGAGCTGGTTGAAAAAGCCGAGGAAAAATCCCATTTCCAGAAGGCTGTACTAAGAATAGGGTATTTTTTAATTGCTATCACATTTGTACTCGTAATAGGAATTGTTATTACCGGTATCCTTCGTAATGATGATCTGATGCAGGTTTTAATGTTTGCTCTCGTAATTACCATTGCAGGTATTCCCCAGGCATTGCCGGCAGTACTTTCTGTAACAATGACCATTGGTGCACGGCGACTGGCGCGAAAGAAAGCCATAGTATCCAAATTATCATCTATGGAAGAAATGGCAGGTCTTGAGGTTTTATGCGCAGATAAAACCGGGACACTAACCTTAAATGAGCTCCAACTTCAGGATCCGGTGGTGATGAAAGCAAGAGATAAAGAGGATCTTATTATTTCCGCAGCCCTGACCTGTAAAAAAGAGGATACTGAAGACCCTATAGATAAAGCTGTTATGGAAGGTCTGGAAGATAATTCCTTACTTGATCAATATGAAATAAAAGATTTCCGTCCTTTTAATCCTACCGATAAAAGAGCCGAGGCAGATATTGAACATGAAGGAAAAAAAATTACAGTTGCAAAAGGAGCTCCCCAGGTAATACTTAAACTTGTTGATGCAGATGAAGAGCAAGAAAAAGAAATTAAGAATAAGGTAGATGAACTGGGTAAAAAAGGCTTTCGCGCTCTTGGAGTTGGCAGGAAGGAAAATGATATATGGGAATACCTCGGAATACTGCCTCTTCTTGATCCCCCAAGAGAAGGCATTGTGCAGGTAGTTGAAGATTCAAAAGGTCATGGCATTGATATTCGCATGGTTACCGGCGATCACATTGCTATTGGAAAGCAGGTGGCAGAGCAAATTGGTCTTGGAACTAATTTTAAGGAAGCAGATGAATTGTTTAAGAAAAAAGATGATGAAGACAGGAAAGAAGAAGAAAAACTCGATAAAGAAGTTGAAAATGCAGATGGTTTCGCAGAAGTAACACCCGAACACAAATTTAATATAATCAAACATTTTCAGTGTAAGAATAAAATTGTCGGGATGACAGGGGACGGAGTCAATGATGCCCCGGCATTAAAACAGGCCGATGTTGGCATTGCTGTTTGTGATGCAACAGATGCAGCCCGTTCTGCATCTAATCTGGTACTTACTGCACCAGGTCTGGGCGTTATTATCCAGGCAGTAGAAGAAGCAAGGCAAATTTTTGAACGAATGACAAGCTATTCAACCTTCAGGATTACTGAATCAATGCGGGTTTTGCTATTTATGACCCTTTCCATCCTGATTTTCGATTTTTATCCGGTAACTGCTATAATGGTTGTTCTTTTAGCAATACTTAATGATATTCCCATAATGCTTATTGCTTATGACAACGTGAAAGCATCCAAAAGGCCGGTGAGATGGAATATGCCTCGTGTTTTAACTACTGCCAGTATTTTAAGTGTAGGCGGAGTTATTTCTTCATTTATTTTGTTCTGGTTCATAATGAATCATCAGGGCTATTCAGAAGCTACGGTAAGAACCATGATCTTCCTTAAATTACTGATAGCAGGTCATATGACAATTTTTTTAACACGCAATGTCGGATGGATGTGGGATAAACCCTATCCTAATCTATGGTTTTTCCTGGCACTGGAAGGCACCCAGATAGTGGGAACATTGTTTGCAGTTTACGGCTGGATCATACCTCCTATCGGTTGGGGAAAGGCCTTGGCTATCTGGGGATACGCTATCGTATGGCTGCTATTGCTCAATGTCATAAAAGTGCTTAGCTATAAATTAATGAAAAGATACCAGCTGGGCAGACAAAGATCCAAAAAAGAACTTGCAAAAAAATCTAAAAATAATGCACAACAACAATAAAATTCAACATCATGGAAGATTTTTATGGTAATTTAATCAGCAAACAGGCAGAAGCAAACAACAAAAAAATTGTTCTGCTTGTTTTAGACGGTCTTGGGGATTGTGATAACAACCGTAAAGGAACTGCACTTGAAATAGCCAATACCCCCAACATGGATAAACTGACAAAAAAAAGTGGATTGGGGCTAAGCATTCCCGTTGCCCGAGGCATCACACCCGGGAGCGGACCGGGCCACCTGGGTTTATTCGGCTATGACCCACTCATATATCAGATCGGACGTGGTGTTTTAAGTGCCCTGGGAATAGAATTTCCCTTAAAGGCAAGAGACATAGCAGCAAGACTGAATTTTTGCACCCTGGATAAAGATGGAAATGTAACTGACAGGAGAGCTGGAAGAATATCAACAGATGAAAACAAAAGGGTGCTTCAAAAGATCAAAGATAATATCCAAACTGAAGAGGGAGTTGAACTGTTCCTCGAAACCGTGTCTGAGCACAGAGCCCTGCTGGTATTAAGAGGGAATAATCTGGATGATAACCTGGGAGATACAGATCCCCAGGAAACCGGTGTTCCACCCCTTGAGCCCCACCGCCCTCCTTATGAGGATTCCAAAACTGCTTCTGTTGTGAGTCACATACTCGATCAGATAAAAAATATCCTGAAAGACGAAGAAAAAGCAAACATGGTTTTGTCAAGGGGCTTTGCCCAGCTACCCGACTGGCCTTCATTTGAGGAAAGATATAAACTTAAGCCCGCAGCCATTGCTGGTTATCCCATGTACCGGGGGGTATCCCGTTTATTGAGTATTCCCGTATATTCCCAGCCCACCTCTGCCGAAGATATTTGCAAGGAAACGGTGAAAGCCCTGGATGAAGATTTCACCTTTATTTTCTCACATTTCAAGTATACAGATAAAACAGGCGAAGACGGAGACATTGATGCAAAGGTCAAAGTAATTGAGGATATGGACAAAGCATTGCCCATTCTTCTTGAAAAAGAACCTGATGCTCTTATTATCACGGGTGACCATTCTACTCCGGCAGCCATCGCATCCCATAGCTGGCACCCGGTCCCCACCTTAATTCAGGCCCCTTTCTTAAGAGGTCCGTTTATGGATGAATTCAATGAGAAAACCTGTTTAAAGGGAGAATTCGGCATGTTCTATGCCCGGGAAATGCTTCCCCTGGCCATGGCACATACACTGAAGTTGCAGAAGTTTGGGGCGTAGTTGCTTTAAGCAGAATTATTTCCTTTTCTCATAATGCACAATTCCCTGTCCAACTCTCCACCATTCATTAAAACAGGGTAAAGATTGTTTTCTTTTGGGAAGCGAGATGTTATAAATTAAAGTAATTTCGTGAGCACCGCCAGTGGCAAACTCCAGTTTGGAAACAGTGGAATCGAAGGTGTAATCTACTATTAGATTGTGATTTAGATAAATAGGAATTATAATCCCGACTTGCATAATCACAGAATTGAATTTGTAACCTGATGAAGTGAAGTTCTGGTTCCGGAACCAGATTCCGGTGCGAAAAGGATAAATATCAAATCCTGTACCCAGGGTAAAAGTCTGGAAAGGATCCTGATACTCGTATACAAAGCCAGGATTTAAAAAAGCAAATTTACGTTTCCACACATCATCAGTATTAAAAGTGACCTGGGAGAGAACGTTGGCATGGATTAGATACTTTATAGGAAGGCGAACCTGATTATTTACGAATGAGATATTGGGTCTGAAAATATGACTGGCTGAAATTCCAACAGTAGGGGTCATACGGGGCTTAACAAAATTTTGGCGGTACACGATACCCGCATTCCAATCAGGATAAACTACCGGTTCAATTTCCTCATTCACAAATGAGGTTGGTTGCACTACTCCGTGAATAGGATCGAGTTGATCGGTAAATACAAAGTCGGCATCCTTAAAATCTTTTACATTAATAGAGAAGGCTGTCAATCCGAATTGCAGCATTCGGTTCCTCGATTGAACTCGATAGGAATATATCAGCTCTGCACGCTGCGTTCTTAAATGATGTTCTCCTTCATTATCACTCATCATAAGAAATCCAATACCCATATTTTTTTTTGACCATTGGTAATCAGCAGAGATATAATAAGTCGAAAGATCACCCGGTATATTGGACCAAAGGTTACGATAAGAAGAGGAGAAACGCAGGTCCTGTGATATTCCTGCTGTCGCAGGATTATAATAAAGGGAATTATTATAAAACTGGGAAAACTGAGGATCCTGAGCTTGCAGACCAGCAAATATGCAAACCAACACTCCCGATAGAGCAAATTCTTTTAAAATTTCCTTCATAATCTCCCCTTATTTAATTAGTGTTACTGTTCCATATCTTTGGCCTTCATAGGATTTACCATCTTTGAATAGGGCTTCTTTTATATGCCATACATACACATCAGGTGGTAATGGATGGCCTTTATAAGTCCCGTCCCAGGATTCAACTGGAACGCCTCTATCCAGTTTGGTGGTTTCCCATAAAAGATTTCCCCAGGTATCGTATATTACCAGATGAAATTTTACCAGCCCAATTCCCACTGCCTTAAACTCCCTGACCTCATCAGAAACATTCCCGGGAGAAAAAGCCGTAGGAACAAATAATCCTTTGAAAAGCTCGAAATTGATCGAATCAATCTTTGTATTCTTACAATTATATTGGTTTACTGCAGTAAGGCTCACGTTATAGGTCCCATAGTTATTATACTTATGCCAGGGATTCTCTTCTTCCGAAAATTGATCGTCACCAAAATCCCAGAGGTAAGAAATAGCTCCTGATGAGAAATTATGAAACTGAACTGTATCTATTTCATTGATCCTGGTATATTCAAAATCAGACAAAGGGGATGGATGTGTTATAATTAGATCCTCCACCCATAGGCTATCGTGGCATCCTCCCTCTCCGATCACCTTCAAACCGACCGAATAAACTCCTTCACCTTCAAAACTGAATACCGGTTCTTCTTCTCTCGAGATACCCTGTCCGTCAAACTGCCAGTAATACTCCTGTCCATGCTCGGAAAGATTCTTAAAGGAGACGCTGAAGGGGTCACAACCTATAGCGGTATCCACGGTAAATTCGGCAACAGGATTGAGAAATACGTGATAAACCATTTCTGCTGTATCGGAACAGTAGTACATATTGCTTGCCACCAATTGAATGGGATAATCTCCATAATCACTATAATCAATAATTGGATCTGTTTGCTTTGAAACATGATCATTTCCAAAATTCCATACATAATCATCAGCACCTTTGGAAAGGTTGGTAAATTCCACATTCACAGGAGGGAAACAGGTCAGCACGGATGAAGATTCAAAATCAGCCAAAGGCTTAGGATTCACACGTAGTTTATGACTTACGGTTTCACTGCAACCCTTCTCATTGGAAGCTTTAAGGCTTATTATGTATGTCCCGGGTTCTTTGAACAACTGCTGTCCGTCTACTTCTATCGACCGGTTTCCATTGCCAAAATCCCAGGAATAATAATCCGCTCCCATGGTCTTATTAGCAAAGGTAATCTGAAGCGGTTGACAGGCATCATTTTCAGGAATACTGAATTCGGGCTTCGGAGCCTCATGGACAATAATATCCCTCGAAACTTTACTGCGACATCCATTGAAAATATCTTTAACCGTCATGACTATTGTATATTCTCCTGGCATGTCGTAAGTGTGACCATCTTCAAAATGAGATCCCATAGTTTGATCCCCAAAATCCCAGTTCACACTGGCTATTTCCTCGAGGTTCATATTTAGCGGAGAAACGAATACCGAGTCATGCTCACAATATTCGGTTTTATCAGTTTCAAAAGCAGCCTTTGGTGCTCCGAGTACATTAACTTCAGTAGTAAATGAACCATAGCTGCAGGTATCGTTAACATACAAGGTTACCGGGTAGATTCCGGGTTCTTCAAAAACATGGATAGGATGTCGCTCATCTGAAACATTTCCATCCCCAAAATTCCACGACCAGTTAAGGAATGGTTCATCACCCAAAACTCCCCTGGAATAATTCCGGAACTCCACCTTAAATGGAGCACATCCGATAAGGGTATCAGTTTCGAAAAAGGCATCCACTGTATTGGGAAAAATCCTTACTGTCTTTTCCATGGAATCTATACCACATGCGTTTTCAGCAACAAGAGAAACAGTAAACGATGTATCATAATCACCTGTTTCGAAGATATGTGATCCCGGTTCTTCCTCCATTGATCCAGGGCTGCCGTCTCCCCAATTCCATCTATGAATTTCAGGCTGCCCAGTTGTAACATTGGAAAAAAGAATCTCCTTTGGCGAACATCCCCAGGCTACATTCATACCAAAGTCTGCAATGGGTTTAGGTTTAACAATAACATATCGGCTTTCGGTAACGGTGTTACAACGATTACTTACTTCCAGTTTAACTGGATAGGTGGTGTCGGATATCCAGGCCTGTTCGTAAAGAATAGTGCCAGGATCAGTGTCAAAGCTTTCTTTTCCGTTCCCAAAGTCCCAATGAAATTCCGCATCCTCTCCTGTTGAATTATTGGTAAATGTAACGTATAATGGTGAGCAACCTTCTGTTTTATCCTGTGTAAAAGCAGGTTCAGGCTCATGATAGAGGCGAATCAAGATTGTATCGTGTTCCACATGGGTACAAGGCAATATACTGTTCACCTCCAGGAAAAAATATATACTGTCTTTCCTGCTATCGTTGGATGAGAAACTATACCAGGGGTTTAAAGCTTCTACACTGCTGAAATTTCCATCACCTGAAGTACTCCAATTGACAGTGTTTGCATAATTATAGGAAACTCCCCTGATCATGTAGTCAATATTCTCACATGCTGTATCAAGAGGCTGAAGCGTAACTTCTGCATTGTGAATGATGTCTATCACCATATTATCACTGGCAATATAATCTTCAATGGGTTTATTACCCTTTACGTGTAATGTCAGCATAACCTGGCGGTTTTCTATATCCTGCTCACTTGGAATATAAGCCGGGGACAGACTGGTTTCATTAATCAGTGATCCTGTACCATTGGAGGTCCAGAAAATTTCCGAGTATTCATCTGCTGATGCAGAAGAAACATCAACCTCCGATCCTTCACAGATAGTTATATCTTCACCTGCGTCGGCCGAAGGCCTTGGCACAATCATCAAAAAAATGGTATCTTCTGCCTCACGGAAACAGGGATTAATTGAGCTTCCTCTTAGAACCAAATGAACACCCCGGTTCGCAATATCTTGTTCACCGGGCTGGTATGTACTGATAACACTTGAGGAAACGATGAAATCTCCATCACCGAGACTTAACCAGCTAATATTTCCAACATCAGACGCCCTGGCATTCACAGATGTAAAAACCTCACCCTCACCTATCACTGTATCAGCACCTGTAAATACATAAGGATTTTTCTGAATGTTTAAGGTCATTGAGTCCATCTCATGATAATTGCATGGTAGATTTCCGTTTGCTAATAAGAATAGTTTCACATTTCCATTTTCAATATCATTTTCACCAGGGATGTAAACAGGATTCAAAGAGGCATCATTATCAAAATTACCATCTCCCGAAGTCTTCCATTGAAGCGAGCTATAGTTGGCAGCATGTGTACCTTCCAGGTTTTTCACATCATCTTCGCATATAATATCGTCAAATCCGGCATCCGATTCGGGGAAAGGTGTCAGGGTAAGCCGTAGATCATCGCTGACAGCCGGGCAAGTGGGGTTTGTAGAAGTTAGGGTAAGTAAAACATTCTTTCCTTCTATGTCGGAATCAGACGGGAAATAGCCTGGAGTGAGAGTTTTTTCATCCTGCCAATAGCCAAATCCATCCGATGACCAGGTATAATCCGCTGAATTAAAAACTTCAGCATTGTCAGGAACGAAAGAGGAAGCACAAATGGTTGTGTCGTTACCGGCGAAAACGACAGGAAGATCAATAAAGGTGAGAGTAACAGTATCACGGTCAGAAGTTGTACAAGGTCCAAGGGGATCAACCCTTAAAACCAGTTCCACTTCTCCGATAGCTTTATCTTCATCGGAGGGATAATAAGTTGAGATTAGGTTTGATTCATCCTCGAAAGTTCCTGTTCCCAGGGAATACCAATTATAAAATACACCATTATTATACTCGCCATTCGTAATATAATTATTTACTTTGCAAACATCCTGATCATCACCGGCAAAAGATTCCGGTAATTTTTGTATATCAATGGTAATTTCATCCGATACATCCGGACAAATCGAATTCCCCTCTGCTGTCAGTATCAGAGTGACCTCACCACTGGCAATATCTCCATTTCCCGGATTATACACAGGATTCAGTGTAGTAATATCATCGAGGCTTCCATCACCATTCAGGCTCCAGGTAAAGTCAAAGTACTCTTCCGCATGTGCATCTGAAATTTGAAAGCTGCCTGATTCACAAACAATTCCATCAGTACCGGCGAAAACAACCGGATTGGGAATAACAGAAAGCTTTATTGTATCATATACCGTAGGACAACCATAACCCCCTTCAGCCTCTATTGCCAACTCGACAAAACCACCGGAAAAGTCGGGATTAAGGGTAAATACCGGATCGAGGATTGAGGAATTATTGAAAGTTCCTTCGCCATCAACCAGGGTCCAGTTCAATGCGTTATAATGGCTTCCGGTTGCCTGTAATTGCCGGTCACCGTTCTGACAGATATCCATGTCTTGACCTGCATCTATATCAGGTGTAGGAGCATAGGTGATGGTAAAGTTTTCGGTAACACGTGAATTGCAGGGAGCAATTGACCATACATTAAGAGATAATTCCACTTTTCCGTTTAATATATCATTAGAACCGGCAATATAGATGGGTAATAAGCTCCTCGGATCCGAAAAACTACCATCCCCACTGGTCGACCATTCCAGGCTGTCATAATTCTCAGCAATGGCATTTTTCACCTGGTATTGATTGGATTCACAGATAATAACATCCTCATCGACCTCAACGATGGGTTCCCTTTGTATTTCTATAGAAAGGTGAGTAGTATCTATTCCGCAGGGTGCTTGTCCTTCAGCCACAAATAATAACCTGGTACCAGAGTTCATAATATCTTCTTTACCTGGGATATACACTGGATCCAGTAGAGAAGGATCATCGAAACGACCATCACCCAGACTATGCCATTTAAAAGAAGACACATGGGAAATACCGGTTTCCGTGATATGGATTTTCTCCGATTCACACACTGAAATGGCAGTATCGAGTGTGATGCCTGGTTCCTCCCTGACGAAAAAAACGTTGCTAAGCAGAGTGCTGCCACATTCGTTTGTAAGCTGAAGCTGAACATTTTTTCTCCCTACTGAAAAATAAGTATGTTCACCCGGATCTTCTGTATATGCAGTTTCAGGCTCACCTCCCCTGAATATCCACCTGAATTCTGTAATGGGTTGACCATTGGTCTTATAGCTGGCTACGGGATGTATTACCGGATTTGTTATACATACATCATAAAGCTTTTCAATTCTACCGGCAGGTTTATCGAATACCTCAAAATTGAAAACTACAGAATCCATTTGATCGCAAGCATTATAAGCATATAAAACCACCCTGTAATCTCCTTTTTCATTGAAGCTTATTTCAGGTTCCTGACTGCTATTCTTCGTGTCGTTAATATAATTCCAGCCCTTTGCAGGAGAAACTTCCCAGGAATACTTAACAGCATCGCCCGTAGAATTATTCTCAAATATCGGGGTGAAAGGAGCACAACCTTCTGTTGCATTTACTGTTGCATCAGCAATAGGAGGATCCATTACAACAATTTTGTATGTGTCTGTACTAACTCCACAAGGATTAATTGCGTCCAGAGAAACATTATAAACACCAGGAATGTCCCATGATTTGTCATAAATATTCAATCGATCTGAAAATGTTCCATCGTCAAAGTTCCACTTATATAAGGTATGTGAACTACAATCGGAACCATAATAACCATAGGTAGACTTATTATATAAATTAATTTCCTCAGTGGAACAAATGCTGTCAATCAATACGCCTCCATTACCGATCTCAGCTTCCGGTGTAAGCCATACCCTGACCCCGTCAACCTGTGCTTTAACCTCCCCACAGCCGTTATTAACTGTAACAACTGTTATAAAATCACCATTAGGGCTTCCATATATACAGGATGTTCTTTGGTAAAGGTGTTTTATTGTATCATTATTAAATGGATCATCATGGTCCCAGACAATTGTATCAGTCCCATCTCCAAAATCCCAGGTGTAAGTAGTTCCAATGGAATTATTTTCATATCCAACAAGTCCAAAGTTGAATTCAATGGGTGCGCACCCTTCTGTTCCTCCATAAGATTCAAGACCTGCAGCCGGGCTGCTTTGATTATAAACAAATTTAGACCAGCTAAGCTCACAGTCATTAGAACTTTCAGCGGTTATAATCAACTCAAATGCCCCGGCTTCAGTATAGGTATGGCGCAGGGGAAAAGTAGCATTGGCAACTTCCGTTCCATCACCCCAGTCTACAAAGTAACCAGTAATGCATGATGTATTTAAAGAATTGTTTTCCAAAACTACATCGAATGTAGGATCCTCCCCAATCTGGTGGCAATGTTTAAATGGAGAAAAGGGATTTTCAGAATCATCAAAAACCAGGTGGGGTTTCTTTTTCACATGGATCATTTTCGTTATACTTGCAAAACAGCCATCTCTGTCATGTATATCAAGGGTTACCTGGAAATCAGTTGACCCGGTGCAACCCGAGGAAATAAAACTATGAACGGGATTTCTTTCAGATGAAAAATTGCCATCACCAAAGTTCCAGTTATAAATATATTCCGGAGTTCCTCCTGAAGGGTTAGCATTAAACTGAACAGGTGTTTCTGCACAAAGACTGTCTTTAAAAAAGCTAAAATCGACAGCAAGGTCACTTTCAGTGATTTCATAGATCGCACTAGCACTTTTTGAAGGCCTGCCGCTATCTGTAACCTTCAGTCTTACTTCCCCACTTGTAAAAGGAGTTATTGTTATAATCCTTGATCTGAGAGTGTCTTCATTCCAGGAAAATGTCCATTCATAAGTAAAAGGAGATGTTCCCCCGCTTGTAACCGCCTCCATAAGAAAATCTTCGGAAAATGCCTGACAAAAAGAATGTTTGTCCGGAATAGCTTCAATTTGAGTTTTAAATGAGGTCTGGGCAAATGAAACCTTGGAAAATAGAAATAACAGACTCAAGACCAGGGAAATATTCAGGATACTTTTAGAGTTAAGAATATTTAATTGTATTTGTAGGTAGTTTTTCAAGCCTGGCAGTTACATTTTGAATTTGTATGTTTTTTAATCAGAGGAGTTATATACCGTGTAATTGAAAATCAAAATATAATTCCATTGCTTTAAATTAATATTACCCAAATTGAGCGATTACGCTCAATCGACGAAGAAAAAAGCCTGTCCCGAATCTATATTCGGGGTAAGCATTTCACATCCCCTATTCAGTGAAATGCTATCCCACAAAGCGGGATCGGGGTTATCCGCCTCAGATAAAGCGCTACTTCACTTCGTTCGTATCGCTCAACTTAGATATTAAATGTATTAAGTTTTCCTTAAGCAGTGAAAGTAATTAGGTGATAATTAATGAAGTGAATGGTTTAATGTAAGAAGTAATGGAATTATTGAATGAAAGAGTTTGATACGGATTGTGATAGCTTAAAAAAGTTACTGCCCCAACTTCCTCCCGGTTTTCTGCAGAAACAGGTCATCAAGAGTGGGCTTATGGTAATCGAAGTCTTTGACAGTGAGGTTGTTATTTTCCAGGAAATCAAACAATAGGGGAAGATCGCGAGGAGCATTATCAAGGGAGCATCGTCCCTTCCTCATTTCTTTGCTCCAGTGAATAAAAAGTCCGTTTAAGTGATTCTCGATATCTGAAGGTATATTTTCATTCACCTCAAATTCAGCCACTTTACTCATGTCTTCAGCTTCCAGAAGCTCATCAAGTGTTCCCTGGGCTATGATCTCTCCTTTATCAAGTATCACTATCCTATCACATAAATAAGATGCCTCCTCCATGTAGTGAGTGGTTAATATAAGAGAAGTGGACTTTTCTTCTTTCAATCCTGTGAGAATATCCCATATCTCCCTTCGGGCCGTCGGATCCAGACCTGTGGTGGGCTCATCAAGGATCAGAATTTCAGGATCGTTAATCAGGGCGATGCCCAGTGCCAACCGTTGTCTTTGCCCACCGGATAAATTTTTCGTATATGCTTTCCTTTTTTCTTCAAGTCCTGTAAGCTCTAACATCTCCTCCACTTTTGCTTCATCGGCATCGTAAAAACTGGCAAACATTCTTAGGATCTCAAGTGTGGTAATTTTTTCGAATAATTTGGTTTCCTGGAAGGAAATGCCCAGAATCCCATATAACTCCTCTTTGTTATCTTTTAATTTTTTCCCTTTAATAAGTATTTCGCCCTTATCCGGAAAGCGGATGCCTTCAATCATTTCTACAAAGGTGGTTTTTCCTGCTCCGTTAGGTCCTAACAACGCAACATATTCTCCGGGTTTTAATTCAAAGTCAATACTTTTTACAGCTTCAACCTTCCCGAAAGACTTCTTTACAGAACGTGCAGTAATCAGAGAATCGGACATTTTTATATAAAAGTTTATATGGTATTGCTTATAACAAGGGATAAACCTTTTTGTTATTCCAAAAGCTGGAAAATGATCACGCAACCCTTTCTCCTCATTCTTCATCAATAAGAGAATGAATTACAATTAACCACAAAATCTAAAAATCATGAAAAAAATTGCCTTTCTTGTCACAATCATATTCCTTTTCTTCTCTTGTACAAAAGACGAAGGCGATGTTCTCGTTGATAAGTCAGGAGGGGAAAGATATGCACTTTCCGAAGGGTCTTCATCATCAGGATCGGGCTCTTCATCAGGTTCAGGAGAAGGAAATGGAACGGATACACAAATCGAACCCGGACAGATCACGGCTGCAGAATGGAACGACCTGGAAAACTGGGATTTCTGGACCGATCTTATCCAAGGGCAGGATTATTCTCAAATGCCTGAGTATTGGTCGTTCGATCTATCAAAACGAATTTCGATCCTTCTAAAACAAAAATCAGGAGAACCGGCTGTAAATATTAAAGTGGAACTTATAAACAATGCAGAAGATGTAATCTGGTCTGCAAAAACCGACAACAGGGGGAGTGCAGAATTATGGTCAGCCATGACAAACCCTTTCCAGGAAAACCAGGATCTGGACCTGAGAATAAACAATAGTATTTATGAGGATTTCAATTATTACGAGGATGAGGTAAATGAAATTACACTTGAAGAAAACATCTCTCCCCCGGAAAAATCTGCCCAGATCGCTTTCATGGTGGATGCAACCGGCTCAATGTCTGACGAGCTGGAATACCTGAAAGTTGAACTTGTAGATGTGATAAGCGAAGTGAGATCAGTGAATCCTAATACATCCATTTCAACCGGATCTGTCTTCTATCGTGACCAGGGTGATGAATATGTTACAAGAGAATCAGCTTTTACCCCTGATGATAATAATACCATAAGCTTCATCAAAAATCAAGCTGCCAACGGGGGTGGAGATTTTCCCGAAGCGGTTCACACTGCTCTGGATAAATCCCTTAATCACTTGCAATGGTCGCCTGAAGCTACCACCAGGATCCTATTCCTTCTTCTTGATGCACCTCCTCATTATGAAAGTCAAATCGTTTCCCAGATCCATAGCCTTGTAAAAGATGCGGCTGCCAGCGGAATTAAGCTTATCCCTATTACAGCCAGCGGAATCGACAAAGAAACAGAATTCCTTATGCGTTACCTGTCAATAGCCAGCAATGGCAGCTATGTATTCATTACCGATCATAGCGGCATCGGGGGGGATCATCTGGAAGCTTCAGTGGGACAGTATGAGGTGGAATATCTGAATGAGCTTATGGTGAGGCTTATTAATAAGTATATCTAGCCCATGGACCATAGACCATGGACCATGGGCCATGGGCCATAGTGGCTATTTTTCAGGGTAATGTAGATTAGGAAAACTCGACATTGAAGATTTTCTGAGGGAATTAAAGGGAGAGACCTCTGCTGGATTTCGTAAGAAATTCAGCGCATTCAAATAACAAGTACCAACATTATATTAGAACAAAGCCACCGTAGACCATGGAAGCGCAGTATCGGGCTTTAGAATGAATTCATTAATGAGACGGTGGCGACTTGAGCGACGGTGGCGACTTGAGCGACGGTGGCGACTTGAGCGACTTGAGCGACGGTGGCGACTTGAGCGACGGTAGCGAGGTTAGCGAGACAGCCTCTTCCATTTTTTTCTATGACTATGCTATTTGATTTTTTTCAGAAAAATGTAAATTTGGGGTTTAACTTCAACCAGTATAAGATTCTGAGAAAACGCATTCTTTCATTATGGGGATGAAATATGTATATGTTACTGTTTTTGCCATTGCTATGGCGTTTCTGGAAACATCAGTGGTAATTTACCTCAGAGAATTAATGTATCCTGAAGGATTTTCCTTCCCCCTGGCTCCTATTGATCCCGGTATCGCATTGACCGAAATTTTGCGAGAGGCTGCCACCCTGATTATGTTAGTAATGATAGGAGTTTTGGCCGGAAAACGTTTCATAGACGGATTTGCCTGGTTTCTTTATAGTTTTGCCATCTGGGATATTTTCTACTACATATTCCTTAAGGTCATGATTGACTGGCCTGAAAGTTTTTTGACCTGGGATATTTTATTTTTAATTCCGGCTACATGGACCGGACCCGTATTGACACCCATACTGGTATCCTTAGTGATGATCCTGCTGGCATCCATAATAATATATTTTACAGAAAAAGGAATAATGATCCGCATTACCGCCATGGAATGGACAGGTCTTATCCTGGGATCCATTGTACTCATAACCGGTTTTATCTGGGATTACTCAAAATTTATCCTTCAGGAATTCACCCCCAGGGAGATACTCTCACTTCCGGATAAAAAACCCTTCTATGATTTTTCCATAGAATACATACCATACAGGTTTCCATGGATAATATTTTTTACCGGGATGCTTATCATTCTCCTGTCTGTAATGAGTATGTTTACAAGATGGAAGAAAGAAAGGATATGATCTGGTCAGATAATTAGTGTTTGTCCATTATGTCCGATATCTGCACCCATAGCTGTCGGGACAGCCACTTGACTTTATTGACAGGCTCTAATTATTACATGCACGAACTGCCTGAGAAATGAGTTTTCTTTCGGACACTATTTATTATATTTGAAAAGATATTAATCTTAAAAATTTCATATTCATAAACCATAAAACCTTGAAATAAAATGAAAAGCAGAAGAAAATTTATTAAAACCGCAGGCCTTATGACTGCCGGTGCTATTCTTACACCCGGTTTCGCATGTAAACCCGGTAAAAAAAATGAAACAAAGAATTCATTGGATGAAGAAGTAAAAAAAGATGTCGGTATTCAGATATATACCCTGAGAAATCAAATTGATGAAAGTCTGGAAAAAACGCTGGAAAAAGTTGCGGAGATAGGATATTCCTGGATTGAGGCTTTTGGGTATGAAAACGGAAAGATCCTGGGCAAAACACCCGTCGAATTTAAAAAACTTGTTAACGATCTCGGGATGACAATGCCCAGTATTCATTCAGTCACGGAGGTATCTTCAGGCACAGGAAAATCTGCAATACTGGATGCAATGAAGGTTACCATTGAAGATGCAAAAACAGCCGGAGCTAAATATCTGGTTTATGCTTATCTTGAAGAAGAAGAAAGAGATTCACTGGATGACTATAAACGCCATGCAGATCTTTTCAATTCTTTCGGAGAATTATGCAATGATGCCGGTCTGCAGTTCGCATATCACAACCACGATTTTGAGTTCATGAATTTTGATGGTGTAAAACCTTATGATTATCTGCTCGAAAACACCGATCCTGATCTTGTAAAAATGGAACTTGACCTTTACTGGATCAAAAAAGCAGGTGAAGATCCTGTGGAATATTTTAAGAAGCATCCCGGTCGTTTCGAGTTATGGCATGTAAAAGACATGGAGCCCGGTGAAGAGAAATACTTTGCCGAAGTGGGACATGGAGTGATCGATTTTAAAAGGATCTTTGATGAAAGAGAAACTGCAGGAATGGAGTACTTCTTCGTAGAACAGGATGAAAGCCGCCGGGAGCCTCTTGAAAGCATAAGGATGAGCTTTAATTACCTGAATAATGCTGAATATGTGTAATAGTTTAAAAAAACATAAGTATAAAAAACTATTATTTTTGATTTTCGTATATCGAATCATTAATTAAAATGTCAGCAAATATTTTGAGAGTTTTGAGTTCAGTTGCGGATGAAACCAGAATGAATATAAAAACGCGATAAGTGATTAGCGCTCTTTATGTTTTAAAATACATATATTTTATTTATTTGTTTTTCAGTATATTACAACTTATAAGAGAAGATTATTTTTTTCGAATTTTATTGAAGTATTTGTTTCATTAAGTAAATAAAAAAATATATTTGTCAGGTCAATCATTCATTAAGAGGAGTTAATAATTTAATATTTTGCCGGGCTATGAAGATTTACAATCTGAACTCAAAACTTGATTTTGGTGAGTACAAAGGAAAGACGCTGAAAGAAGCTTTTATGGAAGATCCAGACTACATTGAAGAATGCATTTTAGATGTTTCTTCTTTCTGTTTTAATCCATCTAACATTGAAACCCTGGAAGATCTGGATGATGAATTTGCTTTTTCACAGGAAGCAGTGGATAAACTGGAAAGTAAATTCGATGCTTATGAGGAACAGGAAAACAATTTTGATGATATTGAAAACTTCATTCGGGAAGACGTGAGAGATTTTAGATTTGATGAGGATCTGGATGATGATTTCGAAGACAGTTCGGGGTATTACGATGATGGATTCGGGTATTAATTTTTTCTTTATTTTCTCACTTTAATCATATTCATCATCCCTTACAGAAAAGTTTTTTACAGCAGGAAAACTATGGTTCATAACTGATTCATATTTCCGGCGGTAATAAACATATTTTTTTATATTTTGTTCTCCCATTATGATTTTACTAGTAGCGGACACTTATATAGACATATTTGGAATACGGGTTCTTGAGCCCATGACCACACTTACCGACCTCATTGTTTCCGCTGTTTGTTTTTACGCATTTTTCCGTTTGATGAAAATAAACCGGCCCGATCTTCATTTCAAATTCATGAAATGGTTTTTCCTCACTATGGGAATTGCTACAACCCTTGGAGGCCTGATCGGACATGGCTTCCTATATCTTTTCACATTTGCCTGGAAACTTCCGGGATGGTTAACCAGTATGCTCTCAATCTCCTTACTGGAAAGAGCCTCTATTGAATATGCCAAACCTTTGCTTCGTCCGAGGTTCCGAAAAATAATGGACTGGGCCAATATTATTGAGTTGATTACCTTTATGGTATTAACATTTTCAACATTGAACTTTCGCTTTGTGGAGATCCACTCTGCCTTCGGTCTCCTGGTAATCAACACCCCCCTTCATCTTTATGTTTACTGGAAAACACGCAGTAAGGGAAGCGGAATCATGCTTATAGCAATTGGTTTTGCTATGATAAGTGCGTTGATTTTCATGAATGAGGTCACGCTCCATAAATGGTTCAATTACCTTGATTTCTCTCACATTTTGATGGCATTTGGAGCTTACTTCTTTTACAGGGCTGCTCTTAACTTAAAATTGAGAGTAAGATAATGTATGGATTTCTGTTTTTTTTCTATCTTTGAAGAAACCAACTAATTTTATTTCAATTATGAAGAAACTATCTATGGGAAAGCAATTTTTCCTGCTTTTAACTTTCCTGTTCATTCCCTTCTCCCTTTTCGCTCAAACACGCTCTATAGAGGGTTCGGTCACCGATACTCAAACCGGTGAAGCGATAATTGGTGCAACTGTAAATATAAAAGGGACCACAAAAGGAACCATAACCGATGTGAATGGATTCTTTAGTCTTGATGATGTTTCAAGCGAAGATATCCTGGTGATTTCTTTTGTAGGCTATGAGGCAGTGGAAATTCCGGTGGAGGACAAAACGAATTTTGATGTTCAATTAGACCTGGACCTCACCGAACTTGATGAAGTGGTTGTTGTCGGTTACGGTGTTCAGAAAAAGGATGATCTTACAGGATCTGTTGCCGTTGTTGATATTGATGAAATGACCAAAGCCAATTACAACACCTTCGACAAAGCCCTTCAGGGAAGAGCTGCAGGAGTTCATGTCATGTCTACCTCAGGAAGACCCGGACAGCGTGCAGCAATTAAAATCAGGGGCATTGGCTCAATTTCACAGGACACCGAGCCCTTGTATGTTATTGACGGGATGCCTGTTGATAAAGAAGCTATAGTTACATTGAACTCGTCCGATATCGAGTCTCTACAGGTGTTAAAAGACGCTTCTGCAACAGCAATATACGGAGCCCGTGGGGCAAATGGAGTCATCCTTATCAATACAAAAAGAGGTGAGAGCGGAAAGGTTTCATTTAACCTGGATGCTAATACAGGCTGGTCTGTGATTCCCAGGCAATTTGACCTGATGAATGCAGAAGAATACACTCAGCTTATGGAAATTGCCTATGACAATTTCCTGGAAAGATATCCCGATAAGCCCAATACCTTCAGGAATGTCTATTCAGATTCTGCACGAATGGCCAACGATAATTTCAATACAGATACCGATTGGCAGGATGTAATAACCAGAATTGGAAGAACACATAATGTCAATTTGAGTGCCTCGGGAGGAACCGGCACCAGTAACTATTATATAAGTGGTAACTATACTGAAGAGGAAGGTATACTGGTTGGTACAGCCATGGACAGATTTACACTACGGGGAAATTCTGAATTCGAAATTACCGATAATATCAAAATAGGAGAATCACTGGCAGTCAGCCGGCTGAACGTAAATGATGAAGCTCATTACGGAAACGGAAATCCCTGGTTAATGGCAAGTATAACTTCTCCCTATATGCCTGTTTATGATAAAAATGCACTGGGAGGTTTCGGAGGACCCACCGATACACTTACAGGTAATAACGAAAGGTCCAATCCGCTTGCAGAACAAATGCTTAACGACAATAATTACTTTGAAAACCGTATCATGTCTTCATTATATGCAGACATTGAATTTCTTGAATCTCTCACCTATACAATTAAATTTGGTTTTAATCTCTATAGTACCCAAAGACACCAGTTCTCACCCAAATACACGCTTGGTAATCTGAGGTTGAGAGATAATGATGTATCAAAATTGAGTGAAATCAATAATTATAACAAGGATTATATTCTCACGAATATGTTAACCTATGATAATTCATTCGGAAATCATAACCTGAAATTAACCGGGGCGTATGAAAGATCTGCAGAGAATTGGAAATATAATAGTGCGGTAGGAAGAGATATTTCAGCTCCCAATCTTCCGGTACTCGACCAGGCAGAAGAGGCATTTACAGTTACAGGAGGCGAGGGAGACCACAGGCTCGAATCAATTCTGGCCAGGGCAATTTATGACTACCAGGGCAAATACCTGTTAACCGCCAGTTTACGTCGTGATGGCTCAACTCGCTTTGGTCCGATCGGTGGCAGATATGGTAATTTTCCTTCTTTTTCAGCAGGATGGAAAATAAATGAAGATTTCCTGACAAATGTGCAGGATATTAATATGTTAAAGCTCCGATTTGGCTGGGGAATTACAGGGAATGAAAATATCAGGGATTATGAGTATTTCAGTGTGATTGACCCATTCAGGAACAGCCGTTATAATTTTGGTGCAGATCAAACCCTTCATCTTGGAGGCGCTCCCACATCATACCAGGCAAATCCGCTTGTAAAATGGGAAGCAGCAGAAATGTATAACATTGGTATAGACCTGAATGCTTTCCGAAACAGACTTATACTCACAGCCGAATATTACCTTAAAAATCAAGATGATATGCTTGTCAGAAAGCCTATATCTGTGACTTTTGGAAAGTATGTTCAATACGGTGGTGCCGGAGATGTGGGTGCATGGGTAAATCTCGGAAGAGTTCAAAATATGGGTCTGGAGTTCAATGCCACCTGGCGGAAAATGGAGGGTGATTTCCAGTATTCAATAAATGGGAACATTGCCACGCTTAAAAACATAGTTCGTGATATCGGAGAAAATAAGAGTATTGAAACCGGTTTTACCATTACCAAGGTTGGAAATACCATTGGTAGCTTCTACGGTCATGTTGCCGAAAGAATTCTCCAGGAAGATGATTTTCTCAAGGATGAAGAAGGAAACCTGGTGAAAGATTCCAATGGCTATTATACCCTTTTGCATGCAGAACAGGAACAGGGAACCTCACCAGGAGATCTCAAATTTAAGGATGTAAATCAGGATGGTATCATCAACAATCTTGACAGGGTGATAATTGGTAAATCATTGCCCGACTTCATCTACGGATTAAATTTTGATGCCAGTTATCGTGGCTTTGATTTTACACTTTTTCTTCATGGCATGCAAAATATGGAAGTCTATAGCAATCATTTGTCCAGAATTCAGTTAGGTACCGATCGTTTTGGCAAGGATGAAAATAAGTTAGTGAACGTTCTTGACGACTACTGGTCTGCTGAAAATCCTTCCACAACCCAAACAAGGATAACCGTGGTGGATGAAAATCTGAATGCCCGTGTTTCATCCTGGTTTATCAGGGATGCTTCTTTCCTCAGGGTAAAATCAGTTCAACTGGGGTATTCTTTCCCGGTTAAGTGGATGGAACCTGCAGGAATAACAAGTCTGCGAATATTTGGAAATATAAACAATGTATACACATTTACATCCTATGAAGGCTATGATCCTGAAGTTGGAAGTGACGATCCCCTCCAGGGAGGTATCGACAGCGGATTCTATCCCGTCCCAAGAACATCCATGATAGGTTTTCAACTTAATTTCTAATTTTAACATTCGAAAAAATGAAACATAAAATAATTATCTCAACAATATTAATCGGCCTGGCCTTTATATTTAGCTGTGAAGAATTCCTGGATATAAAGCCTAAAGATAAAATGAGTGAGGCCTCATACTACCTGACAGAGGAGCATGCAATACAAACCATAACCACAGTGTATGATCCTCTTAAGCACCCGGGCGGCTTCAATATCAACTTCTTTTTTATATTCACCACATTCAGCGACCGCGGAGTTCACGAACAACAAACATGGAACCTGTTTAATGTTAGTGCAGACATGCACCGCATGAGAGAGGTATATTCCTACCTGTATAAGGGTATCTACCGGGCCAATCTCGCTCTTGAAAAAATACCACCTATTGAGATGGATGAAGATCTTAAAGCAAGGTTGATTGCAGAGGCCAAATTTCTTAGAGGATTGTATCATTTTTATGCTCATATTGTATACGGTTCTCCTCCTGTTATTGAATTTGTCCCGAAGGACCTGAATATTAAATATGAAAATGGCGAAAGGGATGAATTTCTTGCCAGTATTACACGCGACCTCCGTGAAGCTGCTGCTGTACTACCTGAACAATATGATGATTCAAATCTCGGGAGGGCAACCAAAGGAGCTGCACTGGGATTTCTTGGCAGAACTTTTCTCTATCACCAGCAATGGGACAGTGCTAAATTTTATCTCCAGCAGGTTGTAGAACTTGCGGATAAAGAAGTTTATGGGTTAATGCAAGCTCAGGGAAATCATCCTGAGGATTGGATCTATGCCTATCAATGTAATTTCTCCGCACTGGATCTTGAATCAGCCTCGGGTAATGTTTATGATAGTGAGAATAATAAAGAATCAATATTCGAGATCCAGTTTCACTATGGTGGCTGGGAAGTCTGGGAAGGAGGATGGCAGGCTGACGGATCCATCACCTGTCTTTATTTCGGTCCGGACGGATACAAAAATCTGATTCCTACAGAAGAGTACGTAAATCAATTTGAAGAAGCTCCGGCCGGTCATCCTGCAGGACTTGAATATGATCCACGACGCTATGCTACCATTTATGAGGAAGGGGATACAATTTATTATTTACCCGAATTGAACCGTGAACCCGTGGCATGGAATTACAGATTGCATACCAATCTTGGAATCACCCAGGGCTATGGCTGGCAAAAATATTTTAATCCATGCCATTTCAGCAATAATGGCCCTACAAACCTGAAACTAATGAGGTATTCCGACATTCTCCTGATGCTTGCAGAAGCCGAATATCATCTCAACGGAAGTTCCGAGCTGGCACTGAATTCACTTAACCAGGTCCGGGAAAGAGTAGGACTTCCTCCGGCAACAGAAGTAACTCCCGAGGCCATCATTCATGAAAGGGATGTGGAATTCGGTTTTGAATGGCACCGGTTCTTCGATGTCGTAAGATGGAGTCAGTTACCAGATCCCTGGACAGATCCGGAAGAACTTATGGAAGGCTTCCAGAAAGGCAAAAATGAAGTCCTGCCAATTCCTCAATACGAAATTGATCTCTCAGGAGGAAAACTAAAACAAAATCCGGGATGGTAGAAAAAGCCCTCATAATCATAACCTCCTCCTTTTAAAACCGGGAGGAGGTTTTTAAATAAATAATAGTGAATAAGATAATTAATGCTTAAGAAGCATATCAATAGTTTTAACCACCCTACCCTCTTCATAATGATTCTTTTATGAGCTCAGAGGCTTATCGGAAGTTAGTCAACAAAACCAGGGCAATGGGAACCGATGCAATTTCATGGTGGAAGCGTGAACTGGATTATCCACCTGATATTAATTAGTGTCTGTCCATAATGTCCGATATCTGCATTGCTGCAAAAATTTTAAGTAAAAATTAACAGAATACATCAATTTAAATACTTGACAATATGCAAATCAACAAAACAACTTTATTTCTTGCTACAGGGATCGTGGCACTTTCGGGTTGTAATACTGTGAATAACAATAAAGAAGAGATCCCTGAAAAACCCAACATCATATATATCATGGCAGATGACCTTGGTTATGCAGATGTAGGTGTTTACGGTCAGGAGCTGATCCAGACTCCCAACATCGACCGGCTTGCTCAAAATGGGATGATGTTCACGCAGCATTACGCAGGAACCTCAGTTTGTGCACCTTCCCGGAGTGTATTAATAACAGGCGAACACAGCGGACATACCTATGTAAGGGGCAATAAGGAAGTGAATCCCTATGGTCAGACACAGCTTCCACTGGAAGAAAAAACTGTAGCGGAATATCTCAAGGAAGCGGGTTACAAAACCGGGATGATCGGCAAATGGGGATTGGGAGTGGAAAATACATCCGGAGATCCTCAAAAACAGGGATTTGACTATTTTTTCGGTTATTACTGCCAGGTTCATGCGCATAACTCCTTCCCTGAATATCTCTATGAAAACGGAGAAAAAGTTATGCTCGATAATGAAGTTAAGTACTTACCTGAAGATCACTGGACCAGGGGACTGGGTGGATATGCTATTAAAAAAGAAGATTTCTCAAATGATCTTTTTCATGAAAAATCCATGGAATTCATAAAAGAATCAGTTGATCAGCCTTTCTTCCTTTACCTTCCTGTAACAATACCACACAATAACGGGGAAGCACCGGATCCATTCAAGTTTGAAACTCCTTCACTTCATCCTTATGGAGATAAGGAATGGACACTTGAGGAAAGATCCTATGCTGCCATGATCACCCGTCTTGATAGTATGGTGGGCGACATTGTAAAATTGCTAAATGAAAAAGAACTGAGTGAAAAAACTCTTGTTATTTTCACAAGCGATAATGGACCTGAAAAGGAAGACATCTTCGATAGTAACGGAATCCTAAACGGGGGTAAAAGAGATCTTACCGAAGGTGGGATCAGAGTGCCATTTATTGCCAGTTGGCCCGGCACCATCGAGAAAGGATCTAAAACCGATCACATTTCAGCCTTCTGGGACTTCCTTCCAACTGCTTGTGAAATCGCAGGCATTTCTTACCCTGATAAACTTGATGGAGTTTCATATCTCCCCACTCTACTCGGTAAAAAACAGAAGGAACATCCTTATCTGTACTGGGAATTCCATGAAAAAGGCGGCAAACAGGCCGTAAGAATGGGAAAATGGAAAGCCCTAAGGAGAAACCTTAATGAAGATCCTGATGGGCCATTATTACTGTTCGACCTTTCAGCAGATCCATCAGAACAAAACGACATAAGCGAAAACAATCCGGATATAATTGCCAGGATGGAGCAAATAATGGAGGAAGCCCGCGAACCATCCGATATATTTCCTTTTGGAGATGAAAGAAAATAATTTAATGGCTATTCTCATTCAACCGGATCGGTGGTGATAAAAATAAATACCCCGGTCTTTTTATCATTTCGATAATGGTTGGCAGAAAAGACGGAGGCATATATCTTTTTGCTTCCGTTTTTTTTAATGCCTGAAATGTAACAATGTATATCCCCGTCAATAATAAATGAAAGATCACGCCAGGCAATAACATTTTTGCGGGTGACATATAAATTCCTGAGCCATGGACCGGGCCTTCCCATCAATTTTTCACCCGACACGGAATATAAAATATCAAACCCTGACCGTTTAAATTCATTCACATAATAATTATAGACAGGCAAAGGATCATGATGCAATGGGATTTTATAGATCACTGTTTTTCTCACTCCTTCGATATCCCGAAACTCAAAATCCACATCTCCATTTTTACCGAAAGAAGGATTATCTGTTACAATTCTATGATTATCAAATTCGTTTCGATAATATTCAATCACACCTCCCGGAAAACGTTTGAAAAATCCATCTTCGGAGCTATATTGAATATCACCCTCCTGATAATTCCGGAAAAAAAAATGTTTTATCAGGGAATATATCAGGGGAATGCTAAGTAAAATCCCGATTATTAGAAGTCCTGTACTCATGAAAACCTGATCAATCAAGGGCTAAAAATAAAAAAAGGAAGGATTAGTACGAATTATCTTGTCAAAAAATTACTGAAAGAAGTTTTTTTTAGGAACTTTCATCATGGATATATCACCCCCTGGCAATGTTCTTTACCATACCCCTGAAAACAAAAACATGAAAAGGGAAAAGCAATATCCAGTAAATCCTGCCCTTTAAGCCTTTAGGACGAAAAGTGGCCGTCTGATGCAAAAAATTATCATCATCAATCTTAAACTCCAGCCAGGCATCGCCGGGTAATTTCATTTCAGCAAACAATAACAATCGCTTATTTTCTTTTGAGGCATAGATTACCCGCCAAAAATCAAGGGCATCACCATGATAAATCTCTGTTGGATGAGTTCTTCCTCTTCTCAACCCAACTCCACCAACGAGCTTATCCAGAAAACCACGGAAACCCCACAATCGATTTGCATAATACCACCCTTTCTCGCCACCTAATGACCATAGATTACTCAAAACCTTTTCCACATTGCTGACCTTGACTTTTTTCCTGTCTTTAATACATCCATGACTGGGAACCTCTATTTGAGCGTTTAGATTCTTGTCATGCATGCTACTGACAAGACTGTCTTTCCAGCTAGAAATGATCATGTTTTGTTCAATCCGCGTAAAAGCATTTTCTATGGCCTGCCTGTAAGTTATGGGTTTTATATTTAATTGTTCAGCAAGTTTATTTTCTTCCGGGATTACATCAGTTTTCATACTGTCTACCAGATTAACAGCAAGAGGATAAGAAACCGAAGTGACAAAATACAACCAGTAGGAAGACAATCGGGGTGTCATTACCGGCAAAGTAAGAATGAATCTTTTCAGGTTGCGGACATCTGCATATATCATAAGCATTTGCTTGTATGTTAGCAGTTCGGGACCACCGATATCAAAAACTCTATCATAGGTGAAATCTTTTCCCGCAACCCCGGTTAAAAAGCTGATAACATCTCTTATCGCAATAGGCTTCGCCCTTGTTTTCAGCCATCTTGGAGTGATCATTACAGGAAGCTTTTCAACAAGATCACGTATTATCTCAAAAGAGGCACTTCCCGATCCTACAATGATCCCGGCCCTGAGAACAGTGAGATGAAAAGATCCCTGTTTCAAAATGTCCTCCACATTTTTCCTGCTGGAAAGATGCCGGGATAATTTTTTTTCGTTCACAATCCCGCTCAGATAGATAACCTGTTTGGGATGTAACTTTTTTGTCAACTTAAGAAAATTCCTGGCTGTTTTTTCTTCCAGTGATTCAAAATTTTTGGTAGAAGAGGTCATGGAATGGATCAGATAATAAACAACCTCTATGCCACTGGGAAGTTCAAGTTTTTCAGGATCCTCTAACAGATCATGTTCGATAATCAGGGGATCTTTTTCTCCACGATAGGCAGCTTTAAAGCGTTTTTTATCTCTGACAAGACAATAGACTTCATGTTCTTCCTTCAAAAGGACAGTTAATAAGCGTTTTCCTACATATCCGGTTGCTCCTGTGAGTAAAATTCTCATAAAATGAATTTATTAACTAACAATCTATGGAAAGGTTTGATTAAATTTTTGAATAAAAACAGGGATGCCTAAAAAAGTCATTTGCTCAAGTTGACTTTTTAGACTGGCTCTATTCCAATAAAATTTTATTCAAGGAAATCTCCTAAATTATTATTTTTACGAGATAAAGCTCTGAACAGAGAAGAAAACATCAAAACCTATTCAAACCCGGATCTTCCGGCGAATGATAAACTAATTGATATAGTTAAGGGTTACATAAAATAAAGCCCAAAAATAAAGATTATGAGATTTACAGTTATATTTTTAATTTCTTCACTCCTTCTTTATTCCTGTGGAAGACAGAACGATTATCAAAAAAATATTGATTTACGCGGTGACTGGAGTTTCTATCCAATGGATGACCCGGGATTAACCGCACCGGAATTTGATGGTGATTCATGGACAACAATTGATCTTATCCCTTACGGAGAAAGCGATATGCCTCTGACCAACGAAAGTATAGCAGAAATGACGGATAAAGTACAAATGGAATCTGGCTGGTACAGGAAAACATTCATTCTTGAAGAGGAGAACAGGGGAAAAAGTATTTACTTATATTTTTCCGGAATATTTCCTGACCCTGAGCTCTGGCTAAATGAAAATTTTCTTCAGGTACAGGTGGAGGATGAAAATAGTCAGCTATCCAAAATATCAGGAAATATCAATTATGATGGTGTTAATGTTATTAATATCCGGGTTGACAGCAGCTTAAGCATTCCCTATTCTACTGACTTTCATTATATTATTTCACAGGAGGCTAAGATTGTGGTCGCCAATCCGGTTCATATAAGACCCGGCGGAGTGGACATCCGGGTAAGCGATCTTGACACAGAAGCAGACCTTGAAATAGCTTTGGAGTTAATCAATGATAATCAAGAAACTAAAAAGGTTAAAGTAATTTCTCATATCTACCACCCTGAAAATGGAAAAAAAGCTGTTGTAAATTCCGATGGTTTGACATTGGATGACGAATTAAATGTGGTTCAAATAACAAGCATTGAAGATCCCGAGTTATCAAAGGATGGAAAACCTGTTATTTATGAATGTGTGATAGATGTTCTTACATCAGGAAATACTATTCTTGACACTTACGTGAAAAGATTTATTATTTCGAATGAAAACGCAGATTAACAAAAAAACCTATATTTAAATACTTAAAACCATCAGAAAATGATTCTTTCGGGAAGCGGATTTTTCAGCATTTTAATGCTCATCATAATCGGCGGGTTACTCGTCATTTTGTTACCCGTATTTGCAATAGTGGATATTTTACGGAATCAAAATGTAAGAGAAAATGAAAAGGTTTTATGGATCATATTGATTATAATCATTCCTATACTGGGATCTATTATCTATTTTCTTGCAGGACCTCAACACAGACGTAAATAAAGCGAAATTATTATGAAAAAAATACTTTCTTACTCAATTGTAATATTATTATTCATATGTGTCTGGTCATGTAAAAATATAAGCCCGGACCAACATCGCGAGTTAAAACTTGAAACTTACCGGGACAAAATGAAAGGCGCCTGGGCAGGACAGATGGCTGGTGTGGGGTGGGGTCTCCCGACTGAATTTGATTATATTGACAATTATATTCCGGATGAAGAAGTTCCTGAATGGAAAGATCCGATGGTTAATCAACAGGGAAATGATGACCTTTATGTGGAAATGACTTTTATGAAAAGTATGGAAAAGTATGGCATTGATGTTTCCATCAGGCAGGCAGGGATAGATTTCGCCAATACAGGATATACTCTCTGGGCTGCTAACAGAACCGGCCGGCGCAATCTCAGGTTTGGAATTTCTCCACCGGCATCAAGTCATCCACGTTATTCGGATAATTGTGATGATATTGATTATCAGATAGAAGCGGATTTCAGCGGTATAATTGCCCCGGGTATGCTGAATGTACCAGTAGAAATGGGCGAAAAATTCGGAAGATTGATGAATTATGGTGATGGTATGTATGGCGGACAGTTTGTAGGAGCGATGTATGCCGCAGCCTATTTTGAAGATGATGTGAAAAAAGTAATTGAAACCGCTCTCGGCTGCATTCCTCAAGAGAGCGACTACGCCGCCTGTGTGAGAGATGTTATAGCATGGTATGAAGCAAATCCCGACGACTGGAAAGCTACCTGGCGACTAATAGAAGAGAACTACCACAATAGCTTTGAACATCAAAAATTTGCAAAGATACATGATTCATGGATACCCATTGATGCTAAATTAAATGGCGCATATATAGTTATGGGTCTGCTATATGGAGAAGGAGATATGGAAAAAACCATGAAAATTTCCATGCAGGGAGGTAAGGACTCAGATTGCAATCCCTCCAATGCCGGAGGTGTTCTGGGTACCATTCTCGGATTTGATGCTATACCTGACAAATTTAAGACCGCCATCGATTATGAAAGAAAATTCTCATATAGTGATTATAATTTAAACGACTTACTTTCACTTACTGAAGAGTTTACAAGAAAACTAATAAGCATGGCCGGGGGTGAAATCATAAAAAATCCCGATGAAGATGAAGTATTCCTTATACCAGAGTCGAATCCTGTTCCAACTCCCTACACACCAAGTTTTAATCCCGCCGCGGTGGTGGAAGACAGTTTGTATACAGATGAAGAATTAAACCTGATTATGGCCTATTCCGCCCTTCATTTTGATCCTGTATTATCCGAATTAGGAATGGAGAATATGGAAATCATTCATTGCGGCAAAGCTGTCAGGCCGGAATTAATCAATTGGAATGGAAAAAAAGATGTTCTTGCTACTGCACCTATGAGTGCAGAAAGGAGTTTACTGATGAGGTTCAGTGATAATAAGGAAAATATTAAAAAGGAAGAAAAACCCTATCTGCTTTTTTCAGCATCCCATAATGAGGGAGAACAATGGAGATTGAAAATCAAAGACGGGCAAAAGAGAAATATAATTGTTCTGGATACAATTATTGCAGGTCTGGATAATGAAAACCCATGGAAATCCTTTGAAATTGAACTTGCTAAAGGAAAGCCGGCAAATTTCAACATTGAAGCCTCATTGATAAACAATGAAAAAGCCATCAATTACTGGGCAGATATGAGAGTGGAATATCGATAAGACTTCAAAATTAAAATAGAAAGAGTTTTATTCCGTTCTAAGTTAAATTTCCGGAATTCATAATATGTTTAAAACAAGAGGAGAAATTCTGCTTATTGTTCTTGCCTGTGTTTTTATGATAAACACGCTTTGTTCAAGAAAAATTTACCCGGAACATTCTTTCATCAATCTAACCCGGACTGATGAAAAAAAGCTTGAGAATTTCATGAACGGAGGTATAGAAAAAGACCTTGTCACTTACAATGTTTCACCCGGTGATATTATTCGTTCAGCAAAAAAATATATAGGAGTCCCCCATTGCATGGGAGGAGCAAGTGAAAAATGCATGGATTGCTCAGGATTACTCATGAAAGTATTTTCGGAACATGGAATTGCCCTACCCCACAACTCTCAGGAGCAGGCAAGATTTGGCCAAATTATTTCAAGAACGGAAGAGTTGAAAAAGGGTGATCTTGTTTTCTTTATCCGTTCATACAGAACTCACCGTTTTATAACTCATTCCGGAATTTATACCGGTAATCATGAGTTTATTCACACCTCATCCAGTAAAGGTGTTACTATCACTTCCCTGGATAATCCGTGGTGGAATGAAAAATTTTTATTTGGTACAAGAATCTTTTAACAGGGCCCGGAGTTGGCAATTTTTCTCGAACATTTTAAGCTGAGACTGTCTAAAAAGTCTACTTGATTCGCAAAGAACTTTCATGTTATAAGCCATTCTCTTTACTTCCATTGCCCTTTTAATTTTTACATTGTAGAATTCATATGAAATATTGAGGAAGAATTTCACATTGATTCAGAATTCACTTTCTTCACTTTGCGTGTTGATTATTCTCGAAAAGGCTGATTCAGCGAGCAGTAACTGCAGTATTTTTTTAAAACCAGATTAATCAGGAATTGGAATATTTATTGTCTCAGCAATTTAAAAGTAAACCCGATTCTAATTCTTATAATTTCTTTACGATATGAAAATAAAATACATAGCCACCTATTTTTTAACAGCCCTTGCGGGTGGATTGGTAGCAGTTTTTCTGCAAAACAGCATTCAAAATTCTTCCGAGAACACCCATCCAACCAATGAACAACAGAATGCAATTCCTGCTCAATTGCCTGCCGATTTTGAGCCGGATAATCTTGATTTCAGAAAAGCCGCTAACAGAACGGTGCATGCAGTGGTACATGTAAAGACCACGCGTGAAAGAGACAAAAAAGAAGTAACCTCCCCATATGAATTTTTCTTCGAAGAAAATCCACAACAGAAAGAACCCTCCCCTGCAGTTGGCTTTGGATCAGGTGTAATTATATCTAAAGATGGTTATATAGTAACAAACAACCATGTAATCAGAAAAGCCGATAAAATTGAAGTGACCCTGAATGATCAGCGCAGTTATCAGGCAAATGTAAAAGGTAAAGATCCAAATACGGATATTGCAGTTCTTAAGATTGAGGAAACAAATCTGCCATATCTGGAACTTGGAAATTCAAATGAAGTAATAATCGGAGACTGGGTCCTGGCTGTAGGAAATCCATTCGGTCTCACTTCATCTGTCACTGCAGGAATTATCAGTGCTAAAGAGCGAAATCTCGGAGTTTTGCAGCAAGGTGAAATGCCTGTTGAATCCTTTCTCCAGACCGACGCCGCCGTTAATGTCGGAAACAGCGGCGGAGCCCTGGTTAACCTTAGAGGGGAACTAATTGGGATTCCTACCCTGATCATATCGCCCAACCAAACCAATATCGGAACTGCCTTTGCTGTACCTTCAAATATTTTGAAAAGAGTTAAAGATGATATAATTGAGTATGGTGAAGTAAGAAGAGGGGTCCTTGGTGTAAGCATCAGAGAACTTAACTCTGACCTTGCCAAAGAAATGGGAATTGATAAGATAGAAGGTATATATGTAGCACGGGTTATCGATGATGGTCCGGCAGATGAGGCAGGATTGCAAAAGGGAGATATAATTCTTGAAGTGGAGGAAACTGCGGTTAACAACACTGCAGAATTACAAAAGCAGATAAGCGCTCATCAACCTGGTGATGAGATAGAAATGAAAATCAAGAGAAACGGAAACATAAACACGATTACTGCAGAATTGATCAGCACCGAGAAACAAACTGAACTTCTTCATCAGCAAAAAGAAACTCTCCTTGGAGCAAGCTTTCAGATGGCCCCTCAAGATTTGAAAGAAAAACTCAATCTGAGAGTAGGGGTACAGGTCATCGATATCGGAGATGGTCCCTTACAGGCTGCTGATATAAAAGAAGGTTTTATTATAGTATACATCAATAAGCAACCTGTAAGGCAACCAATTGATATTGTGCGCTTACTGGAAGATTATTCAGGCAATATATATATGGAAGGGATGTATCCGGATGGCACAAGTATGATCTATACATTCAGTATTTAACCTTAGCAGACCCAGAGGGTTTCAGGGTTTAATGGTTGAGTTGAAGATTAAACTTAAATACCTGTTTTTGCATAACTTATAAAGCTTGTTATATGATAGACCAATTGTCGGTTACCGATTACTGTATTCTCACCACAGATATTCACAGATTATTTATTATTAAGGGATTAAGGGATTAAGGGATTAGGGGATTAGGGGATTAAGGGATTAGGGGATTAGGGGATTAAGGGATTACGGGATTACGCTCACCGCTCTTCGGTCCCTGAGCGACAGTCGAAGGGCCGCTCACCTCCTCTTCGGTCCCTGAGCGGCGGTTGCTGAGCGTAGCCGAAGTAAGTCGAAGGGCCGTTTACCCTCTTCCTCTATGGTCTATCGTCCATGGTCTATGGTCCACTCCACCGCTTCCTTCCAGCTTTCAGATTCCAGCTTCTTCAAAGATCCCTCGACTATCGCTCGGGATTAAATTCATCTACTGTTTCCAGTTCGCTTACCTCGACTCCGCTCGGCAACCAGTTGCTCCTGGAAACAGGGATTCATTAAACATCATACCACAACGACTTCTTATTGGTAAACTCCCGGCATCCTTCACCGGCCATTTCACGGCCTAATCCGGATTTTTTTACACCTCCGAACGGAAGTTCAGGTCTTGAATGTACTTCATCATTCAAATAAATTATTCCTGCCTGGACCTTCCGGGCCATTTTCATACCTCTCTCCAGATCAACTGTCCAGATGGAAGCACCCAGACCATAATCTGTATCATTGGCAATCCTTACTGCTTCTATCCCATCAGGAACTTTAAATACTGAAGCTACAGGTCCAAATAATTCGTCTTCATAGGCCGGAGATCCTTCTTGAATATCAGTAATGATCATTGGATTGATAAAAGCTCCGTCAACGGGTGCTTTATCGCCTTTCCAGTATATTTTTGCACCTTTCTCTACAGATTGGTCTACCTGCCGGACCAGGTTTTCTTTTTGTTCCTTGCTTACCATTGAGGCATAATCGCTGTTTTCATCGAGTGGGTCACCAAAATTCCAGCTTTCAAGTTCTTTTTTAAATTCTTCAAGAAACTCATCTGCAATATTCTCATGAAGAATAAAGCGTTTTGCCGCATCACAGCTCTGACCAAAATTTTTCATTCTCGATTTGACTCCTGATTTTGCTGCTTCTTTAACATCTGCATCTTCAAGTACGATAAAGGGATCACTTCCTCCCAGTTCCAATACCACTTTCTTGATGTGTCTTCCGGCATGTTCCGCTACATCCGATCCGGCAGCTATCCCACCGGTAAGACTTACGCCCTGAACACGGAAGTCCTTAATTACATGATTGATGTTAGAAGAAGAGGTAATCAGTTTTTGAAAAACACCGCCCGGGAAACATGCTTTATCGAAGATCTCTTCAATCTTTTTTGAACATGCCGGCACATCGGATGAATGTTTAAGAATAATGACATTACCGGCCATGAGGGTAGTGGCAGCAAAACGAAAGAACTGCCAGAAAGGATAATTCCAGGGCATGATAGCCAGAACAACCCCCATTGGCTCGTAAATAATCTGTCCCTCTCCTTCTCCCGCTTTGGTTATCTCTTCCTTCAGATATTTTTCACCATGTTCGGCAAAATACTCGAGAGCCATGGCAGATTTATCCACCTCCTTCTTCGATTCTTTTATTACTTTGCCCATCTCCTGGCTAATCAATGTAGCATATTCTTCCTTGTTTTCTTTTAGTTCGGATGCCAGATTTCTGAGAAAACGACTGCGATCTTCAAATTCTGTCTGCCGCCAGGCAGTAAAGCCTTCCATGGCATAATTCAGAAAATTTTCAATTTCTTCAACTTTTAGCTGATTGAATTCTCCAATGACTTCGTTATTATAAGGATTTCTGGATTTTAACATAACAGGCAATTTTTTGGGTTTATTTAAATTTTATTTAGTTCTTCTTTGGAGAATTAACTGAAACGACAGATTTTTATCTATTATACCCCATCCCTAAAGGGAGAATAGATAAAAATCTTACTGTTCTGCCCAGACGGATCAGAATAAAACAGTATGATTTTTGTAATCTGTCACAGTATAATTAGAAACCAAAAAATAATTTCTAATTCTATGGTAGCCAAAAAATGTGCCTTTATATAATGAATATTTTATATCACTGTTAGATAGATGTTTAAATGTTGACAATAATTCTCCGGCAAAAGAAAAAGCGAGTAGTTCTTTATGAATTGTGGAAATTCCTCCCACTTTTTCCAACAATATCAGCATCAGAATTAGAAGGCTTATTGATGTAATATATATTTTTATACCCAATAATTAGATTAACCTTAATACCCGGATAATATGAAAAAAATTGTCACTTATCTTGCAATAATAATAAGCACTGTTTTTAGCTGTGTCAGTACTGAAAATAAGGAGGAAAAACTCAGCATTGAAGGCTGGAATATCTTATCCGACAATGAAAGACTGGCTGAACAGGTAATTGAAAAAGCAGGAGAATACGAGCTTAACCACCTTCAATTGTCCCATCACATTGTCATGGATCTACGCCACGTAAAGAATCCCGATAAAGCTGCACTGGTTAACAGATTGAGTGAAAAAGCTCATGAAGAAGGCATTAAAGAAGTATGCATATGGGATCATACACTTTATGGCCTTGATTATTATCCTGATGAATTCAGAACCGGACCGGATAACCTGCTGAATCTTGATAATCCGGATTTGTGGCGCTGGATCAAAGATGATTACCGTGAAATGCTCGAACTCGTGCCGGGAGTGGACGGGATTATACTGACTTTTATTGAAACCGGGGCACATATTGAAGATCAATATTCTGAAATATTGACCAAAGAAGAAGAAAAGCTGGCTACCATTGTTGACACCCTCGCTTCCATAATTATCGATGAATATGATAAATCACTGTACATAAGGACCTTCGTTTATAACAAAGCGGAACTCTCCAGTATGCTGAATTGCATAAATCTTATCCAGCATCCGGATATTAAAGTAATGACCAAGGAAGTACCACACGATTTCTTTCTCACACATCCTGTAGCGGAATTTGTGAAAGAAATAAAATTTCCTACCATCATTGAATTCGATGCCGCCCACGAATATAATGGTCAGGGCATTATAACAAGTATGTTTCCAGAGGTACACTTGAAAAGATGGGAATACTACAAAAATCTTCCTAACATTACTGGTTATGTAGCCCGCACCGATCGTTTCAATAACACTACCATAATCAATAATCCGGCAGAGATTAATCTTTTTGCCTTGCATCAATCATTCAACCGTAAATCAGACATTGATTCCATTTATAGTCAGTTCATTGAAAAAGAATATGGTAGTGCCGCTACCCCTTACCTGGTACCGGCTTTTAAACTCGCCTACCCTATTATCAGCTCTTCTTTTTATACACTGGGATTGAATATAAACTCTCATTCCAGGCTCGATTATCTGGATAATTCTTCATATCAAAGACATGTTTCCGGTAAATGGATGGATGATCCGATAATCACAATTAAAAAAGGAATTAATGAAGAATTTCATTACTGGAAAGATATTGTCAATCATCTATCATTGCCATGGTATAAGAGAAAAGAAGGCACTCAGCTTGCTCAGGAAAGCCCATGGGTATTGGAAAAGAACTGGCTGAAACCGGAAGAATTAATGAATGAAACCTATTTAAGATATGTTTTGAAAGAAAAGAAATACGGAGTTGAGAAAGCCAGGGAAGCGCTTGAAATGGTGAAAGCCGCAGCTCCGTTTGTTCAAAATGCTGAGAAATATGATACGCTTCTGCATGTATATGAAAGAACAAAGTTAACGGTTCGCCTCTATGAATCGGTAGCAAAACTATTTTTTGGTTATCGGGTGTTCGCCAGGGGTGAAGAATTCAGGACCGATTATGTCAGAGATATTCTGGAGGAAGGATTAACGGATACAAAGTCCATCGCCCTGGAGATGAAAAAATATCCATGGAAAGGTCCAAAAGGACAGTATGACTGGGAGGAAGACATTTACAGAGCATTGTCATATTACAATGCAGTAAAAACGAGAACATCCGATACCTATTACCGGGGATTTTTCCCTTATTTTCCCTGGAAGGGCTTATCTGAGGAAGAAAGAGAAAAAATATGGATGAAAGCAAAGTTAGAGATAGAATAGAATAATTGTATTTTCGTTATTTAAAAACATTAAGCCCGAATGACTGCAAATAAACATTTTCTTAAATACTTTCATTTGGTTTCAATATCTTTTTCAAGAAATTGGATAACAATTACAGTACTGATTTTTCTAATGTCATCTCAGAACTTACAAGCCGTCAAATTTGAAGAAGACGCATTAATCAGTTATATTCCTGGCAATTACAGTGCATATTCCAATTGTATTTATACTACTGAGGACTCAGTTATCTTCACACAATTGATGAAAAAAGCCCTTGAATCAGACTGGCAAACATTAACCCTTCAGGAAGTGATTGAGAAAATTGCCACCCATTTCCTTGATTATCCTTATAAAGCGGGTACACTGGAACATGATGGTCAAGAAACCTTGATTATCAATCTCAGGGAATTTGATTGCACTACATTCATTGAAAATGTAATCGTTCTTTCCCAGAATATTAGTAATCAAAAATTTTCATTTCAGGAATATTGCGATCAGTTGAAAATGATAAGGTATCGTGGGGGAATTATTGATCGATATCCCTCCCGATTGCATTATTTCAGTGATTGGCTATACGATAATGAGAAAAAAGATCTTGTTAAGGTCGTGGACTTTTCTGAACATTCTGTGCCCCTGGGTAAGGAAATTAATTTCATGAGTACACATACAGACAGTTATGACAAGCTGAACAGAAATCAGTATTTTGCAGATGAAATAAAGACCTGGGAAGCAGCCATCAACAACCGGATTTTTAATTATATTCCACAGGAAGAGATCAACCGGGCAGCTTCCGGTATTCAATCAGGTGATCTGATCGCAATAACAACCGGCATAGATGGCCTTGACATCATGCACACCGGTTTTTCCATTATAATAAACGGTGAGCTACATCTTATTCATGCCTCCTCTGACGCAAAAAAAGTAATAATTTCAGATAAAAGTCTACATGATAAAATAAATGACAACAAGCTTATGTCAGGGATTGTAGTTGCCCTGGTTAAATAAATGACATCATGAAGAGAAGAAAATTTATCCGAAATGCCAGCCTGGGAACTTCAGGCCTTTTTATAGCTGGAAATCAAATCAATAAACAATCTCTGAAATTAAATTCAGATATCCCTGTACTGAAAAAGGTAGAAAAATTTGAAGACATTCTCAGCAGAGACGGAGAGGTAATGCTCCGGATTGAATTTTTCGACACAGGTTTAACCGGAAGAACAGATTATGAGTCGGGAATCAAAGTTAAAAACGGAATCCTGAGAAAGGTGAAAAGCTATTTCTTCGAACATCATGAAGATAATTATGATCAGGAAGACCATACTTATTCCGGAACGGCCGGGGCAGGTACTTCTGACATTCTTGTTTTATGGATCAGTGAGCCTTCACCTGAAACAAAGCTGCAAATCAGGGGGGAAAATAACAATGCCCGTTTTACCCTCGCGGAACTAATCGAAGAAAAAGAGATGGTATTGGAGGATGAAGATTCCAGCGTAAGTATCAATTATCTTCTTGATAAAGAGACCGGCAAAATCAATCCCGAAGATTATGGTATCCGCACTGATTCAGATAAATTCACCTTTACTTTGATGGCTGATCCCCAGGGGGGAGATCCGTTCCTTAATGGGGAGTCCAATGCAAGGATGAGGATTCATAACACCTGGGTAGAAGAAAGTATTCGCCTGGTAAACGAGCTGACACCCTCTCCCCTTTTCACTCTAATGGTAGGAGATATTGTAGACGGACAAGGTCCCGAGGGATATTTCACCGCTATGGAAAAATACTTTGCCAGGCTCAAAACCCCGGTGCTCTACGAGATTGGGAATCATGAATCCAGGTATAATTCAAAATTTGAACCAGGGTATACCCAGGAAGCTTTTCGTAATTATTATGAATCCCAGATGAGGATAAACGGAATGGATAAATTGCTCTATTCCTTCGATCTTGGTAAATGGCATTTCATTGTCTGGCCTGATCCGCTTAGAAGCCGGTTCTGGGAAAGACATCCCCATTATTTTGATTGGCTGGAGGATGATCTGGAGAAACATAAAAACATGCCTGTGATGGTTTTTCATCATGTCCCGGCGCATCCCATCGGTATTAACCCGCTTACAGAGTACGCAGAGTCACCTTATGTTAAAAGAACGTTTACCGATATACTTGCCAAGCATGGAAATGTAAAATACATACTCAGCGGTCACGTGCATATCCCCTTGCGTGCTT
This sequence comes from uncultured Bacteroidaceae bacterium, assembly GCA_964528675.1. Classification (GTDB taxonomy): domain Bacteria; phylum Bacteroidota; class Bacteroidia; order Bacteroidales; genus CAYRTD01. The sequence continues at coordinate 61,889 of CAZGTU010000015.1, forward strand.
CCATAAAAACAGCAGTTGAATATAAAGGCATGAAGTTCATCAACCTGCCGGCAGCCGGTTATCGCCCGCGTGCATTCGGGGAACAGGATCTTTACGGAGGTGTCACTGAAGGAATAGCCATCGTAAACATTGATAATGACAATGCAAGCATTGTATTCAAAAATGTAATGAATGATATTTATACCTATCCGGAAACTTTCAGGAAACTGGATGTCGATACTTATCCCTTCTGGTTTAAATACAGATGGGAATTACCTAAAAATGAAAAGTTGCTGAACGGGAATTTTGAAGAAGGATTAAAGCACTGGAAGAAAAGATATTTTTATGAGGAAGATGAGGAACCCTCAAACATTCAGGAGGTCAGAACTCTGCCAACCTCAGGAAAAAAGGCTCTCTACCTTTTCAATACCAAAAGAGGATTTGATACCGCAGGCCAGGATCGTTTGCCCCAAACTCTCAACCGTGTAGCCCAGGTAATTGATATAAAACCCGGAAATGAAGCTTTGCTTAAGCTAAATTACATGCCGGAAAATGATATTTTCAATATAGAAAACCGCAGCAGTTTTTACATCTGGCTGGAAGGATATGAAAAATCCACCAAACGAATGAATATTGTTTATGCACCGGGCTATCATTTCTTTAGCATTGAAAGAAATTACAGTCAGCATAAGCTGGTAGACCCAATGCGGATGGACCTTCCTGCAGAACCGGGAAAATGGCATAAATTAGTGATGAATCCCTGGAAAGATTTCCGGGAAACCACTGAAATGAAAAATTTCTTTCTTGATAATATCGACCGGTTTATTGTTAATCTGGGCGTATGGACCATTAATGACGGATATCAGCAAAGGACCGGGGTTTATTTTTCTGATGTACACCTTGAAATTGTACAACCGGGTGATCAGACGGTAAGTAATGCTGATGGTATCGACTTACAAGCCAAAGACAACAGTTATATGATATGGGGTGGTGCAGAACATGTTGCGGGAGAGCATATTGTATTCAGATCGGATATGGATTTTTACGGCAAAAAGGAATAGGAAAATTTTATTGATCCTCACGGAGCTTTAAAGGAAGTTTCAACACAAACAAACTTCCTTTTCCGGGTTCAGATTCAAGACTTATCTCCCCATTCATAAGCTCAGTGAGAGATTTTGAGATGGAGAGCCCAAGTCCCACACCCTGACTCTTTTCTGTTTCCTGGTAAAAACGAGTGAATATTTTTTGTTGAATTTGTGGAGCTATTCCTATACCTGTGTCTTCGACTCCGAAATAATAAAGATTTGAAATGCTATCATATTCAGTTGTAAATGTGATAGTTCCCTTAAAAGTGTACTTAAAAGCATTGGCCAGGAGATTATTCAGGATCTGGCTTATTTTTGCCCTGTCTCCAATTGCATATTGATGTTGTTTTGATATTTTGTTTTTTATAATAAATTTCAAATCATCCCTCGATTTAATCTTAAAAGTGTCATATAACTGTTCTACCAGTGCAGAAACATTAAAATCTGATTCATTGACATTTACAATGTTCGTATCCAGTTTTGCCAGTTCAACAACATCATCTATTATTGTTAAAAGAAGCTCAGAACTATCCTGGATAATCTCAATATATCTTTCCTGTTTCTTTTTAGACATAGTTGATTTCAGAAGACCTGCAAATCCATAAAGGCCATTCATTGGTGTACGGATCTCATGACTCATATTAGCAAGAAAAGCGGATTTAAGACGATCGGACTCTTCAGCTTTATCCAGTGCAAATTCCAGTTTTTTCTTATCATCCTTCAACTGCTGGTCGAGCTTCTTTTGCCTATTGATATTAATTAACAATCCGTCAAGTAATTCATTTACACCATATAATAAACCAACATTGAGAAATAAAAGATTTATTCCAACAGCTGCCCATGTAACGGGGGTATAATTACCAAATATATCATAATTGAACCAGGTGTCTACCGAGATAAAAATGATAGCAACATAAACCAAACAATTCAAAATTAAGGTAAATTGCCCGGCTTTTTTTCCGAGTATAAGGGTGGAAAATAATGAAACAGCAAGCATATAGAGCATTCCCGGTCCGAAATTTCCCATAAAGAACAGCAAGCCCACTGCAAGCAAGTACAGAATATAAATAAAAAAAATCTTTTTTAATTTAAGACTAATATTTCCATAAAAAATTAAATAGAGCAATGAGAAATAAGCGACAGTATCAATAACAGCTATGGGGAATACCCCCGTTTTGACACTCATTATCATTGCCGGAATATATGCAAGTAAACTTAAAGGAAGAAAAATCAGTATTGTCTTCAAAAAAAGCTTATTCCGCCAATATTCCAGGTTAAATTCATCAAGATCCTGATCAATTCGAATCAACTTCCCGATATAATTCCTGTATCGTTCCCAGATCAACATTATAAACAACTAAAAAGAAAGAAGACTAATAAATAATAAAGTGATTAAACTTGTTTATCTTTCGTTACGTTAATTTGTTATAAGAGTTATAAATTTTCCGGTTATGAAAGATAAAATATTGAACAGGTTTTTAAAATATGTAAAAACAGACACGCAGTCGGATGAATTTTCCGAAGCTATCCCAAGCACATTCAAACAGGTGGAATTTGCCCGAATGCTTGAAGAAGAACTAAGGTATATCGGGCTTTCAGAAGTATCTCTCGATAAAAGAGGATATCTTATGGCAACCCTCCCGTCAAACATTAAAAAAGAAACCCCTGTGGTGGGATTCATAGCTCATATGGATACAAGTCCCGATATGACCGGAGCAAACGTAAATCCCAAGGTGTTTGAGAATTATGATGGTGAGGAACTTGTTTTGAATGAAGAAAAGCAAATTACCTTATCACCCCCCACTTTTCCGGAATTGCTCAACTACAAAGGTCAAACCCTGATAACCACCGATGGAACCACTCTCCTGGGGGCTGATGACAAAGCAGGTATTGCTGAGATCATAACCGCAATGGAGTTTCTTATTTCAAATCCTGAAATAAAACACGGCGATATAAGAATTGGTTTCACTCCCGATGAAGAGATCGGCAGGGGAGCTGATCATTTCGACATCCATAAATTCAAAGCGGATTTTGCCTATACGCTCGACGGAGGAGAACTGGGAGAACTTGAATATGAAAACTTCAACGCAGCGATTGCAGTAGTGACTATTAAAGGGAGAAATGTTCATCCGGGAACCGCCAAAGGCAAAATGATCAATTCCCAGCATATTGGCATGGATTTTCATAAGCAATTGCCTCAAAAAGAGAGGCCCGAGCACACCGAAGGTTATGAAGGCTTCTATCACATGATCGATTCCAAGGGAAGTGTTGAACAAACTGAATTACGTTATCTTATACGTGATCACAGTCATTCCAATTTTGAATACAGAAAAAAGTTCATGAGGGAAATAGCTGCAAAAATGAATAGTAAATTCGAAGAACCACCATTAAATCTGGAGATAAAAGATCAGTATTTCAATATGAGATCAAAGATCGAACCTGTTTATCATATCATCGAAATTGCTGAAAAAGCCATGCAAAAGCGAGGAATAATCCCGATAAAAAAACCAATCAGAGGAGGTACTGACGGTGCACGTTTATCATATATGGGACTCCCGTGTCCCAATCTTTTCACGGGTGGACATAATTTCCATGGAAAATATGAGTTTATCCCCCTTGAGAGCATGGAGATGGCGGTTGGGGTGATATTGGAGATAGTAAGGATGGTGGGGAGGAGTGATAGATGATTATGGACCATAGACCATGGACGATAGACCATAGAGGAAGAGGGTAAACGGCCCTTCTACTTACTTCGGCTACGCTCAGCAACCGCCGCTCAGGGACCAGAGATGAAGCAGCAAACGGTGAACGGTAATCGGTAATCGGTAATCGGTAATCGGTAAATCAGTATGACCCGTCCTGAAAATCCCCAATCCCTAATGAAGGTGCTTCAAAATATTCTGCCAAAAAAACATGAATATCAGAAGTAAGCGCCTAAATAAATCTGCAGACAGAAATACCAATCCTGGTGGTCCCGATGGTTACGGGATGAAAGATTCCTCACTACTTCGACTGTCGCTCAGTAACCGAAGTTACTAATGACAACTTTTTATAAAAGTTTGATAAACAAA
>CAZGTU010000016.1:0-65702 GCA_964528675.1 uncultured Bacteroidaceae bacterium
CCCTCGCTCTCACACTCACTCTCACTCTGTGCTCGGGGAAACCTCTCTCTCCTTCCAATCAAAACAGGTGAAGTGTCTTAAGTTGACGCGCGTGTCCAATGGGGCTTGGAATTGCATTGCCGGATTGTACTACATCAAGATTTCGAACATTCAAAGGTGACACCTGTCCGCCTCTGGAGGAACCCGTGGTAAAATATAAGTGTTTGACCCGATTGCTGTCACATCCTCAGATACACAATCAATCATTTTAGCCGTCTATGCCAGAAAGAGTGACGCTTGAATAAATAGTCCTATTCATTTAATAAATAAGCCTACCCGGAAAGCGGATATCGTATTATTTTGGCACCTGGTTTAATCAAAATATTTATGCAATAAAACGATGATTCGAGCTGACAACCTGAAATAGTGATTTGAATGAATAGTTATAGTTATAAAGACAAATCATATATTAGAATGATTGGGCTCTTGGTATTTTTATATTTCATTTTTTAAACCTGAATAATTCATATTGAGGTTCAATTATTATGTAATAACTAATCACAAATTTTATAAAAAATGAAAATTCTAATTTATTTATTGTATTTCACCATCGGGGTTGGTTTGATAGCTTGTAAATCTGTTGGTGCTGATGTTCCCGACAAAAAATCGGCCAACACTCCTGAGGAAAAGTATGAACAATTAATTGACGAATATGCCAGAGGGTGGAATACCTGGAACTACCGGAGTGTTTTTTCTCATGTATTGATGCCTGAAGCATTTGCTGTTAACCTGGGCATTAAAGACTATTACAATAAAGATATACTTACAGAAGCCATGTTGGGTTTCGATGAGGAAGACCTCCTGATGGGGCCGCATGCATATGATGGCTCTTACACCATGGTTGAATTGCATAACTGGTCTGAATTAATGGGGCAATCTCCCTTGAATTTCAGAATTGAATCAGCGCATATTGAGGATGATATGGTAATTTTGGTAGAGCCCCTTACAAGCATAACAAGAAAGAAGAACCCCCTCTTATTGATACAGGGTGGTATCATGTGGAACCGTTCCGGGGTGGTTACAAGGGGTGAAAACATGCTGCGGGGAGAATTTAAGGATAAGGTTGTTGAAGTGTTCACAACCGGTGATCACGTGAATGAACATTACGTTGGTGGAGCCCTTTCTCCTTACCTGGCGGTTGAGATCAACGGGCCGGTGGGTATTTCAACCGGTAGTAAACGATCAATCGAAGAAATAAAATCCGCGATTAACAAACAAAAAACCAAATGGGAAGAAGAAAAACAAAGCTATGGTGATTTAGCCGAAGTTTTTGATGCAATTCATACGGTTATGGCGTGGAATGTTGTGTACGAACCCAATTACGAAAGGGTAATAAGTCCGGTTAGCAGAAGATGGAGTCTATGGAACCGCGGATACGTACAGTATTGCTGGGATACCTACTTTGCAGCTTTTCAGGCTGCTGCTACGGGTAGCAAGGAGGTAGCCTACGCGAATCTTGTTGAAATGACAAAAGTAGCGGAAAAAGCAGGCACACCCTATGTCCCAAACGTGGAACAGGCAAATGGCTTTATTAGTCGCGACAGGTCCCAGCCTCCCGTGGGTAGCATGTGTGCCATGCAGGTATACAATAAATTCGGCGAAAAATGGATTCTTGAATTGCTTTACGAAGATTTGCTCGAATGGAATACCTGGTGGCACGAGAACCGTGATTATAAGGGTTTGCTCAGTTACGGTTCCACTCCTTACGAGCCTGTTTTGGGTATCCCCGGTGAATTGGAGGATGATGATGATGTGAATGGCTGGTTTGGCGGATCCAAAGAATCGGGATGGGATGGAGCCATACTCTATGAAGAGGTGCCTTTTGACAAAGAACGGCATATCCTGAAACAGTGGGATGCATCTTTGAACGGGTTATACGTGATGGATTGTATCTCTCTTGCGAATATCGCCAAAACAATAGGGAAGGATGATGATGCCCGGGTTTTAACAGAAAGAGCATCTGTATACCAAAAGAATGTTCAAAGGTTATGGAATGATGAAATGAACTTTTTCTATAATAAGAACTGGGAAACAGGTGAGTTTTCTGATGTTACTGCTATAAATGGATTTTACCCGCTCATAGGTGGGGGAGCCAGCGATGAACAAGCCAGGACCGTTGTGAACAATTATTTCTATAATCCGGATCATTTCTGGGGAGAATGGATTATTCCTACCGTTTCCCGCACTCATCCAAACTTTTGGGATGATCGCTACTGGGACGGGAGAATCTGGCCACCGGTTAATTTCTTGGTCTATACAGGTCTTAAAAATTACGATCATCTGCCGGAAGTGAATAAAGCCAAAAATGATCTCGTGAAGAAATCCAGGGAGCTGTTATTGAAAAGATGGGAAATGGACAGGTACGTGCAGGAAGATTATAACGCGATCACAGGAATGGGGGAAGAAGAAAACCAATATTCAAAATTCTATCACTGGGGAGGTTTATTGGGTCTTATGAGCCTGATTGAAGAGGGGCATGTTGATTTTTCATACAAGGTTGGAAACCTTGATAATCAACAGGAAGAATAATGGAATTTACTATTGAGAATAAATGGATAAAGGCCACCGCTGTTACCAGGGGTGCGGAACTGATCAGCATAGTATCAAAAGATAGCGGTACAGAATTTCTATGGCAGGGAAAATCCGAAAGATGGGAAGGGAAATCCCCGGTTCTTTTCCCAATCATTGCGAGTGTCGAAAACGACCGGTACATGATAGAGGAACAGATATTTCGTCTTGGTTTACATGGGTTTGCAATGCACAGGGAGTTTGAGCTTGTGTCAAAAGAACCTGATTCATTGATATTTAGTTTGCATTACGATGACGATACCCTTGGGGTTTATCCTTATAAATTTATCCTGAGGGTATCATATATTCTTCATGAAAAAGAAATTAAAACTACCTATTCCGTCAAAAACCTTGATGATAAAAACATTTGGTTCTGCATTGGAGGACACCCTACTTTTGCTTGTCCGCTTGATGAAAGACTTGATTTTACTGATTATTTTTTAAAATTCGAACAAAAAGAAACAACTCCCAGGCACTTAATGACTGGTCCTTTAATGAACGGGGAAACGGAAGATTTCCTGCAGGAGCAGGATGTTATTCCCCTGAAAAAGGAATTATTCAAAGAAAATGCTGTAATCCTGAAAAACCTCAGGTCAAAATGGATCGACCTTCGCTCCCATAAAGATCCCAAAACAGTAAGGTTGAGTATCGAAGGTTACCCGCACCTCGGGATTTTCTCCTTTGCTGAATCGGAAGAGGATAAATATATATGCATTGAGCCATGGCATGGCATTCCGGGTGTTAAGGGAAAAGAAATGGATTTCCGCGACAAGGAAGGAATCATTCAATTGGATCCCGGTAGTTCCTATAGCATGGATTTTACGATCAGTATATTTGAATCCTTGTAAAATGCAGTGGAATATTTCTTCGTGTAAAAAAAAATTGAATGATGCTAAAGTATATTGAAAATGCTTGTAAAAGCCAAACACTTCTCTTAATGACTGCGTCATGCGGGATGCTGTCCTGTTCAAACCTGCATTCATCAACCTCATCAACTTCATCGCCTAATTTCATTGTCATATTTACTGACGACCTGGGCTATGGCGATTTGAGTTGTTATGGTTCAATACTCCATCAAACAAAAAACATTGACAAACTGGCTCAAAACGGACTGCGTTTCACGGATTTTTATTCCGCATCTCCCGTGTGTACTCCTTCAAGGGCATCATTACTTACGGGTTGTTATCCGCAACGTGTAGACATGCACGTGAATGAAAAGCCAATGGATGAATTCAGGGCTGTACTAACTCCTGAATCTCCAAAAGGGTTGAACCCCTCTGAAATTACAATTGCAGAAATCGTTAAAGAGCAGGGATACCAAACGGCATGTATCGGCAAATGGCATTTGGGCGATCAAAAGCCATTTTGGCCCACGAATCATGGGTTTGATTATTTTTACGGGATACTTCATTCGCACAACCAGGGAACAGAGGAATGTCCGCTTACCATTTTTGAGAACCATCAGGTTATGGAATCTGATGTTGATTTTTCTACACTAACCCGGAAAATGACAGAAGAATCCATCAGGTTTATCAGGAAAAACCAGGAATCACCGTTTTTTCTGTACCTGGCACACCCCATGCCTCATTTTCCCCTGGCCGCTACTGATAGTTTTATTGGTTCATCACGTGATGGTATTTATGGTGATGCCGTTGTGGAGATCGACTGGTCCGTGGGTGAAATCATGAACGAACTGGAAGATTTGAATTTACTGGAAAATACAATGATCGTTTTCACCTCGGACAATGGAGGAGAAGGAAGGACAGGAATGGTGAAAGGCGGGCTGAACCATCCATTGAGAGGTCACAAGGGACAAACCTGGGAAGCCGGCATGAGGGTACCGTGTATTATTCAATGGCCCAAATTTATTGATGGAGGCCGTGTTTGCACCGAACTGGCTACACTGATGGATTTTCTTCCAACTTTTGCAGGAATCCTGAACGTTGAGGATGCCGTAAAAAACAAAATTGATGGCCACGATATTACAAGCCTGCTGAAAGAGCCTTTATCTGCAAAATCACCTTACGAGGTCTTTTACTATTACGACAGGGAACAATTACAGGCCATCCGGTGGAAAAACTGGAAATTGCACCTGACACAGAATGAGGGAAGGTATCCCGCTGCATGGAAAAATTATACCGAACCTTTCCCTGAGATGCAGCTATATAACCTGGATAATGATCTCACAGAAACCTGGAATGTTGCCGACCAGCATCCCGAGATTGTCGACAGTATGTTACAATTCAGTGACGATATTGTAAGGCAACTGGGGGATTATAACAAAAAAGGAAATGAGATAAGAAAAGCCGGCTACGTCGATTCTATAGTATGTCCTGTAAGTAATTGAAATAAAGATGAGCGAAAACATTCAGGTCATAGTTGAAGTGAATAATCGCTTAATAATTGTCTGACTATAAAGCCGGATGTTTAAATTAATGGCAGTAAAATGTCAAATGTTGAATTAATTATATGTTATGGTCTATTCTGATTTAATGAATTGTCGATTTTTGTTTCCGGGTACCGCATTGCTTGCATCTGTACTTTTTCCTGCCTGTACCGGAGAAAAAAGTAATAATGCAGCAGAAGGTCAGCGTCCTAACATTATTTTTATCATGTGTGATGATCATGCCCAAAAAGCGATAAGCGCCTACGATTCTTCTCTAATTGAAACACCCAACATTGATAGAATTGGAAATGAAGGGATTATTTTCACTCAAAGTTTTGTGGCTAATTCCATCTGTGCACCAAGCCGGGCGGTGATGCTCACGGGTAAACATAGTCATTTAAACGGGATGCGCGATAACCTTGATGAATTTGACGGAAGTCAGGTTACATTTCCCAAACTATTACAAGACGCTGGTTATTACACTGCTATTGTCGGGAAATGGCATTTAAAATCTGTGCCAACGGGGTTCAATTATTGGAATATACTGGACGATCAGGGTGATTATTATAACCCTGATCTGATTGAGATGGGAGATACATCACGCCATACCGGGTATGTAACTGATATTATAACCGACCTCGCGATACAAACAGTTAAAAACCTGAATGAAGACAAACCCTTTTGTCTTATCTATAATCATAAAGCGCCACACCGGAGCTGGATGCCCGATACTGCGGATTTATATTTGTTTGAAGACAAAGAATTTCCTTTACCGCATACTTTCTTTGATACTTACGAAGGTAGAAAAGCTGCAGAAGAAGCTGATATGCGAATTGAAGATATGTTTTATACCTGGGATATGAAATTACAGCCGGGACAATATGAACAGGAATCGGAAAAAGGTGGCTCCGGACCGGAGGATTTTGATTATATCGAGGAATTTGCAGAAGCATGGTTAGGTCGTATGACTCCTGAACAACGAAAGGCATGGGATGATTACTATCTCCCGCACAATAATGTATTTACCGAATTAGGACTTGAAGGAAAAGAACTGGCAAAATGGATGTACCAAAGATATATTTCTGATTATTTAAAAACAGTGGTCTCAATTGACAGAAACACCGGGAGGTTTTTAAATTTTTTGGAAAAACACGGACTACTTGAGAATACATTGATTGTATATACTTCGGATCAGGGATTTTATCTTGGGGAACATGGTTGGTACGACAAACGCTTCATGTATGAAGAATCGTTTAGTACACCGCTTATGATAAGATACCCGGCAGAGATAAGGGCCGGATCTGTTTCTAATGAATTAGTGCAAAATATTGATTATGCCCCTACACTACTGGATTTAGCCGGTGCTGAAATTCCTGAAGAGATGCAGGGCGTATCACTAAGGCCTTTATGGTCCGAACATTCGCCAAATGATTGGCGCGAAGCCCTTTATTATCATTATTACGAGTACCCGCATGGTTGGCATTTTGTTAACAAACATGATGGGATCCGTACGGATAGATATAAGTTGATTCATTTTTATGAGATGGGTGAGTTTGAGTTGTATGACCTTAAAAATGATCCGGTTGAGATGAACAATCTTTACGGTAGCCAGGCATATAGAAGAATTCAGGATTCATTGAAAAATGAGCTTGAGAATCTAAGGGAATTTTATAATGTCAATAATAGTATAGGTGAATGAAATTTGAAAAACCGTGGTGATAATCTTAAAAAATTTTTATTTATGAAAAAGTCAGTACTTTTCCTTTCTCTCATTAATATTTTGGGATGTATCGGCATGAATGATGCCCTAGCTTCGGATAAACCAAATATCATTTTTCTTTTATCGGATGATCAGCGGGATAACACCTTTGGAGCCATGGGAAATGCGCATATAAAGACTCCCAACGTGGATGAACTCATAAAGAAAGGTGTTTGGTTCAGTAATACCTATATTGCTGAACCCGTGTGTTCTCCCAGCCGGGTATCCTTACTTACCGGAATGCATGAACGCATACATGGAGTCGGCTTTTCTTCTTCCTATCAGCTTACTGAAGAACAATGGGAAAAAACTTATCCCGCCATCATGAAAAACAATGGTTATTTTACCGGTTTTGTTGGCAAATTTGGCGTGGAATATTATACCTTCCGGGGAAACGCGGATGAAAAATTTGACTTTTGGTATGGTCATGATGGATGGGCGAAATTCTTTCCTAAAGAACACGATAGTCCTTCCTGTAAACCATATCATGAAGCTGAAAACGACATTATTACTCCGATTATGAGTGAAGCGGTAAATCAATTTCTTGATACAGTGCCGGGAGACCAGGCCTTTTGTTTATCTGTAAGTTTAAATGTACCTCATGGAAGTCAGACAACAAGCATGTACACGGGATACGAAGGTTGGCGGGAAATGACCCGCCCGGCAAACGAGAATCCAAAACTTGCCGGACATCCTGTTTACGATACATTATACAGGAATATGGGTTTGAAAATACCCCCGGGCGTAGGGACGAATCCTTACGAGCATATCCCAAAGGAAATTCTTCACCAGGATTCGGGAAGAATGCAATTATATGCATACGATTACAATAAATCTTCGGCACATGAGCATTATGTTCGATATAATCAGACAATTACTGGAATCGATGTATTTGTTGGTGACTTAATGAAGAAATTAGCCGAAAAGGGTTTGTCAGAAAACACCATTATTATTTATGCAAGCGACCACGGTTTGTTGATGGGTGAATACGGTATGGGAGGAAAAGCCCTGCTGTACGATTTAACATCAAAAATACCCTGTTTTATTTATGATCCCCGGTTACCCGCTGACAGGAGTGGAGTGAAAATTGAAAAACTGGTTTCTAGCCTTGATATTCCTGTTACCATACTCGATTACGCAGGTATTAAAGCACCCGGGGAAATGTCGGGCAGCAGCCTCGTTCCATTAATGAAAGGAATATCATCGGAATGGAGGAATGAGCTATTCCTGGAAAGTTTGTTTACCCTTCGCGACAACCCGTTTTGCGAGGGAATCCGGACAGAAGATTGGAAATATATCCGCATGTTTGATGGCGTAAATCCTTATAATGAATCTCACCTGGAATTCAGTAATCGTCTACCGGATTTTGAACAGTTGTTTTATCTTAAAGACGACCCGGGTGAGCAGAACAATCTGATAATGGAATATCAACAGTCTGAATTGCTGGATTCATTGCGGACAAAGGTTGCCCGGCATTCTGATTCAATGAACCAGCAGCGGGAGGAGTATAAGGATACACATACCATCATGCTGAAATAATCTGGCTGGTGCAATGTCTGATGCTTAACACCAATTAGATAAAAGAAATTATATAGATGAGAACTTATAATCTGTTTTTTATCATCTTCTTATCGAGTTTAGTTTTGTCAGAGGCATCTGCACAGCAGGGTACCCTATTGCACACCTTTAAGTTGAGTATTATTCCGGAAAGCGTTACATATATTGATCTTGATAGTGATGGCGATCCGGATATACTGAAGGCCTTAACCATCGATTCCATACCTGTCCTTTGGATCGACGATGACGATGATATGGAATATGGTGATTTGCAAGGCGATATGGATAGCGATTGCCTGATGATAGACAGGAACCGGGACGGACAGTACGGTAGCTTTGGTGATCTGGTAGTGGACAGAGTTGATTTAAACCGAGATGGCAAGGCCGATATGGAAATAATTGCCGATTATGATACCAGGGAAAACAGGGGGTGGGAACCCGGCCATTTCATGATAGTGATGGATAGCGATAATGATGGTGTTTTTAACCATATAGATTGGAATAATTATTCTCTCGAAGCCTGGGAACATGTTGGAAATGCTGATTTTTTCACAGATTATTCCGGCAACACGATGTTTATTAAGGCTCATAATTCAACCTTCAACGTGAAGGATTTACGATATAACTGGGAAAACCCGTTCTTGTTTTATGACCCTGATGGCGATGGGTTGACTGAATATGCCATACGTTTCGCGGATAGTCCTATAATTGATGAAAGTAATCCTAAGCCCCTGCCAAACCAAAATGGCATGGTAAGCTCTGAACATGGAACTATTGAATACAAGAAAAGAATGGACGATGTTCGTATCACTTTTGACCTGGACAATGACAATTCGCAAAACAATGAATTTGATTTTGACATGAGCCTCAAGTTTTCAGGAAAGGGTATTGATTATCGGGATCATGTGCATCCATTCGAAAATATGCGAGGACTGCCGGAAACCGATTCTTTGTTTTTCGACCCAAGATGGAGGCAAATGACCGAACTTGCATACATTGACCATGAAGAAGCATGGCCGGCATTATTTCAGGGAGAATGGGATAAGGTTTGGTTCGTTTATGATGAAGACGATGATTGCCACCGTTGGGAAAGGGTTGTTATAGGAAAAAAGAATTTTTGTAATATGGAAGGAAAAACCCCTGTTATCAACAGAAGGAGTATATAAAAAACTCAAACAATTATATTGAAGTAGAATATCTGAATTGAATTATTGAACTTTTTATTTTTTAAAATAAATATGATGACTTCAACTATTTACATCAAAAACATCATTCTTTTCTTTTTATTATCTGTAAGTCTGGCATCCAATGGTCAGAACAAAATTTATGTTTCCCCCAAAGGTGATGATGCAAACACAGGTTCATTAAAAAAGCCATTCAAAACCATTCAAAGGGCACAGGCAGAGGTGAAAAAGATTAACTATCAAATGGAAGACGATATCCATGTCTTTCTTAGAGGAGGTGTTTATCAGTTGGTAAAGCCTCTTGTCTTTACAGCAATGGATGGTGGTTCTAACGATCATAAGGTTATATATTCGGCGTACCCGGAAGAATCTCCTGTAATAAGCGGAGGTGAAATAATTGAAAACTGGAACTTAACCGATAATGGTATTTGGGTTGCCAAATACCATGGCCCCTATTTCAGGCAATTGTATGTCAATGGTGAGCCAAGAATCCGGGCACGTGAGCCGGATGGTGATGCGTATTTCCGGGTTATCAATTACGATTTTAAACACAGGGAGATCCTGGTTCACAGAAATGACGTTAATAGTATCATTGGTGAGAATATCAATGGCATGGAAATGATATTGCAAATGCATTGGGCTGAAAGTGTTTTAAGGCTTCAGTCTCTTGGAGTTTATGGCCCTTACAATGTAAAAAATGCAAATGTTGTCATACACCCTGATGATGCAGAGATTATATTTAACCGTCCGCATCCGGGCCATAGGGCCGGACAATCATACCATCTTGAAAACGCGTTGTCATTTCTTAATCAACCCGGAGAATGGTTCTTCGATAATGAAGAAAATCTGGTGTATTATAAACCATTTATCAACGAAACCCTGGAGAACATCACTTTCATCGCTCCAAAAATTAAAAATTTGGTTGTAATTAGCGGTGAACGGGAGGAACCTGTCGGGAATTTGATATTTCAGGGGATTAATTTCATGTATTCCAACTGGAATCGTCCGGGTAATGATACCTATTCAAACATTCAGGCCGGAATGTTCATTTTTAATTCAGACAGTGCCAACAACAACACTGTTCTCAGACCTCCATCGGCTGTTCATGTTACCTGGGCACGGAACATTGAATTCCGTAACAATGTTTTCAGCAATCTCGGCAGTACAGGCCTGGATTTAAATTTTGGTACATCGGGATGTAAAATCGAAGGAAACGTTTTTAAAGAAATCTCTGGTGGTGGGATAATGGTAGGTAAATTTGTCAAAGATTCCACCACCTATATCAATAACCCTTATAATCCTTCAGATAAAAGAATAGTTTCAACCGGCGATCTGATCAAAAACAATTACATTACCGGTATTGGAAGGGATTATTATGGTACATGTGGTATTGCAGCGGGCTTTGCTGATAATGTACAAATATTGCACAATTACATTTATAATGTTCCATACACGGGCATCAGCGTGGGTTATGGATGGACCGATGAAGATAATGCGATGAAAAACAACCGCATCGAACATAACGAAATCCGCAGGTCTATGGCTATTCTTGCCGATGGTGCCGGAATATATACTCTATCGAAGCAACCCGGGACAACCATAAAGGGAAATTACATACACGACCTGAAAAAATCTCCCTGGGCATCACCCTGGCCCATGGCAGGTATTTATCTCGATAATGCCAGCGGTGGAACGATTGAACGACCATTAGTAGTGGAGAGGAACGTTGTGGATATCAGTTTTGAAGATGGAAAACCTTTCATATTTGGTAAGAAATATATCGTTTTTTTGGTGAACAATTTCATGAGACCAACCGATGAAGATGAATGCAAAATAATCATAGATCAGGCCGGGTTGGAAGATGAATACAAGAGTTTAGTACCAGGGATGTAAAAATGAATACTTATTATGGGAACATTTGATCTGGTCATAATTGGTTTGTATTTGGGTTTAGTCTTATTAATAGGGTTACTCTCCGGGGCCATAAAAAGCAAAACGAGCGATGGCTTTTTTTTAGCCGGACATTCACTGAAGTGGCCTATGATAGGGGCTGCCCTGTTTGCTGCAAATATCTCTACTATACAAATGGTTGGACTAGCAGGACAAGGATTCAGTGATGGATTGGTTTGGGGAAATTTTGAATGGATGGCAGCATTTTTACTTATCGTGCTTGGGCTTATATTTGCACCCTTTTATTTTAAATCGAAAATTTCCACCTTGCCCGAGTTCTTTGAAAAGAGGTATTCTTCACAGGTTAGGGTAATGCTTGCTGTTATTTCTTTGGTAATGGCGCTTTTTGTTCATATTGGGGTAAGTCTTTATGCAGGAGCAGTTGTGTTCGAGAATTTTTTTGGGATCAATAAATATACTTCAATTTTAATAATTGCAGGGGTTACATTAGTTTACACGGTTGCCGGAGGGCTTAAAGCGGTGGTAATTACTGAAACTATACAGACTTTTATTTTGATTATCGGGGCATCTGTAATGGTTGTTTTAGCTTACTCGCAACTTTCTGAGATAGGTTTGAATTCCTGGGATGAAATAAAAGAGGCTTGTAAACCAGGCCAGCTTAGCATGATACATTCTTCTTCGGAAAGCCCTCTGCCCTGGTGGACTGTAGTTCTGGGCTATCCCGTGTTGGGTCTAAGTTACTGGTGCGCGGATCAAACCATTGTTCAAAAAGTATTGGGAGCAAAAACCCTCAGAGATGCTCAAGCCGGGCCTGTTTTTGCAGGTTTTATCAAAATATTTCCTGTTTTCATCATGGTTTTTCCCGGGGTATTCGCTTATATTTTATTTGGCAGCAGTGTTTCTCATCCCGATTATGCCTTACCAGAACTAATTGTCAGGGTTTTGCCCGTGGGTTTTAAAGGATTGATGGCAGCAGCATTAATGGCTGCTTTAATGAGTACCATTGCAGCAGCACTCAACAGCTCGGGCACTTTGGTAGCAATTGATATTATAAAAAAATCATTCCCGAAAACAAAAGAAAAATCACTGGTATTAGCAGGCAGAATAACAATTGTTGCCGTAATTGTAATTGCCGTTGCCTGGTCTCCGTTAATCGAAAAGTTCCCAACTTTGTTCATAGCGATTAATGACTTGTTGGCCGTTCTTTCCCCACCAATAGCCAGCGTGTTGCTACTGGGTATCATGTGGAAAAGAGGAACAAGGGAAGCGGGCTTGTATACCATGATTTGCGGGTTTGTACTTGGGATATTAGCATTTATTGTCGACTTTGAGCCAATTACAGGAGTAAGGTATATTACTGAGGTGCTTGGCATTCATTTTTTGATGAAAGCCTGGTGGTTGTTTGTCTTTTGCACGCTACTGTTTATTGTTGTTTCCTTGCTTACCCCCAAGCCAGACATGGAAATGATTAGTAAAGTAACACTGAAACGCCCCCTGGATTTTATCACGAAAGGGAAGTTATCGGGAATAGGTGATCCCAGGATTTTATCGGCGATACTGCTCGTTCTCATGATTATATTATATGTAACTTTTAAATAAAGAAAGACATGAAAAAAAAACAACGGTTAGTAACCTATTTATCTTTTACGGTATTAGTGGTTTCCATTATAGTTTTTTTTCTTTCATACCGGTTTTACCTTGCTTCTCAGACGAAGATAAGTCCGGTCAAAAGAGCAAATACAGAACGATTTGGAATGATTATTAAATTAAAACCGGAAAAAAAAGAAGAGTATAAAGCCTTGCACGCTAATCCATGGCCGGGTGTATTAAATATGATCAAAGAATGTAATATTCAAAATTATTCCATTTTTTTAAAGGATAGCTTACTGTTCAGCTATTTTGAGTACACGGGGAATGATTTTGCTGCCGACATGGAACGTATGACAGAAGATTCTCTCACCAGAGAATGGTGGAAACGTACCGATCCCTGCCAAATTCCAATGAAAAGCAGAGAGCAAGGGGAGAGGTGGGTTACCATGGAAGAGGTGTTTCATACAGATTAACCAGAATTTTTAACATTATTCTCTTATTGAAATAAAAATAAATGTTTCATATAAATTTATAAAAAATTGAACCATGAAAAAAAGTGTTTTTAGTTTTAGGTTTTTGAGGAGTCTGGCCCTCCTCGCACTAATCATTACATTTGCAACCAATTGCACCCAGGAACAGGGAACATCCTTTTATGTGGCACCAAACGGGAACGATGAAAATCCCGGCACCCTGGAAAATCCTTTTGCTACAATTGAAGCAGCCAGAGATGCAATCCGGCAATTGAAAGAAATGAATGAAGAATACGAAAAACCTGTTACAGTTTACCTGATGGAAGGTAGCTATTCAGTATCATCTACCATCGAATTCGATGAAAATGACGGGGGAACAAGCGATGCTCCAATAACCTATACCAGCTATAAAAACGGGAAAGTAAGCATAAATGGAGGAATTGCCTTAGACCCCAATGAATTTGAGCCGGTAACGGATAAAGCTGTACTGGACATTTTAATAGATGAGAAGTCAAAGGAAAAATTGCTGCAAATTAACCTGAAAGAAAAAGGGATCACGGAATATGGCACATTTAAGCAACATGGTTTTTCAATAGCTATTTTACCTGCCCCCATGGAATTATTTGTAAACACGAATCCCCAGGTTGTTGCCCGGTACCCGAATGAAGGCAAGGTGCCGGTTTCAGAAGTATATAGAGAAAGCTCCAGGGCTATAGATGAAGATTTTTCCGCCATACCGGGTATTATCGGGTATGATTACAACCGCCCACACTTGTGGAATTCACCAGATAAAATTTGGTTATGGGGTTATTTTATGGCTGGATTTGCCGATGATAACCTCGGTATTGAAAAAATTGATACAGTTGCCAAAAAAATCCACCTCAAACACGCCCATATGTTTGGGATGGTTAAAACAGATACTACTGAAGAGTGGGGGGCTAAAATAGTTGGATACTACGCTTATAACATACTGGAAGAGATTGATATGCCGGGTGAATATTTCATTGATAACGACAAGGGCATCCTCTATTATTATCCGGTCGATGACTTTGAAAATGCCTCTGTTATGTTATCTTATGTGGAAGAACCATTAATTGCCATTGAAAATACCTCCAATTTGCTTTTCAAAAATATGGATATTGAATACGGGAAAGGAATAGGAATATATATTGAAGCCGGTGAAAATGTGAAATTCACGGGATGCAACATCCGTAATTTCGGGACTGTTGGTGCCATGCTCGGCAAAGGGGTTTCCGGTGCCGATTATCCTATCCATGAATTTACCGGGAAATTAAAATCCAGAACTGTTGGAAATCTAAAAGCCCATCATTACGGGAACAGCGATTTTGAAAACAACGCCGGTAAAAACCATGGTTTTCAAAGTTGTAATTTTTATAATTTAGGAACGGGTGCAATTGTCCTAAGTGGAGGTAACAGAAAAACACTTGAACCTGCAGGTAATTACGTTATCAATTGTGAAATTCATGAATATAACCGGTGGAACAAAACATACTGTCCCGGTATTAAACTATTTGGCGTGGGTAATATTATTCAGCATAACCACATATTTGATGCACCCCATCAGGCTATTGAAATTTTTGGCAATGAACATCTTATCGAATATAACCACATAGAGAAAGTGGTTATGAATGTTCATGATATGGGCGCTGTATATATGGGTAGAAATCCATCAGAAAGAGGGAACGTTGTCAGGTATAACTACTTCGCGAATCTCGGTGTTCCGGGTTTTAAAAACTGTGCTATCCATATCGATGATGGGGCAAGTAATCTGTTGGTTGAGGGGAATGTATTTTACAAAGCTTCACGTGGTGATTTTGGAAATATCTTGCTTAATGGTGGTAATGATAATATAATTCGTAATAATATCTTCATTAAAGGAGCCCATACATTGTGGATAGAAAATCCATATCTGGCTGGCATTCCTCAGGATAAATTCGATCAACGATATCTGATTACAGGTTCCTGGGGAAAACGTATGTTGAAGGATATTAATATGAAAAGTGATGTTTGGCAGGAAAAATATGGCGATTTTGCAGTTTTTACAGAAGAGGGTGGTCCCGTATTTCTACATGGAAACCAGTTTTGTAAAAACGTTGCCGTCGACGAAGAATTTATCGTTAGCAAGCATAACCTTGACACGGCCGTTTTCACCAGGAATGACTATATTTTTAGAACCAACGAAGATCCCGGGTTCGTGAATATGGAAGAACAAAAACTCAATTTAAAAGAAAACTCTGTTGTATTCGAGGAAATACCTGATTTCGAACCCATTCCTTTTGATGAAATTGGCACTTATAAAGATGAATACAGAAAGAGATTTAACCAACCTTAAAAGAATGAACAAGCTGGAAGCATATATATTTCTGATATTTTCACTGGTTCCGCTTACCTTAAATGCGCAGTTCAAGGCCCCATTTAAGATAATTCCGCCTGTTGAGGATGCCTGGGTGGATGAACAAAATCCGCAAAATAACTATGGTGACAGCAAAGGGCATATTTGTGCCAAAAATGCAGATGATTCAGATAAAGAAATTTACATTAAATATAACATTGAAAATCTGCCGGGAAATGACTCTGTTGTACTTGCCTTTCATTGCGGATTTTTATCTTATGATTGTTCGGATACTGGAGAAAAAGAGTTTGTTGTTCAATTGTTGCCTGTTGTTGAAGAGTGGGAAGAACATAGGATTGTTTGGGACAACAAGCCCCAAACTGCTGAAAAAGCATTGGGTGAAGTTCAATTAACACGAGATAACAAGGACTACGTATTCTCTTCTGACAAGCTAACTACATATTTAAACAAGGCTCACAAACAGGGATTAAATGAGGTTTCCTTCGCGATAAAAGGCAAAAGTAATGTAGACGGGGTTAATATTTGGATGCATGGGAAATATTGGGGGTTTTTGAATCTTGAATGTTATTATAAACAGTCTGAAGATATAACAATAGAAATAGAGCCCGGGGCCGGATGCCACAGGCAAGAGGAAGTGGTGGTAAATATTTCCGCGAGCGAAGAAAGTGATATCTATTATACACTTGATGGAACAATGCCCGGATTGCATTCCCCAAAATATGCAAACCCAATTAAAGTTCAAAACAACAGTGAAGTAACGGCAATTGCATTTAATGGTAAAAAGAAAAGCCTGTATTATCAAAATTTTTATGCCGTCAACCAACCAGGAAGTATTGTCGTGAATGTAAATGCCGCCGCCGAAACCGGTATTATGCAGAATTTTTGGAACGCCACCGGTTTCTCCCCTGCCGAAATACTCTTGCAACCTGATATGCGGCAAGCATGCGACTATATGGGGGCAATCCCCAACAAAGGATTGGTATATGTCCGCCCACATTATTTCTTAAACCTGTTGGCCGTTGAAGGGATAAATACAAATACGCCCGTTTACAATTGGTCAAGATTGGATTCTGCCATAGATGTGCTTGTCAATAACGGGCTTAAGCCAATATTTCAATTAATGGGCAACCCCTCTTCAAACCTGAATGAGTTTTCAGCCGGTTTCGATGAAAACTTTCAGGCGCAAACAGAAAGCCATGAAACATTTTTCACCAATTTTATTGAAAGAGAAAAACTTGAAGCATGGAAAAGGCTCGTCAAAGACGTTGTTGTACATTTTATGGAACGTTACGGTTTGCACGAAGTCCGGTCATGGTATTTTGAATCTTTAAACGAGCCTGATTACGGGTCGTTTTGGAAATTTACCGAACAAGAATACCTTAACTATTATGATGCCTGTTCGGAAGCTTTGCTGGAAGTTGATCCACAAATCCGTTTTGGAGGGCCAGGAACCCCTGGAGGATTAAAAAGCAAATACTTGAAATTGCTCCTTGCACATTGTGATACCGGCACAAACTATTTTACCGGCAAGCAGGGAAGCCGTATTGATTTTATTTCCGTACATGTAAAAAATGATCCCAAAACAATGGTGGAATTGGAATTGGAAGTTATCGACCACGTGAAAAAGAACCACCCCAAATTCATCATCCTTCCATTTGTTAACGATGAAGCTGACCCGATTTCGGGATGGAGGCGTGATTATTGGTGGAGGGCAACACCATGGCATGCCGCCTTTATAGCTCAAAGCGTTGATCTTCATTATAAAAAGATAATTGAAGCTGAAAAAATACAGTATGCTGTTCTTAGCAATGACAATGCTTTTCTTGGAAGTTGGCTGCACCGTACCCAATTTGCCAGATTTAAGGACGAAAATAACCCATCCAACTTTTCACTTGTAAAAAAACCAGCGTTTACGGTTTTTACATTATTATCCCTGCTGGGTAAAACAATGTTGGAAGCAAATCAGCAAGAACCATTGCCCGAAAATATTGGCATTATGCCAACCATACATAAAGATGGGAGTGTTGCTATTGCCCTATATAATAAAACGGGAATTGAGATTTCCAATACAAAAAAGAGTGAGAAGGAAGATGCGATACTTGCTTGTGGTAACGAAAATGTGACACTGCAAGTCAGCAATCTATTGAATAAGGAATATTTTCTTATAAGATACCGGATAGACGAAAACAATGCAAACCCTTATAATATCTGGAAGAAAATGGGAGAACCCTCCCTTCCTGATGATGAACAGCTTCGTTTATTGCGCCAACACCAGGAAATATCAATAGAACAAATGCAAAAAACAATCGCGATTGATAAAGGTGAATATAAAGAAACCATCAGCCTGCCAGCGTCATCTGTATGTCTTGTAAAGCTCGTACCTGTTGACATCAAGTCACCTCCTCCGGTAGTTAAAGGGCTCCGAATCAATAGATATAATAATATAAGCAAAGGTACTGATATCATGATAAGATGGGATAGCCCTCAACAGGAGTATGTGCTGACTTATGAAGTTTGGTATTCAGAGGATAACAAAGATTTTAGAAAAGTGAACAGCACGAAATTCATTGACAATGGCTATTTGCTCTCGTTGAATGATAAAAAAGCCAAAGGATATATTAAGATAAGAGCTGTTGATTATTGGAAAAGGGAGGGCTCCTTTTCTGAAACTCTATATTTCGAGTAAGGTGAAAATAATGTAAAGATTTTAGTTAACAAAAATAATAGTGCACTTGATTTGCCCGGATTGGTATGTATTGTGTATAATTTATAAGAAAAAAAAGATCATGAAAATCCTTTCTAAAACAACCGTATTCTTACTAGCTTTTTTTATAACAACTTTAAATTTATATAGCTTCGAAAGTGGCAGGTTAAAATATTCCATTAACAGTGACTGGAAGTTTTCGTTACAAATTGAAAACAAGCAACAAGCATTTACCTTTCCCGACAGCTTATGGAACCTTATAAATATTCCGCACACGTGGAACGATAAGGATGTAATGGACGAAACCCCGGGCTATTTCAGGGGAACTGGATGGTATAAAAAAGAAATATTTTTAAACGAAAAAGAAAGCGGCAAACAGGTTTTCTTATATTTTGAAGGTGCAAACCAGCTTGCCAGCGTATTTGTAAACGGTAAACTTGCAGGGACACATGCAGGGGGTTACAATGCCTTTTCCTTTGATATCACACCCTACCTGAACAAAGGCCGGTTATCCAATACCATCATTGTCGAGTTAAACAACGAACACAATCCCGATATACCACCCCATAATGCTGATTTTTCCTATTTAGGGGGGATTTACCGCGACGTGTACCTTATGGTTACAGAGCCGGTGCATTTCGATGTGTTGGATTATGCTTCCAGCGGGGTATAAATTTCAACGCCTACGGTTACGGACAACTCGGCGATCGTGGAAATTAAAGCAAAATTGGTGAACGAATCAACAAATTAAATACCGGGTAAGAGCAGTAAAACAGCAAGGGATAGAGGTTGCCTTTTATAAAATTAAAGGGGTTCCCGTGATCAATGCTATATCAATAGAAGTAAAGCGGTCTCTGGCGAATTAATTTTCACCTGTCATTTTCAGCATTTCACTGCCCGCCATTATAAATGCCCCTGATGCGTATACATGCCACTCGTGTTCATGAAATGGGTAAGGATCACCGGCTACCTGCTGCACAAAACCCAAACGACCCTCAGCATTAACGTTGTTGCAAAGTGCCAGCCATGCCTTTTCAACCCGGGGTTTGTATTTGACGTCAATAAGTCCATTATTGATGCCCCATGCCAGTGCGAAGGTAAAGAATGAGCTTCCGCTCGATTCCCCAATATCGAGGTAATCCGGATCGATCAGGCTTACACGCCACAAACCATCTTCACCCTGCAATGAAAAAAGTTTATGAGCCATTTCCTGGTATTGCTTTACAAAGCTGTCACGATAGTGGTGGTCTTCCGGCAGATTGTTTAAAACTCTTGCCAGTCCGGCAATAACCCAGCCATTGCCTCTCGACCAGAAGATTTTTGTTCCATTGTCTGAGAGCCTGTCGAAAAACCGGTCGTCGCGGAAATAAAGAGAATCGGTGTCGGAATAAAGATAATCCGAAGTTTCCCACCACTCTCTGTTCATATAATCCAGGTACCGTTCATTGCCAGTGATCTTCCACATTTCAACAAAAGAAGGTGGGGCCATATAAAGGGCATCACACCACCACCACTCCCCCGCGTAGGGACTATCGGCATGGCGATCATCGGTTGCTCTCTGGTATGCCAGGTGAATATCAAGCACCCATTGCGATTTATCAATCATCTCAGGCCTCTTTTCCATCTGGTAGAGCCACGACCAGATATCAATGATCAAAAGCCTGTCGGCATGGAAAATATCATTCATGGGTTTCCATCCATAGGCATCTCCTATATTAATGAGCTCTTCTTTGTATCTATCTTCCTGTGTAGCTTCATATAAAGCTTTTATACCTGTATAAAACGCCCCATAATGCCAGTCAAGTTCGTTTATGGTCCATATTGGATTTGCAAATTGCCAGTCAGCAACCCTGTGCATTATATTCACAATGCCGGTACGGGATAATCCGTCATCAATTGCAGGGGAGAGTATCCCCATTTTGATGGAAGTATGAAATCGGTCGAAAAAAGGCCTACTCATTTCCGCAAGTCGTTTTGCGTCAGCAAAATGTATATACCTCGTGTTTTGCATCCAAAGTACCTGAATGGGATTTCCCTCTTTGGCTCCTCTCACCGCAAACGGGCGCACATTGTTTTTATTTGAACCACTGGTTATTGCTTCAACCCTCCAGTTTCTGCCATTGTTACGGGTAGTCCATTTCTCTATCTCGAAAATAGTGTCCCTTTTAACCGATAGATAAAGCACATCAGGATTTTCTTTGTCAATGTTTAAACCCCCTGAATAGTTTGGTTCAGGTTCGGTTTTGCCTTCCGGAGTTTCGGGAAACCAACTGCCTGAATTAATAAGGTCGTAGTTCAGCCATTTTTTGCCATCCCATTTCGCATAACAGTAAAGGTGATTTTCGTCGTCAGGAAAGCGGGCATAAGCTATTACTGGATTTCCGTCCTCATCCTGGGCAATATCCCAGTTCCAGGCTTTGGCGTTGCCATCTGATGCATCATAAACCAGGTCAGCCTCCTTCGGCAGCACAGGCAAATTATCCGCATTTCTTATTTCTGTACCATCTGCTTTATAGAAGCTACCCGCCTTGTAGTACATGTAATAAATATTATTATTTTCTTCAATGCGCGGATGGCCATCGGTAACGGTTATATGAATCTTGTCAATTCCATCGGAATACACTTTAACATAGGGTCGGCGAAATCCATAGGTACGATCTGGCATGAAAAATATTTCACCCATTGCCCAGGTATGTCCATTGTCATCAGAATAGGACCATGAGGGTTTTCCGTCAACACCGCGCCAGAAATTGTATATACGGCCATTTTCTGCCGATAGCTTTATCGGATTGGTATAGGTGTGGTTCATAGACCCCATATGACTGAGGTTTTCATCATTCAAATGCAGTTCTTTCGTTTCAGCCCATTTATCAATATTTTCGGGTTCAAGTGAACGTGTCATATATAGAGGTTGAACACCCTGCATATGCTTGTTGAAAAATACCAGCAGATAACCATTTTCATCGAAAAGTATGGATGGATTTACATGGTCGTTTACCTCCACCTTCTCTGCAATTACATTCGAATGAATTTCCATTGTTGTATGATCAAGATATCCAATGTGAATATCACCATAATTATCCACCCAACCCGCATAGGTTCTTTTATGGGTACCTTCGTAATACACTGCCCTTGGATCGGAAAACCAGCACCAGGCACCGTTGAATGTGAGGGATTGATAGCTTTCGGAAGAGGGTGCATTGTTCCTTTGAATAGATTGCCTGGCTTTTTGCTGAGCAGCCAGCTGATTAAAGAGGAAGAGGGTGAAAATTACAAATAAAATACTCTTTAATGGGGAATGGGTTTTCAGAAGCCTGTTCATAGGTGCATTTTTAAAATAATTAACATGTTTACAGATTATTAAATCTAATAAGAGATTCAACAAAGTAATAATCGGCATAGGTCAAAGGCACATCCACTTCGCTGTCACCTGGCAGACTTCCGACACTTCTTTTCAAAATAAAAAAACCATTTGTGCCGGGTTCAGCCAGGTACTCAGGAGTTGACAAGGTTTTTAACTGGGTTTTAGCAACAGAAATATATTTTTTCTGTAAGTGTGAATCCACAAATCCACTTAATTCAATGAGTGCAGAAGCCATTATTGCAGCGGCTGATGCATCGCGATAGGTGTCTGGAATATCAGGCGATAAATAATCCCAATAGGGGATCATATCCTCGGGCATATTGGGATGATTGATCATCAGATTGGCAATATTAATCGCCTGATTTAAATACCTTTCATATCCTGTTTCTCTGTACATCATAGTATAACCGTACAACCCCCAGGCCTGGCCTCTTGCCCAGATTGACTCATGAAAAGCACCCTGGTGCGTTTGTTTTACATGGGGCAGTCCTGTAATGGTATCGTAGGACACTACATGGTATGAGCTGTGGTCAGGCCGGAAATGATGTTTCAACGTGTTATCGGAATGGTTAACAGCTACATGATAATACAGCGAATCTTCGGTGAGATGAAATGCCCGCATTAAAAGCTCAAGATTCATCATGTTATCGATGATAACCGGATACTGCCATCTGTTTTGGCCAAAATCCCAGGATCGGATTAAGCCAATGGATTGGTTATAGCGCCTTGTTGCAGATTGAGCTGCTGTTAATATTACATCTTTGTAGGCTTCATCTTTCGTTAGACGAAAGGCATTTCCAAAACTACAGTAGATCTGGAAACCTATATCATGATCATAGGTATTATACTTCTCCTTTTCAACGCGCGACAGGTAATTTATTGCCTGTCGCTTCAGGTTCTCATCGTCATGAAATTCATACAAATACCAGAGTAACCCGGGAAAGAATCCGCTGCACCACCACCTGGAATCAGAAGTAATAATGGAATCCGCATCCTGATGGTAGGAACGTGGTAAGCGCTCCGGTTGATTTTCAAGACATTCAGCCATGAGCAAGGCCTGTTGCCTTGCAATATCCATAGAATGACTGATGAAATCTTCCTTAGCCGGTTCTGAACATCCTGCTAATAGGCAAAATATTAAAATAAGAAATGTTGCTTTTTTCATGTCTCTGTTATTTTTTTTCTGAGCATCAAAGATAATTTATAAATTACTGAATTTCTTCATGGAATCCTGCCCAGATTGAAAAGGTATAATGGTATCGTCCTGGTTTCAGTAAATTCCCAAATGTGAGAAACAATAATCGATAATGTTATTCTTTCTTAAAGAATAATATATCTGAAGTAAATGGTGAAAGTTCTAACTGGGTCAATTCATTGCCATTTAAATCAAGGTGCGGTGTATGCAAATGAATGGTAGTGTCATTATTTGATAGATTATAAAACAGCTTATGTTCAAGCTTTTGAGGATCATAGAATTCACAGGTTGTACTGTTTATATCCTCTCCGCCTATTTGTTGCCAATCCTGTAAAGTTAGAGAATCTTCTATGTTCCAAATTCGTTTAACAATATACTCAGAATAAGGATCGCAGTAAATATTGTTAGCAAATGTTCCGAAAGAAGTATCTACTGTTTTAAACATTTGGATTATACAAAATTGGGTTGAATCCGTGCAAAAGAAAGTATTGCCTTTAATAGTGTAGTTTTCATCAAAAACCTCCTTTTGGGTGGGCAATGATAATTGATTCCTGGTATTTCCATATAGCACGTTGCCAACGAGTTCATGGTTTTTTGAATTGGAATTCAATACTATGCCTTCAGTATTATTATAAACTGTATTGTTGTATATCCTGCAATCGGTTGAACCATCCATGTATATTCCCAAAGCAATTAAATGATGCGTTTTTGCCGTGCTTTCATTATTTCCAACAGAGTTAAAAACAAAATTATTTCTAAATGTGCTGTTTGATGTGTGTATATAACAATATAAAGCACCACCGTCACTTAGCTGTAACATGGCGTAATTGATAAAGTTTTTTTCGACCATGTTATGTTGCCCGTCCACACGGATGCCGATATATCCGCAGCTATCTACGCGGTTTAAACCCACGTAATTTGAATCTGATTGAAAGTGTTCAATATCAAATATCCTGTTTCTTCTTTCATCCCTTGCTTCCACCAAAATACCTGTCATCCCGTTCACTCCATGCAATCCAAGACCGGGAATCAAGCCGATATTCTTCACTACATTATCAGATATGGTACATTTTCGTGAATTTGTAAATGAAATGCCTCTTCCCATTATGTTATAAAACGAACTGTTTTCAACTTTACAGGACAGGGCTTTGTTTGCAAATCGAACACCGGCTTCATCTATATTGAGCAGTTTACATTCACTGATGCTGATGTTTTCATTATTAGACTTCCCGTAAACTCCTGCTTTATGATATTGGTTAAATTCTATATTTTGAATGTTGATATTGTTTACACTATCAGCTAAATAAATCCCATAGTCAAAGATCACCGCATTAATGGCAGAAACATCTGTATCCACAGGAAAGAGCTTACATGTTTTATCTTTTGCATTATAATAGTACTCTCCGGCAGTGTCCAGTAATTCGGCTTTGTTATCCAGGAAATATCCATAATTTTCCCTGACCGGATATTTCAAATCCAGGGTGTCATAATAGAATGTATTATTCCTAAACTTATTTATTGTTTCCCAATCATATGTCCAGTCCGTTGACCTGAACACAAGCCGTGCATCATCCCAATAACCATCTTCATCTAATTCTAAGTCCTTATCTTGCAATATGCCGATTGCATTCTCTTTTTTATCTATCCTTAAATACCCACTGTTTGGATAGCGTGCCGGTATCAGGAATTCATCATTTATCAATATGTTTTTTATTGGTTGTTCAGAACGAAAAGAGATGAGTCCATCTTCTTGTGATTCATAATCACTAACAAGAAAAGAACCTTTTAATTTTGGGTTTCCTCCATCGCCATAAGCAGCAATGGTTATTGGATGTTGGTTTGTTCCGGAATGGCGAATAAAAATACTGCCATGAAAGGCATCGCCCCGGTTTAATAATATTTTATCTCCGGGATTTAAGATCAAAGAATCAATTTTGGATAAGCTTTTCCATGGATCATTTTCAGCTAATCCTGTGTTAGTATCATTTCCCGAATTTGAAAAATAATATGTTTTATGTTTTTCCCCGGTACTCCAACTCATTAATAATGCAATACAAAAAATATACAATGCTTTTATAGCCGATCTCATTATCATGTAATTTAGTTAAAAAACAGTATTCTTAAAAAAAATTAATCTGCCGATTTAATCCTCTCATGCCACCCACTTCCATCTAATGGATACACATGATTATTTTCAGCCCACTCGTTCCATGATTGTTTTAATTCCTCTACTTTTTCAGGATATTGACGGGCTACATCGTTGGTTTCTGTGCGGTCGTTTGCCAGGTTGTACAATTCCCATTTTCCTTTATAATCCGGAGCTTCGCCGGCCAAAGCCACCAGTTTCCAGTCGCCTTTTCTTATTGCCCGGCAGGCTTCATGTTCCCAAAATAAAACACCCCGGTCGTATGATCTTTCATGGATGGCAGGGAGCAAACTTTTGCCCTGCACCGGGATGATTGAATCTCCATTATAGCTAACAGGGTATTCTACCTCTGCGATTTCCAGAAATGTAGGCATGAAATCAATGATATGACCTACCTGGTCATTGATGGTATTTTCTTCAATTTTGTCTGGCCAGCACAAAATCAGCGGAGTGCAAATGCCGCCTTCATATTCTGTCTTTTTATAATAACGATATGGCGTGTTGCTGAAATGGGCCCAGGGTTTTCTATACGCTTCAAATGATTTTTGGGTTCCCATATCCTCCCATTTTTTTGACTTTGCAAGATCGGGGACAGCCTCGCTATCCGCACCGTTGTCTGATATGAAGATAATGAGTGTATTGTTATACTGACCAGTTTCTTTTAATGCTTCAATAATTCTTCCTATTCCCTGATCCATGCAATCAACCTGCGCGGCATAAATAGCCATTCGCATGTCCCACCATTTTTTTTCTTCATCGGAATAAGAATCCCATGCTTCAATTCCAGAATCTCTATCGGGTAATATTGCAGTAGAATCCAATATGCCAAGTTTGAGCATTTTTTGGTATCTCTTTTTTCTCAGGCTGTCCCAGCCTTCCATGTAAGAGCCCTGGTATTTCTTGATGTCTTCGGGTTTGGCATGTAAAGGCCAGTGAGGCGCTGTATAGGATACATACATAAAAAAAGGATTTTCGGCATGTTCTTCTTTGTGCCGATGGATGAATTGCACTGTTGTATCACTGATGGCATCGGTATAATAAAAATTTTCAGGTGCTTTGATGTGCCGGTTATCAATAGTCAAAGAAGGAGGATCAAAATAATCCCCCCCACCTTTTAAAGTGCCAAAGAATTTATCGAATCCACGCTGAATTGGCCAGTTGTGTTTTGGGCCATCTTTTCCAGTATATTTTTCATGTGTTACATGCCATTTGCCTGTCATATAACTTTTGTATCCGGTTTCTTTAAGTAGTTGCGGAATGGTGACACAATTGCTGTTTAAATCTCCGGTATACCCTTCCTCTCCCAGGTCGGCGGCCGTCATCCAACCCATTCCCGTATTGTGCTGGTACAGTCCTGTAAGGAGGGACGCGCGCGATGGACAGCACCTTGAGCTGTTATAAAACTGGTTAAACCGCATACCTTGTTTTGCCAGTTGGTCTAAGTTTGGGGTGCTTATCTCACTGCCATAACATCCCAGGTCAGAGAAACCCATATCATCTGCCAGTATTAATACTATGTTTGGGTGTTCGGATGTGGGTTTATTGCTTTCTTTTTGTTTGCAGGCACTGGTGCAGGCCATTATGCCAGCGCTTATTAGTAAGATATACTGTTTCATCATTGCAGGGGGCTTCGTACATTCATGCTATTGAGAAATGCGGTTTTAGGCAAATCTAAAATGAATAAAGGGCAGGAAATATAACTATAGATCCTTTTAATTTAAATATTGGTTCAAATATTCTCAATTGTTCACACGTCCCCCGCATATTCAAAAAGAGTGGAATTATTATCTTAATTATGATAATCGGTGAAACAATATTTATATTAATTGACTAAGAGGTGTAACTAATTCTATGATGTTAGGCTGATATTTGAAACGAATTTGAACAACATGTTAATCGGGAATCTCATGCCTAAAAACGATGCCTTTTGCTGGACATTTACAGATGATCTGGATGGAACTTTCAAATCTGAATCTTTTCTAAACAATTCGAGACTGTTTTTTCCATTGTTTAACCGGATAGGAATGAAATGTTCCATAACACCGAATATGAAAGGAGACATATGTTCTTCTTTTCATTCCTATCATTCCATACCTGTTGTCACAGAAGATTTTCATCGTATTGTAAACGGGCAGTATGTCTGGATACGGTCTCAGGATGATGAACCATGGTGTGCGGCAGGGACAAGTGCGAAAGATAAAACCCAACGGTGGCTACCGGAAACGGAATATACAAGCCGAATTAAAGGATCTACCGGGGCTTTTGAGATCAAGAAATACAGTAAGAAACTCAATCTGAAATCTACAACCCGTCTTTTCGTGCCCAATAATGAGGATTTGGTCTTGCTTTCCATAATAGAGATTGAAAATACTGGTGATTCGGCAAAAGATTTTGAGCTCTTTTACGCTACTCCGATCTATGGTCGTTCAGCAGATAACCTTCGGGATCATAGGAATGTTACTTCTATGTTTAACCGAATTTACCTTATAAAAAATGGGGTTCGGGTACAGCCAATGATTAATTTTAATGAATTTGGACACACTGATAACTCAACCTCCTATTACACATTGGGTTTCACAGGTGAGGGACAGGCTCCTGAGCATATATGGGGTACGATGGTAGATTTCATCGGAGAAGACGGAAGTATGGATCATCCGAAAGCTGTTTATAAAAACGTAGTTCCTCCCCCATTGGAAGATGTTTATAGAAATGGCCAGGAAGCCGTTGGTGCATTGAAATTCAGAAATACTTCTATTCTGCCTGGTGAAAAACAGTCATTCATTGTTATAAATGGCATTTCAGAAGAAAAGAATGTCGCATCTCTTTGGGAGAACCGATATGGAGACACGAAAAAAGCAAGTGGTCAGCTAAGTCAAACCAGGAACGCATGGAGAGAGCTCACAAAAAAGGTAACCTATTCCACAGGCTCCCGACAATTTGATCAGTGGACAATATGGTTGAATTACCAGCTTTTCTGTCGCCAGGTATACGGAAACTCCTATTTGCCGGATTTTGGATATGGAAGAGGAGGAAGAGGATGGAGAGATTTATGGTCAGATCTTCTCTCTCTGTTTCTCATGGACCCTAACGCCTCAGTTGAAGAGATGATCAATAATTTCAGGGGTGTTCGCACGGATGGGACCAATGCTACCATCATTGGAGCCCGGCCGGGAGAGTTTATTGCCGATAGAAATAATGTGCCAAGAACCTGGTGTGACCACGGAGTCTGGCCTGTTTTTGTTCTGGATTTTTATATCCATCAGACTGGAGATATAAATATCCTGATGAAGAAGGTCCCTTATTGGAAAGATGTCTTTGTTTACAGAAGCAAAAAACGGGATGAGAAATGGAATCCGGAATATGGTTATGAACAAAAAGACCAGGGTGGTAAAGTATATGAGGGTACGATTCTTGAACATATACTACTCCAGCAGTTGTGTTCTTTTTTTAATGTCGGGGACCATAATATCATGTTACTGGAAGGAGGGGATTGGAATGATACCTACGATATGGCCCGAAAAAATGGAGAATCAGTCTGCTTTTATAATTGGGTGGCTGGAAATCTAAAAACACTGGTATCCATCCTTAGTGAGTTAAAATCCAATGGAATAGAGGAAATTACTGTATTTTCAGAAATGTCTCTTTTATTTGACACAATCTATCATTCTGAAGATATTGATTACAAATCCGTTACCTATAAAAAACGGGTGCTTAATGAGTTCTGTCACCAGGTTGAACATACCCTTTCAGGGAAACAAATTAACATTGAGATCAACCTTCTTATTAACGACCTTGAACTCAAGTCCCGGCATATTTTGGAAAAGATACGTAGCCATGAATGGCTTTCCACCAGCGAAGGATACAGCTTTTTTAACGGGCACTATGATGATGACCGAAAAAGAGTGCATGGGGATCACCCAAATGGAGTGCGTATAGATCTCACCTCTCAGGTTTTGCCGGTTATTTTTGGAACGGCAAATGATGAACAAATTCCAGAACTGCACAAGTCAGTATTAAAGTATCTGCACCATCAAGGAGGAGGGCTTCATCTCTGTTCAGATTTTAATGAAGACCGGCTCTATTTTGGAAGGGTAACAGGATTTGCATTTGGACATAAAGAGCATGGTGGTATATGGATGCAACAAAATGTAATGTATATGTATGGCTTGTATAAAAGAGGTTTTGTTAATGAAGGATTCGATGTCTTTAAGGATATCTTTCATCTTTGCAACACACCGGAAATCTCGAAAGTATTTCCCGGCATCCCCTCCTACTTTGGTCCGGACGGACGCGGGTATTATATGTATCTTACTGGCTCGGCTACATGGCTTGTACTGGCTCTCTTAACCCAAATGTTCGGCATTCGGGGTGAAAACGGCCAGCTCCGTCTAAACCCAAAACTGAAACGCGATCAGTTTGACCAGTGTTCAACACTAAAAGTTTACAGCTCTTTCCGGGGCTATGAAACAGTGGTATCCTATTTAAATCCCAATAAAAAAGACTATGGTGAATACCTCATCCGGAATATAACCATCAATCAAAATTCTACGCAGAAATTCAATATATCGGAGAACACCGCACTCCTGGATTTTGAAGGGTTGGAAAAGGTTCTTGATAAAAGTGAATTAAACTACATTGAGGTTTTATTGGATTAATTGTTACAAAATATCGGTTGAAATAGATCAGAAATCATAATCAATTTAGGTGTAACGAACCTAAGTATCATTACCATAAGGTACGAATAGTTATGTGTTTTTTTTTATAAAGAGTTACATAGGATTAGTTGAATAAAGAATTAATACATATGAAAAAATATAACAAAAGATTATTGCTTTTTCAGTCATTGGTTGTTTCATTGAGAGGATTCCCTCTGGGTTTTGACAGTGCTGTGAAGGGTATACGCGTTGACGTGAATAAAAATCAACCAGTATCCATGGAGAAAAACCTCTGAGTTGCGGAATTCTATCGAACATTTAAATGGTTTTTCTGTTATAGTATGCCATGTAGTCTTCGCTCCAACGGGGTCAGAGAATCACCATGAAATCCCTGTAACGCACCTGCTCCGGTTTCGCTGAAAATAAATGGTTTCTCGAATTCAATCTTCCAGGATATATTGTCCTTGTACTGCGGAAGTCCCTGGTACCAGATGAAATGCTCGTTAACACTAATAATATCAATTTGTTGGCCAAGTAAATCGTCGACCACTTTAGTTTTTTATCCGATTTTTCGTGATTTGTCATTAATGCTGAGCTGACCAACCGGGTGTCATCCATTTCCCTCGTGTGTTTGATCAGGTTTTCGTGTTGGGAATTAACATCTGCTCCCGAAAAAGAAGTGCCAAAAATGCGATAATGATTCTTTTCATAACTAAATTAATTTATTGGTGTTGTGCGAAAATCGGGGATGACCATGCCAATTCACCGTTTTCCTGCATGATGCGAACATAATAATAACTTTCGTCATCACTTTCTTGTTTGTCTTTCCATTGAACCCTTACTTCTTGTTTTCCTGAATGTTTTACGCTGTATTCTTTGTTGTCTTTTACCACAACGATTTCTTTAATATTATCCGTTCCGATTACGTGGATGTCTAGTACCCTGTTTTTGGTGCTGATTGCCTCTCCCATCATGTGGCCATCCATTTTTACATCTAAAATAATGTTGTCTGTTGCGCCATAAGTACGCCGGTTTTTCAACCCCTCCATAATACCATCACGGGAAAATTCTTCTGCATAAACCATTGCATACGAAATATGCGTTGACCTGTGGTCGGAACTGGCAATGATGCCCAGGTGATGGCCGTCTTCCAGTGCTTTACGGTAAAAACCTTTTTCATTCACGGGATGATATGGAATCGTTGAGTCAAAACGTGGACAATCCGGGCATTCTGCACTCATACGCTCGCCCTGGTATATTTCAATAGCAGGTTCATATCGGGTATTTAACGACCTCCAATCTGTGCCTGCTGTTGTAGTTGCTGATGTATGTGAAATACAGATTCCTCCAAACTGCTCCAGGTAATCATAAAGCAGTTCTACATCGGGAGAAGTATGGGTATGCTTTGATTTATCCCATTTAAGCCGTGGGAGCATCCTGATTCCCCGTTGAGAGAAAATAACATTCCTGTGTCCATCAGGATATCCGCAACTACGTTCATAACCAAAAGGCGAAGTATGGTAATTATTTATATGAAAGATATCTGCATATTTTTGGATAATGTTTCAATAATACTCGTTGTACCCATTGTCATGGTCGCCATTGCTCAACCATGCCAATGAAGCAACATCAAGGGCAAACCTGTATGAGTCTTCCATTTCGCCATCACCTCCACCATCACCCGATAAGGAAGTATGCCTGTGCGAATCACCTCTTAATATCCTGTATGTTTTGCCATTAGCAGAGGTGCGATATGCCTGATGGGTTTTAATATCTTGCGCTTCTTTAATGACAGACTCAGGTTTTTTCGCTATTTCGGGTGCATCAATTGCCGTTAATTCATAATCATAGATTTTGCTTATTAACTCCGGGTAGGATATCCAGATATTCTGGCAGTACTGATCAGGATCATCCGTTGTACAGTTTCTTTGCCTGTCTGCGGCATGCACCACTTTTATACCTCCTTTCGGAGCAACAGATACGGCGGGTTTTTCATGCATCTGGCTAAATGAGCCATATATCAACACCGGACTATTCCATACTTTGCCGTCGAACGACATGAGATAGCTCCACCATTGGGTAGTTCCTGATTGCCCTTTTTTCAGGTCAGGATTTTTTTTGTAAACCAGACCAATTCTGTTTTCAGCATCTTTAAAAAGCACAGGACAATTTAGATAATGGTTTGGTGTATTGGCAATTTCATATTTTTTTGGTTTTGATCCTTTATTATAAAAATAGCTATATCGGGTTTCTTTGGGGATCATATTATCAGCAGGCACACTTGAATTATAGTATGTATCATTATCAATACACACCACCCTGACAGAACGTTTTTCATACAACCCTTCTGTGTTTTCTTCATTATTAATAAAATAAGGAGCTCCATTGTCTTTTCCCCAGTTTTTACCGGCCAACTCGTATGCTACCCAAAGCCTGTCTTCACCATCAAATACAATACTGGGCCTTGCTTCAAATTGAAGGGATGCTGCAACATGGCTTTCTTTATTCACCTTGCCGTCATTATCAAGCAATGCATAATATACATCATAATCCCCTTTTTTGTACGTGTCCCATGCAATGGCCATATTCCCCTTACTGTCAACAGCAATAGCGGGTTGCCATTCATTGGCAGGCGATTTCCCTACTGCTTGTTCGTTGCCGGGATCTTTTTCCAGGTTTGTATAGAGGATATCAAAGTTGTTGTTCCTAAAACCTTGCCAGGTGATCCATACTCCGTTTTCGTTTACAGCCAGGGCCGGGTGAATATCCGGGCCATCGTGTTTTGTTAGGCGCTTGATTTCTCCTGGTTTATTGTCTTTGATTGTGGTGTAATAGATGTCCTGATTGCCATCAACCCTTTCAGACCAGGCGATCCAGATATTATCCTCTTTGTCTGTAATGGCAGCAATATCAAAAATATCTTTTCCTTTAGATGTCAGGGGAAACTCATTTATAGCTTTACCGTTTTTTTCTACCAGTACATTCAACTGGTCGCCGTCTGCTTTTTGGGCCAGGTAACTAAAATCATCCGGGATTTCTTCCGTAAAACGATGCCACCTGTAAGGCGACATACCCTCATAATACGTGCTGTATACGATATATGTTTTCCCTTCGGAAGTAGAAGTAGCGGCCGGGAAACCATGATATTTGTACCGCCTATGAATATAATCCATATTTGTCAGTTTAAGGGCTGGATAGATACGGGTAACGGTGACTTGTTCGTTAAGAAACTTTTGTTCTTTGCCATATTCAAATTCACCGGGATTGAGTTCAAAGTCTCCTTGCTCTGTGCTTAATTGCAGGCTGGTTCCCTCTTCCATCTCCATATTCACGAGCAATCGGAAAGGTTTAAATGGTTCTAAATCTTCTGCAGGGGTATATCCTTCTGTATGTTTGTTATTATAAATAGCCCAATCAAAAATAGTGTCTCGTGATGATTTTCCTTTCCATGAAAGGAGGCCATCTTCCATGTTGATTGTTGTATAAGGGTCACGCCAGGCTTTACTTGAATTTTGATACAAGAAACGGGAATTCTCTGTTTGGCCTAAAAATGACATTGTGCCGTCCCATATTATAGATTCGTTATTGTTGCCGAATTTCAATTCAAGGCACACGAGTTTTTCTGATGGGTAATTATTCTCCTGGGCATAAGAAAATACAGAAAAGAATCCCATAAGTGAGATTGTTAGTGCCAGTTTAAGTGCTTTCATAGTTCTTATATTTATTCTCATTTTTAAACTATTTAACTAACGGTATAATTCAAGTATACTCTTATAAATGCAATTCAACCTTTATCAGGCCAATTGTTCCATACCCTGAATGGTGTTTGGGCTCTTCGTTATGTTTAAAGCCCTTACTATTAAAAGCAGTGTAATATATTTTATAAATACTATCATTCTCATGGATGAAGCACAAAGGGGTTCTCAAGGTTCCCCTCCAGGAGGGTTTGTTTTCTGGAAAGTTTATGTAAGCACCTTTTTCCCAGTTATAGCCATCTTTCGAGAAAGAATACCCTATCGATTCATTTTCAGGACCTGTATCAAAAATTGCCAGGTAAGAACCATTCTTTAATTTTGTAACCTCAGGGTTTTCAACAAAATACGGATCCAGGATAATGGGATTAAGATCGCTTAGCCTTTTCCATTTTCCTTCAAGGCTTGGTGATGATATTAAACCAACACCAAACCACATTTTATTGTTCCAAATTGTGTTGCTCCTCCAACTGCCATAAAATGAAAGCCATTCTTTACCTGTCCTGTACGGATAGAATGAGGCAGTACCCTGAATGCCTTCCCACCAATCGGATTTTGATAATTGTACCACCTTCAAAGCCATATTTATTTTCTTCGGTTCCTTTATCTCCTTCCTTGAGGATAGGAGTTTCCATAATATCTTTAAGAATTAGATTTGTCATATATTAACTATTCCACGGGAAATATCGTTTCCCTTTTTTAATCCAACTGTTCAATGAGAGGATTATATTCCACATTCTCCAGTTTAATTACAACCGGATTGTGCCACTCTTTATTGGTTCGATGGCTCCTGATAGCATTGATAAATATTCCCTCTTCTACCACTGAAATAATTGGCTTTGGTGAGGTTTTTAACTTGTATTCCATTACTTGCTCATGTTGTCCAAGAATAGTAGCCCTGGTTTTATCATTGCCTTTTAATGAACGGATAAAAAAGGTCTTATATCCTCCAACGCCCCAGTTTTCGGAAGGTACAAAAGCATAAACAGTATTTTGATTTTTTGATTTGGTAAACCAGAAATAGTGTTCCGGTTCTTCAAACCACCAGTTGGAACTAAAATGCTCGTTGATAACAGTGAATGGTTCTACATCATAAATGGCTTCCTGGTTGGACATCATGTAGAGTGCTACTTCCCGTAGCCTGGCTTCCTGATTGAGAGGGATTTCTCCATAGCTGTCGGGGCTCACATTTAATAACAGGTTACCCCCTTTGGCACGGGTTTCTATAAGCATGCTTACGATCTCCTTACCGTCCTTTACCTTGTCATCGGGTACATATGCCCAGTGCCTGCCTATGGTAAAACATGCTTCCCATGGGCCGGGTAGGGGTTTATCTGGTATTTCTTGTTCGGGTGTTTCCATGCCTCCCCTGGTAATGACCAGGTCCGGGTCAAGGTTCCAGCAGTAATCGGCAACAAGTGTGTTAGCGTAATCAAGGTATTCGTCAATAAAAAATATGTCTATTTTACCATAATTAGTGAGCAATTCCCTGATTTGTTTCTTTTCTATTTCCCACATTTCCTGGTTATTATCCGGATTTCCTGCCGGAAGTGCTCGTGCAGGAGGTATTCCCTGGATATAATTCAGATAAAAATCATCCGGCGAAAAGTAAAGTCCAATGGGGATATCATATTTTCGAAAAGCATCGATGATTTCCTTCATGATGTCTTTGCCATATGGAGTATTGGTAATTTTAAAATCCACGGTTTCGGTATCCCACATGCAGAAGCCATTATGATGTTTTGCCGTAAAGACCATGTACTTCATTCCTGCAAGTTTGGCAAGCTTTGCCCATTCTTCCGGGTCAAAGTTCTTGGGGTCGAAATACTTCGGGAGTTCATTAAAATACCGGTCCTGGTAATCCTGTGAACTGGCTGCGACATTGTGACTGATTATCGCACCAATCTGAACATCCACGCTCCAGTGAATGAACATGCCAAATCCTAATGACTGAAACCATTCCTTTCTTTCCGGTTTGTTTTTATCGATGGTGATTTTTTGGGCATGACTATAAGTAAAAAACAGTGATATTATAAAAACAGTGATTGAATATTTCATGATTGTTTATATTATAGATTTTTGGTATAAAATTCACATAAATCTATCAATACAACTGATAATAATGTTTCATGTACTATAAGTATTATTTCAAACACTGAATAAATAATCATAATAAATGGATTTATAGAGATATATTAGGTCAATTGATATAATAATATTTGCACGTTATCCCTTCATTAGACACACAAACACTGACTAAAACTATTAAGGTATGAAAAAGAACCAGGTTAGTATTTTTTCAACATTAAAGAAATTATTTACTTTATTGATTTTCCTGTTTTTATTCTCAGGAGTAGCTTTTAATAATATTACGGGAGCGCCTGACTATCCGCCTGTACAAAATATTGAAATTACAGGCACAGTTACCGGGCAGGGAACAAAGGAACCCTTAATCGGGGTTAATGTTATCATTGAAGGAACCACAAAAGGTACGCTAACCGATTACAATGGAAATTACGTGATTGAGGTACCTTCCTCAGAATCAGTTCTTGTATTTTCTTATATTGGTTATGAAACCCAAAAAATACAGGTTAATGATCGGACCGTAATAAATGTTCAGATGGTTGCTGATAATTTTCAATTGGACGAGCTGGTGGTAATAGGGTATGGAACACAAAAGAAGAAATTAGTAACAGGTGCTACTGCACAGGTATCAGGTTCAGAAATTCAAAATGTTAATACAACATCTACATTAAGAGCATTACAGAGCCAGTCTCCGGGGGTTTCCATTATTTCAACATCAGGCAGGCCGGATGCTGAATTTAAAATAAACATTCGGGGACTAGGTACAACAGGTAACGCAGAACCGCTTATTGTTATTAACGGGATTGCCGGGGGTGATTTACGAAACATTTCTCCCTCGGATATTGAATCTGTTGATATTTTAAAGGATGCAGCTTCAGCAGCTATTTACGGTGCTAGAGCTGCAAACGGCGTTATTTTGGTTACCACAAAACAAGGGAGAGCAGGTGAGCCTGTGATTACATATGATGGTTATTATGGAGTTCAAAACCCGGAGAAAAACCTGGAAATGGTAAATGCGCGGGAATATATGACTCTCATTAATGAAGCGGAAGCTAATTCTGAAAAGCGGGAAACTGATTTTGAAAATGCTCTACCTGAAAATGTCTGGGAAAATATACAATCCGGATGGGAAGGCACCGACTGGTTGAGGGAGCTAACGAATGTTAATGCACCTGTATCCAGTCATGCCCTTAATATTACCGGAGGAAATGAGAAAAGCGTTTATTCACTTGGTACTTCATATCTTTCTCAGGAAGCAATACTGGGAAACCCGATAAAGGAAAAATTTGACCGTTATACATTCCGGATCAATTCCCGGCATGTATTGAAGGAGAAAAATGAACGTGATATAATCAGAATCGGCGAAAATTTGCTTTATACTTTCAAAAAAAACAGAAATCAAACCAATGGAGCATGGCGCTGGTTGTCTTCAACACCCCTATTGCCACTAAGAGATAGTACCGGTAATTATACACGAGATGACTACCTGGGATTCTATAGTCCGCTTAATCCGGTCGCCTATCAATATTATAACAGTTACAATGAACAAAAACTGCACGATATCAGAATGAATGCCTATCTTGAAATTGAACCTGTTAGGAACCTGACCTTCAGAAGTAATTTTGGTTATTCCATATCATCGGTTTCTGCACGTGATTTTACTCCGCAATATGATATTGGTACGGGCAATAATGCTTTGAACCAGGTTGATAA
Source organism: uncultured Bacteroidaceae bacterium (assembly GCA_964528675.1). Lineage (GTDB taxonomy): Bacteria > Bacteroidota > Bacteroidia > Bacteroidales > CAYRTD01. The sequence goes on from CAZGTU010000016.1 coordinate 37,453, forward strand.
AACATCCCAATATCTCAACCTGGGGATGTCATACCGAAATGAAAATATACTGACATATCAGTTTTCAATTCAAAATAGACATAACTTCACGACACTTATAGGACAGTCAATAGAAAAAACCGGTTTAGGTGAAAGTATATCAGGCAGGAATACCAATTCCTTATTCGATTCTTTCGAGTATGCGTACCTGGTTAATACACCAAGCATTAATTCCGGGTCAACCGAATTAACGGGCGGCCCTCTTAGAGAATGGGCATTAGCTTCATTTTTCGGACGAGTTAACTATGACCTTGATGAAACCTACTTATTTACAGCCATTGTCAGAAGGGATGGTTCATCAAATTTTGCCCCTGATGAAAGATGGGGTACTTTTCCTTCAGTATCAGCTGGTTGGGTAATTAGCAACGAAGACTTTTTTATGCCTCTGAAAAGGTCCATGGATTTATTGAAATTCAGGGCTAGCTGGGGGCAGAATGGAAACCAGGATATTTTGCCTTTCCAGTTTATTTCACCCTTTAAATTTGTTGGGGAAAATTACTATTTCGGCACTGATAAGTCGGTACCCACGGTTGGTGCTTATCCTGCAATATTAGGAAATGAGCTTGTTTCATGGGAAACATCTGAACAGCTTAATTTCGGATTGGATTGCTATTTGTTTAACGGAAGCATCCAACTTGCATTTGATGTTTACGAGAAAAACACAAAAGACTGGCTGGTTAATCCACCTACTCTGGCCGTTCATGGAGCTGATGCCGGTTATATAAACGGGGGTGCGGTTGAAAACCGGGGAGTTGAATTATCTGTCATTTGGAAAAAAGTTCTTGGGCAGTTTTCTTACAATCTTTCAGGTAACCTGGGGTATAATAAAAACAAAATTACACGTATTGAAAATCTGCGGGGACTAATAGAAGGAAATCAAATTAATGAATACGCGAATGGTCAACTTCCTCCTTACCGGGCCGAAGTAGGTTACCCGATCGGCTATTTCTGGGGATATGAAACTGACGGAGTATTTCAAACACAAGAACAAATAGATGAGTATTCCGGGGCTAAGGCTAATGGAGCGAATACAAAACCAGGGGATCTGATCTTTGTTGATCAAAATAAAGATGGTGAAATCACTTCGGAAGACCGGAAAATGATAGGAGATCCAAATCCGGATTTTATTTTTGGACTCTCAGCTGTTTTTGAATACGCGGGTTTTGATTTGTCTGTGACTGCAGCAGGTGTAGCAGGAAATGATATCCTGACTGCTTATCATTCCGGATCTATTTATACCGATAATTACCCCGAATACATGTTAGACAGATGGCATGGTGAAGGAACATCAAATCGATACCCACGATTGACTGCCTCTTCCAACAGAAATTACACTGAATTTTCTGATATATATCTTAATAAAGGAGATTATTTGCGGATTCAGAATTTATCATTAGGATATGATTTTAAGCATCTCATACCTGGTAGCCCCGTGGAGAAATTTCATATATACGTGGCCTCCCAGAATCTTTATACTTTCACGAAATATATAGGGCCAAATCCTGAAGTAGGGGCAGATAAAGGAATAAGCGGAGAAAAGCCGAAGGATTGGGGCAAAGGAATTGACGTGTACTTTAATCCCATTCCGAGGACATTTGTAGTAGGAGTAAATGTAATGTTTTAAAATATTTATCTTATGAAAAAAATAATTTATATACTGATATTCGTCTCTTTTACATGGGGTTGCGAAGATTTCCTGGATGTAAAAGATTATACACAGAAAAGTTCTCAGAATTTTCCGCTAACCTACGAGGACTGTAACCAGGCACTTGCTGCTGCTTATTCTTGTTTGGCATTAGGGCAGCCGATATCCTCGTTTACTATAGGTGCATTGGCTTCAGACGATGCTTTTGGAGGTGGGGCCCCTTTTGATACAAAGGGGCATAGTCTGGACAGGTGGAGAAAATATGGCCCTAACATGATCCGTGGTTTATGGAGTGATGCTTATTCCGGAATTTTCAGGGTTAATAAATTGATGGAATCTCTCGATCAGGTTACATTTAATTCTGAGAAAGAGCGAAATATTGTATTGGGCGAATGTTATTTTCTCAGAGCATATTTCTATAGTGAATTATCTAAAGTCTTCGGTACGGTTCCCCTGATCCTTTCAGCCAAAGAGCCCGTGAATTATCCTAAATCACCTGCGAGTGATACCTACGCGCAAATAGCCCAGGATCTGAAAACAGCTATCGAATATTTACCTTCCGAAAGCTATGATGTTGATCCCGAACGATTTGGGCATGCCACCAAATGGGCCGCTGAAGCGCTCATGGCACGTGTATTCCTTTTTTACACGGGGTATTACCAGCAAACTGAATTGCCCGTTACCGGAGGTGGTTCTGTAACAAAAAGTATGGTGATTGATTATCTGAATGATTTGATTGCCAATAGTGGCCATCAACTGGTTGATGATTTCCGGAATTTATGGCTTTACACCAACAGTTATTCAAAAGAGGATTATCCCTATACCAGAGGAAAGAATTTAGACTGGGCAGGAGAAAGCAACAGTGAAGTTGTGTGGTCGGGGAAACACGGGAACACAAGTAACTATAATGCCCCACAGCATAATATAATACCTCAGTATTTCGGAATCAGGGGACAGCATGGAAGCACTGCATTTCCTTTTGGATGGGGTTTCGGATTTGGTCCCGTTAATCCTTACATGGTTCAGCAATGGATTGAAGAAGAACCGGATGATACTATCCGTCGTTGGGGTAGCATTGTTGATATGGATCATCCGCGCGAAGGTTTTCGGGATTATTTTAATAATGATCCTATGGTAGAAGAAACCGGTTATTATCAAAAAAAATATTCAAGTATCATTGTTTACACTGACAAATCAGATGAAGATACTTCAAAGTGGAGATATCAATATTATGATAATGCGGTTAACGAATTCGCTACTACCAATATATCATCGCATGAAATGATATTCATTCGTTTTGCAGATGTATTGCTCATGCATTCCGAGCTTACAGGAACAGCCGATGGTATCAACCAGGTGAGAACACGAGCTAAACTTCCCGCTGTTGGTTACAGCACTGATAATTTGCGAAAAGAAAGACGCTATGAACTGGCCTTTGAGGCCATAAGGTACTGGGATTTACTCCGTTGGCACGGTAAAGAAGCGGGTGTAATTATCGATCAAAACCAAAATGGTGCAGAAATATTCAACCTTGAAGAACCTGCTGTTTATTCAGCCGATTTAGGCGAGCGTATTCGGGCAACAGGCGGATTTATGCAGATACCTGAAATTGAGATCTCACTTTCAGATGGGGTGTTGATGCAAAATGAAGGATGGAGCGGGAATGAAGGTAATTTGAATTAGTTTTATTAACGGATGAAAAAAGGTATACATATGAAAAGAATCGTTTATATGCTGACTCTTGCCTTGTTTACCTGGAGTTGCGAAGATTTTCTGGATGTAAAAGATTATACACAGAAAAGTTCTCAGAATTTTCCGCTAACCTACGAGGACTGTAACCAGGCACTTGCTGCTGCTTATTCTTGTTTGGCATTAGGGCAGCCGATATCCTCGTTTACTATAGGTGCATTGGCTTCAGACGATGCTTTTGGAGGTGGGGCCCCTTTTGATACAAAGGGGCATAGTCTGGACAGGTGGAGAAAATATGGCCCTAACATGATCCGTGGTTTATGGAGTGATGCTTATTCCGGAATTTTCAGGGTTAATAAATTGATGGAATCTCTCGATCAGGTTACATTTAATTCTGAGAAAGAGCGAAATATTGTATTGGGCGAATGTTATTTTCTCAGAGCATATTTCTATAGTGAATTATCTAAAGTCTTCGGTACGGTTCCCCTGATCCTTTCAGCCAAAGAGCCCGTGAATTATCCTAAATCACCTGCGAGTGATACCTACGCGCAAATAGCCCAGGATCTGAAAACAGCTATCGAATATTTACCTTCCGAAAGCTATGATGTTGATCCCGAACGATTTGGGCATGCCACCAAATGGGCCGCTGAAGCGCTCATGGCACGTGTATTCCTTTTTTACACGGGGTATTACCAGCAAACTGAATTGCCCGTTACCGGAGGTGGTTCTGTAACAAAAAGTATGGTGATTGATTATCTGAATGATTTGATTGCCAATAGTGGCCATCAACTGGTTGATGATTTCCGGAATTTATGGCTTTACACCAACAGTTATTCAAAAGAGGATTATCCCTATACCAGAGGAAAGAATTTAGACTGGGCAGGAGAAAGCAACAGTGAAGTTGTGTGGTCGGGGAAACACGGGAACACAAGTAACTATAATGCCCCACAGCATAATATAATACCTCAGTATTTCGGAATCAGGGGACAGCATGGAAGCACTGCATTTCCTTTTGGATGGGGTTTCGGATTTGGTCCCGTTAATCCTTACATGGTTCAGCAATGGATTGAAGAAGAACCGGATGATACTATCCGTCGTTGGGGTAGCATTGTTGATATGGATCATCCGCGCGAAGGTTTTCGGGATTATTTTAATAATGATCCTATGGTAGAAGAAACCGGTTATTATCAAAAAAAATATTCAAGTATCATTGTTTACACTGACAAATCAGATGAAGATACTTCAAAGTGGAGATATCAATATTATGATAATGCGGTTAACGAATTCGCTACTACCAATATATCATCGCATGAAATGATATTCATTCGTTTTGCAGATGTATTGCTCATGCATTCCGAGCTTACAGGAACAGCCGATGGTATCAACCAGGTGAGAACACGAGCTAAACTTCCCGCTGTTGGTTACAGCACTGATAATTTGCGAAAAGAAAGACGCTATGAACTGGCCTTTGAGGCCATAAGGTACTGGGATTTACTCCGTTGGCACGGTAAAGAAGCGGGTGTAATTATCGATCAAAACCAAAATGGTGCAGAAATATTCAACCTTGAAGAACCTGCTGTTTATTCAGCCGATTTAGGCGAGCGTATTCGGGCAACAGGCGGATTTATGCAGATACCTGAAATTGAGATCTCACTTTCAGATGGGGTGTTGACGCAAAATGAAGGTTGGATGGAGAATGAAGGCAACTTGCATTAGTTATATTTTTTTTGGGTAGAAAAATAAGAATAATTATATGTCTATTTCAAAGATTTGAAGGTTGCGAAAAACGTATTAACTACAAACCACCCTCCTATGAAACAAGTGCTTCTTAATTTCTCATGTTCCTTTCGAAAATTATTGGTGCTAATTGTATTTCTAAATATAGCATGTACATTGTTTGGTCAGACAGCACCGCCAAAACATGTTGCATGGAACCTTACTTTTGTTGACGAATTCGATAGTGTCAGCCTTGATACCAGTAAATGGTCGTTTGGCTTCGGGTGGGATATTAATTCTGTCGCTTTCCATGAAACTAACAGATTAGAGAATGTATTTCTTAGTGAGGGTAATTTGGTTATTCGTGTAGATACCATTCCGGGTGAAGAAGGCTGGTATAGCGGCGCTATTAACTCAAGAGAACATTTCTCTCAATTTAAAGGGTATTTTGAAGCCAGGATAAAAGCGGCAAAAGGCAACGGATATATCAACGCCTTTTGGTCGATGCCCGTAACAAACGACTGGCCACCTGAAATCGACTTCGTGGAAGTGTTAGGGAAAATTCCAACTGAAGAGGCAACTTTCACTGTACATTGGGACGATAATGGACATAAACAAAGCGGGCGTGAAATAGATGTAGATATGGATTTGTCAGAGGATTTCCATGTTTATGGATGTGAGTGGGCAGATGATTATTTCGCGTGGTATTTGGATGGGGAAGAAATAAGACGTACTTCAGATGGGTATGAAAATATTACAGGATTTGGCGAACCATTTTACATGATGTTAAACGTACATGTTGTTGCTGTCGGAAATCCATCATGGACAGGAGTGCCGGATGAAACAAATCAGTTTCCCGCTTATATGAATGTAGATTGGGTAAGGGTATATCAGAAAGATACAAGCTTGCGCATAACAACAGCCTTACCTGTTATGGATGAAACATTTTCACCTGGTTCCAATATACTCTTTAAAGCGGATATTGAAAATCAGGATGGAGCTACCACGAAAACTACTTTCTATGTGAATGATTTCGCTACAGCCGAAATTTGCGAAAAACCCTACCAGTATGATTGGGAAAATGTTGCAGCCGGGAGATACAAAATCACTTCAGGGGTTACTGATTCTTTAGGCCGGGAAGTTATTTCTTCTCCGGTTTTTATTACCGTTGGCGATATAGCCTCCAGCTTATTGCTCAATCATAATTTTGAAGAAGGCGTAAACCATTGGGAACTCGAGGTCTCTGAATTAGCTGATGCCGACCTGGTTGGTGTTACGGGAAATGAAACACTGGAGGGAGACATGTCTGGTTTGATAAATATTATTGAACCAGGTCCCGGAACCCCCGATATTGAATTGAAACAAGGTATTTACCTGAAAAAAGATACAAAGTATGAACTTTCCTTCATGGGAAAAGCAACGGATAACCGGCGGGTAATCACAAACGTGCGGGTAGATGATGAAAAATCAAATATCCTTGCAGAAGTTGCTAATTTCACAACAGAAAAACAGAGCTTCTCATATATATTTACAAGTAGCAAGGATGATTACACGGCCAAAACGGTTTGGAAAATTGGTGGGTCTTCCGCGAATGTTTATATTGATTCTGTTGTTTTAAAGGAATATAAACCTTCAGGTATTCGTGATTATGAAGTGGGTTTGCAATTGTATCCCTCATTAGTGAAAGACATAGTAAACATAAGGATAAATGACAGGCATGAACAAGTTGTACAGGTTTGTTTTTATAACTTGTCTGGTAAAAAAATATATAGCCATGAACCGCTGAGTTCTTTTCCTGAAAGCAGTACTATTGAACTTTCACATTTGGAAAAGGGCTTTTACCTGGTTAAAGTAAAAACCAAAAGCAATACGTATACCGGAAAAATTTTAAAGGAATAGGGGAGGGTATTTTTACTATTGCTTCCTTGTGCTGATATATTAACATGTTTGGTTCAGAACCGAACCGTCAATCAACGGTGAGTTCAGCCAGGCCAATGTTCGCTATCAAAGCCTGACCCTTTCAATAAAACAATAAGCCAATTATTTTTTTGTATTTAATATTAAACGTTTAAGTAACTTTTGTATATTTGTTTGGATGATCGTGATAACAAGAATCCAGGATGGTAACCATTAAAGAAATAGCAAAAAAGGCCAATGTGTCTGTAGCAGCCGTGTCTTATGCCCTAAACAATAAAAGTGGAATAGGGGAGAAGAAACGGAAACAAATAAGGGAGTTGGCGGAGCAAATGGGATATATACCTAATTCTATTGCCAAAAGCCTGCAATCTAAATACACGAATGTTATCGGCGTTATAATACCTGAATTATCGAATACCTATAATAGCGAATTACTTTTAAACCTGGAGAATGAAGCGAGGCAAAAAGATTATTATTTGCTCCTGGGTTCAACGCACAATAACCTTGAAACTGGTAAAGTGATAATTGAAAAATTCATTGAAAAAAATGTTGATGCTCTTGTTATTGTTGTAGGGCAATACACATCGGAAGAGTATTACAGGCCTATTGCAAAAAGATTGGATAAGCTGGGGATACCTGTTGTTTTTATTGGGGCTAGGTTCAATTCAATCAAAGCAAATTTTATTGAATTGGATTTGCCTGATGCTATGTATGAGTTAACCAATCGCTTAATTCAAAAAATCCATAGTGATAATTTGGTATTTTTTGGCGGGAAAATGGATGAGTATTATACTTTTTTGAGAATCAAGGGGATTAAAAAGAGTTTTTCTGAAAGAGGTTATAAATTTAAGAGCAAACATCATTTTAATATCGGGAAACAGTATACCTTTCAAAACGGATATAAGGCCATAAATGAGTACATTAAAAAGAAAAGGCCCTTACCTGAAGCAATCCTGGCTATTAATGATATGGTAGCCTATGGGGTTTTAAAAGGATTACAGGCATTAGATCCAAAAGTATCCTCAAATATTCTTTTAACAGGATGCGATAACATTTTTATTCCCAGTTTGAACGATATTTCCTTAACTACCATTCAAATACCTATCCGGGAAATAAGTAATATTACCCTGGATATTATTGAAAAAACCAAACAAAACCCGGGGATTGTCCAACAGATAAATCTTCCTCTTCAAATTATTAATGGGGTAACGGCGTAGAAAATAGGGAATGTCGAGGTAATTAATTATTATAATAACTTAAACGTTTAATAAAAAATAGAGTATGAAAGCAGCTTATGTAAAATCACCCTTCAATATTGAGATAAGGGAATTCCCCACAAGGGAAATAACAGAAGATGAAGTTTTGATCCAGGTAAAAGCATGTGGTATTTGCGGTCATGATCTTAGCGTTTCTGCCACTGAGGCAAAAGACTGGAAACCTTTTGGCCATGAAATTTCGGGTATTGTTAAAAAAGTTGGCAAGAACGTTACTCACGTAACAACAGGTGATAAAGTGGTTTTGGAAACGGGTACTTATGACCGTTTTTCAGATGCAGCAAGAAACGGACAACCCGAGTTGGACAACAAAGGCCCAAATTTTTGGGAAACAGGCCCCATGGGTTTTGCCGATGAGATAATTGTCCCACGCGAAACAGTTGTGAAGTTCGCTTCTATAGACTTTAATGAAGCATCCATGATCGAACCTCTGGGGGTTGCACTTGATCTTGTCTACACAGCCGATGTAAAATTGAATGATGATGTGCTGGTGGTAGGTCTTGGCCCAATTGGATTAATGGCGCTTCAATTAGCTAAAATCATGGGGGCAAGAAATATCTATGCCGCTGATTTATCCGGTGCAAAAAAAAGATTGGAACTTGCTAAAAAGTTTGGCGCAACGGTGATAGAATCCGATAAAACCTCTTTGGTAGATTACAAATTTGCCAGGGGCGGTGTGGACAAAGTATTGATTTCCGCTCCTCCAAAACTAATCGAACCAGCGGTTCAAATAACGAACTGGGGGGGCATTATTGCGTTTATTGGTATCGAATACGGACCCAATGCAAACGTGACCTTTGATGCAAATACATTCCATTTTAACAAAATCCAGTTAAGAAGCTCTTTTGCATCTCCTGCACTGTACTTTCCGCGATGTATAGAACTTGTGGAAGCCGGAATGGTTGACCTTAAATCCATTATTGGTAAAGAGTTTAAACTGCAAAATCTGAAGCAGGAACTTAAACGTTTAATTGACGATAGGTCTACTGCTTTGAAAAGCATAATGATCAATGAATGAGTACGTATGGTTTGTTGATAAGTTGAATTTCTAATAATAAAAATAACTGATACAAGAATATTATGGAAATGAAATTTGGCATTATTGGATGTGGGAATATATCCCGTTTTCATTTTAACGGCTTGGAAAAGGCAGGGGCTAAAATAGTCCACATTGCTGATTTGAACGAAAACGCGGCGAAACCCTGGGTAAATCGTTTTAAGGCAAGGTTCTCTAATGACTACAGTGAAGTGATAGACAATCCTGAGGTCTCGGTTGTGAGTGTGCTTACAAGCGGCAAATTCCATCATCAAATATGCCTGGATGCCCTTGCGGCAGGGAAAGATGTTATATGCGAAAAAACACTTGCCGATAACCCGGGGGAAGCATATGATATAGTCAGAGCGACAAAATCCAGCGGAAAAATGCTTTTTGTTTCTTTCATGAAAAGGTTTTTTCCTGCCTACAAAAAAGCACAGGAGTTGATGCCGCAACTTGGCCATGTGTTTAGTGCGCAGGTACGTACCTATCAGCCATGGGGAAATTTTTATGAAACAACAGAGTTGGGCGATTGGGATTTTGTCTTCCCAAATTATGGCGGGGCAATTATGAAATGTGCCGGAAGTCATCTTTTAGACGCCTTTATGGGACTGCTGGGCCGTCCTGATTCCGTTTTCGGCCATGTGGATTATGTCAAGGATACCAAATTTGACAGGAAAACCACGGCCTTATTTACTTATGAGACTGGTCTGGTTGTGAATTTTGAAGCCGCTTCTCATCCACTTAAGAAAATTGGCTATGAACGAAATGCATGGGACGAGTTTATTGAAATAAATGGCACCAATGGTAGGATAAAACTATCTACTGTAACGTGGGATGCTCCGGAAAACAACCCCGCATTGCTCGAATTCTATGATAATGAAGCCGAAACCTGCACGGAATATAGATTTGATAAAGTTAATCCATTTGATATTGAAATGGCAGAGATGGTGAAAAGCCTGTCTGAGCGAAAACCCATACAACCTGATGTAATAGATGGGTTTAATGTGGATGTTTTGATCGATGCAATTGAAAAATCGCATCACGATGGAAAATTAGTACATATCAATTGGATGGGATTATGAAGATGAAAGCTTAGGAGCATAATTTTTTTGATGATGATGGAAGAAATACATCGTAATGGAATAAAAGAATAACTGTAATGACAAAAAAAGAACGGGTTTTAGCAGCTATTGCGCATAAGGAAACAGACAAGGTCCCAAAAGGTGAAATTTATATTGAACCGAATATCGCCAACAAGCTTCTTAATAAAGATTATCCCCTGGATTATCTATATTTTGACCGGGAAAAAGAAGTGCGTGAATTATTGAACATGGACCTGGTTAACCTGGGGGAATGGCCGGCAGAAGAAATAGGAAAAGAGGATAATGGAAACAAAACTTTCCGGTCCGTGTATGGCTACGAATTCAGATCGAGCGGGCTGACCAGTCATGTAACAAAACCTCCGGTATCTGATATCCGCAATTATCAGGAATACAAAATCCCTGATATTAATATGGTCACCGGCAATATAGTTAAAAAGTTTGCGACAGAAACGGATTTTTTTGTGTTTGCCCAGATAGGTGGACCGGTAAGCATGGTGAACGAAATGTTTGGTATGCAGGAGTATATGATGTATTGTCTGATAAATACCAATGAAATCAGGCATATTGGTGAAAAAGTTATGGAGTTCGAAGTGGCTAAAGCCAGGCTCTTTATCGATAAAGGGGCTGAAGCCATTATCATGACTGATGATATTGCTTTTAATTCAGGCGTTTTTCTTCCTGAAGAGACCATGGAGATAATTGCATACCCATTATATGAGCTTGTTGTAAAGGAAATCAAAAAACATAAAGACATTCCTGTATTTTTTCATTCGGATGGGAAAATGGATACAGTGTTTCCCCGAATAATTGAGTGTGGTTTTGATGGCATTCATTCTTTGCAGCCTTCCGCGGGGATGAACATTGCACAATTAAAAAAAGATTATGGTAGCGATATCTGTTTGATGGGCAACATTGACCTGGACCATGTCATGACTTTTGCAAAATCTGATGAGGTTGAAAAAGTTGTGAAAGAAACGATTGATATTGCCGCTTCTGGTGGTGGCTTTATCCTGGCTACATGTAATACACTAATGGATGCCATTCCTCCTGAAAATGCCTTGGCTATGTACAATTTTGCAGAGAAATATAGGATGTGGGATAAATAGTTATAGTAGGAAACAACCTAAAAAAGAACACAAAACACCAATGAAAATGAATAAAATGGATTATCAAGTAGTAGTAGCAGGTCATATTTGCCTGGATATTACCCCTAAATTTATTGTTAAAGAGGGTACACGGATAGATGAGTTGTTTATTCCCGGAAAACTGGTGAACATGGGAGAAGTTAATATTTCTACCGGTGGACCTGTATCCAATACGGGTATCGCCTTGCAAAAAATGGGTGTAAAAACAAAGCTAATGGGTAAAGTTGGTAAGGATCTTTATGGAAATGGGATCATAGACCTTTTGAAAAAGGAAAATAACCATGAAGGCATGTTGCGTATGGGTGGCGAAGATACATCTTATACCATTGTTATTGTTCCTCCGGGAATTGACAGGATTTTCCTGCATAACCCGGGAGCCAATAATACTTTTTGCGCCAGTGATCTTGATTATGACTTTATTGCCAATGCACAATTGTTTCATTTTGGCTACCCCCCGTTGATGAAAAACCTCTACAAAAACGAAGGGGAAGATTTGGCTGAAATATTTCGCAGGGTAAAAGAGACTGGGGTAACTACTTCATTAGATATGTCAATACCTGATAGAAATTCAGAATCAGGAAAAGTGAATTGGGTTAAAGTTCTTGAAAAAACCTTGCCATACGTGGATTTGTTTCTGCCAAGCTATGAAGAAATAATATTTATGACGGCCCTGGATAAATTTGAAGAAATGGGTGGAAATTCCAACCCACATGATTTGCTTGAAAATTTTGATGAGGGTTTGTTAAGCATTGTAAGTGATAAATTACTTGGATATGGAGCAAAAATAGTAGTCATCAAATGCGGCGAAAAAGGTTTTTATATACGTACTGCTGATAAAGAAAAATTAGAAATGATCGGCAAGGCCAAACCAGAAGATATAGATAATTGGGCAAATCGTGAAATTCATGAAGAAAGCTATCGGGTTAATGATATTGCTTCGGCAACCGGTTCCGGGGATTCCAGTATTGCCGGATTTTTGTCTTCCTATCTGAACGGGTTGTCGATTGAAAAATCAGGGAAAATGGCTTGCGCGGTTGGCGCTCAAAATATTACCCGTTTCGATGCCCTAAGTGGCATCAAAGATTGGGAATATACAGAGAAGTTTGTAGAAAGCAACCCTAAAAAAAATAACCTGAAACTTGAAAAAGGGTGGGAATATGATAATGTAAACCAGCATTGGGTTAAGTAAGTTTTGTTGAATAAATAATTGCATTTAGGGTTTTCACTATTCATTCTGTAATTGAAAACTTCTATACCCTATGAGCTTAAACGTTTAATCAATTAATAATTGAATACTAAGAATTATGAAAAGATCAGAAATCAATCAAATAATGAGGGATGCAAAAGACTTCCTTGAAGAATACAGATTTAAACTTCCAAAATGGGCATTTTGGAATATTGAAAGATGGAAAACCGAAAAAGGGCATGTTGATGAAATTGTTAACAATGCTATGGGCTGGGACATTACCGACTTTGGAAGTGGTGATTTTAGCAAACGTGGACTTTTTCTCTTTACCCTTCGCAATGGAAATCTTAAGGCCAAAAATAAAACTTACGCCGAAAAAATACTAATAGTTCAAGAAGAACAGGAAACACCAATGCATTTTCATTGGAACAAAAAAGAAGACATTATCAATAGGGGTGGGGGCAACTTGGTGATTGAAGTTTATAAAGCTACCAAAGATGATGGCTTGAGCAACGAACCTTTAAGTGTTAAAATCGATGGTTATCCGCTTGACGTGGAAGCAGGTGGTAAGGTTATACTAACCCCCGGCGAGAGTATATGCCTGGAGCCCTATGTCTATCACAGGTTTTTTGGGGAAAAAGGAAAGGGAAAAGTGTTGGTGGGAGAGGTCAGCATGGTGAATGATGACAATACCGACAACTGTTTTTATAAGCCGGTAGGGCGTTTCCCGGATATTGTTGAAGATGAAGCCCCCCTTCATTTGCTTATTCCGGATTATGATAAATTTTTATAGACCGGTAACAATGGATAAAAAAATAGTAATATTTGGTGCAGGTAAAATTGGACGCTCTTTTATTGGTCAACTGTTTTCAAAAGCAGGGTTTGAGGTTGTATTTATAGATGCCCAGAAATCAATTATCGACCAACTTAATGAAAGGAAAGCTTATCCTGTGATTATCAAATCCAACAATGGCGATGAGGTTGTTGAAATAAAAAATGTACGTGGCATATTGGCGCAAGAGGAAGAAAAGATAGTAAATGAATTGTCAATCTGCTCATTAGCATGCCTTTCCGTTGGGCAACGAGCCTTGCCATTTGTTGCGCCTGTCTTGGCCAAAGGGGTTGAACGAAGAAAAAAAGCATTAAAAGATACTCCTTTGGATATTATCATTGCCGAAAACATGCGAAATGCCGACTCTTATATCCGCTCCTTTATGACCGATCATTTATCGCAAGATATTGATATGGATAAAATGGTTGGATTGGTTGAAACAAGCATTGGAAAAATGGTTCCCATTATGGGCCAAAAGGAATTGGAATCCGATCCCTTGATGATTTACGCAGAACCATACAATACCTTGATTTTGGATGCTAAAGGATTTAAAAACCCCATCCCAGATGTTGAAGGTTTGGCTCCTAAACAAAACATGAAGGCCTGGGTAGACAGAAAGTTATTCATTCATAACCTTGGACATGCCGCCGCGGCTTATTTTGGGAATTACCATTTGCCAAAAGCAAAGTTTTTATACGAAGTGCTGGATAATCCTCTTGTTCGTAAATTGACCAGCAATGCAATGAAAGAGTCTGCTTTAGCGCTTCAACAATCTTATCCAAACGAATTTACTGGGGAAGGGTTAGCTAATCATATCGAAGATTTGGTTTATCGTTTTCAAAATAAAGCATTGGGAGACACGGTGTTTAGGGTAGGTTGTGATTTGCCCAGAAAATTAGGGGCTGAAGATAGGTTGGCATACCCTATAAAGAGGGCTGAAAAAATGAAATTGGAGTTTGACAATATCCTTTTGGCTTATGCGGTTTCAGGTAGTTTCAAAGCTAAAAACGAGGAAGGTAAAAAGCTTGAACAGGATAATGTCGTCAACAGGGAATTTAAAACCATTGGATTGAGTTTTATAATGCAGAAATATGGTCATTTTTCTAAAAAAGAACATGCGAAAATATTTCATAGATCAGAATTTTTACAAGCAACATTGTCTATTTAAAATGTAAAAATCTTGTCCATGCGGGGAGGGTAAACTACCTTGGATTAGAAAATTAATGATAAAAAATATGAAACATAGTGTAATAAAAAATGGGATTTCACAAGAAAACAAGGAGTTTTTTCGTGAAAAATGGCTTTTTGATCGCTGGAAATGACCCTTATAAATATAAAGGGTTGGAAGAAATTGCAAAACCCATTCTTCGCCCTGATGTTTTGGATGGCAAAACGAAGTGGTACTAGGTTTTTTATATAGATGATATGAAATATAGATATGGGTTTTTCATGATCAAGGCAATTAATTAAAAAAATAAATATTGATGAAACCGAAGATAGCATATATTGTCCCGCATACACATTGGGACAGGGAGTGGAGGTATCCGATTTGGAAAAACCGGCAACTTTTGGTAGAATTTATGGATGAACTCCTGGATACTTTACAGAAAGACGAAAAATATAAATACTTTCATTTGGATGGGCAGGTCATTATCCTTGAAGACTACCTGGAAATACGCCCCGAAATGGAAGATATCATCAAAAGGTTTGTGAAAGATGGAAGACTGGGAATAGGTCCATTTTATACATTACCCGATTTGTATCCAATTGATGGGGAATGCATTGTGCGTAACATGCAAAAGGGAATGCAGGTTGCGGCCCAATATGGGGGGCATGTAAATGTAGGATACCATTCTTTCGGATGGGGGCAAATATCACAGTTTCCCCAGATATATAAAAATCTGGGATTTGACTTTTTAATAGCTGCAAAACACGTGTCCAAAGAGCGTGCCCCCAGGATCGAGTTCTTATGGGAAAGCCCTGATGGTTCAAGGATTATCACTAGTCGCTTGGGACAACATTCACGAGCCAATTTTTATTTTAACGCATATATTCTATTAAAGCATAACGTCGATTATGAGGGTGATACGTTTAAATACCTTCCTGGTAAGAACAAAGGAGCCCTGCACAATGCCGATCCCGACAAGCAAAACAATGACTATTTCTGTTTTGCCCCATCAGATGATTCTTTTTACCCCGAACATATCAAACAAGCCGTTTTAAAAGCATGGGAATCATATGCAGAAACCAACATACAGGATAAACGCCTTATTCTGGACGGTAGTGATTTTTCTTCATGCCAGCCATTGCTTCCTGAAATTATCGAAAAAGCGAATGAGGCAGTAGGAGATATTGATTTTGTGCATAGCAGCTTAAAAGAGTATGTCGACAACGTAATCCCGGATTTACAAAAAATCAAATTAGAGGTAGTAAAAGGTGAATTAAGGGATGGTAGTCCGGCCAATTGTACGGGCAACGCGTTGACAACCCGGATGTACCTGAAATTATTGAACCGCAAGGCTCAAAACCTATTGATCGGACAGGCAGAGCCTTTATCTGCCCTTTTATCTCTTCATGGGCTTGAATATCCGAAGAATTTCCTTGACAAAGCCTGGGAGTTTATGTTCAAATCGCATGCCCACGATTCCATTAATGGAGTAACGCAGGATAAAACAGCAAACGATGTTGAATATCACCTAAATCAGTCTATTGAAATCGCAGAAACAATTATTGAAAAGGGAATTGGCTTTTTGGCCGGCAATTTAAATGCCAATGCCCCGGGTAAGGAGGAGCAATTGGTGTTAATCTTCAATGCCCTCCCTCACAAAAGGGAAGATGTTGTTAAACTGGTTATAGATACCCCGGGGGACAAATGTATTTGGGATTTTGGTTTTGAAGATGAAAAGGGCAATCCGCTTCGTGTTCAGCATGTTTCCAGAACGGAAAGGACTTCTCCGGTATACGACATGGATTGTAGGTCATGGCCATATTATCACGATCGTCATGTGATATATCTGGAAACCGGAGAAATACCCTCTTATGGATACAAGGTGGTACGGTTGGTGCCGGGCAACATTTTTAACCGTCAAGGAGAATGGTGGCCAATTTTGAAACCTTCAACCGGGGATGAAATATCCAGGGCGCCCGGTCAGTTGGAGAATGAGTTTTTAACTGTGAAGCTGGGTGAAAACAAGGGTACCATTGATATTGTGAATAAAAGTACGGGGAAAGAATTCAAGGGCATGCACTATTTTGTGGATGAAGGGGATGCCGGTGATTATTGGGTGCATTATCCACATTACTTCAACAAAATGATTGACAGCAGGACTACTGTCCATAGAAGTTGGATAAGCGATAATGGCCCGTTGTCGGCAACTTTGGTTATTGAAACTACCATGGAAATCCCTGCTTATGGTTATCGCCCGAACAAAGGTATTGAAGGGGTAAGCAAGAGAAGTGATAAAACCGTGAAAATGGTGATTTCTTCCGAATTTATATTAAAAAAAGGGAGTAAAGCACTTAAGGTAAAAACCACGGTTGACAATGTAGCCAAAGACCATCGCTTACGGCTGTATTTCCCCACCGGGATACCTGCAAAAGAAATATGTGCCGATGGTCATTTCATCGTCGAAAACAGACCCGTGGAACCCAGAAAGGACAAAAACGGGGAGTTTTATCCCGGGATGCAAACACTTCCAATGAACAAGTTTGTGGATGTTTCTGATGGACGGGATGGGTTCGGTATCCTAACGAATAGTATCGGGGAATATGAAATGCTGAGGGATTCGGATAATACATTGGCCTTGACATTGTTCAGAAGTGTTGAAAACCGTATTTGCACCGAATTCAGGGCATCAGGATACTTTCCGGAACAGGATGGCGGACAATCCCTCCGGCAGATGACTTTTGAGTATGCTATTTTCCCCCATGATTCAAATTGGGAGAAGACAGGCATGTCAAAGCATGCTGATATGTTTAATGTACCCACTTTGGCCTATCAGTTTATGCCTTCGAAAAATGGTAAGATGTCATTGTCTAAAAGTTTACTGGATGTTTCGCTTTCTTCCGTTTCGGTTTCAGCGCTTAAAAAAGCCGAAGATGGTAATGGGTTAATTGTAAGGCTGTACAACCCGTCTCAGAAAGAAGAAGAAATTACCCTTGTGTTTGACAAGGCAGTTAGTGCCGTTACCGAATGCAATTTAATTGAAGAGGATAAAAGTCAGTTAAACTTTAAAGATGGCATAATTAAAGTGAAACTGAATAAAGGTGAAATAAAAACACTAAGTGTAGGGTATACGCACTCGGGTGCTTAAGCCCGTCGTTTTCCGGTGTCTCTATCATGATGTGGAGTTGTGTATGCCTGGTATTAACCAGAACTTTGTTTTAGTGGGTGCAAAAGCATTTGAATATATAATTTTACGAAATAAGGATTAATGGAAATACATGAGCATTTGCATAGCTGGGACTTTATAATTGTATTGATTTATATATTGATATTGATATCCATAGGTTCATGGGTAAGTTTCAGGAAAAAAAGAAAAAGTGGGGCCAATTTGTTTTTGGCAGGCCATTCATTAAACTGGTCTAGTATTGGATTAACGATGTGGGGCACCAATGTCGGCCCTTCTATGCTGATTGCAACAGCCAGTATAGGTTATACAACCGGAATTGTTGCTGGCAATTTCTCCTGGTATGCATTCCCATTCATATTATTGCTTGCTTTTGTGTTTGCACCCATTTATAAAAAAACAGGAATTTCCACACTGCCAGAATTCATAGGTACAAGATTTAACAGACATTCCCGCTATTATTTGGCATGGTATACCATCGCCACCATACTTATTTCCTGGCTTGGCTTAACATTGTATGCAGGTGGGATTCTTGTAAGTCAAATATTGAATGTACCCCTTTTTGTCTCGGTAATAATACTTATCGTTATTGCTGCTTTTTTTTCCATAGCCGGGGGACTTGAGGCAATTGCTTTTACCAATGTTTTTCAGATGATCCTGTTGATTTTGGTATCATTTGTTTTTGTTATCATTGGCCTTACCAAAATAGAAAATATTTCTGCCTCTTTTTCCAGTTTGCCGGAATCTTACTGGGAATTGTTACTCCCCCTGGACAATAAAGACTATCCATGGCTGGCTATAATGTTAGGTTATCCCGTTCTTGGAATATGGTTTTGGTGTACCGATCAATCCATGGTACAATCAGTACTTGGGGCAAAAAGCTTGAAACAGGGTCAATTAGGAACCAATTTTACCGCCTGGCTTAAAATTCTGGACGTACCTTTGTTTATTTTACCAGGAATTATATGCTTCATATTATTCCCAAACCTGGATGATCCAAACGAGGCTTATATGACATTGGTTACAAGAACTTTACCAGTAGGTATGGTTGGGTTGATTATGGCAGTATTGATCGCCTCTTTAATTAGCACCATTGATGCTGCCTTAAACTCGTTGAGTACCATTTTCACGCTCGACATCTATGCAAAAAACAAACCTCATCTTCCCCAATACAAAATAGTCAGAACCGGAAGAATTGTAAATGTCATAGGTGCAGTACTTGGGGTTATTATTGCCCTTTCCGTGGATAAAATCAAAGGCCTGGACCTCTTCAGCCTTTTCCAGGCTATTTTAGGCTTTCTTGCGCCCCCTATTTCTGCAGTTTTCATGGTAGGGGTGCTATGGAAAAGGGCCACCCCTCTTGCAGCTAATTTTGTTTTATCCATAGGAGCAATTACCAGCCTGTTAACCGGAATTATTTATTTGTCAGGATGGCCTGGTAAAGATTTTTGGCCACATTTTCTACTCCTTTCTTTCTTTATTTTTATAGGACTTTCCATTTTAATGATAATAATTTCATTGATTAGCAGGGATACAGGTAAAAATCAAGACTTAACCGTTTTTAGCACCAAATCCGGACTTTATAAACCCGGAAAAAAAGTTGTTCTTCTTTGGGCAATATTGGTGTTGGTTATGATTATTTTATATTTTATTTTCTAGCTGGGTACCAACTTATTTCATAAATGATTTAAGCAACCGTTTCTGCTTTTTTATGATTCACATTCCGTGGACCATACTTGTTCCTCTCATATTAGAATTAATAGTTATATTTTTCAGCAGTAAGTTCAAAATTTATTGGTTAGGAAAACAAAGGTTCTATCTGTTTCCTGATCCTAGAACTTAACCCTTCGGAGCTTTTTGGATATTGTTTCGAAACATAAAAGCCTGAAAGTTTACCAATTACTTGTTCCCATCATATTTCTTGACAAACTTGTCAAATATTCGTTGTGGTAAAAACTCAACGATTTGAGCAAAAACATATTTTCCCTGATTCATTGTTAGCCATATTTTTAGGCTAACATAATCATTTCAAATCGTCACCATGGAAAAATGCTCGCAAAACGTGAATTATCAATGATTTCAAGGAACGAAATTTAATTTTTAGTAGACACTAATTAGTCCTTATGAAAAATAACTCCATAGCACCATGGCTGTTATTGCAACAAAAACGGAGAATATAATGTTTAATACCAATGCCGTTGATAGCTTCGTAGTTTTTAGTGAATCTTTGGAGATGACAATACTTTCAATTTGAAGCATTTTTTCTGGTTTTTCGGAAGTGAAGACACTTACGGCTACGAGTAACAGGCAACAAAATACAAATGCATAAATACAATACATTAAAAAAGGTATTTCAACAAAAAGTCCAAAGATACCTATATCATGACTACTCGAAAGAATATCCATTAGAAGCCTGGCAGCCCCAATAATTCCGCCGGCAATAAGGGTAATAATAGCAGCCTTGCCTGTAGCTTTTTTCCAGAACATGCCCACTAAAAACACGGCGGTTACCGGTGGGCTTATATATGCCTGAACGGCTTGCAGGTATTGGTATATTTGGTTGCTCATATGCCTGATAACAGGAATCCAGAATACCCCGATTATAACTACAACCCCAGTAAAAATTCGCCCAACCAAAACTAATTTTTTCTTGCTGGCACCTGGCTTAATTTTACGGTAATTGTTCCATTGAAGGGCATTTCTGTTTCACTTACTGCTATTTTTTTATAATCGTTCAAATACAGGTATAATATCAACCGGGGCTTTTACCTCAATCCATTCACCCACTGATGTTGTTATTTGGTTATCCCAAAAATTCTTCCATGTACCTTTGGGAAAATATACTTTTTTAGATGTAGCCCTATCTTCAACTACTGGCGCCACAAGGTATTTGTTGCCAAACATGTATTGGTATTCACAAAACCAGGTTTTATTATCATCTGGAAATTCCAGCATCATATGACGGATTAGCGGGGTCCCTGTTTCCCGGTATTTTTTTGACATTTCCCTGATATAGGGCACCAGGTCCATATGAATTTGTGCATACTTTTTAAAGTATTCAAACGATTCGGGGTCAGTCCATATATCAACGGCAGTAGGTTTATTAGTCCAAAGGTGGTCACGCATTAACGAGGTAAACGTACCAAATTGTACCCAGCGCTTCCATAATTCTTTTGAGGGCGAATCGCACAAAATATCGGTCGTCCAATTGCTATATCCGCTTAAGCCGCACGATATGCCAGCGGTAACGGCTGTGGGATAGCCCATTATTTTGTTCCAGTTTGAATGTTGGTCGCCAGCCCATATCATTGGCGAATATTTAGCCGAACCAGCCGAACCACTTCTTGAAAAGGCTACTATATCCTCCTTTATGGAAGTGCTTAATTTATAAGTTAACTGATGATAAACTAAATTGTAAATATTGGCATATTGATCGTGAGTTATGCCGTAATCCTTATCAAAGTCAAGTGGTAGCCATGTATTTGTTTCGTTGTCAAGCGAATATAATATGTCGCCAAAGTCTTCCATCCAGCCATCAAAATTATATTGTTTTAATATGGTTGATAGTATATTTTCCCATACAGTACCCATTTCGGGGTTAAAAAAATCGTATTGCCCTTCGATAGAAAAATTACTAAACCTTGGCGGTAAAAAATCAGTCACAGGATGCAGGATATAGCCATTTGCAACGTAGAAGTTATACTTTGGGTTGTTGCCCCCTTCAATAAAAAGTGTGTCAAATTCGAAATGTCTCAAATAGGATAAAACTTTATACCCGAGATTATGCAACGAGTCTGTAATACGGCGGAAATCGGGATAAACACTTTGGCTCCAAAAAGGGAATCCTGTTGAAGTAGCGGGATCTTCGAAATCGAATAACCAAATGGCCGAAACAGGCATGCCTGCATCTTTTAAATAATTTGCCTTCCTGAACACCGAATCCGGGCCTTCAAGCAGGTTTATCCATACACCATGTCCCCATTCGGGTACTTCTGGCTGTCGGCCAACCAAATTTGTGTACTTTTCGAGTACTTTTTTGGGTGTTGGTGCATGAAACGTATAAAATTGCAAATCGGGTTTTTTCATTGAAACGGTAAAAGATTCACCTGCATCGCTAAATTTCAAAAACATGGTAGATGCATTATCAAAATACCACCCCTCTCCCCCTGGTGTCATAACAAAAGGCACTTGAAGGTACGACGGCTGATATTGCTTTACTCCTGCCGAATCTTGAACAAGCTGTTTTGAAGCAACCGGACGGTTTTGAGGTTGGTTTGGAATAGCTAATCCATTTAAACAACTACCCACGAACCGTTCACCACCGCCATAAAACGGACCATCGGTTTCAATAAGCAGTTTCAGGGAATCTGCTTTAAACGAAGCTTTTGTGTCAACTTCCCAGAAAAAACCACCGTTTATTCCTGACAGCTTTAAAATCACACCTTCAATATTTGTTTTGAAATCAATGGTGCTCTTTTCTTTTGTAAATGATTTTATTTCATTCACAATTTTTTGTTGTCCATCTTTAGCAATAAATTTCAGGGTAATGGCCTGATTTTTACTGGTACCTTCACAAATAATCCTGAAAGGCTCGAAAAATACGCTAACACTGTCGTGATAAATGCTAAGGGTAACCTTGTCATCAGATTCATCCAGGATAACTGGTGGCTTTATGGCAACTTCGGCACCAGCTATACATAAAGGGCTAAAATAATCGGCATTTAATTGATTATTAAGGTTTTCATATACCGTATTTTGGCTAAATTCATTCTTGTTCTCTCCCGGTTTGCAGGCAAAAAATAAAAATGAACAGATAAAACACAGGCTCCGGTTAACAAGTATTTTCATAATGACTGATTTAAACAAAACAAACAATTTACTATCATCTAAATACAAAGCTATTACATAATAATTTGTTAAACTTCCATTATATTAAAATACAGGATAATGGACATTATGTATATATTTGGAACATAAGTTAAAAAAGCCCCAGTACAATGGACAATTTTTTGTACATGAGCAAAAAGGCCAGGATTTTGGATTCGATGCCTGAAATAGCTTCAAATTCCGTAGATAAACTGAATAACTATCCTTTTATAAGGGAATTTGGCTGCCAAAAGTTTGACACGGTAGTGCCTCGCTCTCTCAACCCTCATTACAACAAGGGCATCGAGGTATGCTATATTGTATCAGGAAAATTCAGGTGGAAAGTGGAAGATAAAGAATACTTATTGTTCCCGGGCGACTGCTTTGTTACCTGCCCTTACGAAAGGCATGGTGGCGTTGATGGATTTCTTGATTTGGGTACGCTGTTTTGGATTATTATTGAACCTGAAAAATTTGATAAGAATTCTTGCTTCATGTTGGGTGATTGGTCCGGGATACCCGCCTATGAGCAGAAAAAACTGGGTGAAATTTTACAAAATAAAACATGGCACAAGTTTAAAAACGAAGGAATTAAAACCATTTTTCTCCATCTGTTTAACGAAATAAAGAATCAGGATTGTTTTTCGGACTTTATCATTAAAAAACTAAGCGTATCATTGCTCATTGAAACCTGCAGAAGTATAATTGCTGTTAATGAAGACAATAACTATACAGACGGGTTTGTTGATGTTCTGAACAGGTATATTTTAAATAATATCCATAATAACATAACACTTCATGAACTGTCACGGTATTTCAAGGTTTCGGAATCGTCGCTTAATAAAAAAATAAAAAGGCTTACCGGTTATACACCCATCAACTATGTAATAAACCAGCGACTTGAACAGGCTAAATACCTGATGATGGTAACCGGAAAAACCATTACCAGTATTGCTCACGACTGTGGATTTTATTCCTCTCAATATTTCTCGGATACCTTTAAAAAGTGGCATGGAATAAGTCCGGGAGAATACCGCAAAAATAGCATAAATGAACCTTGATAATAATATCCGAATCAACCTTTAGGACCACCTCAGCGCCAACAGCCCTGCCACCGTCCACCAAAACTATATTGAATGTCCCTCTTTTTGTCTCGGTAATAATACTTATCGTTATTGCTGCTTTTTTTTCCATAGCCGGGGGACTTGAGGCAATTGCTTTTACCAATGTTTTTCAGATGATCCTGTTGATTTTGGTATCATTTGTTTTTGTTATCATTGGCCTTACCAAAATAGAAAATATTTCTAGGACTTTCCATTTTAATGATAATAATTTCATTGATTCGCAGGGATACAGGTAAAAATCAAGACTTAACCGTTTTTAGCACCAAATCCGGACTTTATAAACCCGGAAAAAAAGTTGTTCTTCTTTGGGCAATATTGGTGTTGGTTATGATTATTTTATATTTTATTTTCTAAAACCTCTGATTTACGCAACCATTTCTGCTTTTTTTATATCTTTAAAGTGATGGTTCCGTAAAAAACCAATTTCAAGGCTACATTTGATATTTTTATATAGTATATTTTCTCCAAAAAATAATGATGATATTAGGAATCAAGTATTTTATCAAATACATTTTAAAAGCAGACATTCATATAACTTTCTTAATTATTACCATTTTAACCTGAATGAAATATAATAAGTTTAGCCATGAAAGGAACTACAACATTTATCATCTGTATATTACTTGCATTAGGATTGAATGCTCAAAAATCCACGGAAATTGGGTACCTGACAAAGTCAATATGATTGAGCGCGATAGTTCAAAGCTTACTATTGATATTTCTGATTTGGGCCCTGGTGTATATATTTTATACATTAAAACAGAAAGAGAAAATATTGCTAAATCATTAATGATAGAATAAAAGCTTTCCTATATAGTTTCCTTTTAATAATATCTTTTACCCCTTCCTGTGAAATATGAGGAAGGGTTTTTTTTGTGCCGCGTATTGCAAATAACAAAGTAGCGAAAGAACACTTTTGTCCTTTGAAGTGCCAATCATTAGTTGAATACCAAAGCATCCATCGGGAGGCTTCTGTTTTCTTATCATCTTTTTTCGGTTTTTTTGGTGTTATTGAAAGAAATTATATATTTGTAAAAGATAACAGAGGATCACAGAGGTGAATAGAGGGTAACAATAAATAATTGTATGATTGAATACATAAAAGATAATATTAAAAACCTCGAAGGTACTTTTCACTTAAAATCAGAGGCTTTTGCCAATGCAATTATTAAGGCAGTTAAAGAAAAAAAGATTAAGAAAGGTGAAATTCTACCTACAGTTAACAGCGCTGAAAAATCATTAAGTATTTCACGCAAAACAATTGTCAGTGGCTACAATCTCTTAAAAGAACGCGGGATTGTGGCAACCCGCGAAAGATTGGGATATTATATTGCATCAGAAGATGTTACAACCAAAACCAATGTTTTGATAATCCTTTCCTCCTTTAGTCCTTATTTACAGGTCTTTTTTAACAGTTTAGAGCAAAAGCTAAACAGGAAAGTAAGACTTGAATTAAGTTTTCACCATGCAAATCATAGAACATTACAATCCATATTAAAGGGTAATATTGAGCAATATGATAAAATTTTATTATCAGGTTTTAATCACCCTATGGTGAAAAAAATCATAAAAAATATTCCTGAGGAAAAGCTGGTAATCATTTCGCGTGATGATGGGTGCGGGACTCGTCAGAATTTTTATATACAGGACTTTCATAAAGGTACTCTGGAAGCCTTAAATAAAGCAAGTAAAGGGATTGTGAAATATAAAAAGTTCTGCTTGTTATTCAATATGAATGATTTAAATTTTCCGGAAGGGATTATCAATGCATCAGAAGAATTCTGCCACCAACACAAATTATCTTTTAGCAAGGCTGATAATTACAAAGAAATAAAAAGTGTATCCGACACGGTATTTTTTGTTATTGACGATAATGATCTGGTTGGTATTCTCGAAAAGATTGAAAACGAAGGTTTGGTTCCCGGACGCGATGCAGGGATAATTTCCTATAATGATACCCCCGTGAAAAGAGTCATCAGACAAGGTATTGACACAATTTCCACGAATTTCGAAAAGATGGGGGAGTTGGTTGCAATATCCATTATTAAAAATGAATCAAACCAATCTATAATAGAAACGGAATATATTAAACGTAATTCACTCTAAGCTCATGTACGGATTAGCACTAATTGATTTAGTGATGATAGCAGTGTATTTCCTTGCTGTATTGGGCATGGGATACTATTCAGCACGAAGAATAAAAAATCAGGAGGATTATTTTCTTGGTGGCAGACGATTTGGGAAATTGATACAAACATTCGCTGCCTTTGGCCAGGCCACTTCTGTTGAAAACGCTGTTGGTATGACAGTAATAACGGCCCGTAACGGCATTGCCGGGATTCTACAAACCATTTCGGGTGTTTTTTACATGCCCTTGTACTGGATTACCTCCATATGGTACAGGAGACTCAGAACCATTACTCTAGGTGATTTCTTCGAGGAAAGGTTTAATTCAAAAGGTATAGCCGCTTTTTATGCACTTGTGAGCGCGGTATTTTTCATGATGATTATAGGATTAGGGTTTTTGGCCATGACCAAAACCATCACGGCAATTACAGAAAAACCGGTAAGTGAATTAAGCAAGGAGGAAAGAACGGAATACCACCTGGCTTTGGAATTAGAAAAACTTGAAAGCAAAGATTCCAGATTATTGATCCCATCTGAGGAGGAACGCCTTAAAGATCTGAGGCTGCTAAAACCAAGAAAGGAATTCTCCTATCTTAGCAGCTCCTGGGTTTTATGGACTGTTGCCATTATTGTAATTCTGTATGCTGGTTTTGGCGGTCTGGAAGCAGCATTTTTAAACGATACCTTGCAAGGGATCCTTATTCTGGTGCTTTCCATGCTATTATTGCCTTTTTCTTACATGAAAATCCAGGAAGTATTTAACGTGGAAGGCTTAAGAGGGGTTATCGAGGTGGCCAGGTCAAATCTTCCCGAATCATCTTTTGAAATGTGGGGATTGCCCGCACTAACGGATTTTACCTGGTATTACCTGGTAGTTTTAACCATCACTATCTTTATCAACATTTCTACCCAGGCCAACCAGCTTACAGCAACCGGCTCAGCAAAGGATGATTACACAGCACGTTTCGGGTTCACCTCGGGAATTTATTTAAAAAGGATATCATCCCTGTTCTGGGGCATTACTGCTTTTTTGCTGATAATCCTTTATAGCGATTTTCTCCATAATCCTGATTACTTATGGGGTAAAGCAACCAGGGATTTGCTGGGAGGTTTGAAAATAGGGTTGGTTGGACTGATGATAGCCTCCCTGGCAGCAGCACTCATGTCAACCGCTACAGCTCTTATGATTACCTCATCCAGTTTGCTCACGCACAATTTGGTCAGGCCATTGTTCCCCAGGCTTAAAGAAAAAACATATTTACACGTTGGAAAAGT
Organism: uncultured Bacteroidaceae bacterium; assembly: GCA_964528675.1. GTDB lineage: Bacteria > Bacteroidota > Bacteroidia > Bacteroidales > CAYRTD01. The sequence continues at coordinate 64,779 of CAZGTU010000016.1, forward strand.
TAACGGGTTAATCATTGTCGTGGGAGGGGTGTTGGTAGCAAAAAGTTTTGACAACATATTTAACATGTTAAAAATACTATGGGAGTTTAACATAATAATAGCAGCCGGTTTTTGGCTTGGTATGAAATGGCGAAGGGCTAACAGAAAAGCTGCCTGGACATCAGCCTTAAGTACGGCTTTCTTGTTCTTCATCCTGCAAATCACCATTCCAATGATACCCGGTGTCAGGCAAAGTCAATATTTGGCAAAAACTGTTGAACCGATTACTATGTCGGAACAATATACGGCGCGGCAGGTTGATGTAGAGAAAAGGGACAAGGAAATTGAATTGTGGCGGGATCTTAACCTGGAAGGCTTAGAGGAAGGTGAAATGCCGGAAAGGCTAACAGTAGGCGAAAGGTTCACAAGAGTATTCAATACACCTCAAAAATCCATATTCTGGTCCCAGGGGATATCCTTAAATGAAAACAACGAAGTAACGGGATCAGGAATGTTAACCCTGGAACTTGTTGCCCTCGATGCATTGGGTTTCGACCTGTCAAAAAATAATTATGCGCTCAACGAAACCATTCGGTTACTGATAAGATCCATTTGGCCATTTTTAATCCTCGTTTTGGTGGCCATGTTTACAAGGCCCCAGCCCAGGGAACACCTCGACAGATTTTACGTGAAAATGAAAACCCCTTCTGTTGCCGATAAAGAAGAAGATAAGCTGCAAATGGAGCTTTCTTATGAAAATCCTTCCAGGTTTGATTATAAAAAAATGTTCCCGAACTCGAATTGGGAATTCGAGAAATGGGAAAAACTTGATGTAAAGGGAATTGTAATATTCATTTTTGGAGGAGGATTGCTTTTGTTTATCCTTTACCTTCTTTCATTAATCGGGGGATAATTGCCTCCAAATAAAAAAAATAATCATGCTTG
>CAZGTU010000017.1:0-64275 GCA_964528675.1 uncultured Bacteroidaceae bacterium
TTATCGTTTTTATGCTCCTGATGGATCCTATGATGGTCTGCGATTTGAAAAAGGGAAGTTCTACAGGGAAGAAGATCTGGATGCCCGGAATTATTGACCGATTACCGATACCGATTATCCATTGCCGATTACTTTCCATCGGCATGTGTTAGAAAAAACGCTTACCGATCCATCTATTAGAATTCCACTCATTTCGGAATGTCATTCCTTATATTATGACTTTATGTCAGTCTTTTTTATGTGGCACAGCCTTTGATTACCGTGGCTCAGATGTTTAATTAAAAAATTTGATGAATCATGCATAAGGGTAAAATTGACGTTACCAGTGAAAACATATTCCCTATAATTAAGAAATTTCTCTACTCAGATCACGAGATATTTCTCAGGGAGATAATTTCCAATGCAGTGGATGCTACACAAAAATTAAAAACCTTAGCTTCACTGGGAGAATTTAAAGGAGACCTCGGAGATCAAACCATTGAGGTGGAACTAGACAAGAAAGCGAAAACCCTGAAGGTTATTGACCGGGGTATTGGAATGACTTCAGAGGAGGTTGATAAATATATCAACCAGATTGCATTCTCAAGTGCCGAAGAATTTCTTGAGAAATATAAAAATCAGAGCAATGCTATTATCGGACACTTTGGTCTGGGTTTTTATTCTGCTTTTATGGTTTCAGATAAAGTGGAAGTTCTCACCAGGTCTTATAAAGAAGATGCCAAACCTGTGAAATGGACATGCGATGGAAGTCCGGAATACAGTATTGAAGAAGCAGAAAAAGAATCTTTTGGTACCGAAGTTACTCTGCATCTTGATGATGACTCCAAAGAATTCCTGGAAGAAAACCGGGTTAACGAAATCCTTAATAAATACTGTAAATTCCTCCCTGTAGAGATTGCCTTTGGAACAGAGAAGGAATGGAAAGACGGAAAAGAAGTTGACACGGGAAAAAAGCGTATCATTAATGACACCAATCCTTTATGGACCAAAATGCCTGCAGATGTCAAGGAAGAGGAGTATGAAAAATTTTACCGGGAGTTATATCCAGTAGCGGAATCTCCATTGTTTAATATTCACCTGAATGTTGATTATCCTTTTAATCTTACCGGAATTCTTTATTTCCCAAGGATAAAAAGTAATTTTGAGATTCAGAAGAATAAAATACAACTTTACAGTAACCAGGTATTTGTTACCGACTCGGTGGAAGGAATAGTACCCGAGTTCCTGACCCTCCTGCATGGTGTTCTCGATTCTCCTGATATCCCATTGAATGTATCCAGATCCTATCTGCAAAGCGATTCCAATGTCAAGAAAATTTCGAGTCACATCACCAAGAAAGTTGCTGACAGGCTTGAGGAAATATTCAAAGAGAAACGAGAAGACTTTGAGAAAAAATGGGACGATCTCAAGTTGTTCATTACTTACGGTATGATCAGCGAGGAAAAATTTTATGAACGCGCTGAAAAATTCGCTTTGTTCAAGAATACAGACGGTAAGTACTTCACTTTTGAGGAGTATGAAAAATTGATCAAAGAAAATCAAACGGATAAAAATAAAACCCTCGTATATCTATACGCCACTGATATTGAAAAGCAGCATAGTTTTATTGAAAAGGCCAAATCCAAAGGTTATGATGTACTTCATATGAATGGCCAGTTAGATTCTCATTTCATTAATCACCTGGAACAAAAATTCAAGGATTCGAGATTTGTCAGGGTGGATGCAGATATCATTGATAAGCTCATTGAAAAAGAAGAAACAAAGGAGTCTCATCTTTCAGTTGATGAAAAAAGTGAAATGACTACTCTTTTTGAGAGTCAAACGCCACAAAAAGAGAGCTTTACAGTCAGCTTTGAAGCCCTGGGAGAGGAAGAATATCCAATTGTTATTACCCAGTCGGAATTTCTCCGCAGGATGAAAGATATGTCGGCATTGAGTGGGGCTGATGCTTTTTATGGAAATATGCCGGATACCTATAACCTTGTGGTAAATACCGATCATCCTCTTGTAAATAAGCTGGTTGAGCAGAAAAATAAAAAACTTTCAGACAAGCTTGGTCAGATGAAGGAAGAGCTTTCCGCTCTTAATGAAGAAAAGGAAAAGTTGGAAAAGGCTAACGAAAAGAAAAAAGAGGAAGAAATACCACAGGCAGATAAAGATAAGATAGAGGAGCTGGAAAAGAAGATTACCGGTGTTGAAACTCAGAAAAGGGAAGCTCTTGAAGGTTTCGCTAATAAAAACAAACTGGTTAAGCAGTTGATTGATTTGGCATTAATTTCAAATAATATGTTGAAAGGTGAAGCTTTGACAAGCTTTGTTAAGCGATCTGTGGATATGATCAAATAGTACAGAAAAAATCTCTTGTATTTACGCCCTGACTTTTTCGTGTACCTGTGCTGAAAAATGTCAGGGCGTTTTTTTTATCTTTTTGGTGTGGGTTCACTATAAAATAGCTCAGAATAGATCTCTCACTTCATTCTTAAGGAATTGAAGAGCTTCCTGTGTGGGGGGATTTTGCGTATTCATTGCCTTTTCAAGAATCCGTTTGCTGAGGTTGATCCCCTGATCATTGGGTTTTAGTTCAGCGGCACTTGTATTAATAAGCTTAATAATCTCACTACGTGCCATTTTTATCTTTTCCCAGGCCTGGGGACTAATGTATGTCTGCTGGGAAAGATTATGTTCAAATTCAGTTCTGACATTATTGATCAGCTCATTTTGCAATTGAGCAACATTGAGTTTCGTGTTTTTAAATCTCATTACCAGGGAATCCGGTGAAATTCTCTCCAGAAGCAATACCAGTCGCTCAAAGGCCTGGAGCCTTAATGGTAAAACGGTTTCCGTGCGGTTCATGCTCAATTCTAACTTCTTTTTTTTCTCTTCATTCTTCAGATAAATTCTGAGAAGCAGGTAGGCAGTGAGAAATACAATAACTGATGGGAGGATGTACTTAAGGATTTCCAGTATTTCTGTCATGTTGATATCTTTTTTACACTATAAAACATGAAAAGTTAACAAATTATTATAAAAAAAGTATTTTTGAATTCTGTTACTATCGAAAAAACAGCTTTTTTAATCAAATTTACGAATACTCATGGAAAAAGTATCAAAAAGATTAGCAAGTTTATCTTCTTCCGCTACAATAGCAATGAATCAAAAAAGCAGGGAGATGAAAGAAAAGGGGGTAGATGTAGTGAATTTAAGTGTTGGCGAACCTGATTTTAACACTCCCGATCATATAAAAGCCGCTGCAAAAAAAGCAATTGATGATAATTTTTCATTTTATGCTCCTGTGCCGGGTTATCCGGAATTGAGAAAAGCTGTGGTAAATAAATTTAAGCGAGAAAATAATCTTGAATATTCGCCTGATCAGATTGTAGTATCTACCGGTGCAAAACATTCAATAGCCAATACAATGATCAGCATCATTGATCCTGGAGATGAAGTTATAGTTCCTGCACCCTATTGGGTAAGCTATGTTGAACAGGTGAAAATTGCTGAAGGAAAGAACGTAATTATTGATGCCGGTATAGAAAACGAATTTAAGATAACACCGGATCAGCTCAGAAAAGCCATAAGCCCTAAAACAAAGGCTTTATTGCTTTGCTCTCCTTCAAATCCTACAGGCAGTGTGTATTCATATGATCAATTAAAAGCACTGGTTGAGGTCCTTGAGGATTATCCAGAGGTTTTTGTTATTTCAGATGAGATCTATGAGCATATAAATTTCGTAGGAAAACATACCAGTATTGCTGAATTTCCCGGTATGAAAGAGAGAACTGTAGTTGTTAACGGGGTTTCGAAGGGATATGCAATGACGGGTTGGAGAATTGGTTATATAGGAGCACCATTATGGATAGCAAAGGCCTGCAATAAGCTTCAGGGACAAATGACATCGGGAGCAACCTCCATTGCACAGCGTGCTGCAATTGAAGCCCTTGAGGGTGATCAGTCATGTGTTGCTGATATGCGAAAGGCTTTCGTGAGGAGAAGGGATCTGGTTATTGAGCGCTTACAAAAAATTGATGGTATTAACTGCATTGTGCCGGAAGGAGCTTTCTATGTTTTTCCCGATATGAGTGCATTTTACGGAAAATCTGCCGGTGATTCAAAAATAGAAACCTCTATGGACCTCTGTCTTTATCTTCTTGAGAAAGGACACATAGCAACCGTTCCGGGCGAAGCATTCGGAGCTCCGGATAATATTCGGATATCGTATGCGAATTCTGATGAAAATCTTATCAAAGCAATGGACAGGCTGGAAAAAGCACTGATAGATCTCAAGTAGTCTTTGCAAGAAAACGTCAACTATGTATGCCTTACCCGGAATGTTTTTTTATCTGCCATTAAGAGGAGAGAGGTTTCTCACTCCTTCGTTTGGTAATTAAAACCACCATAAGCCATAAGCTATTTTCCTGCCAAACGCGGGGATTATCAAATCTATACTATATTTTTGTCCTCCACTACAGCTATTAGTATATATCGATTTCTAAAAAATGCTGATACTTTTCTTTAATCTTCCTTCGCTCCTATAGCTATCGGAGCTGCGTCGGACGAGAAGTTTGGTCGAATTGGCTACGCCGAGCTCGTAAACTCGGTTCCTCGGAGTTCTACTCCGAAAATAAGGGTTCAGGGTTCTACCCTGAGGTTTAATACCATTTATTTTAAATTTTCGCACAACAATTATTATTATTAAAGCGTTTCAGATTATATTAATTATTTATTGATATAACTGAGATCTTATCATGGTTAGGAGAAAGATATCAAGAAAAAAGCCGGGATATATGCGGGCCTTCCTCTGGCTTGTTTTAGCAGCAATTATTGTAGTTCTTATTATCGCCCTCAGAATGTACAGGGCAGTGTTTTTACCCTCTGTTGATATGGCAGAAGGAGAACAGATCATCCTTTATATTCCTTCAGATGCCGATTATGAATGGTTAAATCAGAAGCTCGATGAAGAGAATGTGATATCGGATAAGAAAGCTTTTGAATGGCTCGCCAATAAAAAGAACCTGAAAAATCATATTAATCCGGGAAGATATATTATAGAACCCGGGATGAGTAATAACCAGATCATTAATAAGATCCGTTCCGGAAGTCAGGATCCTCTTATTTTTATGTTTAATAACCTTCGGACAATCCCGGAGCTTGCCGCAGTGTCAGCCGGAGTTTTTGAACCTGATTCAACTGATTTTGCAAAGTACCTTACTGATCCTGAAACCGCAAAGGAATTTGGCTTTACTCCTGAAACCTTTGCTTCCATGTTCATCCCGAATTCCTATGAGTTTTACTGGACCACAAGCCCGGAAGAATTTGCAGAAAGGATGAAGCGTGAGTATATCGCTTTCTGGTCAAAAGGTCGTGAAAAGCAGGCAAAGGAACTGGGTTTGTCAAAGAAAGAAGTTTCAGTTTTGGCTTCTATTGTTGAGCAGGAAGCATTACATCCTGAAGAAAATGCCAAGATCGCAGGCGTTTTTATTAACCGTTTGAAAAATGGCATACCACTTCAGTCGGATCCTACCATCATTTATGCCTTACAGGATTTTAATATTCGCAGAGTTCTGAACTTACATAAATCAATAAATTCACCTTATAATACATATCTGCACAGAGGATTGCCTCCAGGGCCTATTTCTATTCCTTCAATTGCTGCAATTGATGCAGTGCTTGAGTACGACGAACATAATTACATCTATTTTTGTGCAAAACCGGATTTTTCCGGATACCATAATTTTGCTCGAACACTCTCTCAACATAACAAAAACGCACGTTTATACCAGCAAGCGCTCAATAGACGGAAAATCTACCGATAATGTTGAATTATATGGGGCAATTATTGTAAATTCGATTTATGAATAGAATAAAGTTTGGAACAGATGGATGGCGGGCAATAATTGCGCGGGATTTTACTGAAGAAAATCTTGTCAGACTCAGTCTTGCCTGTTCAAATTGGTTGCTGAGAAAATTTCGGGAAGCATCGGTTGTTGTATCTTATGATTGCCGTTTCGGAGGCAGAATGTTTTCTGAAACCGTTGCAAAGGTAATGGCTTCCAAAGGAATTAAAGTTTTCCTTTCCGACAGGTTTACATCAACCCCGGTCCTTTCGATGGCCGTGAAAACACTTTCCTGTAAACTCGGGGTAATGATAACAGCCAGCCATAATTCTTATGAGTATAACGGATTTAAATTAAAATCGAATGAAGGGGGGCCACTATTCGATGAAGATGCCATTGACATAGAAAATCTAATTAATTATGAAAATGAGGTTGATCTGAGTCTTATACGTTTGGATGAATTGATAAAGAGGAAAATGGTCACCTTGCTAAATATTGAAGAGAACTATTTGCATGTCCTGAAAACCAATTTCAACTTTGGCATATTATCTTCATCTGCACATAAAGTAGCCGTTGATCCTATGTTTGGTAGTGGTCAAAATGTCCTCCCGGCTATATTTCCGAAGATTAAATCAATCCACGATAAACAGGATTTTTCTTTTAACAATACTCCCCCTGAACCTCTTCAAAAAAACCTGGAAGAATTCCAGGAATATGTTAAAAGCAGGAAAAGTATCAAACTCGGCATTTGCCTGGACGGAGATGCCGACAGGATAGCACTGATCAATGAAAATGGTGAATATATCGATTCGCACAGGATTATCCTTTTGCTTATTCATTATCTTGCAGGATATAAAAACCAGAAAGGTATTATTGTTACGGGATTTTCTTCTACCATTAAAATAGAAAAACTTGCTGAATATTATCGTTTACCTGTTACACGGGTTAAAATAGGGTTTAAAGAAATTTCGAGACATATGTTAAAAAAGGATGTACTCGTGGGAGGTGAAGAATCCGGAGGTATCAGCGTAAAGGGACATATTCCTGAGCGCGATGGCATATGGATGGCAATGTTAATCTGGCAATGGATGGAGGAAAGTGGTAAGTCGCTGAATGAACTTCTTGATGAAATTTATGAAATTACAGGAAAATTTGCTTTTGCACGTTCAGACCTTAGAATTGATAAGGAATTGAAAACCCGGGTTATGGCAAGTTGTAATGCAGGCAAGTATAATAATTTCGGCAAATATGAAATTGTCTCATCAGAAGACCTGGATGGTTATAAATATTTTTTTAATAATTCATCCTGGTTGATGATCAGGCCTTCCGGAACAGAACCGGTATTACGTACTTATGCTGAAGCTGAAAATGAAGCTGAAGCAAAAAAGATTCTCGAGTTCGCAAAAGAAACAATAATGAATTCCTGATTAAATCACTTTAACTTCTCTTTCAAGGTTAATGGAGAACTGATTTTTAACCGCCTTACGGATTTTTTCGGAGAATATAAAAACTTCCTCTCCTGTTGCATTTCCGTAGTTTACAATTACGAGTGGCTGTTTTGGCCATGTCCCTGTTTGTCTCTCCCTGACCCCTTTCCATCCGGCTTTTTCAATTAGCCATGCTGCCGGGACTTTGATATTTTTACCCGATGGATAGGACGGAATATCCGGATAGGTATTCCTTAAATTCGAAAACTGTTCAAGGGAGAGAACCGGGTTCTTGAAAAAACTACCCGCATTTCCTGTTTCTTCAGGATCAGGTAGCTTACTTCTTCTTATTTCAATTACACATTCTCTTAGTGTTTTTATATCTTCTTTTCCTTTCTTCCTGAAAATGCTTTCAAGATTACCATAATTGAGAATAAAAACGGGTATTTTATCCAGCCTGAATAGCACAGAAGAAATGATAAATTTTCCCTGTAATTCTCTTTTAAAAATACTGGTTCTGTATCCGAATTCACACTCTTTGTTAGAAAAGCTTCTCCGTTCCCCTGAATCAATATTAATCCCTTCAACCCGGAGGATCCTGTCTTTAACTTCAACCCCGTAAGCTCCTATGTTTTGTACAGGAGCAGATCCTACAGTTCCGGGAATAAGAGAAAGGTTCTCAAGGCCGGCATAATTATGCTCACAGCAAAATTCAACAAATGAATCCCAGTTCTCCCCACAGCCGGCTTCTATGTCAACATGAAGCTCATCTTCGGAAACTTTATTTATGCCTTTAATATCAGGATTAATTATTGTTCCCCTGTAATCACCCCTGAATAATAAATTACTGCCTTCACCAATTATCAGATGATTCGCGGGTACACCTTTTAGAATATAATCTTCGATAGCCTCGAGCGACTCAAATTTAAGATAGTTATCAGCCTTAACATCAATGCCAAATGTATTGAGCTGTTTTATAGAATAATTTGTATAATGCTTGATCATAACGGAGAAATTACCACAAAGATAAGTTTTCATACATAATAGCTTTATGGAAATTGGGTTTATTTTATATCTTCGGCAATGAATTGTTTTGTTTGAAAAAGAAAGTTTACATAAGTGTTATAAATGATCTTGTCACCGATCAAAGGGTACACCGGGTAGCCAAAACTATCCGGGATTCTGGTTATCAGGTGACAATGATCGGCAGAAGATTTAGGTACTCGAAACCCTGTGAGCTGGTCGACATAAGAGTTAAAAGATTTCGGCTTTTTTTTAATAAGGGTTTTTTGTTTTATGCCTCCTATAATATCCGCCTGTTTTTTTTCTTGATTACAAGGAGAGGATCGCTAGTGTTGATTTCCAATGATCTGGATACTTTACCTGCAAACTTTTTAACTTCAAAGCTTCGTTCTGCAAAACTGGTTTACGATAGCCACGAGTATTTTACTGAAGTACCGGAGTTAAAGGGCAGAAAATTTGTCAAAAATTTTTGGTCCGGGATCGAAAAAGTCCTGGTTCCAAGGGTTAACGCAGCTTATACCGTTAATGAAAGTCTTGCAAAAATGTACTCTGCAAAATATGGCATTGAATTTGGAGTTATTAGAAACGTGCCCGATGATCATATGGAGTCCGAAGAGTTTTCGGTACCCAAAGAGTTTATTAAATATGATTTTATTATTTACCAGGGAGCTGTTAACAAGGACCGGGGACTGGAAGAGATTATAGAAATAATATATGAGGAAAAGAAATATAAACTGATAATTGCCGGTGACGGGGATGTAATTGGAGCTTTGAAAAATAAAGTCAGATTCCTGGGGATTGAAAATAATGTTCTCTTTATCGGAAAGATTAGACCCAGAAATCTTAAATGGTTAACGACTCAGGCTGCGCTTGGAATTTCGCTTGAGAAGAAAACAAATTTAAACTATTATTATGCATTGCCCAATAAGCTCTTTGATTATATCCATGCCGGTATCCCGGTTTTATGTTCCGGATTTCCCGAGATGAGAAAAATAGTGCAGGGATATGATGTTGGTAAAATTGTAGATCCCGGCAACAGGGAAGAGATTAAAAAGATGATTGATTTTATGCTCAAGGATAAGGCCGCAAGGGAAAAATGGATGGAAAATGCCAGGAATGCAACTGATGAATTGAACTGGAAAAATGAACAAAATAAATTAATAAGTATTTATAGAAAGGTAGGAATAGATATCCATTTAAATTCGCGTTAATAAAGAAAGTTTGATTATGAAAATTTACAGAAATATAGCATTTGGCCTGATTTTACTTTTTGCAGGGATAAGTCAGGTATTTGGACAGATAGAGTTCCGTGAGATCGTTAAGGAAGAAGAATGGAATGCAGCAATGGAAGATGCCAGAGAAGATGAGAAACTTGTGTTTCTTGATATTTATGCAACCTGGTGCGGCCCATGTAAATACCTTGAGAATAATGTTTACACAGATGAAAACCTTGGTGAATATTATAACGATAATTACATAAATTTAAAAATGGATGGTGAAAGTACATTTGGGGCAGAGATGGTCAGGAAATATGCACTAAGTGCTTACCCGACAATGTATTTTTTACATCCGGATGAAGAATTAATTACTAAAATTGTAGGGGTGAGAGAGGCTGACCCGCTCGCTTCTATTGGAAAAACAATCAGTGAAAATTCTGAAAGGCTGGTTTATTATAAAGAAAATTATAATGAAGGTAATCTGAATGCCATTGAATTAAAAAATTTTCAGGACCTGTTAACAAAGACCGAACAAACTGAAATGGCAAATGAAGTGGCGAATAAGATCATTCCTTCCTTAACTGAAGAAGATATTCTCAGTCCTGATTTTAAAAGCATTGTGATAAATTCATCCACCGATATTGATGGTAAAGTTTATAAAGTTATCAGTGAAAATCGCGAGAAACTCGATGAAACATGGACTTCCCAGGAGATAGACAGACTCTATTCCAATATTTTCAATGCCACCATGTTTGTAGCAATTTCAAATAAGGATGAAGAATTGCTTGAAAGGGTTGTTAATGAATTTTTACCCGTTTATATGGGAGAAAACACTGATCAATTATCACAGGGAGAATTTGCCACTCGAAAATTATATTATGCCAATACCATGAACTGGGAACGTTTTGGTAAACTGGTAATGGAAGAATATGAGGAGATTCATGAAGGCGATGATACTTTCCTTTACCGGCAGGCCTATGAAGTTGCAAATGAGTATAACCAAAGCCCTGAAGCCATTCAACTTGGCCTGGATTGGATGTCAAAAGCAAATGAATTGAATCCATCTTTTGACAACATGGTTTTAACTTCTTTCCTTTATGGTATGAAAGGGGAGTACACTCAGGCGACAAATCTGGTTGAAAAGCTTAAAGCTATGGAGAAAACCGAAAAACAGGAAAGAGTACTTGGGGAACTTATCGGATTGATAGAAAAAGCCAGAAATCAATAGTTTATTCCGGTTCATTGATAAGCTTGTTGTACATAAGAGGATCGGTAATACCTTCTGTATTGAAGATTAAAAAGTCAGTACTCCCAGAAAGGTGAAGAGATTTTCGAACGGGCTCAAGATCTTCATTATTCAGAAGTGACAGAAGCCCCCCTATACCGGCAGCACCTGATTCACAGCTTTGAATTCCTGCCTGATGTAATTCCTTTATGGCAGTTTCAATGAAACTATCATCTATTGAAATAAATATGTCTGTGTAGTCACGAATGATTTCCCAGGCTGAAAGAGACGGGGTACCACAATTTAACCCCGCCATTATAGTATTCTGACTTTTCCGGGTGGTGCTGATTTTATTATTTTTTGCCGATTCCAGTAAGCAGTCCGATTCAAAAGGTTCAACGATGATGAATCTGGGCTTTTTAAATCCTGTAAAACGTGAGAGATAAAGTATGGTTGCAGCAGCCCAGCTTCCAACACCGGATTGCAGGATGACAACTTCAGGAAAATTTTCAGGCTTATTTAATTGCTTTTCAATTTCTTTTATGATGGTAGAATATCCTGCAGAAATCAAATTCGGATAATGTTCATAACCCTCCCAACTGGTATCCTGGATGAGTATGTAATTATCTCGCCCGGCTGCTTCCCTTGCCTGGTTAACTGCTTCATCATAATCACCGTTAACTACAATAACTCTTGCCCCTTCTTCTTCGATTGACTTAATCCGGGAATTTACGGTTGATGAAGGCATGTAAATTTCCGCTTTATGCCCGAAAATTCTTGCACTCCACGCCACAGCTCTGCCATGATTCCCGTCTGTAGCAGAGCAAAAAACAAAATCTCCATTATTGTGTTTCAGATGATTGGCAATGGCCCAGGATGCGCCAAGCGATTTAAACGCACCCATACTGAAACGTTGAGATTCATCCTTGAGTAATATTTTTGCTCCATCCGCTTGAGTGTAGCTGTTTAGGTTCAATTCAATAAGCGGGGTTGCGGCATAACCTGGAAGTGATTTATGGAATTTGAATATTTCGTCAGTAAAATACTTCTCCAGTGAATAATTCTTCTCCTTCCTGGTCTTGGTATTGATATAAAAATCAGTTTTTTGTTTCATTACAGATCAAGAAGAATTTTTTCCGGGTCTTTTCCTCCGAATAACATATGTTCAGGATTTTCCAGTAGATCTTTAACTTTTACAAGGAAGCTGACAGATTCACGACCATCAACAATCCTGTGATCATAAGACAGGGCCAGGTACATCATGGGCCTGATTTCCACTTTACCATCAATTGCAACAGGCCGTTCAAGAATATTATGCATTCCAAGGATAGCAGACTGAGGCGGATTGATGATGGGTGTGGATAACATAGAGCCAAAAATACCCCCATTGGTAATGGTAAAAGTTCCTCCCGCCATATCATCAATACTGATTCGGTTTTTTCTGGCCTTTGTTGCCAGTTCATTGATTTTATTTTCAATCTCTGCCAGGCTCATGGCTTCAGTATTTCTCAGTACCGGCACCATCAAACCCTTATCCGTTTGAACAGCAATACCTATATCATAATACCGGGGTGTGATGATTTCATCGTTCTCAATTCGGCTGTTTACATGTGGAAATACCTTCAATGCTTCCGTAACCGCTTTTGTGAAAAAGGACATAAATCCAAGCTTAACGTCATGCTTTTCAATGAATTTAGACTGGTATTTTTTTCTTAAAGCTACGATCGCCGACATATCTGCTTCGTTGAAAGTGGTAAGCATGGCTGTTTCGTTCTTTACAGCTACAAGCCTTTTGCTGAGCTTCTTTCTAAGGTTGCTCATTTTTTCTCTCTGTTCACCCCGGCTTGTTTCTTTTTTATCCGAAACGGAGTATGATTGCGAAGAACCTCCATTCATGGCAAGATTCACTTCTTTTGATGTGATTTTCTTTAAACCTTTGAGAATATCATCAAGCTGAAGATCATTCTCGTCCATCATCTTCCTTGCGAGGGGTGTGGTTTTGATCTTAGAGTCCTCTTTTACTGCCTCAGCTTTTTCAGATTCTTCCTGTGAAATTTTTTCTTTTAATACTTCTTTTTCTTTTCCGGATTCAGCTACTTCTTCAGTTTTCTCCTCTTTTTCAGGCTTTAGCTCTGATTCCGATTCAGCTTTCTTCTTTTCTTTTTCTGATTTATTTTCTTCTTTGTCGGTCTGACTTTCTTTCCTTTTCCCCGATTTTGAGGGATCAATCTTACAAACAACAGTTCCTACAGCAACAGTTTCTCCTTCTTCTTTAAGAATTTCTACTTCACCGGATTCTTCGGCAATGAGAGGAAGGGTGGCTTTTTCGGATTCTATCTCTCCAATTTCCTGGTCCTTTTCAACATAATCTCCCGTTTGAACAAACCAGGAAGCAATTTCAACTTCTGATATAGATTCCCCTGGACTGGGTATTATTACTTCTGTAGCCATATATAATAAAATCTAAAATTTGTTACTCCTCAAAATAATAGTGTTGTTTCAGTATTTCTTTTCGAGAACTACCTACCACACATTGAAGACCGCAGTATTTATTATTAAGCTCACAATCACAGCGACGAAATACTTTGTCGATGATTTCTTTTTGCTGTATTTCATGGATTTTATGAAGACCTGTAGCCGGGCTGCCGCTGGGTTCGCGAGTTACATGAACGAGATGCTGATCTTTCATCAGATTTTGAATATAATACCATGCACCCATGTTTTCAGGTTCTTCCTGAACCCATAGTTTTAAAAGGGTATTTTTGTATTTTTTTATGATGGATATTATCTCTGAATGAGGAAAGGGATGAAGCTGTTCAACCCTGACAAGTGCGATGTCTCTGGCATCAAGCTCTTTTTTTCTCTTGAGCAGGTCGTAATAAACTTTACCGGAACAGAAGACTATCCTTCTTACTTCTTCTGCATCAACATAGTCATCATCTATTACGGATTCAAAGCTTTTCTTTTCAAGATCTTCCATCGATGAGCGACATTCTGGATGTCTCAAAAGACTCTTGGGTGTAAAAATAACGATCGGAACCCTGAATTTTCTTTTTAACTGCATGCGTAAAAGATGAAACATATTTGAAGGTGTGGTGGGATTCACGATTTGCATATTTCCGTTTGCCGCAATCGCAAGAAAACGTTCAATTCGTGCACTTGAATGTTCAGGTCCCTGCCCCTCGAAACCATGAGGCAGATAAAGTATCAGTCCATTCATTACGCCCCATTTTTCTTCTGCCGAGCTTATATACTGATCAATTATAACCTGGGCAACATTCACGAAATCACCAAATTGTGCTTCCCATATGGTAAGGTCATATGGCCTGGCAGAAGCATAGCCATATTCAAATCCCATAATACCATATTCATTCAGCGGAGAATTGTAAATATCAAATTTGCCCTGATCCTCCGTTAGGTGTTGCAGGGGAAGATAATTCTGATCTGTATCTTCAATGACCATCGCTGCATGCCGGTGAGAAAAAGTGCCTCTTACACTGTCCTGTCCGCTAAGTCTGACATTGTGACCTTCATTAAGGAGTGTTGCATAAGCAAGTAATTCTCCAAGTGCCCAGTCGACCTGGTCAGATTTAGCCATTTTTATTCTTTCCTTGAGTAGCTTTACAGTTTTTTTGAAGAATTTATGCTCATCAGGAAGTGTGTTTAATTTCACGGCGAGATCCTTCAATTTCTCCACTGTTACTCCTGTATTCACCTTTTGGTTGAAGAATCCCGGTTCAGGATATTTCAGTCCCTTCCATTCTTCTTCAAGGAATTGCTGGATAACCACTTTCTTGAGTTTCCTGGCTTTTTCCAGCTTGGTCTCAAGAATGTTTTCATAATCCTTCTGAATTTCCTTAATATCCTCCTCTGAATAGATACCCTGTTCTATAAGTTTTTTAGCATAAATATCTCTTGGATTAGGATGTTTAGCAATGGTTTTATAAAGAATGGGCTGGGTAAATCTCGGTTCATCTCCTTCATTATGCCCGTATTTTCTATAAGAG
Source organism: uncultured Bacteroidaceae bacterium (assembly GCA_964528675.1). Classification (GTDB taxonomy): domain Bacteria; phylum Bacteroidota; class Bacteroidia; order Bacteroidales; genus CAYRTD01. The sequence continues at coordinate 14,734 of CAZGTU010000017.1, forward strand.
AGGATATCGATAAATACATCGGAATGAAAGGTCTGCCGGTATTCCATTGCAATACGTATAGTATGCACAAGAGCCTCCACATCATCACCGTTTACATGAAAAATAGGAGATTTTGTAACTTTTCCTATATCTGTGCAGTAAGTACTTGATCTGCCATCCAGATAACTTGTAGTGAACCCTACCTGGTTATTGATGACAAGGTGAAGTGTGCCACCGGTTTTATAACCATTGAGGTCAGCCATTTGTATAACTTCGTATACTACTCCCTGGCCTGCTATGGCTGCATCGCCATGAATAATTATGGGAGCCAGTTTTTTAAAATCACCTTTGTAACGGTGATTGATCCGTGACCTTGCTATTCCCTGAATTACCGGAGTTGCTGATTCCAGATGAGAGGGATTGGGTGCCAGGTTAAGAATAACTTTTTTTCCATTGCTGGAGGTTACTGTATTTCCATATCCAAGGTGGTATTTTACATCTCCGAGGGCAATTCCTTCCTCGTATTCTTCCCCTTCAAATTCTTTAAAAATCCTTTCATAAGGTTTTTGAAGAACATTGGCCAGCACATTTAACCGGCCCCGATGGGCCATGCTCATAGAAAATTCCTTTATTCCCAGGTCTGCGCCGTGATCAATAGCTGCCCGGAGAGCAGGAATAAGTGCCTCAGTTCCTTCTATCGAAAATCTTTTTTGTCCTGTAAATTTTCTGTGAATAAAACTTTCAAAACCTACAGCATGTTTGAGATGCATAAACATTTCCTTTTTTTCTTCGGCAGAAAAATCTGTACGATTCATGTTTTTTTCGATCCTGTTTGTCAGCCATTCAATTTTTTCAGGATGCCTGATGAACATGAATTCAGAACCGATTGAAGCACGATAGGTTTTAGTCAAATAATCGACAATGTCTTTTAATTTGGCTTTACCGATCCCTATTTGCTTACCTGCAAAAAACTCCGTTTCCAGGTCACTTTCAGAAAGATCGTAGTTTTCAAGATCCAGGGTTGGGAAATACTTTCTCCGGGTTCTGACAGGATTGGTCTCGGTAAACAAATGTCCCCTTTTCCGAAATGCCTCAATATAGTTAATGACCTTAAATTCTTTGTCAACGACTTCAGAATCTGGTTCTTCTATTTTATAATTCCTGGTGGCAAATTCAAAACCTTCAAAAAATCTTTTCCAGGTTGGATCTAATGATGAGGGGTTCTCTTTATAAATTTCATATAAATCATTAATCGCCTTCGGATCTCCACTTCCCAAATATGACAGATCATCCATAATTTTGCATTACAAGGTGAATACAATTCAAAAGTATAAAACTTTTAAGTAATTGTCTGGTTCGTTAAGAAAAAACCAATATCCTGTTAAAGAATAGTTCAGTTCAGGTTTTTAAACATCTTTGACAAACTTTTTGTTTAAACTTTTTTTTTCTATAATCGCAAAATAAAAGTTATTAACATATACAGGTTTAAGCTTATGCTGAGCAATGAAATTCAAATAATCTGCTTTACACTTTCCTGTAATATCTTATCTTTGTCCTTCCTGAATATAATTTCACCCATAATAACGATAAAAAATGAAAATTGGAGTTCTAAAAGAATCCCCGGGAGAAAACAGGGTGGTAATGCTGCCTGAAACAGTCTCTGCCTTGATTGATAAAAAAACAGAAGTCCTTGTTGAAAAAGGAGCTGGCGTTAATGCTTATGCTTCGGATAAGGATTATGAAAACGCCGGTGCGAAAATTGAAAGTCGCGATAAAGTTCTCGCCCAAACAGACATTCTTTTAAGCATTCATCCTTTAAAAGGCAATGAGTTAAAAAAACTGAAGAAGGAGCAGATCCTTGTAGCCGTGTTCAATCCTTTCTTCAACCTCGATCTTATCAAAGAAATTGCAAAAATGGGTTTACTGACTTTCAGTATGGATCTTATACCGAGATCTACCCGCGGGCAGGCTATGGATATTCTTTCTTCCCAGGCTACGGTGGCAGGGTATAAAGCTGTTCTCACAGCCGCAAACCTGTCAGGAGAATTTTTACCTATGTTTATGTCTGCAGCAGGGACCATTAAGCCTGCAAAAATGCTTATTCTGGGAGCCGGAGTTGCCGGATTGCAGGCCATAGCTACCGCTAAAAAATTGGGTGCTGTTGTGGAAGTATTTGATGTTCGTGCTGCAGTAAAAGAGGAAGTTATGAGTCTTGGAGGTAAATTTGTTGAAGTTGAAGGAGCAAAAGACGATGCTTCAGCAGGTGGATATGCCGTTGAACAAACTGAAGAGTTTAAGAAGAAACAGCAACAGGCTATTCATGATCATAGCGTCAAATCTGACATTATTATAAGTACAGCTCAAATATTTGGAAGAGAAGCACCTGTTTTATTAAAGAAAGACACTGTTGAACAGATGAAACCGGGAGCTGTCATCATTGATCTGGCCGCATCGACCGGTGGTAATTGTGAACTGACAAAAGACGGGGAGCTTTATGAACATAACAAGGTGAAAATTCTGGGTAAATCAGACTTTCCTTCTGACATGCCAACAGATGCAAGCCGAATGTTTGGCAAGAATGTCCTTAATTTTTTAAGTTTGATTATCAATGAGGAGGGTGGACTTAAGCTCGATTATGAAGATGAGATCATAAGCAGAACCTGTCTTACCCGCGACAATGAGATAGTTAATGAAAATTTGAAAGAAAAAGCAAAATAAATCCACACGAATATGGAAAATTTTATGAATTTTTTATGGGATAACCGGGAAGCGATATTTATTGTGATTCTGTCGGTTTTTCTTGGAATTGAAGTGATATCCAATGTGCCTTCTGTTCTTCACACTCCTTTAATGTCGGGGGCAAATGCAATAAGCGGAGTGATTATTATCGGGGGTATTATCCTGGTGGGACATGCAAATACCACTTTCGAATGGATACTTGGTATCCTTGCACTTCTGTTTGGTACATTGAATGTTGCCGGCGGTTTTGTTGTAACCGACCGGATGCTGGAAATGTTTAAAAAGAAGAAAAAGAAATGATTCAACATACCGGGATAACTGTTCCGGTTGATTTTAAATCAATAATATTCAGAAGAAAAAAAACAGATCATGATCAATTCAATATTACTTTCAGTTCCTTCAACAGGGCAATTCATTCTGGAATATAGCTATTTGCTGGCCGCAATCATGTTTGTAATCGGGCTGAAACTCCAGTCAAATCCTGATTCAGCAAGGAAAGGAAACTTATGGGCTGCATCCGGTATGTTGCTCGCAATGGTAACTACTTTGGTCCTTCACAAAGAGAACGGAGAATCAATCTCATCTACCAATGCATTGATAATTATTGGCACCATCATAGTTGGTGCAATAATTGGCTCGGTTATCGCCAGAAAGGTGAAAATGACAGCAATGCCGCAACTTGTTTCGTTCTTTAATGCTACCGGGGGTGCTGCCTCTGCGCTGGTAGCGTTGATAGAATATTCAAAACCTGGCAACAATGCTATCCTTGTAACCCTGCTTGGGCTTGTAATTGGTAGCATTGCTTTCAGCGGCAGTATGATAGCCTATGGCAAACTTGACGGAAAGGTGAAAGATATCTTTTCAAGTTTTATGACCTGGCTGAACCTGTTCTTTTTAGCTGCCATAATATTCCTGGTAGTTTTTATACTTGCCGGCAATGCACCTGCCGATATTAAGCTTTATATGGTTTACGGCCTGCTTGCACTTAGTTTAATATACGGTGTGACATTTGTTATGCCTATTGGTGGTGCCGATATGCCGGTGGTGATTTCTTTACTCAATTCATTTACCGGTATCGCAGCAGCTATGGCCGGCTTCATATATGGTAATGAAGCCATGAAGCTAGGTGGTATTTTTGTTGGCGCTGCCGGAAGTATTTTGACTCTTTTAATGTGCAGGGCTATGAACCGTTCTCTTATCAATGTTATTGTAGGTGCCTTTGGTGGGGGCGGAGCTGCTGCCGACAGAGAAGTGGGTACAATAAAGGAGGTATCTGTTCCCGACGCCAGCGTACTTCTGAGTTATTCCGGTAAGGTTGTTATCGTTCCCGGTTACGGACTTGCAGTTGCCCAGGCTCAGCATATTTGTCATGAACTTGAGACTTTGCTTGAGGAAAACGGCGTGGAAGTGAAATATGCCATTCATCCGGTTGCAGGTCGTATGCCGGGTCATATGAATGTTCTGCTTGCAGAAGCCGATGTTCCTTATGATAAGTTGCTGGAAATGGACGATATTAACCCTGATATGGCCAATGTAGACGTTGCAGTGGTAATTGGAGCCAATGATGTGGTTAACCCGGCTGCACTTGATGATGCGAGCAGCCCGATTTATGGCATGCCGATTATCAAAGTGCATGAAGCAAAGAATATCATTGTAATGAAGCGCGGAATGGGTAAAGGCTATGCAGCCATAGAGAATTACCTGTTTTACGATGATAAAACCCGGATGCTTTTTGGAAATGCGAAAGATTCACTACAAAAACTGGTTGCCGAAATAAAATCCCTATAAAGCCTATCTGTCTATGAAAAGAGAAGGTCGTTTCTTTATGAGAAACGGCCTTTTTTTTATCAAGTTTTCATTCCTTTTGGTCATAAATATATGATCCTTCATCAAGCGAACTATACGGTTTTTTTCATAGATAATACATGTCTTTTTTAAATATTTTATCATGGTAATATCTACATATGTAAGTTAAAATATATCGTAATCTATTGTTTGATAAACATTTAAGAGTTGGTGATATTCATTTAAACTGGACTGCCCTGCAGCACCAAAAATGCCTGAAATGCTGTAATGACCTGAGAAAGCTTGATTTTTTCCGATGTAACTTAATTGTTAATAACTCGTTAAACCGCACATGTAACTGTTTTGCACTATTTCCTATTTTTGAGCAGGATAATTTTATGGTTTTCAGCAAAGGATATACATTTTACGGAAGAAAAATAGCCCGGCCCTGCGTGTTAAGGTATGTTTTTGTTTCTATTCTTGTGCTTTCAGCTTCCCTGCCTCTTTTTTCCCAGGATGATATAAGTTTAGATAATTATACCGGTTTATGGACCGATGATCTTTCCTGGACGGATGGAACCCATCCCGGGACCAATGATATTAACGACGATATTTTAATTAAAGGCAGCATTAAGCGTTCAGGTGGTCTTGAATTTAAGAATGGTAATCTTACTGTTGAAGATACTTTGTTGATTTTTGGAGATTTATCTCTGGGTAACAATGCTGAACTGAATATTTCCGATGGCGGTGTAGTTGTGGTTTACGGGAATTATTCATCGATAAACAAAGCTACCGTGGTAGCAGGAGGATACCTGGTTGTGATGGGGGAATTTCTCCAACAGGGCTCGTCAGGTCAGGGATCATTTGAGATCACGTCCGGGAATGTTTTTATTTTCGATGATGATCCGCAATATCACGAAGAAGGGGCCGGTTATACGGATCTGAGTTGTCCGGATTCGGAAGACTATCCGGATAACTGTGCTTTTGGTGACTCTGCTGATTTTGCTGCAGATCCGCTTTCGGGATTTGTGAATTCGGGGGGGTATGAGATTTCTGCATCCGGTCCTTTGACAGTTTGTGGTTCTGACGGGGCTGTTGACTTTTCTGTTCAGGATCTTGGAGATTCCTACCAGTGGTATCAGGATGGGAATCCGATATCCGGAGCAAATTCCAATATTTATACCGCGAATGCCAGTGGAAATTATTTTGTTGAAATAACACAGAATGCATTTATTTATTCCAGTGATACAGTAATATTTACCATTAATCCCTTACCTGTTGTAACATTTTCTGATCCCGGAATCATAGCTTGCGAAAATGATCTGCCTTTTGATCTGACAACAGGAAATCCTGCCGGAGGCACATACAGCGGTAACGGCATTACAACTTCTCCTGAATTTGATCCTGGTATTGCAGGTCCTGGTAATCATATTATAACATATTCATATACAGACACTAATGGCTGCATAGATTCAGCCAGTCAAACCATCACGGTAAATGCCCTTCCGGCAGTCAGTTTTGCCGTGGTACCAGATGTTTGCGAAAATGCTACTGCCTTTGATCTTACTCAGGGTATTCCTGCAGGCGGTACATACAGTGGTCCTGGAATTACCAGTTCACCAGAATTTGATCCTAAGGTTGCCGGTATTGGTACTCATGCTATAACATATACATATACAGACACTAATGGCTGCACAGATACAGCCAGTCAAACCATCACAGTAAATGCTCTTCCGGCAGTCAGTTTTGCCGTGGTACCAGATGTTTGCGAAAATGCTACTGCTTTTGATCTTACTCAGGGAAGTCCTGAAGGTGGCACATATAGCGGTCCCGGCATTACAACTTCCCCCGAATTTGATCCCACAGCTCCTGGAGTGGGAACACATTCCATGATATATACCTATAATGATCCTAACGGTTGCGTAGATTCAGCCACTCAAACCATCACAGTAAATCCGGTACCTGTCACATCTTTTACCGGATTGGAAACTGATTATTGTATAAAAGATGATTCTGATACCCTGATCGGGAATTATACTCCTTCAGGAATATTTTCTGGCGATAATATTTCAGATCTTGGTAATGGAACTGCTTTATTTACTCCAGATACAGAAGGAGTGAAAAGCGTATACTATAAATACGCAAATATTAATGGGTGTGTGGACTCAATCAGTCTTTCAACAACTGTTCATCCACTTCCGGTCACTCAAATTGAAGGGCTTGATAGTACTTATGCCTTAACTGATGCAGTTGATACATTGAGTGGAAATCCATCAGGAGGTGTTTTCAGCGGGAAGGGAATTAATGGAAATCAATATGATCCATCCATTGCAGGTGTTGGTAAAGATACAGTTCTTTATACATATACCGGGGCCTCTGGTTGTAATAGCACTGATACTGCATTTACCGAGGTATTTGATTATGATTATATTGCCGGAGCTATTACAATTACCGATCTGGATAACTGGTTTTCCGGTAATGCAGTATATTCTACCGAAACTGCCACTGCTGATGGAAATGTCGCATCCTGCTGGAACTATGGAAATGATCATACGCGCTGGTTCAAATTCCAGGCAACAACCGAACAATTAGCCGCAACATTTCTTACTGGTGGGGCCTATGGAACGGCTCGCAGAATTAATGCGGCTTTATGGGAGGAAGATGCAACCACAGAAGTTGCATGTAATAGATATATAAATAATTCTGATTCTGTGGTTGTACAGTCTCTGAGTTTAACTCCGGGTAATTGGTATTATCTTTCAGTCACTACCGGAACCGGTGGATATCGTGGCACATTTTCACTCCGTGTAAACGATCAGGTTGATTATGATTATTATGAAGGTGCAATAGAACTTACGGATATAACAAACTGGGATTCTCCGCAAGCAGCTTATACAACAGTGGGGGCAACTGCCGACAGGAATAATGCTTCCTGTTGGAATACCGGTCCAAGTTATAACCGCTGGTTTAAATTTCAGGCCACCGGTAATACCATAAGTGTGCGTGTGAGAAGAGGGGGGACTTATGGGGACATTCGAAGGATTAATGCTGCTATATGGGAAGCTGATGGTGTAACTGAGGTGTCTTGTAATCGATACATTTCAAATGATGATGATGTTTTTGTAGAATCTGTTGATCTTATTCCCGGAGAGTGGTATTATATATCCGTTGATAATAATTACAGTAGCTACAGGGGATCTTTCTCATTGAGATTAGATACGCGTGTTAGTTATGACTATAAAGAAGGAGCCTACGAATTACAGGATATTAATAACTGGTGCTCTCCCGATGCTTTTTTTACCACTCGTGGAGCGACTTCCGACCAGAATGCTGCCTCGTGCTGGAATACCAGTCCAAATTATAATCGCTGGTTTAAGTTTGTAGCTACAACACATAAAATTAACGTTGAAGTAAAAAGAGGGGGAGATCAGGGATCTATAAGACGGATTAACGTGGCGTTATGGGAAAGTGACGGGACTTCACAAATAAGTTGTAACCGCTATGTGAATAACGACGATAATGTTGCCGTAGGAACTGACCAGCTTGTTCCCGGAAACACTTATTATATATCTGTAGATAATAATTATTCTTATTATAGAGGAAGTTTTACGCTGTGCATAGATGATGAAATGGACTATGATTATCTGGCCGGGGCAAAAGATATTACCACGCTAATTAATGCTTGCTCGGATAATGCAGAATATACCACTTTGGGAGCGACGCCTGATGAGACCGCTCCACCTTGCTGGAATACTTCACCAAATTATAATCGCTGGTTCAAATTTTTGGCTACGACATCCACAATAAATGTGCAATTGAAAAGGGGAGGAGAATTTGGTACCCTGAGAAGAGCTCAACTGGCTCTTTTTGATAGTGATAGTAGTACGGTTCTGGACTGCAACCGCTATGTCAATAACGACGATAACATTGAAGTTTCATATAAAGGACTGACTCCGGGCGAGTGGTATTTTATCTCTGTAGACAATAATTACAGCTATTATCGGGGTTCGTTTACATTATGCCTGGATGATAAACCCGGCTATGACTTTTATGAGGGTGCGATTGAACTCGGTATTCTCCGCGATTGGTCTTCTTCCAATGCCATTTATTCAACCCTTGGAGCAACACCGGATAAGAATGCGGCCTCATGTTGGAATACTTCACCTAATTATAATCGCTGGTTTAAATTTACTGCAACCACCAGTCAAATACATATTAAAATCAGGCGTGGAGGAGATTATGGAAGTGTAAGGAGAGTAAATGCTGCAATATGGGAAGAAGACGGAGTAACCCAGGTAGCCTGTAAACGATATGTTTACAATGATGAGATTGTGGAGGTAGAATCAATAAATCTTACTCCCGGTGATACCTATTATCTTTCTGTTGATAACAACTATAGTTATTACCGTGGTACCTTTTCATTGTATGTCAATGATTCTGTCGATTATGATTTTTATGAGGGTGCCAGGGACGTAACCTCTTTGATAAATTCACAATCTGAACTGGCAGAATATACTACAGTGGGAGCAACCAGTGACAGAAATGCCGGTTCCTGCTGGAATACTTCCCCGAATTATAATCGCTGGTTTAAGTTTCGGGCCACCACTCCCGGAATAAATATTAAAGTTCTTAGAGGAGGAAGTTATGGGGACATAAGGAGAGTAAATGTCGCACTTTTTGAGTCTGATGGTGTTTCCGAGCTTGAATGTAATCGTTACGTTAATAATAATGATATTGTAGAGCTGGATTATGAAGGACTTACACCTGGAAACTGGTATTATTTTTCAGTAGATAATAATTATTCCTATTACCGGGGTGCCTTTACGCTGGCATTAAATGATTCAGTTGGCTATGATTATTATGAAGGGGCTCTTGAATTAGTTGATATCAATAACTGGTCTTCTGGGAATGCTGAATTTACAACCATTGGCGCTACCCCTGACAAAGATGCGGCATCGTGCTGGAATACTTCACCCAATTATAACCGGTGGTTTAAATTTACGGCAACAACTCCTGTGATAAATGTTGAGGTTAGAAGAGGCGGAGATTACGGGACCATTCGAAGAATTAATGCTGCAATTTGGGAGGAAGACGGGGTCACTCAGGTTGCCTGTAACCGTTATATAGATAATAATGATAATGTTACCGTAGGTTCAAACACATTAACTCCGGGTAATACTTATTATATCTCTGTTGACAATAATTATTCCTATTACCGGGGATCTTTTTCTTTGTATGTTGACAATTCTGTGGATTATGATTTCTATGAGGGAGCATATGAGATCAGTGATCTGAACGGATGGGAATCCAATCCTGCCGAATTCTCTACTATAGGCGCTACACCTGATAAAAACGCTGCATCCTGCTGGAATACCTCACCAAATTATAATCGCTGGTTTAAGTTTCAAGCTATTCATTCTGACGTTTCCATTCAGGTATTGCGAGGAGGATCATACGGAACTGTCAGGAGAATCAATCTTGCTTTATGGGATTCCAATGGCACTGACGAATTGGCCTGTAGCCGTTATTCTTCCAATAATGATAATGTTTCAATAGCCTATTCTGGTTTAACACCGGGCAACTGGTATTACATCTCGGTGGATAATAATTATAGTGCATATCGTGGTTCTTTCACTTTACAGGTCAATAATGTGTCCGGCGATGAATATTATGCAATTGCAGATGGAGACTGGAGTATCCCGGCAACATGGTCCCTATCTGAAGGTGGTCCCCCGGCATTATCCTCTCCGGGAAATGGAGATGTCGTTCATATAAAAGGTTATAATGTGACTGTAACCGGTACAGAGACCTGTGCAGAATTGGAAGTCATACCCGACAATGCCAATACTTCCCTGGAAATTGATGCAGGACAATTAACCGTAAATGGAGTATTTAATTTTATTAATAGCGGATCCGATTATGATGGTGCAATCAGCATCGTTAATGGCGGTAATTTATCTGTCAGAAATAATTTTGTCATGGAGAGGGCAGGAGGAGGAAACGCATTCCAATTCCTTATCCAGGATAATTCAAATTTTCAGGTTGAGAATGATCTGAAGTTTATATCCTCAGGAGGCTCAAGTGTAAATAATGAATTTACTGTTTCCGGATTATCCACTGTGCTGGTAGAAAGAGATCTTATATTTGAAAATAGCGGGGAACTGAAGTCTGTAATTAGCTTGAATAATACCACGGAATTGACAGTTAACAGAGATATTCAATATATAAGTGATGCTCAGGATAAACTGGAAATAGAATTGAACAATGCAGCAAAAATTAAGATCGGAAGAAACATTACAAGAGGGGTAGATAAGTATGGGATTTTGAACAGTAAGGATAATACTACTGTAGTTTTTGAAAGCGCTGATTACCTTCAGGTTATACCTGAGAATGCAGGAGGGGGAACGGATAGTTTCAGCTATCAAAATATAGAAATTAATAACTCAAGAATAACCTCACCTCAGTTGAGAGTAGAAGGTCCTGTTTCCGTTCCCGGGGTGTTCAACCTGGTTGATGGTGTTATTCAAACTTCAGCATCAAATCTGCTAAGCCTTGAAAATTCGGGGTCAATTTTGGGAGGATCCAAAAATAGTTATATTGAAGGACCTCTTGAAATTATCGGAGATTCAGCAGTAACATTTCCTGTTGGGAAAAACGGAATGTATAAGCCAATAGCTATTTCTGCCCCTGCATTAATTACAGATGCATTTATTGCAGAATATTTCAATGCTGAACCTGATGCCTTATACGATATCAGCCTGCATGAATCTTCCATTGATCATGTTTCAAATTGCGAGTACTGGGAGATCGAAAGATCTTCCGGATCATCTGCTGTAAACCTTACCGCTTTCTGGGATGGTTCCGGATGCTGCATCACTAATTTGACAGCTTTGAAAATAGCTGCATGGGATGGAACCGAATGGAAGGATTATGGAAATGGTTTCACCAATGGCAATGTGGATGCCGGAGTTATTACCTCTTCTGAGAGTATAGATATCAACTCTTATGCATTAACATTTGCAGACAATTTACCGGTAGTTGATCTAGCCGATCCGGGAGGACCCTATTGTGAGTCTGCTGCACCAGTTATACTAACCGGGGTTCCACAGGACTCCAATGGAATTTTCGCAGGAGAAGGAATTATTGATAATGGTGATGGTACAGCTACTTTCAGTCCTGCAATAGCGGGAAATGGTATTCATGAAATTGAATATACCTACGTATCCGGATCAGGTTGCAGCAATTCAATCATAAGGGAAATAACTGTATTCAAAAGTCCAACAGCAAACGTCCTGGGAACGGATACAGTTTGTGTGGGGGTCCCAAATGATTTTTCAATTTACCTTACCGGAACCCCTCCCTGGAATATTACATACACAGACGGATCCGACACATATAATGTAGTCACATCTGAAAATCCATATATTTTTACTTCCACCAATCCTGGGACTTATTCAGTAACGGCATTGACAGACGGAAGTGGTTGTGCTGGAACAGATTTAGGAAATTCAGCGGTACTTGTCAATTGGCCGCATCCTGGTAAACCTTCAACCAATATTTTTTCGGGAACGACTACTTTCTGTGAAGGCGAAAATATCATTCTGGAGACAAATCCGGCTCAAATATATTACTGGAATAACGGAGTATCTACCCGGCAAAATACCATAACCGAATCAGGGGATTATTGGGTAAGCATCATCGATGAGAATGGTTGTTTTAGCGATAATTCTGATACCACCACCGTAATTGTCAATAAAACAGCGCGTAAACCTTTATCCATTTCAGGCAATGATGATTTCTGCCAGAACCAGTCCAATACTTCATACAGTAGCTATTCACTTTATGCAGACACTTATAACTGGGATTTACAACCTTCAGGAGCAGGTACTATTATTGGAAACGGGCCTGATATTGAAATAGACTGGGAAGATACATTTTCAGGAATTGCTAAATTAAGTGTTTATGGTTCCAATGTTAATTGCGGAAGTGGGCCTACATCCGATACATTATATATTTCACTTGATCCATTACCTGATAATCCGGGACCCATTAGTGGAGATCAGGTAGTGTGTCAGGGTCAGGGTAGTCTTTCATATTCCATCGACCCTGTCCCTAATGCTACAAGTTATGCCTGGAACCTGCCGGCCAATGTTGTTTTTGACGGGTCATCAAATGGCAACTCGATTACTGTAAATTACCTGGATAATGCCACATCCGGAGATATACAGGTTACAGCTTTTAATCCATGTGGTGCCAGCCTGGGCAGTTCCTCAGTGACGATTGACGTTCAAACCGAATCCACAGACCCTTCGGGAATTAATATAACCAATAATAATATATGTCAGGGTACCCCCAAGACATTATCTGTTGTGGGAGGAAGTCTTGGTGTCGGTGCCACCTGGAAATGGTATCTCGATAGTGGTTTTACTACCTCCGCAGGTCCCGATGGTCCTTCGCTTATTGTCGACCCTGCCGATACAACCGAGTACTGGGTAAGAGCAGAAGGATTTTGTAATAATACAAATGCTGTTTCAGGTATTGTTTTTACAGGTATTCCAAGTGTGCCACCCACCTCTGCAAGTTCAGACAGAAATAATATATGTCCGGGTGATGGGAATATAATTCTCTCCTATACGGGTGGCTCCCTTGGTGATGGAGCTACCGCTGAATGGTATGATGATGCAGGACTTACAAACAATATTGGTTCAGGCAATAATCTGGAGATACCTGCACCTGCCACAACAACTACATATTATGTGAGATTTGAAGGCGATTGTAATAACACTGTGGCAGAATCAATCACAGTTAACATAAATACCCTGCCCTCAGGAACACTTTCTAGCGACGATGGAGATAATACAATTTGTAGTGGAAGCTCAATAACCTTTACTGCAACAGATGGTGCAAATTATGAATTTACGGTTAATGGGGGTCCTGTACAGGATGGTCCTGATGCAACCTATCTAAGCAGTACTTTATCTGATGGAGATGTAGTTGGTGTGAATGTAACCAGTGCTGGTGGTTGTGAGATTTCTTATACTCCTATAACCATCACAGTAAATGCATTACCTTCAGTAAGCTTTGCAGTTGTAGCCGATATGTGTCTGGACGCTGCAGACTTTACTCTTACCGAAGGCTCACCAGCCGGTGGCTCATATTCCGGCCCCGGAGTAAGCGGAGATACTTTCAGTCCATCTACTGCCGGAGCCGGTACCCATACGATAACCTATTCCTATACAGATAGCAATGGCTGTATGAATTCCGCTACTCAGGCCATTACTGTAAATGCTTTGCCCACCCCCGTAATTTCAGGACCAGCAGAAAGCTGCCTGAATGGCAACGGGGTCTTTACCACTCCCGATAATCCGGATCACAGCTATTCATGGGATATCACAGGCGGAACAGCGAGTGGTCCTGTTGACAGCCATCAGGTAAGTGTTGACTTTGGAGTGGCAGGCACAGCAAATATTGAAGTAACAGAAACCAATGATATTAACGGTTGCAGTGCAACAAGCGGAACCCATAATGTAACAGTATACGATAAACCATCGATCGGAGAGATCGAATCCAATAATAAATTAACAAGAAAATAAAATCAAATTATTTAAATACTTAACAAACAATTAAAAACGGACAGTCATGAAAACAAAAATGCTTAACAAAATCGCGAAACTTTTTTCAGTAATTGCAATTTCTCTCTTTGTATCCGGGTCAGTTTACGGACAATTTATTGATACCGATACTACCAGTCAAACTCCGCCGCCTTTTGAGGAACGAAAAGGAAATCTTAGCACTTACGAAATTCCCGGACCGGCTACCGATCAATACAGTTGGCAGGTTTATGGAGGTGAGATTGTAGATCCTGCTGCAGGTGTAACCGGATCAGGTACATCGGGAGATCCTTATGTGGTTCCATTTACAGTGGGTCAGCAATCTATCCAGGTACAATGGCCGGATGATGACAGTACTATAACATCCACTTCAGGGAATGTTTCTGTACAAAGGCAGGTTGCCAATCCAACAGTTCAGTGTCCAAGTAATATTCAATCTCTTGACGTAACACTATGGAGTAATCCTACAGCCACTATTTTAGATGATGATTATGCTATATGTTCCGAAGATGCGACCAATGGAGACATAACAGTGCAGTTCACCGGTGCTCCCGATTTTAGCTTTAAATACACAATAACAGATCTTGACGGGACTATCGGTACAGAAGTGGAGGAAACAGGTATTGCGGGAAATACAGCTACCATTCCCATACCGGCTAATCTGTTAAATACTAGCAGCACGGAGGACCAGACTTTTGTTGTGACCTTAACAGAGATGAGTGATGGTTTCCAGGGAACCGGTGACCTGATAGATGCTTCTTTTACCATCACAGTGCATCCGACTGTTGAAACAGGTGAAATCACCAGTGATAACACTTTGACAAGAGATTAATTTCAGACCATTAAAGGATAAAAAGTAATTGACAGTAATAGACCATTCGGTATATCAATTTGAAGTAATGAATTGAATAGATCATAACTATACTAATAGATTGTTCAGATAATAGAATTTATTGAGTTAAACATATCATACCAATAAGGCTCATCTAAGCCTATGAGAAGGATAAGGTACATATTATATCTCCTGTTCCTGCTAACGGCAAGCAATGGAGTTCGTGCACAATACATAAATATTGTCTGTGCGGGCGACTCCGGCGTTGTTTATAAAGTTAGCGGCACAGAAGGATCCACTTTCAACTGGAGGGTGGAAGGAGGTGCCATTGTATCTGATTGGGGAGATTCGATATCGGTGAACTGGGGGGATGAGGCAGGTGAATATGAAGTATGGGTACAGGAAACCTCGAGACATGGCTGTCCGGCTGTTCCGGTTTTGGGAACTGTGCTTGTATCCGCCCCGGATATTGATCTGGGTAATGATCTATCGATTTGTGAAGGTGAATCCATAGAAGTAGACGCCGATGGTGAGTATTATTCTTACCTGTGGCATAATGGCAGTCAATTCTCGTCAATTATAACTTCAACTGAAGGATATAAGACTGTGAGGGTAACGGATGAGTACGGATGTGCCCGGTCAGACAGTGTATATCTTTCGGTTCATGAGCTTCCGGAGGTTGACCTGGGTCCGGATACTGCATTATGTGGGATTGAACAGATTATCCTTGATGCAGGACCTGATGGGGTGTTGTTTAACTGGTCTACGGGTGAAACAAACAGGGAGATCATAGTTTATGAAGGAGAAAAAACGATCTGGGTTGAAGTTACGAATGAGCATAATTGTATTACCTACGATACCATTGCGATAAATCCCTGTTCACCAGAAGACAGGTTTGCAGAGATGCCAACGGCCTTTACCCCGAATGGAGATGGCAAGAATGATGTATGGAGGATCCCGGAACTTGAGCCATTCCCTGATGCAGAGGTGGAGATCTACGACCGGTGGGGTAATCTGGTATACCGCTCTGAACCGGGTTATTCAGATCCCTGGAATGGTGTAGCTTCAGATGGAAGGACAATGCCAATGGATTCATATTATTTTGTGATTAACCTTAATGATGGAAGTTCCGATCCGGTGGTAGGTACAGTAACAATTATTAAGTAATGTCGTAGGAAATAATAAAATATATTAACAAGTGAAGGTTTTTGAGAAAGATGAGTGTTTGGAAAGCTATGTACGAGTGGGATAATAAGACGTGTAGCGTGATTCTATGAAAAGATTTCTATTCTTAATATTGATATTGGCAGGTTTATTTCAACTGAACTTTGCCCAGCAGGTGCCGCTATACAGCCAGTATATGATGAACGGTTTTCTGCTCAATCCCGCCGTTGCCGGTAGTGAGGGTTATACCGCAATTAATATTACAGCCAGGGAACAATGGCTTGGATTACAAAATGCACCGCGCACTCATGCCCTCAGCGGACAAACGAGGATATTGAAGAATAGTTATATATCCAAGAATGCTTCAGTTAAGCGCAGGAGGAGAATGGCTTCAAGGAGTGGTAAAGTTGGCCTGGGCGGATATGTTTTCAATGATAAAAACGGTCCCATCGATCGCACAGGAATACAGTTATCCTATGCTTATCACATACGGATGCGACAGTCCCAGCTTTCATTTGGAATATCGGGTATTGCTTATCAGTTTTCCGTTGATGACAGTAAGATAAGACTGCAGGAACAGGATGATGAGCTTTATATGAATGCCGCTAAATCTGTGTTTATTCCTGATGCAAGCATGGGAGTGTATTTTTCAAATCCTGAATTTTATGCCGGTTTTTCAGCTTCTCAGCTTTTTCAATCTTCATTAATATTAGGAGAAAGCAAACGATATGCTGAATATAAAATGCGGAGGTATTACTATCTTACTGCCGGTTATGATATATACATCAATGATTATTTCACCATAGAGCCGTCTTTCCTTATTAAAGCCAATGAAAACAGTACCTGGCAGGCTGATCTGAACGCCAAGTTCATTTTTTCCGATGAGTACTGGGGAGGATTATCTTACCGAACCGGAGGAGCAATGGTTTTCATGGGAGGAGTGAAGGTAGATAAATTTGTTTTCGGCTATGCCTTCGATTATACCCTCAGTTCCATCATGAAAAGAACCTATGGATCACATGAATTCATGATCGCTGTTCTGTTCGGAGATAGCGCGAGGAGATACAGATGGCTAAACAGGTACTAGGGTTTAAGGGGGTTTAAGGGTTTATTGAAGATGTTTAATTGTTTAATCGTTTAATCGTCTAAGGGTTGAGGCCTTGTATTTATTCTTCTTCCTTCCAGCTTTGAGCTTTCAGCTTCTTCAGGGGTTGAAGAGTTGAAGGGTTTATAGGTTTATGGTTTATTCTTCTTCCTTCCAGCTTCCAGCTTTGAGCTTTCAGCTTCTTTGGGGCTTACCGCTCACCGCTTACCGCTCACCGCTTACTGCTCGCTTTGAACACTACCAATGACAGTTAGATACCCGGATATGCTATTGTGATGCCAGGGCACTGCTACCCCCCCAACCTGAACCATCTCCCATTCATTTTGTTCTTATTTTAAATCATAAATTATTTTGACATGAAATTAACTGAGAAGAAATGTGTCCCCTGTGAAGGTGGAGTACCAAAAATGAAACCTGGAGAGATTAAGGAATATAATGCCAGTTTGAAAACTCCCTGGGAAGTGGTGGATGATATGAAAATTCGCAGAACTTTTGAGTTTGACGATTTTAAAGAGACCATGAAATTTGTGAATCAAATTGCTGATCTTGCTGAACAAGAGGGTCATCATCCCATTATGCATGTTTTTTATGGCAAAGTTGAAGTGGAGTTTTGGACGCATGCTATCATGGGACTTTCTGAAAATGATTTTATTATGGCTGCTAAAATCGAAGACTTTTAATCTCTGTTAGCTATATATTCTTGTAAATTTTTAGCTTGTCTCCTTGTTTTATTCTGAACTCAAAATTTATGAAAGCATTAAAGCTTTGCTTTGGATTACTTTTTTTTGTTGTTTTTTCAGCTTATTCACAGCAAATCATTTCAGCGAGAGTTATTGATAAGATAACACTCCAACCTCTTGTTGGAGCGAATGTTAGTGTTGAAACTTATAATGCAGGTACCATTACCGACCAGCAGGGGGAATTCAGCCTTTCGGTAAAAGATACAGGAACTATTATTTCAGTTTCTTATATCGGTTATGAGAGCATTTCTTTCACCGCAGGTACCTTCGACGATATTACCGGATTGGAAGAAGGAAAAAATATAATTTTGCTGGAACCGGTAGTCACGGCATTCGGGAATGAAGTTGTTGTTGTTGGCAATCGGGGGAATTTCAGAACTATAACCTCCTCAGCGGTCCCCGTGGATAATTTTCCTGAACCTGTTCTTGAGCAAACTGGTAAATATGATCTTAGCCAGCAGTTAAATCGACTGGCGCCATCATTTTATTCAACACGATTGACATATTCTGATGCAACAGATCACATGGATCCTGCAACTCTCAGGGGAATGAATCCGGATCAGACTCTTATTCTTGTGAATGGGAAAAGACATCATCCTTCTGCAGTTGTGAATACCCTTGGGGTTGTAGGGCGTGGTTCAGTTTTGAACGATCTGAATACCATTCCATCTTCCACAATTGAAAGGGTAGAGATACTGCGTGACGGAGCATCCGCACAATATGGCTCCGATGCAATAGCCGGAGTTATTAACATTATTTTAAAAGAAGATACCTCCAATCTCAATCTCAGTACGCAACTGGGTCAACGTTATGAAGGAGATGGCTTTAAAACCAACTTCGGACTTAATTATGGTTTTGGATTTGAAAATGGAACCAGGATCAATTTTACATTCGAGTACAGGGATCGTGAGGGTACCAACAGAGCAGGCATTTATGAAGGCCTTATTTACAACACTGATACAGAAGGTGATGGGATAAGCTATGAGGAACATCTTGCCAATGATAACCAGATTCTGGAAGACAGGGGATTGACAAGAGAAGATTTCCGGCTCAATCTGGGGAACTCGGAAATGAAAAATATTTCAGTATTTATAAATGCAAACATTCCGCTTGGGGATAATCTTAGCCTGTATGCATTTGGAGGAATAAATAATCGATACAGTATATCTGCCGGGGATTACAGATTTCCCAACGATCCGGACCGAAACGTTCCGGAGGTTTATCCCAATGGTTTTCTTCCCCAGATTGAAGCGGGCATGAACGATGAATTTGTTTCACTGGGCCTTGAAGGTAAACTCGGTGGATGGAACTTTGATCTCAGTAATACCAGCGGAGCAAACAGTATCGATTTTTTTGTTAAAAATTCTATTAATGCTTCAATGGGTGAGAACAGTCCTGCACAATTCGAATCGGGTAAAATAAGTTTTTTCCAGAACACGGCAAATTTTGATATAAACCAGGATTTTGGAGATAGGTTGAATTTACCAGAACTGACCGTTTCAGCAGGAGCAGAATACCGTTTTGAAAGATATCAAATATTTTCCGGTGAAGAAGCATCATGGATTAATGAGGACAGAATTTCATTTCCGGGTGCACAGGGTTACCCGGGTTATCAGCCTTCCGATGAAGCTGATGAATTAAGAAGCAACTTGGGGGTTTATCTTGATCTTTCTTCAAAACTAAGTCCTTCATTTTATTTAACAGTTGCCGGACGTTTTGAGAATTATTCGGATTTTGGGAACAATCTTTCAGGGAAGCTGGCGGCAAGATATTCTATTTTTGATTTTTTGAACCTGAGAGGGTCTGTCAGTACAGGTTTCAGAGCTCCTGCATTACATCAGAATTATTACAGTTATACAGGCTCTTATTATTCTGATGGCACACTGTATGAAGTTATGACTGCACCAAATTCGAGTCTGGTAGCCAACGCATTTGGCATACCCGATCTTCAGGAAGAGACTTCCGTGGGCTATTCCTTTGGGGTGACTTCAAGAACCAATTGGAATACCTTGCTGACTGTGGATATATATCAGATTGATGTGGAAGACCGGGTTGTGCTCTCAGGATTCTTTTATAAATATTTTGGGTATGATATAGTGGATAGCTTACTCGCAGATATTCCAAATGTTGGAGCTGCTCAGTTTTTTACCAATGCTATTGATACACGAACAAGAGGAATTGATGTGGTTTTATCACAAAAATTCAGTTTGCCCCGCAGTATTCTTGGGTTTTATGTTGGATTGAATCTGAATGAGACGAAAATAAAAGATATCAATACCAGTGAGCAAATCGCAGAAAATAATCTTGAAGAAGTCTTTTTCGATCGACAATCACGTGCATTGGTCGAATTAGCCCAGCCAGGGAGTAAAGTAAATCTTGGCATTGACTATCGATACAGGGACTTTAAAGCAAATGTTCATTTTACCCGTTTTGGGGAGGTTTCATACAGAGGCAACATAAGTACTGATCAGGATCAGAATTATTCCCCGAAATGGCTTACTGATTTGCGCCTGGGTTACAGAATAAGTTATTTCCTTTCAGCATATCTTGGAGCTACTAATCTTTTTGATGTTTATCCGGACAGGAATAATGAAACCCTCGAGAGTATGGGGCGTTTTCCTTATAACACTGCGGTTACCCAGTTTGGGTTTAATGGTGGGTTTTATTATCTGGGGCTTGAAATTGATTTCTGATATCGGTTAGTTATATTCCATTTTTAGACATTTTTTTTAGACATTTTTTGGAATTAAGAAAAAAGTTCTTTTTTCTCTTCAACATATTCTTTGAGGGAGGTCGGCTTTCTACCCAGTATTTTCCTGACCATATCAGAAGTTTTCTCCACCTTTCCTTTTTTAATTTTTCCAAATACAGCTATCATAGCATCAATGTATTTATCGGAATAGCCTCGATCTTTCATCACTTTTCTATAAGTCTCATCATCCGGATTTTTATAGGTGATCTCTCTGCCAAGCACCTCGGAGAAAATATCTGCAACCTGAAAATGATCAAGAGCCTCGGGTCCGGTAAGATAGACTTTTTGATTTTGGAAACCCTCGGGATTTTCAATTATTTCCGCAGCTACTTCTCCTATGTCCCGGGTGTGAATGAAAGGTGCTTTACCTTCACCCGTGGGCATAAAGATCTGATCTCTGTCCCTAATATCTTCAGTCTGGTACATTTCGAAATTCTGCATGAAAAAATTACCCTTGAGAAAAGTATAATTCATATGGCTTTCTTCAATTTTCTCCATAAGCGATGGGTAGGAGGCAATAAAGACAACATGTTTTATCTTTTGATCTATGGCTTCCTGAACAAGAGGTTTTAATAATTCTTCAGCTTCAGGAGTAGCTAAAGGACCGCACAGGAACAGTATTTCTTTATCTTCCAAAGCGGGTTTAAAAGTTGAACTATCCCGGAAATCCATGAAAACTGTTTCCGGTTCAAAACCGAATTCTTTGATGGCATTTTCCCGGTTTCTTGTAGCTGCAGTGAAGGCTATTTGTTTTTTATGAAGTGCATTTACCATCGGTGCACCTACATTTCCCGTTGAAGCGGTAATCAGGATCTTTGATTTTTCCATATAATGACTTTTTAACTACAACAGATTCCTTGCCTTATAGTTCAGGGATTATTTTATCAGTTCGGAAGTGATTTTTGCACCCTGTAAACATAGCGGAATACCCCCACCCGGATGTACACTTCCTCCAACAAAGTATAAACCTCCCAGTCGGGAACTGAAATTGGGATGACGGAGAAAAGCGGCAAATTTGGAATTGGAGCTTGACCCGTAAAGTGAACCCTTGTAAGAAGAAGTTTTGGATTCGATTTCTCGTGGATCAAGTACGTATTCAGCCTCTATGTCTTTCTCTACATCTTTCTTCATAATTTTTGAAAGTTTCCAAATAACATTTTTCCTTGTCCTTTTAATGATCTCTTCCCAGTCCTGGTTTTCATTACGGGGAGCGTTGACCATTACAAACCAGTTTTCATGGCCTTCCGGGACATCTTCCGGACTTTCTTTTGAGCTTATATTGATATAAATGGTAGGGTCATTATGAATATCCAGACCTTCAAATAAGTATTCAAACTCTTCTTTGTAATTATCGCTGAAGAAAATATTATGTAATTCAAGTTCAGGATAATTATTCTTTATTCCCCAGTAAAATACGAGTGCAGAACTCGATCTCTCCTGGTTAAGCGTCCGTTCAGGTTTTTTTATATCCGGGAGCAATTTCCTGTAAGTGGGAACAATATCCATGTTAGAGATAACAATATCAGCATCATATTCATTTTTGGAAGTTTGCACTCCTTTTATTTTTTTATCTTTATAGAGGATCTCATTCACTTCTTCTGAAAACCTGAAATCAACACCCAATTCCATGGCGAGATTGTAAAGACTCAGGGTAATATTATACATTCCGCCTTCCGGGAAATACACACCCGTCCCGTGTTCCAGGCTTGAAATTATGTTCAGAATGCCAGGGGCCTTAAACGGACTGGAACCATTATATGTGGCCATCCTGTTGAACAGTTGAACAAGCTTGGGATGTTTGAGCCGTTTCCGGTTGGCTTCATCCATGGTCTTAAAAATATCCATCTGGTGAAGGTATGTACCGGCTTTAAAGAAATCGGCCGATAAATAGTTATTAAACTTATGGAGTGATTTCTCAAGGAATACCGGTGATGTTTTTTGGTAGAGCCTCACCGCATGTTCAACGTATTTTTTTATGATTTTCCGGTCAATGCCGAGCTTATTCTCAATTTCAACGGCAAGTTTATCTTTATCAGACCATGCATAAAGAATGGTTCCGTCGCTCCAGAAATACTTGCAGGCAAGGTCGATTTTTTTATAGCTAAAATATTTTTTCGGATCCCTTCCGGCGAGTTCGAAAAGTTCCTCAACAAAAAACGGCATCGTAAAAAGAGAGGGGCCAAGGTCGAAACGATAATCTCCCAGTTCTATTAAATTTAACTTTCCTCCGGGACCCTCATCTTTTTCAAAAACGGTAACTTTCATTCCTTTTACCGCAAGGCGAATGGCTGCAGCAATCCCGCCAATTCCGGAGCCAATGATCATAACATTTTTATTCATGCTATTTGGTTTTACTTTTGGATATGAAGCTTATCGGACTTTGAAATCCGTAGTAATGAAACATCAAAAAAGAATGAAAGTTTAACCCTCGCCGGGGTCTGTCAATAAAGTCGAGTTATAGCCAGGTGCTAGCTAATGACACCCCACTCCAGTCCCTTTTGCCTGGTTTTCTTCATTTCATTTTTTAATATACGGTTCTTTTCATGGTTTAATTCCGGATCTGATTCAATGAGCCCGGTCGCAATGTCCCTTGCATATTGCAGTATCTGTCCGTCTTTTCCAAGATGGGCGATCTTTAGGTCAAAAGGAATACCGCTTTGCTGGGTGCCTTCAATATCTCCGGGTCCTCTTAGCTTCAGATCGGTTTCTGCGATCTCAAAACCATCATTGGTCCTCACCATGGTTTCCAGGCGTTTTCTTCCATCCTCAGAGAGTTTATAGCCTGACATTAGCACACAATATGATTGATCGGCCCCTCTCCCCACTCTTCCACGTAACTGATGTAACTGAGACAGTCCAAAACGTTCTGCACTTTCTATCACCATAACTGAAGCATTCGGAACATCAACGCCAACTTCGATAACAGTTGTCGCAACAAGGATGTGCATTTTCCCTTCCTTGAAAAACTTCATGGCAATATCCTTTTCATCGGGCTTCATCTTTCCATGGACCACTCCAACGATATATTTTGGAGGGGGGAAATCCCTTACAAGGCTGTGGTAACCATCCTCAAGATCTTTGTAATCCATTTTTTCCGATTCTTTAATAAGAGGGTAGACAATGTAGGCCTGCCTTCCTTCGGCTATTTGTTTTCTGAGAAAACCATGCAGCTTTAACCGTTTATTATCAAAAATATGGATGGTTTTTACAGGTTTACGCCCGGGCGGCAATTCATCGATCACCGAAACTTCCAGATCACCGTATAGTGTCATGGCCAGTGTTCTGGGGATTGGTGTGGCCGTCATGACAAGAACATGGGGCAGGTTTTCGCTTTTTTGCCATAAACGGGCCCGCTGTGCTACACCAAAACGATGCTGTTCATCTATAACCACAAGTCCCAGGTTATTGAACTGAACCGAATCTTCAATGAGTGCATGAGTACCTACAAGAATCTTTAAACTGCCATCCTGTAAAGCGGCATGGAGAATTTCACGTTTTTTCTTACGTGTGGATCCCGTAAGCAAACCACAATCGATATTAATACCTTCAAGAAAACTGGAAACTGTATTGAAATGCTGATTTGCAAGGATTTCGGTAGGTGCCATAATACATGCCTGAAAGCCATTGTCTATGGCAATAAGTGCCGTCATCAGGGCTACCAGGGTTTTTCCGCTGCCTACATCTCCCTGAAGTAAACGGTTCATCTGTTTTCCCGAGCCAAGATCTCTTCTGATCTCTTTGAGTACTCTCTTTTGAGCAGAGGTTAATTCAAAAGGAAGATTTTTATGGTAAAAATTATTGAAATAATCCCCGACTTTTTCAAAAACATATCCCTTGAATTTCTTCTCTCTGCCGACTTTTAACCTGAGGATATTTATCTGGATGTAAAACAATTCCTCAAATTTCAGGCGGTATTCTGCTTTTTTTAAAATATCCTGATTATCAGGATAATGGATATTTTTTAATGCTTCCCACAAAGGAATTAATCCTGCCTTTTTCAAGAGATATGCAGGCAGACTTTCTTCAATATTTTTCCCGATTTTTTCCAGAAGGCTGTATACTAATTTTTGAATAGCCTTCGATGTCAGGTAGTTATTTTTCAGCTTTTCTGTGGTGGAGTAAACCGGTTGAAGACGGGTTGACAATACTGCTTCTTTTGATACATCATCAATATCAGGATGTACCAGGTTAATCCTGTTTTTGAAAACGGTGGGCTTCCCAAATATGATGTATTCATTTCCGGGCTTGTAGGTTTCCGGGATCCATTTAAAACCCTTGAACCAGATTAATTCAATAACACCGGTACCATCAGTAAATTGAGCAACCAGCCTGCCGGGGCCCTTTTTTGCCCCGATTTTCTCAAAAGAAATTATTTCACCCTTAAGCTGTACATTGGGAAGATCCGAATTCAACTCGCTGATTTTATAGAATCGTGTACGATCTATATAGCGATAGGGAAAGAAATACAAAAGATCCCGAAAAGTGAATATTTTGAGTTCTTTATTTAGTAATTCAGCTCTTTTTGGGCCTACTCCGCTAAGAAATTTGATATCCGTATTGAGGAATTCCTCCATGAAATTGATAGCTACCTGAGTAGTCACAAATATCGCAAAAATCGAGTTAAAAGCATCAGGCTTGATGAAATAATTATTAATATTGCGGCAATAGAAAACAATTGATTGAATGACTTGTTCTTACCTCATCATATTAGTCAAAATTTCAAATCTTTAATACTGAATGCGAGGACAAATCTGGATTTTTTTTGTTGTAATTACAATTTTTATCATACTTGTAGATCTTTATTCTTACAGGGGAGTTAACCAGCTTGCCCAGAATTTGAGTGCAAGGTACAATGCCATTATTAAATATTCTTACTGGGGAATCACGGTTATTTCAATAGGAATGTTGCTTTTTCTTTTCCTGAACCGTGAACGTTATTCTTTTGAACAGTTTTTTCGCTACCTGACAGTTTTCAATGGTTTTTTTATTCTTTTTTATGTCCCCAAATTACTTTTCATTGTATTTCTTTTGCTTAAAGATATTGTTGATCTGATAATCAATGCCTGGGCGCACATTCATCCCGGAGATGAGAATGCAATGCAGCAGGGAGAGAAAATCAGCCGCACAGATTTTTTACTCAAAGCAGGTATAATTTTGTCGGCCATACCCTTTATCAGTATTCTTCATGGTATCTTCAGAGGCCGTACGAATTTTACAGTAAACAGGATAAAACTATCTTTTCCGAATCTGCCTGAAGCCTTCGATGGCTTGAAGCTGGTTCATATCAGTGATCTGCATATCGGTAGTTTCGGTTCTGATACTTCGGATATTAAACAGGCAGTTCAAATTGTCAATAATCTTAATGCCGATTATGTTTTGTTTACAGGTGATATGGTAAACAACAGGGCCCTGGAAATGGAACCTTTCATTTCCACCCTGAAAGAAATGAAATCAAAAAATGGGAAGTATGCTATACTGGGGAATCATGATTATGGTGAGTATTATCCATGGGCATCCGAAAAAGAGCGGGAAGAAAATATGAAAACGCTTTATAAGTATTTTTCAGATAGCGGTTTTCGTTTGTTGAGAAATGAATCGGTCTTTCTTAATCAGGGAAAAGATAAAATCTTACTGGCAGGTGTTGAAAACTGGGGTTTGCCGCCTTTTCCGCAGCACGGGGATCTTAAACAAACATTTGAAAATGCAGATGGCGTAGATTTTAAAATACTTATGTCACATGATCCTTCACACTGGGATGCTGAGATCCTTGATAAAACAGATGTTGATCTGACACTTTCAGGACATACCCACGGGATGCAATTTGCCATAAAAATTCCCGGCTGGAGGTGGAGCCCGGTAAGATTTAAATATCCACGCTGGGCAGGTTTGTACACTGAAGGTGAACGATATTTATATGTGAATATTGGACTCGGTTTCATTGCTTTTCCCGGCAGAGTAGGAACACCTCCGGAAATCACTGAAATTACCCTTGAATCTCATAAGACATGATCCAATGGAACTACATCCTCATATTTATAATGCACTGATTGATCCGTTACTGGCAAGTCTCAGAAAAAGGATTAAAAATCAATTGGAGTCTGGCTTGAAAGTTGTTGATGTCGCATCAGGAACAGGAAAACTGGTCCGCGAGATCTATCATCATTCTTCGAAAGTTACCGGTGTGGATATTGAACCTTCGATGATAAATTATTCCAGAAGGAGAATCGACGGAAAATCCAAAGACAGAATTTCTTACATCCAGGCTGATGTGCGTAACCTTTATTTTTTTGAAGATAAAAGTTTTGATATTGCCACAATGTCACTTGCTCTTCATCAGTTTGATCCGGAAGACTGGAATACTATCCTGACAGAAATAATCCGCATATCTGATACTATTATTGTAGCCGATTACAACTATCCCTTGCCTTCAGGATATAAGAAAAACATAGTGCATCTGATTGAACGGATAGCAGGTAAAGAGCATTATTCAAACTTTCGAGCGTTCATGAATAATGGCGGTGTTATTCCCATTGCTGAAAGAAATGCTCTTAATTGCATTCACAGCGAAATTTCAGGTTCCGGAATCTTTTCCTTATATGTGCTTAAGAAAAATAGTGAGAGATAATCGCATATTTTTTACCTCCCTTTTCAGATAAGGATCTTCAAAAATTTATATCTTTAAGCTTTTTAAACCAACTAACGAAATTCAAATTCTTTAAATGTACGGAAGAATTGTGCCTCTGTTGATGTTTATAGCATTGACAGCATGTGTAGAACCTTTTGATCCTGAGATAGATTCTTATGAGGAAATTCTGGTTGTAGATGGAATTGTCACTGATGAGGAGGTTGCGGTGAGAGTTCGTCTCTCAAGAAGTTATTCATATGATCAGAATCGAAGCAATGCTGAAACAAATGCCATTATTATCCTGGGTGATGAAGAGGGAAATAATTACAACCTTACAGAGGTAGATGATGGCTATTACACCTATGAAGGTGATGATCTGAATCCTGAAGTCGGGAATCTCTTCAAGCTTTACATAATAACAAGGAATGGAGAAGAATATGAGTCTGATTATCAGGAAATGCTGCAGGCACCTGAAATGGATAGTGTTTATTTTGTTGATTATCGCAGAAATTCTTCTGCATCATATGTTAACAGGGAAGGAGTGGATTTTTATGTGAGTGCTGACGGAGGAGAGGATAAAAGCAGATACTATAAATGGGAATGGGAAGAGAGCTGGAAAATATTACCCCCGATAAATTATCCGGCAGTGAAATATTGCTGGCAATTCAATGAATCAAGCGGTATCAACATAGCCACTACTGAAAATCTTGCTGAGAATGTATTGAAAAAAGAATTCATCTATCATGTCCCTTTTACCCAGAATAAGCTGGCAATCCAGTACAGTGCAAACATTAAACAATATGCGGTAACAAGGGATAATTATATTTATCTTACCAAATTACAAAAGATAAACAGAGGATCGGGTGGTTTTTTTGATCCCATTCCTGCTGCACTCTCCGGTAATATTAATTCTCTTACCGACCCGGATGAGCCTGTCCTTGGTTTTTTTGAAGCATCTACGGTCAGTTCGAAAAGAATATTTATCGATCGCTCGGATTTGGAATATGGATATGTTGCAAATGGGTTTGAAGATTGTGAGGTTATTTATGTACCGGATTCTATATTCAATGCCGGCGAAATTCGTAATTATTTTTATGTCTACCAATACTTTGATTCTTCTTTAGATGATACCATTGTGGTGATGTCAAATCTAAGGAAATGTTATGATTGTTCTTTTGTAGGAGATCCGAAAAAACCTGAATACTGGATAGATGAAGATGAATAAAAAGATGAATATAATACTGACAACGGGATTTCTATTACTTGTTTCTGTATTCTCATATGGTAGTAATGGATATTGTTCGGCTTTAAATACACAGGTAGCTGATTCTTCGGAAATTTTCATAAATGGCTGGGAATACAACCTGCAACAGTCCGCTAACGGGCATCCTTTTGTTTTTTCAAAGATCTGGCAGTATGGAAAAATAAATAGTGAACTGGGAACCAGAAATGATCTTCTCATGAATTATGATATTTACCAGGATGTCTTGCTGGTACAGATTTTCAGGGATAATCAACCTTATCAGATCATTCTGAATCCTGAATATATCAATTCCTTTGAGATTGATGAGCATACATTTTTTAATCCATTGAAGTTTGAAGGTCTTCAGCAAATTGAATTAAGTGGATATTATGAACTTATATATGACTCTAAAATAAAATTCTTTCTTAAAAGAGTGAAAAAATATTCAGAAGGAGACGGCATGGAGGGAAGCAGGTATAATTCGGATCTTGAAAAATATATATATGCGAATGGCCGGGTACACATGATTAAAAATAAGAGATCAATTTACAGGATTTACCCTGATCATAAAAATGATATAAAAAAATATATGCGAAGAAATCGGATCTTCATCAAAAATGATGACCTTCCCGGCATGTCGGATTTTATGAGATTTTTAGAAAACCTAATTGATGATGAATAATATTAGAATTCATATCCTGATCATCTTATTGTTTTCGAGCATGCATATACAGGCTCAGAAAGATCCTGTAGTGCCTGATCATTGGAAAGATCTGACGTTTTCTTCATTTGCCGACAGCCTTTTTATTAATGAGGGGATCAGGCTTTTCTATAAACAGGAATTATTGGATGGGGTATGGATTCAATACTCCGGAGATAAGACATTAAGCGGGGTCCTCGAAGCAACATTGAGTGATAGAGGCCTCAGGTATACCTATCAGTCCTCTGAGCACATATACATTTTGCCCGGGGACATTCTTTCAGCTTCAATCGACAGGGGCTTTTTTGAAGATGTTGACGAAAGCGAAAAAACTGATTTCACTGTGAGCCTGGAGCCTCTGGAGGAAGAGAAGCAAAAAGAGAAAAAAGAAGATGATCTTTACAGTAAGGTTGTCAATGTGGGAAAATTATCAAACGGAAATAAGAAGGGAAGTGCGGTGATCTCAGGGAAAATTACTGATGAAGATACAGGAGAACCCATTGTGGGAGCAACTGTTTTCATTCAGGATCTTCAGGCTGGCGCAGTGACAAATGTTTCCGGAAATTATTTTATAAAGGTTCCAAAAGGAACCCATAAGCTAGGCGTGAGGTTTGTTGGTAAAAAGGAAGTTTTTTTTACAGCAAATGTATACTCTGACGGAGAACTGAATGTTGAGATGGAAGATAAGGCAATGAATCTTAAAGCCGTTGTGGTTACAGCTAATAAATATGATAATGTTGAAAGTACAAGGATGGGAGTAAACCGGATCGATACACGGATGATGGGCTCCATTCCTGTGATTGGTGAAGTAGACGTCTTGAAGGTATCAATGCTGTTGCCCGGGGTACAGTCTGTAGGAGAGGGGACAACCGGTTTTAATGTGAGGGGAGGCAATACCGATCAAAACCTGATTCTGCTGGATGGAGCTCCAATATTTAACCCTTACCATCTCATGGGCTTCTTTTCTGCTTTTAATGCAGAAATTATCAGGGATTTTGAACTGCATAAATCTGTTATTCCCGCAAAAATGGGCGGCAGACTTTCTTCGGTAATGGAATTGAATGCAAAAAACGGGAATAAGAAAAGTTTTTCAGGAAGTGCAGGAATAAGTCCCCTTACCGGCAAGTTTAACCTGGAAGGCCCTGTTGTAAAGGATAAATTGTCTTTTCTTATTGGTGGAAGAAGTACCTACTCCAATTGGCTCCTGAAAAGAATAGACAATGAGGAAATTAAAAGGAGTCAAGCCTCTTTTTATGATATGAATGTGAAATTGGATTATGATATCAATAATAAGCATAACTTGAGTATCTCCGGATATTACAGTCATGATGATTTTTATAAAAATGACAGGGATACCCTTTTTCTCTATACGAATTCCAGCGGCAGTTTAAAATGGAGATATAAGATCAATCCAAGCCTTATAAAGAATACCGGCTTGATATACAGTAATTACAATAATTCAATAACAGATGTATCCTCCCCTGAAAAGGGTTATAAAGTGGGCTATGATATTGATTACTATGAATATAAATCAGATTTTATTTATTTTCTGAATAATGATCATCTTTTGAATTTTGGGATTTCCGCAAACTTCTATCAATTACTTCCAGGCAGACTAATGCCCGCCGGGGATGAATCCCTTGTGCTGCCGGAAAAAATTAATAAAGAACAGGGAAGTGAACTGGCAATCTATATAAGCGATGAATTTAAAATTAATTCGAAGCTTACCGTAAACGCCGGACTCAGATATTCACTTTATTCATTCCTGGGACCGGGAAAGATTTATAAATACTCTGAAGGACTTCCTGTTGATCTCTCCACTCTAAGGGATACTGTTCATTATGAAAGCTTTAGGCCAATAAGCAGTTATCATGGACCTGAACCCAGAATCTCCATGAGGTATATTCTCGGAGAGCAATTGTCAACAAAGATCGGGTATTCACGCATGAGACAGAATATTCATATTATGTCCAATACATTTTCCGTATCTCCTACCGATACATGGAAACTCAGCGACCCGAATCTTTCACCCCAAGTTGCCGACCAGTTATCACTTGGAATTTATAAAAACTTCAGGGGAGGTTTAATTGAGACATCCGTGGAAACTTATTATAAAAAGATAAGAGGTCTGAAAGATTATAAGGTCGCCGCTACTTTAATGATGAATGATCACCTCGAAACCGAGATCATCAATTGTGATGGAAAGGCTTATGGTGTGGAGCTTCTGGTAAGGAAACCTTCAGGTAAACTGAATGGTTGGCTCAGTTATACCTATTCCAGAATTTTACAAAAATCCAAAGGGGAATTTCGTGAAGAAAAAATAAATGATAATGAATGGTTCCCTGCTATTTACGATAAACCCCATTCTTTTTCAATAGTTGCGAATTATCGTTTTTCAAGAAGAATAAGCATGTCCACTAACCTGGTTTATTCATCCGGTCGCCCCATAACTTATCCTGTTTCAAAATATAATTTCAGGAATGGCAGGTTTCTTCATTATTCCAATCGTAATGAATACCGCGTAGATGATTATTTCAGATGGGACATGTCATTTAATCTGGACGGGAATTTAAGGACGGATCAAATCACTCATAGCTTTTGGAGTTTTTCAGTATACAATATTACCGGAAGAGATAATGTCTATTCCATTTATTTCGTAAGTGGAGGTGAATCGGTCCAGGGATATAAAATGTCAGTTTTCGCTGAACCTATTCTATCCATTTCATATAACATCCGATTCTGATACGATGAATAAAATATTACATATCACGCTTTTTTCACTTCTCATCTTGCCTGCTTTGCAAGCCCAAATTTCAGAGGAAGATCTTTTTATTTCCTCCGATCGTGAGGTTTACTTTCCTGAGGATGAAATATACATCAAAATCTGGCAGAATTGCGCTCCCGGGTTTAATCCCTCAGGTCTGGGATATGTGGAGCTTCTATCTGCTTCAAATGAAATTGTCAGTCAAAAAACCATCCGGTTCAAGAGGGGAGGGGCAGGTTTAATAATGCAGATCCCCGGCAATTTACCATCCCGATTTTATGTTTTACGTGCATATACTTCCTGGATGAAAAATTATGGACCCGACTTATTTGCATATCGAAAAATCATGATTTTGAATCCTGTGATTAATAACAGCTTCAATTTTCCAACTACTAAGAAGTACACTGGCAAAACCGTAAGAGTGACTTTTTATCCTGAAGGGGGTTCTTTATACAGGGGAGTGAATAATCGGGTATATGTTGAATTTGAAAATTTACCGGAGAACAGCCTGAAGGGAGCATTTCTTACAGATGAAGCAATGGATACAATTGCAATGTTGGAAGCACTGGATAAACAAACCGCATACTTTGATTTTGTCCCGCATTATGGAGCGTATGAGCTGAGAATTCCTGAGATATACCCTCATAAGCCTTTCAGACTCCCACAAGCGAGTGATCTGTCTGCCAGGTTAATTTTTACTGCATCACTTAACAGCCTGGACTTTGTTGTTCAGAAAGCTGATACATCCCTTGCCTTTTCTTCTCTGAGCATAGAAATGCAGAATATTAACAACAGGGATAATATTTTCGCTGTTATAGAAAAGGTATTGGATAACCCTCATATTGAAATGCAGAATGTTCCTGGAGGTCTGAACAGGATATTGCTGAGAGATGAAAATGATTCGATTTTGAGCGAGCTTTTCTATCTAAAAGAAGAATCAAAGCATTTGAAAATAGCAAGAACAAAGTCTGCTAAAAGATATTCCTCCCGCGATACCGTAAATATTGAATTGGATGTTTCAAACCATAATAATGTAGCTGTTGCTGCATACCTGAATATATATGTGAGAGAAAAGAAAGAAAGTGTTTTGGAACAAGCAGATTTAAGAGATTTTATGGCCTATGGCAATTATCTGCGACTCAAGCCCGGCTGGAATTTTAACTCAGAGGCACATAGATACGCAATATCCACTATCTATGGTCCTTACCTGTTTGATGAACGGAGAACAATTTCAAATCCTGAATTCACAAAAGAAGAGGATGAATTTATATTAAAGGGTGAATACAGTAATGGCAGCATTGAGAATCATAATATTTATATCTCTTTCCCGGGCGACAGCAGCGAGATCTTTATCACAAAAACCGATAAAGATGGCAGGTTTAATTTCTTTCTTCCCGTAAACGGGGAAAGAGAAAGTTTTATAAAAACCCGGGATAGTATAAAAGAAGGTTTCCTGCTGATCGAAGAGCCTTTTTACCCTGAGCATATTATTATTGATGATTTTCCGGAAAGTTTTGATTCTACGATGATCGTAAGCTTCGATAAGTGGTACAAAGACTGGCGAATTGAGAACTATTTCAAGCCGGACAGGAATGCAGAAAATAAAGGCAGGAAAAGAAAATTTTACGATGAGGCGGATTTTTATCTTTCAATGGAAGATTATATTGATTTTCCGAATATGGCAGAGGTTTTTTTCGAGATCGTGAAACCAGCTATGATTTTTGATCAGAATAAAGAACCCTATTTAAAGATCATCAGTCGTTATACCAACCGGACTATTGGAGATAACCCCCTGTATGTTATTGACGGTATTCCTTTTACAGAGCCTCGTTATGTTATGGAGATGAATCCTGAAAGGGTGAGAGATATTGCTGTAATAGCCAGGAAGTATTTCATAGGGCCACAGGTATTTGACGGTATTGTAATTATTAATACAAATGCCAATAATCTTTCAGACCTTAAACCCGGAATGGTATTTCTCAGACAAGACATCGTGTTCCCGGAAGCCGGCACAGAATTTATAATTATGCCGCAACCCGAAATAGATAATGTACCTTTTGACCCGTTTGTGGCTTGCTGGATATCTTCTGCTCATTGCAAAAAAGACGGAAAAATGTCATTTTCATTTATTACACCTGATGAAAATGGTCAATATGAAATTCATGTTGAAGCTTTTGATCCTGAATCAAGAACTTTTGGCTCCAATACATTTGACTTTCAGGTAGCAGATTAATATCATTATATCATAGTATGATCCTTCGATGATAAAATTAACTCTCAAATACCTGGCTTATAAAATTTTTTCCCGTCATCGCTACGGACATGGGATTCATTCCCCATTTGTTTATCAGTTTATAAGGAATGTTCTTGTAAACAGGGAAAAAGATGATAAATTGAGGGAACTTTATGAATGGCATAAAAGAGTTAGTAAAAAACAAATCCGGACAGGTAAAAATGGATTTGGAGCCGGGTCCGGGTTTATTAAGAAATCAGAAAGTGCCGTCAAAATATCTGCCGGAAAAATTGGAGTTTCACATAAATATGGAGCTTTACTTTACAGGATTGCACGTTATTTTTCTCCCTCCTTAATCATTGAACTGGGTACCGGCAGTGGTATAAGTACGGCATATCTGGCTTCATCTGATAGCAGCACTGAAGTGATCACTGTTGAAGGCGATGCTGATCGATCATCTTTTGCAAAAAAGATGCTTTCAGAACTTGACCTGAATAACTGCAAGTTTGTTGTGGACGATTTTAATCACTTTTTAGACGGATGGCAGAGAGTAAAGAAACCATTCCTGGTTTTTGTTGACGGAGATCATAATTTTCACCCCACAATAGATTACTTTAATTATTTTGCCGGAGTAGCTGATAATGATTCCATTGTAATTTTTGACGATATTCGCTGGTCTGAAGATATGTTAAAAGCGTGGAAGACAATAATCAATGATCCGAGGGCAGTGGTTTCCATCGATCTTTTTTTTATGGGAATAGTGTTTTTCAATACTTCTGTGACGCCTCAGAAGTTAATTATTAATTTTTAATACCTACAGACCTTTTTTCTCGTTTATATGATTAAATTCGTAGAAATTTACAAATTAAGGCTATGGGAAAAATTATTCAACTTGAAAAAATAGTCAAACATTATTTTATTGGTACGATTGTAGTAAAGGCAATACAGTCTATTACTATGGATATTAAAAAGAATGAGTATGTTGCCATTATGGGGCCATCTGGTTCCGGAAAATCCACCCTGATGAATATTCTTGGATGTCTGGATACCGCTACCAGGGGCAGATATACCCTAAATGGAACAGACGTAAGCAAAATGAATGATAATGAACTTGCAGATGTCAGAAATGCTGAGATAGGTTTTGTATTTCAGACTTTCAACCTTCTCCCCAGGTACACCGCACTGGAAAATGTGATGCTTCCCCTGATTTATGCCGGAAAATCGAGATCCTTTCGAGAGGAAAGAGCAAAAAAGGTGTTAAAAGATGTTGGTCTGGAAGATCGTATGGAACACAAGCCAAATGAATTGTCGGGTGGACAAAGACAAAGAGTAGCAGTAGCAAGAGCTATGGTAAATGATCCTTCAATTATTCTTGCCGATGAGCCTACCGGTAATTTGGACTCCAGGACCTCGGAAGATATTATGAATCTCTTCGGGCAGATCCACGAAAGGGGAAATACCATGATTCTGGTAACTCATGAGGAAGAAATTGCAAAGCATGCACATCGGATTGTGCGGTTGACAGACGGGTTTATTGATTATGACCGAATCAATGAACATCCCGTAAAAAGCATTGTTAGTAGCTAAAAAATTATCGTGAAGATTTATACAAAAGGAGGAGATAAAGGAACCACTGCCCTGATAGGGGGTAGGAGAGTGCCCAAGTACCATTCTAAGATTGAAGCTTATGGTACTGTTGATGAATTGATATCTTATATCGGTCTTTTAAGGGATTATTACCATAATGATCACTACAGATCGGTTCTAATAGAAATACAGGACAGGTTGATGACTTGCTCGTCTCTTCTTGCTGCTGATTGTGATGGTTGTGAAGAAGAGTTACCTAAGATACATGAGACTGATATTAGAAAGCTGGAAGAGGAAATCGATAAAATGGAATCCTCTCTTCCTGCCCTGAAATCGTTCATATTACCCGGTGGGAATCCTGTGGTTTCTTACTGCCACATTACCAGGACAGTATGTCGCAGAGCAGAACGAATTACAATCAGAGTAGCAGAAGAATTTAAGGTTGATGAACTGGTAATAAAATATTTAAACAGGCTGTCCGATTTCTTTTTTGTTTTTTCCCGATTGATTTCCAGGGATTTAAAGGCTGATGAAATTCCCTGGAAACCGAAATTGTAAATATTAAAAAAGTTTTTAAATTTGCGGAATTTTAAGGCTGTTTGCTAACAATAGTAAAAAAGCGATTTTAATATGTATTGGACACTTGAACTAGCATCAAAACTTGAAGATGCCCCATGGCCTGCAAGCAAGGAAGAACTTATTGACTATGCGATTCGTTCCGGGGCTCCACTGGAGGTTATTGAAAATCTCCAGGAAATTGAGGATGAGGGCGAAATATATGAAAGCATTGAAGATATCTGGCCGGACTATCCAAGTAAAGATGATTTCTTTTTTAATGAAGATGAATATTAATAATTCCCGGAAAGGGTCTTTTATTCTCTGAAATTATCATTTAAAGAATTTTAATAAGCAGAAGGTAACAAAAAACCTTCTGCTTTTTTAATTATCAATTCCATCTGAATACATCATATCGATTTTTAGGCCTGTATTCCTCATACCACCGAAATCCTTCAAACCTGGATTCAGCAGATGGTAGTTTATCAATGGGGAAAAAGGTACCATCAGTATTAGGCTGGAATAAGATCTTGCTTATGTCATTATCGGAAAAGTATATTTCAAGATTAGAACTTTCTGCTTTATTGACTCCAATATAATCTTCACTTTCATCTTCCCGGGCATAGTATATGGTCTGGGAATTGCCATCAACCATTATCCTGTGAAGTTGATTATCTCTTATATATCCTGTCATATTCCTACCCTTAATCTGGTTGAACTTGATGCTGTCCTCCAGTGAGATAATAAAGGATGAATTTATCATTTCCAGCCTGTCCAACTGCTGATTCCGGGTATATATCTCAATTTTTTCTGCCGTAAGTTGATTTTCTTCCGACCAGAGGACCGGTTCTCCAAAAAAATGGAAAACCGAATCTATATCGGTGTATACCAGTGAGTCACATTTTCCCTGTATATCCGTTCTGTAAAATTTCACCCTGTAAAAGGCCTTGATTAATCGTTTTTCGGGAATTGTATCCGGAACAGAAAGCAAGGTGTCCGCATGTACAAAGAGAGAGTCATTATTGTCGACCTGAATCATCAGAGCCGAGTCAGTAAGCATTGCATATTCAGTCTTTTCATTGTAAATGGCTATTTCTCCCTGGAGGATCATGTTTTCTGCCGTATCAATGAGGACTACATCATGGTAGGCCTTTCCCAGGCCCAATTCCCTGTCGTAGTAAATGGAGTCACCTTTAAGTGTTTTTCCCTCATTCTGCAAATATGCATTTTTGTTGAATTGTGAAATATTATTCTGGGTATCATACCAGCCATTTTCACAATAAATATAATTTTCCTCCGAAATGATGTCTGTCGGCCCGAGGAAATAAGCTACTTCTGTAACCGTATTGTATTTGAGTGTATCGGAATACATGGTATAGTCCGGGTTGATAACAGTCACTGAATCTTTGAAGAAGAAAAGTTTTTCCTTTGTGTAATAATTTCCCTGCTTGCTCACAAGTGTATTATCTCCGTTTATTATTCGGCCACCTCCAAGATAGTAAGCAAGATCATTTTCGAAGTCATGATCAATATAATCAGTTGTTAAGCGGTTTTCGTTATCGATAAGGATGACATTTTCGCGTACATTCGCCATTTTTGTATTCCCGCTGTATTTCAGGTAGTCTCCGTATAGATCAAGTGTATCTCCCTGCCATAGATGCACATTGGAAAAGGATTCCACAATATTTTCTTCGGAAAAATACCAGGCACTGTCACAGGTCATGTAAACATCCTCATGTTTAAAACGTACATCTCCAAGTAATCTCTTCGCTCCGGTGCCCAGGTCGCTGTCGAATTCTATATAATTGGCATTGATCTCGATCTGTTTAACTTCCTGGCTGTATAGCGCAGTACTCATGAAAATAATTAACATGAGTAATGCTCCGGAGAAAGGAGAAAATGGAAAAATCCTTTTTTCTCGCCTGGCTTTCATTTTAGAATTAATGAAAAATGTAAATAAACGGGAAATATTAATTATTTCCCCAGCTTTCTTTCAGAAACTGACAATCTTTGTATGAAGGATCAATACGGTAATATGTTTCTTTTTGTTTTTCCCTGATCCAGTCCTGAATTACACGATTCTTTTTATCATTCAAAGCCATAGACTGAATGAGCATGTAATCCTGTTTGAGATTTGCCTTATGCGGATCTGTTCTTGATTTAAGCTTTAAAATTTTATAGGCAACCTTCCCGTTTTCATCAACCGATTCAAAGGGATCAGAAATTTCGCCTACCTTTAAGTCACGCGCTACCAGGTAATCTTTTGTTTCGAGCTGTTTCAACTCGAATTTCGATGAGTTATCATTCGGATTAACCATCAAGCCTTTATTTACCGCTGTGTTTTTATCCTGCGAATAATATCTTGCTGCTCTCTCAAAACTAATACTGTCTTTCCTTATTAAATCAGCAATGCTGTCGAGTTTGGACATTGCTTTTTTTCTTGCCTCAAGATTCACTTTTGGTTTCATAAGTATGTGTCGGGTGCGGATCCTGTCACCCCTTCTTTCGACAAGTTGAATTATATGATAGCCAAATTCACTTTCCACAATTTTAGAAACACCGCCTTCTTTTAACAAAAAAGCTGTTTTAGCGTATTCCTGATCCAATTCACCTCTGCTCATAAATCCGATGTCCCCTCCTTCAGATGCAGAGGGGCCTTCAGAATAAAGGATGGCCAGGGTCTCAAAACTTTCTCCTTCCATGATTCTCCTTCTCAATTCCAAAAGCCTGTCTTTCACCTCAAAAATAGCTTCCTCGCCGAGAGGAGGATATAACATAATCTGTTGCACTTCCACAAGAGCATCTATTGAAGGAATGCTGTCCGGAGGAAGACTTCTGTAAAATTCTTTTACTTCTGAGGGCGTTATTTTTACATCCTGGGTGATCTGAGATTGCATCTGCTGAGTGATCAATTGCTCACGCAACACTTCCCTGAGATCTTCCTTGATCGCCAGCATAGACTTCCCAAAATAATCTTCCATTTCTTCTTCAGAACCAATCTGTGAAATGAAAAAACGTAAGCGCTGATCCAATTGCAATTCAACCGTGGACTCAGAAACTTCAATACTGTCAATTTTAGCCTGATTCAGCAGAAGCTTCTGCTCAAGAAAATCTTTCAAAATAAAACATCGCATATCAGGGAAATTGACTCCCTGGGCACGATACTGAAGGTATTGGTTCTCCACTTCCGATTGTAGAATTGTATAATCTCCTACAATACCCACAACCCGGTCAATCATCATTGGTTGAGCCTTCAGAGTTATTGTGAATATTAATATTGCGGATGTTAATATGAGTTTTTTGATCAATTTCATTATAAATGTTTTATATGCATTATTGCAAAAAGCATGCAGCAATTAGTAAATTTCGACCTGGTTTCTGCTTAATCCTTCTCTGTAAACGCTATTTTCCAGATCCTGTAAATATTCCAGTTTTCTTTTATTAATTAAAACTGTTTTGATATTTTCCTCAACCATTGGGAATGGCTTTATTTCGCCTTCTTTTTTGCGATCGAGGATACGAATAAAATGATGATAATCCGAATCTCTGGTTTCAATATTTTTGTTATAATTTAAATACCTGGAAGGATTATCAATCTTCAAAGGGGTTGTGTCGATTAAATCTGTGAAGAAAATCCATGTGGAATCTTCAATAGAATATGCCTCAGCATATTCAGTACAATACTCCCGCAGGGATTGCTTATAATCTTCCCGGTCGGATTTGTACCATCTTCTGACATTGCTGATCTGAGGTGCAGATACCGGAATTTTAAGATATGTTACCTGAACAACATCATTTTCAAGTACGTAATTTGAAGAATTTTCTTCATAATAATTTCTTATTTCATCTTCATTGATCAGGCTGTCAAGATTTTTGGAAAGAAGATTCTGCTTATACTTGAAAATAATCAGTGATGTGCGGTATTCTTCCACCTGTTTTTCTATTTCTCCAAGGTCATCGGGAAGATGCAACTCTGCCTGTTTTAACAAAAGTCTGTCATTTATCCATTCCTGTATTAGCCGGCGTGCCACCCTGATGCTATCCTCCTGGCCAAGGCCGTTTGGGATTTGATCATCAAGATCTGAGGGGTACAGATAATCATCATATACCCTTGCCACAGCTTGCTCATTTTCTCCTGGATCCTGAACCATACAGGAGAAGAAGCAGCAGGGTGATATGGCTAATAAGAAATAGAAAAAATATTTCGGCATCAGTCTTTAATTTTTGACAGCAATTCCCTGTTTACCTCTATCTGGTATTCATCCCGTAATTGATTCAGCCAACGGTCTTCAAGATGTTTTTGATAATCGGCAATGACAAGTCCCCTGGTTTCTTCTAACTTTTTCACCTCAGGATCAAGTATTTCGGTAACGATCATAAAAGCAGCGTCACCATTGCGGGCAAAGGTTTTTCCAACTCCTTTTTTCCATTTCATCTCATCAACCTTGTCATTTTCTCCTTTTTCAAATTTTTCATGGGTGATTTTCATGCAATTTC
Source organism: uncultured Bacteroidaceae bacterium (assembly GCA_964528675.1). Taxonomy (GTDB): domain Bacteria; phylum Bacteroidota; class Bacteroidia; order Bacteroidales; genus CAYRTD01. The sequence goes on from CAZGTU010000017.1 coordinate 55,645, forward strand.
CGGTTGTATCATCTTTGCAGAATCGAGAGAGGAACTTATCCGGATCAAATTTATTCCTTCTCACTCTTTTCGAAGCTCTTTTCCTTACATCCTCAAGTATACTGCTATCCTTAACTATAACCAGGTAGGTATTTGCTCTTTCATCCCACATGTAATTTTCCTTATTTTCTTCATAAAATTCTACCAGACCTGTAGAATCTTCCACCGCCTTACTCCATACCATTTTATCTGTGAGGTCAAACAGGAGAATTCCGTCGCGGTATTCCTGGACAATATACCTGTATTCAGGATATTTTTCTTCAAGATTATCTTCTTCGTATTGCAAGATTTTTTCTTTCTCAAAGGGCTCATAATAAGAACCCAGATGTATCCGATAATCTACAGGTTTTCTTTTAAGCACTTTGGTTTCCAGATATCTGGAAAAATCTTCCACGGTAATATCCAGGTTTCCGATTGTAAAAATGGGCAGATCAAAGTAAACTTCAGCCTTTTCAGCTTCCCATGCTGCATCAAATATTGTGGAATCGACGGTGGATAACATTTTATCATAATTTTCGGCATAGAAATTATAGCCGTAATCTTCCTTAAGCTGGGCTATAAATGCCAGGTCTTTTGATTTCCCCCGGTCACCTTTTTTGATGAAGCTCAGGATTTCCGGCTTTTCTTCTTCATAAGAACCCACTGATTTCTTGTCAAGAAGTTTAATGATATGCCATCCATAATCGGAACGTACAGGTTCGCTGATTTGTCCGGGACGCTCAAGGGCAAAAGCGGTGGAGTCAAATGTGGGTATCATCTGTCCCGAGCTAAACCATGGAAGTACCCCTCCCTTTCTGCCGCTTGACTTGTCATCTGAATATCTGTCAGCCATTTCTGAGAATTCGGCTCCCATTTGAAGACTGTCATAGACCATGAATATCTTTTCCCGTTGATCCTGCAATTCTTCTTTGCTCATTGATTGCGGAGCGGTAAGGAAAATATGCGCAACCTCTACAGAACCTTTTGCAGGCCTACGATCGTGAACTTTGATAATATGATAACCAAAATTAGATCTGACAGGCATGGAAATTGAACCAACTTCAGTGTTATAAGCTGCTGTTTCAAAAGGATAGACCATACGGAATGCACTGAACCATCCGAGACGACCGCCATTGGTTTTTACGGATGGATCATCGGATACTGCGCGAGCAACTTTCTCAAAGTCTTCACCCCCCATCACTCTTTTCCTGATTTCCATGATTTTATTATATGCATGCAGGGTGTCTTCCGGAGCTGCATCACTGCTTATCCTTACCATTATGTGGCTCGCATTGATTTCTTCTTTCATCCTTTCATAAGCTTCCCTGGCATATTTCTCGGTGAGTTCTTCACTGGTAAGATAGGGTTGTGCAAGTTGTTTTTTATAAGAATTAAATTCTTTTAAGAACTGACTGGCAGTATCCATACCCAATCTTTCAGCTTCCATCACCTTCAGCTTGTAGTTGATGAACATATCAATGTATTCTTCAACACTTTGTTGCTGAGCTACGTTTTCATTGTTGTTTTTTTTGTAAACCCGCTCAAATTCTCCGGCTGTGATTTCTTTTCCGTCAATGGTTATCAGTACTTTGTCTTTATAGTCCTGAGCACTGATCAAGGAGAAGAACATACAAAGCAAAAGTGATAAAGAAATGGTTTTCTTCATAACGTTGTATTTATTTTAATGTTTGATTTTTAAATAACGATAAAGTAACATGATTATTACCTGCTGTAATTTGGTGCTTCCCGGGTAATTGTAACATCATGCGGATGGCTTTCAGTAACGCCCGCATTGGTTACTCTGACAAACTGAGCCTTCTTAAGGGTACTTATATCCGGGGCACCGCAATAACCCATGCCTGCCCTGAGTCCGCCAAGCAACTGATATATTACTTCCGAAAGTAATCCTTTATATGGAACACGTGCTGCAATCCCCTCCGGCACCAGCTTTTTGATATCCTCTTCAACATCCTGAAAATATCGATCTTTTGAGCCTTTTTGCATAGCTTCGATGGATCCCATGCCGCGGTAAGATTTGTATTTTCTCCCGTTGTAAATTATGGTTTCACCGGGTGATTCTTCAACACCCGCAAATAAAGACCCGGCCATTATGGAATCTGCCCCCGCAGCAATGGCTTTAACAATGTCGCCCGAATACCGGATACCTCCATCGGCGATGACAGGTATTCCATGGGATGCAGCTTCCTTAGCTACTTCATACACAGCAGTTAGCTGTGGAACACCCACACCGGCAATGACCCTTGTTGTACATATGGATCCCGGTCCTATCCCTACTTTTAAACCGTCAGCTCCTGCATCGATCAAGGATTTGGCAGCTTCTGCAGTTCCAATGTTTCCGACTACGATGTCGACTTCATCACCGGAAAATTCCGCTTTCACTTTTTTCAAAGTATCTATTACCCCAATATGATGGCCATGTGCAGTATCGATAACCACTGCATCAACGCCGGCATCGACAAGCACCCTGACCCTGTCCACTGCATCCGCTTTTACCCCGATGGCGGCAGCGACTCTCAATCGGCCTCTCGTGTCTTTGCATGCATTTGGCCTGTCTTTCGATTTTGTGATGTCTTTATAGGTGATCAGTCCGATAAGTTTGAAATCCTTATCAACTACCGGTAATTTTTCAATCTTGTATTTCTGTAATATCTCTGCAGCCTGGGGAAGATCAGTTTTTTGAGTTGTAGTAATTATGTTCTCAGTGGTCATAACTTCCCCGATAGGTCGATTCATATTCTTCTCAAAACGAAGATCACGATTGGTTACAATACCTATAAGTTTCTGTCCGTCATTTACCACCGGTATACCGCCAATCTTGAATTCTTTCATGATATCCAGAGCATCGTGCACCGTAGAGTCAATTTTTATTGTGATCGGATCGTGGATCATTACACTTTCCGCTCTTTTTACCTTTCTGACCTGTAAATTCTGCTCCTCAAGGGTCATATTCTTATGTATAACCCCCATGCCACCTTCACGTGCAATGGCTATGGCAAGACCGGCTTCTGTTACAGTGTCCATTGCTGCTGAAACAATGGGCGTATTCAGTATTATATTCCTGGAAAATCTAGTTGAAAGGTTCACATCCCGCGGAAGAATCTTTGAAAAAGCCGGGACCAACAACACATCGTCAAAGGTAAGTCCTTCATTATTAAGCTTATCGGTAATAAATGACATTGTCTTTTTTTTGATTAAATTTAAATGGTTCGAAAATACAAAAAATTGCTCAATTACAGCTTGTTTTTTAACTTTGATTAACACTTGTAATTTTGCGGACTTCCCGTGTTTTTAGATTTATAATAACTGAGTCTTAAAAGAATTGTTTTTTGGATGATTTTACACAAATACTGACCCGTTACTGGGGATATACAAAATTCCGGCCTCTGCAGGAGGAAATTATACGGTCTGCATATGAAGGTAAAGATACCCTGGGTTTACTTCCGACCGGAGGAGGAAAATCCATTACCTTCCAGGTTCCGGCTATGGCAAAAGAAGGAATATGCCTTGTTATCACCCCGCTGATTGCCCTGATGAAAGATCAGGTGAATAATCTGAATCAACGGGGAATAAAAGCCCTGGCCATTCACTCCGGGTTAAGCCGGGAAGAGATTGATATCGCGCTTGACAATTGCATTTATGGTGATTTTAAATTTTTATATCTGTCCCCGGAAAGATTGAATACCGAAATTTTCAAAACACGGGTTCAAAGCATGAACGTTAATCTTGTCGCTGTTGATGAATCACATTGTATATCTCAGTGGGGCTATGATTTTCGACCTTCCTATCTGAAAATTGCTGATCTGCGCGAGCTTGTGCCTGAAGCTCCGTTTCTTGCCCTCACTGCAACGGCTACACCGAAAGTGGTGGAAGATATAATGGATCGTCTCAATTTCAGACAACGAAATCACTTTCAAAAGAGTTTTGAGCGTAAAAATTTAACATACAGAGTGGATCATGTTGAAGACAAGGTGAGACGTTTGCTAAATTATTGTCAGGATATAAAAGGGACCGGGATCGTATATGTCAGAAACAGAAAAAAAACAAGAGAAATTGCCGATATATTAAAAACTTACAAGATATCGGCAGATTACTATCATGCAGGATTATCATATGAGTTAAGAAGTGCGAGGCAGGAGGATTGGCAAAAAGGAAAGACCAGGATTATCGTTTCGACCAATGCGTTTGGTATGGGCATTGACAAGCCTAACGTACGTTTGGTGGTTCATTTCGATTTGCCCGATTCCCCCGAAGCTTATTTCCAGGAAGCCGGAAGGGCCGGAAGGGATGAAAAACCTGCACTTGCCGTACTTTTGTACAGCAAATCCGACCGCGTACAGGCAGAGAAAAGAATTAAAACCACCTTTCCGGAAATTTCAAAAATTAAAGAAGTTTATCATGCCCTGGGTAATTTTTTACAGGTTCCCATCGGGGCAGGAAAAGGGCAAAGCTATGATTTTGTTTTTTCCGATTTTCTCAGGGATTATAAATTTAATGCCCTTATAGCTCACAGTGCCCTAAAGATATTGCAAAGAGAAGGTTATATAGAATTAAGCGATGAGATTAACAATCCCAGCCGGGTACACTTTAAGGTTGAAAGGGATGACCTTTACAAATTCCAGGTGTCCAATGCAAGGTTTGACGGCTTTATTAAATTATTACTGAGATCCTATTCCGGGTTCTTTTCCTCCTATGTTACTCTTGATGAAAATCTTCTGGCAAAGCGAAGCGGTTTGAAGGTAGATGATGTCTATACTTATTTAAAACTTCTTCAGAGGTATAAGATTATTGATTACATACCGAAGAAAAGAAATCCTGTAGTCACCTTTACTGAAGAAAGACTTGATCATAAAGGATTGTATTTTTCAGTGGAAAGTTATCGATTTCTCAAAGATAGATTCAGTGAGAAGCTGCATGCCATGCTCGATTATGCAGAAAGCATGACCCGGTGTAGAAGTACAATCCTGCTGGATTATTTTGGTGAAAAAAATGCAGCACGTTGTGGTAAATGCGATGTTTGCCAGCAGAGAAATGAACTTGAACTCAGTAAATATGAATTTGATCTCATACTGGAAGAAATTAAAAATCATCTTTCCGAAAAGCCTTTGTTGATCCCCGAGCTCGCTAGCGAAATAAATTACAGCGATGAAAAATTTATGAAAGTTTTTCGCTGGCTCCTCGATCATGGAAAAATTATCAGGGATGACCTCCAAAGGTATAAATGGGCAAGTGATGCCTGATTTATGCTTAAAAAATATTGTTAACTTTGCGGGTCTATGATGGAAGAATTACATGATTACGTTTATTCGACCGATGTGCTTGAGTTTGTAAAAAAATGCAAACATTTTACAGACCTGCTCGATGCTCCTTTGCCTGAAGAAAGAAAGGACTTTGTGATTGAACTTTTAAAAATACTTCCCGGCTTATATGGGGATATGATAGGATTACAGGTACGAGAACCTGTTCTGGATGCTGAGAATGAGAAATTTGTAACCGAAGAAAATTGGTCGGAAGTATATCAGAAAATATCTGCCAATCTTGGTTCTCAGAATGAATACATTGATATTCCTGAAGAAGAGGAATTTGATCGTCTGGATGTAATTAGCAGAGAACTTTCGGAAGATATTGCAGATATCTATCAGGACATAAAGGATTTTATTGAGGTCTTCAGGGTGGGGACGGAAGAAGTAATGAATGATGTATTATGGGAATGCCGGATTAATTTTGAAAATTATTGGGGAAGGAAATTGCTGAGGGCCAGCCTCAACTTGCATAAAATTATGATCAGGGATGAGGAAATCCTGGGGAAAATGGACCGGGAATACGAGGAGAAAGCTTCAAAAAAGGAAATAAGAGCAGATGAATGGCACCTTACGAAACGACAAAATGAAACAAGGGACGATGGAGAGATACAGAGCTGATATTACTAAAGAAGAGATAAACCAGTTGGATGTAAGTGCTTACTCGGGGAGAATTACCCTTATCGAAGATTCAAAATATGTTCCTGAATGTATCAGTGAGATAAGAAGACACAAGCTTGTTGGATTTGATACAGAGTCGCGCCCAAGTTTCAGGAAATCTGATAATTTCCAGGTTTCTCTCATTCAACTTGCAGTAAATGAGGATGTATATCTTTTTCGGCTGCATAAAACAGGGTTTCATAAAAATATCATTGAGCTTTTCGAAGATCCTTCAATAAAAAAAGTAGGAGTATCCATTCACGATGATATCAGTCGATTGAGATTGCTTTCTGATTTCACTCCTGGAAATTTCCTGGAACTTCAGGAATTGACAAATGAATTTGGGATTGAGAGCAACAGTCTTCGAAAACTCGTGGCAATAATTCTGGGTTTCAGAGTATCCAAATCCCAGCAGCTTTCTAACTGGGAAGCTGAAAAATTAACAGAAGCACAGATGATCTATGCCGCTACTGATGCATGGGCGAGCCTTGAGATATACAAAAGATTAGTAAACGGTGAGATGGAGTCATGACAGAATTAGCGAAGATAGTTCTTAAGTCCGGAAAGGATCAATCCCTCATGAGATTTCATCCCTGGGTTTTCTCAGGCGCTATAAAAAAAGTCTACGGGGATGTGAAAGAAGGAGATTGGGTAGATGTGTATAATAATAAAGATCAATTTCTTGCCAGGGGCCATTATCAGAATGGCTCAATTGCCGTCAGAGTTCTGAGCTTTAACAGCGAGGAAAGTGCTGAAGAAATATATCCGAAAAGAATACTCAATGCTTACGGATTAAGAAAACAACTTGGTTTTCCCCATACGGAAAACACAAATGTATTCCGTTTGATCAATGCTGAAGGAGATGGCTTACCGGGTCTGATTGTGGACTATTATGCTGGTACACTTGTAATACAAATGCATTCTGCAGGGATGTTTTATGATTTGAATGTCATAATTGATCACTTAAAGAATTTGCCAGGTCTTGATGTCAATACGATTTACAATAAAAGTAAGTCCACACTTCCTTTTAAATCAGGCATTGATATTGATGATGAGTTTTTATCAGGTGAAGCAAAGAGCAGTGTTGTAAGTGAATATGGTTGTAGATTCCATGTTGACATCGCAGAAGGGCAAAAAACCGGTTTTTTTATTGATCAGCGGGAGAATCGCAGGTTACTGGAAAAGTATTCAGAAGGAAAAAATGTCCTGAATATGTTTGGATATACAGGTGGGTTTTCAGTATACGCACTGCGGGGAGGAGCCAGGCTCGTACATACGGTTGATGCTTCAAAGAAAGCCGTTGAATTATCTGAAAAAAATGTCAGACTGAACTTTTCTGCAGAAAACAATCACAAATCTTTTGCCCGCGATGCTTTCGATTTTTTTGCCGATCCTCCCCATAAATACGATTTGATAATTCTTGATCCACCAGCCTTTGCGAAACATCACAATGTACTGAGTAATGCACTTCAGGGATATAAGAAAATCAACCGGAAAGCTTTTGAGATTATTCAACCCGGAGGTGTTATCTTTACTTTTAGCTGTTCACAGGTGGTTTCAAAAGAGAATTTCCGGAAAAGTGTTTTCACTGCTGCTGCCAATACAGGGCGCAATATTCAATTACTTCATCAGATGAGTCAGCCCGCCGATCATCCCGTCAGCATCTATCATCCCGAGGGAGAATATTTAAAAGGGCTGGTATTGAAGGTTGATTGAGTATGTTGATTATTTTTTCTAATTTTATATCTACTGATTAAATATACAATTCTATGAAAACAAAAACTCTATTTTCAGTACTGATTCTTTCATTTTTTTTGCTTACTTCCTGCATTGATTTTAATAACAGCGTTACGGGTAGTGGTAATGTTATAACTGAATATCATGAAGTTGGAGATTTTCATGGTATTGAAGCAGGCGCAGGTTTAAATGTATATGTTGAATTTGGAGAAATGAGCAATGAGGTTGAGGTGATCGCAGATGAAAATCTCCATGAATATATTAAGGTTGAAGTAATTAATGGTATATTGAAGATCACAAGCCGCAGAAATATTCGAAAAGCTTCTTCGAAAGATGTTTTTGTCCAGGCAGGTACGATAGATGAACTCGAGGTTTCCAGTGCAGCTGATTTTATCGGGGAAAATTTATTGATTGCCAGAGATATTGACATTGAGGTATCAAGCGCAGCAGATCTTGAGCTAGAACTTGAAGCAGAAACTGCAAGAATTGAAGTCAGTTCTTCAGGTTCGGTTTATATACGGGGAAGAGCCCAAAGACTTTTAGCCGATGTTTCCAGTGCAGGTGATCTCGATGCATCTGATTTCATTGTTGAGGAAGCCGATGTTGAAGCCTCCAGTGCTGCCGATGCCAGGGTGCATGTCACGGAAAAAATTAGAGCAGAGGCCAGCAGCGCAGGCAGTGTTCGTTATAAAGGTAATCCTAAAGAAAGAAATACGGAAACCTCCAGTGCAGGAAGCGTTTCAGGAGACTAGCATTAGAGCTAAGGGCCCGATTCAAATAGCAAGTAATATGATATCATAGCCTCTATGGTCCATGGTCTATCTTCCATCCTCACTCCCCAATCCCCTCAAGCATCAGCAAAAACGCATACTCCATAGCCGTTTCCTTATACCTTTCG
>CAZGTU010000018.1:0-62289 GCA_964528675.1 uncultured Bacteroidaceae bacterium
AATGATCGTAAGGGTTCAATCATGAGTATCAAGCTTTGCAATGAAACCGACGTTTGGCCCGAGGGAAATGCAGAAGTACGAAAACAGGTATGGGAAAAAACCAAAGCACATACGCTGGGTGTTCTGTATTTTTTACAAAATGACAAAAGAGTGCTACCTGCCATTCAACAGGAAATGAAACGCTGGAATTTGCCCAAAGACGAATTTGAAGCATACGATAACTTTCCCCCATATATTTACGTGAGAGAAGGACGACGGCTGGTGGGCGAATACGTTTATACCCAGCATGACGGCACGCGGGAAGAAGGAAGTACCAGGGCACCGGCTTTCAAAGATGCCATTGCCATTGGTGATTATAGTTTCAACAGTCATGGTACGTATTATACCTGTGACAGGGAATTACTGGGAAATTTAAGTGCCGGCACCAGGCCATTTCAAATACCTTACCCGGTTATGTTGCCCGCTAAGGTAGAAGGATTGCTGGTGCCTGTGGCTGTATCTTCCAGCAGGGTAGGCTTTGGTGCCATTCGTATGGAACCCACCTGGACAGCTTTAGGCCAGGCAGCGGGTTTGGCAGCTGCACAAGCGGTAAAAGAAAAAATTGAACCACGAGCGGTGGATGTTACAGCATTACAATCAAAGCTACATGAATCAGGGGCAAAAACTTTTTATGTTTCTGATGTAGAACTGGGTTCACCGTACTTCAGAGCGGTTCAATATTTTGGAAACCGAGGTCTTTTTCAGGATCTTTATGATCCTGAGGAAGTGTCTTGGCAAAGATTAAAAAGTTTGGGGCCAATGGTTCAGTGGACTGAGGCCTATCCATATCATGATATTCAACCGGAAAAGAAAATGGAACAAGAATTAGTCGGGAAATGGATGATGAAACTGGATATTGTTGATGAGAAGCTCTTAAAACAGGGCAAAAGAATGACCAGGGGAGAATTTTTAAACAAGTTGCATAAAACTATAGATCGCTAGATTTTTAGATGTTAGATAGATTTTATCATATTGAAGATTAATTTTTTAACACTGTAAATGTTTAAGATTTAGAAAATTGACTGACAATTAATTGCAAAAGTTTAACGGGTTATAGTAAATCAGAACAATTAAAATAACTATTTTTAAAATAATTAACAAATGATTAATAAATTTAAAATAACTTTACTTGCTTTGGGCTTGACAACCATTTTAGGTGCAGGCTGTAAAAAGAAGAAATCACCCCCGAATATTGTTTTTATCCTGGCTGATGACATGGGATATTCTCAGGTAGGCTGTTACGGAAGTAAGTATTACCAAACACCTTACATCGATAATCTGGCCAGCGAAGGAGTACGTTTTACCAATGCCTACGCAGCCGCGGCAGTTTGCTCGCCCACACGGGCCAGTATCATGACCGGAAAGACTCCCGCACGTTTGTACCTGACCGATTTCATTGCCGGAAACAACCGCGACGATTATCCTTTAAGTCAGCCCGAGTGGCAGAAATTTTTACCCCTGGAAGAGGTAACATTTGCCGAAATACTGAAAGAGCGCGGTTACAAAACCGCACACTTCGGGAAATGGCATTTGAGCCCTGAAAAAATGCCGCCTGAAAGTTTGCCCTATAATCCGGACAAACAAGGTTTCGACGAGCATTTTGTCACCTACAAACCTTCGGGAAACATGGCCCAACCCTGGCAGGATGCCGAAGTGGATGCACACAATGTGGACACTATTACCAGTCTTTCACTCGATTTTATGGAACGAAACCAATCGAATCCGTTTTTCCTTTTTGTTTCCCACAACACCATTCACGACCCCTTGAAAGAGAGGGCTGAAACCATCCGGAAATACGAAGAGATGGAAGCGACGGAAGAACCGGAAAACCACCCGGTAATTGCGGCCATGATTGAACGGTTGGATAACAGTTGCGGGAAAATATTCGACAAAGTGAGCGAGCTGGGACTGGAAGACAATACCATTGTCATCTTCTTTGCCGATAACGGCGGGAAACACGCTTATGCTGCCCAAACTCCTTTCAGGGCAGGTAAAGGCTGGCTTTACGAAGGAGGCATCAGGGAACCGTTGATTGTAAAATGGAAAGATGTGGTCAAACCCGGAACCGTTTCCGAATCGTTGGTGAGTTCCATTGACTTTTATCCCACATTTCTTGATATGGCTGGAGTTGAATGGACTATTCCCGAAAATATGGACGGGAAAAGCATTGTTCCGGCATTGAAAAATCCGGCTGCCGAAATTCATCAAAGTCTTTACTGGCATTATCCGCATTACCACCGTGGATCGGGGATGGTTCCGGCAAGCGCTGTAAGAAATGGCAACTGGAAACTCATTGAATGGTACGAAAAAAGTTTGTTGGGAGAACAGGAATCAGCTTATGAATTGTACAATTTGGAAATAGATGAAGGAGAAACAACCAATCTGGCCGACAGTTTGCAAACAACAACCATGGAGCTGGCACGCGAACTGCAAAACTGGCGGGAAGAAGCGAATGCCCAAATGCCGGTTGCAAATTCCAAGTAAAAAAACATTATGAAACTTAACAATCCAAAATTATTAGGCCTTTCTCTAGTTGGTTTAATGGCATTTTCTGCAGGAGGGAAAGTTGTATTATCAGTAAATATAATGAACATAGTACCAAAAAAAATTACTGTAAAAAAATATATGAAACAAATCATGAAATTTAAATACCTTGTTATTATTAGCTTAGCTCTGTTGAGTCAAAAAATCGCTGCTCAAGAAGTTTCAAAATCCTTCGAACTCCGCTATTTCGCCAATGATGCCAAAGCCAATGGCGAAACCGATTTTAAAGGAGAAACAGAATATTTTGACACCGAACAACGGATGGAATATTTAAGCAAATATGCCGAAGTAGCCAAACAATTCTTTGATGACCCGAACCTTGATACCAAAGTAGTAGGTGAGGCGCAGTTGAAGGAATCTATGCAACAATTAAAACCGCAGCCATTGCCTGAGGTAAGAAAAAGAGAACGACTGAACCAGTGGAAATGGATTGGATACAAACACGGACAAAGTGAACAGGAACAAGAAAAATTACAACAATGGACCAGTCATAAACATGTGATTGCCGATGCCGGGAAGTTGAAGTTTAATAGAAAAGCAAAAATTACCGTTCCCATAGAAAAGCAATCATGGCGTTTTTTTCTTGAATGGCAGGTGAATGCCGGAAAGCAGGCAACTTTTCAGCTAACCGGGGGAAATAAATCGCTGGTACAAATCAGTACAGACGAAAGCCAATTGATAATACTGACCGGGGAAAATGAGATCACGCATAGGCTGGATAATACTGCTGATTTTTACCACATAAAAGTAGAATTGGACCTGGAAAATGGTCGGTTCAACACTTATGTGAATGACACGTTGGTTGCCGACTTTGTTCCGGTAGTAAATAATGTGGCGGCAGACCATTTTATAATTGAAGGGAATAAAGGTTTACAAATGGATAGCGTGTATGGTGTTGGCTACCAAAAAGGAGTATTTACCGAAGATAACAATTCCCGCGACATTCCTTACACCATTCATACCTTTATGGATGAAGACTTTGCCATCAAACCAGCCATAGAGGGTTGGCAAAAATTGAATTATGATGATTCCCGGTGGGAAACCACAACCTCTTTGCCTCATCCACATGGCGGTGAAAGATACGCCGGTGAAGATTTGTACATGAGAACCAAAATTACTCCCGATGATTTTGAAAGGGCCAACCTGGTTTTTGAAACGCTTGATCCGGGAGGAGTAATCTGGATAAACGGACAGGTAATATTGGTAAAACACGACAGACATCCTGGCGAAATTGATATTTCAAAATATTTAATTCCTGATCAGGAGAATATCATTGCCTTAAAAATCTACTCCAACAAAGTGGAGCAAACCAACCGGCATACGGCGGCTGATTTCCACACGGGTTGGTTTGCCGGTCGCATGCATATTGATTATACCGGCACACGGTATATTACTGATGTTTTCACCTATACCAAATCTTTGCAACCGGAAGCCAGGCAGGAAGTAAAAATCAACCTCATGAACCAGGATTGGGAAATGGGGTTGCAGGAAATGGAAATGAAGAAAACCCGGGAATTCAACGGGCATCTGCGTTTGGAGTTTTTTCCCTGGTATCCTCAGGAATCAAAACAAGCAGTTGCCAGCAAAGAGATCCCGGTCAATTTACGTTTGCTAAGGGATGTAGAATTAACCACCGAAATTTCCATAGACAATCCTGAATTGTGGTCACCGGAACGGCCCTTCTTGTATAAATTGAAGGCTACTTTATTAAATGATAAAGGCCAGCCCGTGGATGATTTTGTAGTTACTACCGGCATCAGAACTATTTCTCAGGAGGGAGGCACTTTCAGGTTAAATGGTAAACCGGCTATGATGAATGGCGCATTACTTTTTGGCTACAAATCACCCCTCGACAAAATAGCCAAATGGCTTAGGGCCGGTCCGGAAGAATGGCTGGTGAAAGAAATCCTGATGATAAAAAACATGAATGCCAACACCATTCGTATGAGCATTCACCATGGGATGAAGGGGGGAGTAAATGACCCAAGGATGGCCGAAATCGGCGATCAGTTGGGAGTGATGTATCAATGGACTACCGGTACCTGGGTGCGCACCGGCAGCCCCTGGATACTTGATTTTGAAGGCTTACCCAAATACGTAAAGCAGGTTCGCAACCACCCATCCATCGTAATGTGGCAACCGTCGAATCATCCGAAATTTGTCAATTTCGATACTGAAACCATTCCCTGGTATGAAAAAGTATATGATAATATTTATCAACATGATCCCAGCCGTTTAATAAGTCCGGCCGCCAACAATACCCGGGCCTTGGGTAGAAATGATCAAGGCACATTGGACAGGCACGGCAATCCGGTAGAACCTGAACCTGTATGGACGGCGCCGATGATTACCCGCGGGGATATGGATCATGCTACCGGATATGGGGCAGATTGGGGGATTTTGAGAGTATATCCCGATCCTCCTGACTGGAGTGGAGCGCAGGGATGGCGTGCCGCCGGCCACCGCAGGGATTATCTCAACAGCCGCGAAAGGGCCTATTTTGATTTCGAGAGTGAAGAATCGATCGGCCAGCCCAATTGGAACCTACGAAAAGGGAAACCTTCTTACCAAATTATGTCTTACGAATTGAACTACGATGTCGGTTCCATTGGTCGTCATTTAACCGTGGAAGAATGGCAGGAGAGTCAGGCCTGGCAGGGGTTCAGTGCTTTTGAAGCTTACAAAAAGAAACGCTGGCTTGATTACGACGGACTTGCCTGGTGTACCTTGCATGGTGGCGGCAATACAGCGACTTATCAAAAGCCACTGATAGATTATTACGGTCATGCCAAACTTGCATTTTACGCCGTGAAAATGGCTTTTCAAAACACCTTTGCAGGAAGTTATAACGTAGATGTGGTTTACGGTCCTGATGATGAGATTCAGCCGGTGATCATGCATTTGGGAGAAGATATGACAGTGAATTTGCTAGTGGAAATCAAAGATTTGAATGGAAAAAACATTATTTCTAAAAGGTATCAGGAGATAACCCTGGAAAAAGGGAGGTCTATTAAGGAATTAGAGGGGTTCCGACCCGCTATTCCCGATGGCTGCTATATAATTTCTTATCAAATTGATGCCAAAATACGATAAGAAATCATTTATTTAAATTGATAACCTATAAATATACTTTTTATGAAAAACATACAGACAATTGTATTTTTGTTGATTCTAAGTTCAATTTTTATTCAGGCTCAGGACAATAAAAACATTCAATTCACCTATTTAGGTAAGGTTGAACCGCGCCATGCAAAGGAAATTCATTCTTCTATGCTTTCTGTCGGAGGGGAAACCATGGATCGGGATTACACTATTTACGATAACTGGAAAGAATATTTGGGCCCTTTGGGTGCTAAAAAAATAAGATTGCAATCAGGTTGGGCAAAAACAGAATTTGAAAAAGGAAAATACAATTTTGCCTGGCTTGACAGCATTATCCTCGATGTTGTTGATCAAGGAGTGGAACCCTGGATCAACATTAGTTATGGCAACCCCCTTTATGGTTCCGGAGGTGGCACGGGCCTTGGAGCTGCCATGCCCAAAACGCCCGAAAGCATTGCTGCTTTTGTTAGATACGTTGAACAATTGGTTGTTCGATACAAAGATAATGTAGACGAATGGGAAATTTGGAATGAAGGTGTGCCCAAAAATGATATGATGGATTATATTAATTTATATATCCCAACAGCAGAGGCCATTCGTGCAATTCAGCCCAATGCAAAAATTATAGCTTTGTCTATGTCTCGTGTACGACCGGAACAAGCAGATGACTTTTTAAATGCATTACAAGCAGAAGACAAATTGCATCTGGTGGATTATATTACATATCATGCTTATAGTCAAAACCCTCTATGGCGATACCAAAAAGTTTATGAAATGCAGGAGGTTATTGCTAAATATTCAGACAAAATAAAAGCTTTTCAGGGAGAAAACGGAGCCCCTTCTGAAAGAAGAGAGACAAAGGCATTAAGCAATTATGACTGGACAGAACTTTCACAGGCAAAATGGACAGGAAGAAGAATGATGGGAGACCTTGGCAGGGGAATACCTACCTCTATTTTTTCTATCATTGACTTAAATTATCCTGATGAAATTAACCGCAAAGGACTTTTACATGCAGAAGAAGACCAAAAGGTGCATCACATAAAACCGGCATATTATATGTTTCAACATGTTGCAGCTATTTTTGATTACACCTTGGTTCCGGTAGAAAACTTTAGTTATCAGGTAAATTCACAAGCATCTATTTCGCTTTTTGCATTTCAGCATCGGTTTAATAATATGCAAGCGGTAGCAATTTGGTTTGATAGCGAAATCCCTTCTGACAATAATAAAACTACATCTTTAACATTCAATTTTACCTGCGCTCAGTTCAATAATCCTGTTTTTGTTGATTTACGTACAGGCGATGTATTTGAAATACCCAAAAAGAACCAAAGTCAAAATGGAAATACCTGGACATTTAAAAATATTCCGGTTTATGATTCGCCGGTTTTGATCATTGACAAATCAATTTTTGAAATAAAATAAACCAAAACTCATGCAAAAAAGAAAACGGATAACTCTGCCAACATTACTGTTTTTTATTGCTATACAGTGTTTTTCACAAAACCGAAACAGCTACAATGTAATGGATTATGGTGCAACGGGCAACAAAGAAAATTATGCTACAAAAGCCATCCAAACCACTATTGATTCATGTGCTGCAAATGGCGGAGGCACTGTGTATTTTCCTGCTGGTGACTATCTATCCGCTAAGATTAACCTAAGAGACAATATTCATTTACACCTGGATGCTGGTGCCACTTTATGGGCAAGCGGGAAAGAAGAAGATTACAAAAAAGAAACCTTCGTTGACAATACTGTTGGGGCTAAATCCGGGGTGCTCATCTCTGCCATAGGATTAAAAAATATTAGCATAACGGGCAAAGGTACCATACAAGGGCAACCCCAACATAGCTGGGAACCCCTGAAAGAAATCGATACTTTTATTGAATGGGAACAAAAAAATGCAGAAAAACATGGGATTCCCATGGAACGGGCTTATTGCCTGCCACCGAAAATCAGTCTCATTTACCTGATTGATTGCGAAAACGTGCACCTGGATGGTATATCAGTGATCAACTCACCCAATTGGGGTGTTCACATTCAGTGGTGCAACCGCGTTTTCGTGAGCAACTTGTACATTGAATCCGATCCAAAATTTGGTGTCAATTCTGATGGACTGGACATTGATGGATCCCGCGAAGTGGTAGTCAACAATTGTGTGATTCTTACCGGGGATGATGCCATTTGCTTGAAAAGCACCAATAAATTAGGCGAATACAGGGATTGTGAAAACATTACGATCAATAATTGCATTGTTCAGTCATCTTCGGCCGGATTAAAATTAGGTACAGAATCGCATGGTGATTTTAGAAATATACAATTTACCAACTGTATCGTGCGAAAAGCAAACCGTGGGCTTGGCATCATCGTGCGCGATGGAGGCACGGTTGAAAATGTACTCTTTTCAAATATCACGATTCACGGGCAACGGAACCATTTGGAATGGTGGGGCGATGGAGAGGCTTTCCGCCTGGTCGTCCTTAAGCGGAACCCCGATTCCAAAATCGGAAAAATAAAAAACGTGCGCTTTGAAAACATTACCGCCCATATTGAAGGTTATAACCGGATAGTGGGTCTTGAAAATAAAGAAATAGAAAATGTCACCATTCAAAACGTCCAGCTCTTTATGAACCCTGAATCGGAGATTGACAAACGGACGGATCATGCCATAAAAATAAAAGAGGCGAAAGGTATTACCATAAAAGATGTCTATGTTCAATGGGATGAGGAAAATCCTGAGCCTTTGTGGAAAAGCGCACTTTCCATGGAAAACGTGGAACAAGCGGAAGTATCCAAGTTCAAAGCACGCCAGGGGTTGGTTGAAAGTGATTATCCCGCCATTCAACTGAACAATTGCCAGGACGTTTTAATCCGTCACTGCATCGCGAATAAAAAAACAGGAAATTTTATTGGTGTAATGGGCTCGGGAACAGAAAAAATTCTTTTGTGGAATAATTTAACGCATGAAGCAGATAAGAAGCTAAGCACCGCCAACGAAGTACATCAAGACCAGATTAGAATAATTCAAAACAACGAATAGCTAGTAGGCTAGTCTTTAATTTTTCGATTAATAATATTTTGCCGTAATATTTAACGGTTAAAAAAACTGTTAAACTGCCAAACAGAAGAAATATTGGTTTTTTTTATATTTGGAATTAATTTTAAGATACGAATTTGAAGATAAATAACAATGAATAGAAGAAAATTTATAACAGCAAGTTCTATAGGGGCCGCCCTGATAGGCACTTCATCATTTTCATCGCTTGGTAATACCGGACATGAGAAAAACCCGGACATTATAAAAGAGAACAAAAATACCCGTATAATCGACAAATACGATGTCGTTGTAGGGGGCGCTGGTCCGGCAGGTATAGCGGCCGCTATTTCAGCAGGAAGATCGGGGGCTAAAATATTGCTTCTCGAAGCTCATGGTTGTTTGGGTGGCGTATGGACAGCCGGTTTGTTAAGCTGGATTTTGGACCAGTCCAACAAAGGCGGTATAATGGCAGAAATCAGGAAGCGCTTGGTAGAAATGGATGCCCAATGCGAATTGCCAACAGGAAATATTTTGTCCTTTGATGTAGAAAAAATGAAGCTCCTATTAGAAGAAATGTGCTTGGAATCTGGTGTTGATATCTTGTTTCATACAAGCGTGGTAGATGTAGTTAAAAATGATAAAAATTTACTTACCCATGTAATTACCGAATCAAAATCAGGCCGCCAGGCCTGGGGGGGTAAGGTCTTTATCGATACTTCCGGTGATGGGGACATGGCTGCCCTGGCCGGTTGTGGATTTGATTTTGGCAGCCCAATAGGACAATGGCAACCCATGAGTATGTTGGCTTTGGTTTCAGGTGTTCATTTCGATGAGATAGAACCTTACGTGAGATATGCTGGTGACAAAGGACAGAATTCAAAACACAGGTTAGCAGAGCTTATTCAAAGTGGTGGTCATATTCCGTCCTATAAAAAACCTGGTCTGTATCCCATAAGCAAAGATCTTTATATGATGATGGCCAATCATGAATATGAATACAAGGGATTTGATGCTCGTGATGTGACCAAAGCAACCTTGTCCGCAAGGTCAGAACTGCATAAAATAATAAACGCCCTAAAATCGCATGGCGGTGTTTGGAACGACATTCGTTTAGTGGCAACCGCAGAGCAGATTGGGGTAAGGGAAGGCCGTCGAATACATGGACTTTATACCCTGACCAGTGAAGACCTAATACAGGGAGCTAGTTTCGAAGACGCAATTTGCCGTGTAACTTTTCCTGTTGATGTACATTCAACTACACGCGTTAATGAAGAAAAAAATGTAAAAAAGAAAGGTAGAAGTTATGATGAAGGCGTCAAGGCTCAACCTTACGATATTCCTTTGCGTTCTTTGATAGCAAAAGATGTATCGGGGCTAATGATGGCGGGGCGCTGTATAAGTGGTGACTTTATTGCCCACAGTAGTTACAGGGTTACGGGAAATGCCGTTGCCATGGGCGAGGCTGCCGGAAAAGTTTCTGCCATAGCGGCGAGAAAAAACAAACTTCCTGAGCAGGTTTCAATAAAAGAAGCAGATTTAACATGATTAAAGTAATGAACATAGTAACATAAATTAAAATGAAGAACATTAAGAAGTTTTTCTTATTATTTGTATCTCTATCAATAATACATTTTTAGTTAATATTACAATTGGGGTATTCAGTTATTTCCATTGAAGAAACAGGAGTTATTGTAATTTAGATATATTGTATTTTTTTATTATATTTTTATATCCACCTGAAAACCATGCGTTTGAGTTGCTTTGCGAGAGTTGATAAGATACCCCATTATTTAATATACTACATAAAAGCTAAACATGATGTTCCTGTTAATGGTAAGCGCAATGAAGACATAAACATGATAGTATATACAATGAATGGAAAATTTAGCAGGGAAATAAAAGTCTCAAATATAAAAGGTCAATTTAAAAGAATGGCTACACAAAGGAGAATTTTTAATAATAGATTAATCCTTTTGTGGTCCGAAAAAGGCCTTGAATATTATCCAACCTATTCAATAATATTTAAATAGTATAATCATATTAAATATTGCATGATTGAACCCAACCTGGTATGAAACCATATGATTCGCTTATGGTTAATTATTGAATGTCTTTTCATCCAGCAATTTTCTCAAAAAAAGTATCTTTACTTTCTTAAACTGCTTTATTCATGAATTATCGTTATGAGATGTTCAAATATCAAGAAATACAATCAACCGCAGATAAAATGGATGAAGGAAATAATGAAACGAGCAATTTTTCGAGTTCAATACGGCCATAAAATATTATAATAACCGTATTAATTATTTTCAAATCCATTTTATTGAGGACGGTTGTATTTTGCCGATAGTTGGACATCGGAATAGATTATTTGTGAATAATGCAGCCCTCCTAAAAGAGAGACTTTTTCCTTTTTAGGGCAATACATAAAAATTAGAAGCAACTACCTTAAATAAAGAAAGTTAATTGGTTTATGTATAAGGTAGGTTAAAATTAGTTGGAATGAACTGCCAAATTAAATTTATCTTTTTGTTCTGGTTATTACTGTCTGGTAATTCAGGTGCCATCTGTAATGATGATATTCATGAGCTTGAGCATGGGAAGGCTTATGAAAATATCATTGTGAATTGTTTTTGCCGCACCCCTGAAGGCTTTTTGTGGATTGGCACCACTAACGGACTTTTACTTTTCGATGGCTATGAAACACAACTTTTTCAGCATGCTGCAAACCATCCGGGGTCACTTTCCAATAATCACATTAATTGTTTGCACTATACCAACAACAATGAACTATTGATAGGCACCAGCAATGGTTTAAACAAATACAATTCTGAAAATAATAGCTTTGAAAAAATTAACCTGCAACCTTCATTCAACGATAAAACGCGTATCGACGACATGGTTGAAGACACCTTGGGTAACATCTGGTTAGCTCTACCTGATGCAGGTTTAATAAAATATTCCTGCCAAACAAGCGAACAAAAAAAGTATATTCCCCTGCCTAAGTACGGAATAGCGCAATACCCTTCCTGCCTTTTAACAGAAGACATGCTGATTTACCTGGGTACCCAAAGCAGTATTCAGGTTTTTGACATTAGAAAAGGCACTTTTTCAATGATCAGTACGGCTAATACCGAAAATGCTTTGTTTAAAGACCTATGTTTTGATGAACAAGGAAATATCTTTGCCGCCAGCTGGAATAATGGGCTTTTTCATGCTGATAAAGAAAGCGCAAAAGCTTTTGCGGTACTGGATTTTGACATCACAGGGCAACTATACACCATACAACAAACCCGGCAACACCAGGTAAGAATGGGGTCGTTTAAAAATGGACTTTTGGTTTATGATGTAATGGATAATAATGTACACCAGAGCCTGGAGGAATACCTGCACATAAGGGAATTTTACAATGATCCTTTTGGCATAAACTGGATTGGTACCAATAAAAGTTTTCTTTATGAATCGGCTTACCCTTACCAGTTTCCGCGTCATTGCTTTGTGCCAAACGAATTCATTAGCAGGGATAGCGATGACAACAGCTTTCTCAGTATGGTGCCCGATACTTTCCAGTCCATGTTTCCCGGCGATATTAGCTGTTTGGAGCAGGAAAATGACTCTGTTACCTGGATAGGCACCTGGACAAAAGGCCTTATAAAATATTATTCCCGTTCAGGTGAATACCAGCATTATATTGGGGGAATTAACTCAAACCTATCAATGGGATTCGTTAACTGTATACACGCGGATGAAAAGGTTTGGATAGGAACCAACGGCGGGTTAAACGAATACATTGCTAAACGGGATAGCTTTGTGCAACACCATATTTTTCCACAACTTAAAACAGAAATTATTTATACCATCCTGCCTGACAGGAACGACAAATTCTTGTGGCTAAGCACCTCGATTGGCATATGTCGGTTCAATAAAAAAAACAATGAATTTATGGTATTGGATGAGCACTATGGAATTCCACCCCTTGAATTTATTCCTGGTTATGGGAGTTTTCAAAACAATGGCGAAATGATGTTTGGTGCCAAAACCGGTTTATTCCAATTTTCTCCTGATAGCATCAGATACGATACTGTCCCCCCTGTTCTATCCATAAAAAAAATAATGGCAGATGAAAGAAAAATTCAGGGACAGGAAAAAATTCAGTTGGATGCCTCCGAAAACAATATCAAAATATGGATGCAAACATCAGGTTTAATTGTCACTGAGAACATCAGGTACAAATACCGGATTCCGGAGATAAGTAACAAATGGACAGACAATGGCAAAGACAGGCTTGCTGTTATCAGAGACCTGCCACCAGGAAAATATACCTTCCAATTTATTGCCAGCAACCAGGATTTAACATGGGCAAAACAGCCCTACTCTTTAGAGATTGTCATTCAGGAACAAAAAAATAATTGGTTCCTTGCGTTTATAGTTCTGATTTTAACCTCCACCGGAATAATCGTTATCATTTTTCTGCAAAAAAAAGAGAAAAGAAAACCCAAATACGCAACATCCAATCTACCTGAAAACGAACTAAAGGCCTACTATGCTAAACTTGAGCAATACATGCAAAAAGAAAAACCATATAAACAAAAAGCCGTTCTTTTGGATGATGTAGCAAAAACACTTAACGTACACCCAAATTATTTATCGCAGGCTGTCAATAAGTTGTCCGGGAACAAATTTTTTGATTACCTCAACCAATACCGCATTGACGAAGCCAAAAAAATGTTGAAAGACCCGACTTATGACAAGCATAATTTAATGGGCATTGGCTTTGACGCTGGTTTTAATTCAAAATCCTCCTTTTATGCTGTATTTAAGAAAAATACAGGCATGACACCGGCCCAGTACCGAAAAAAATACCTGAAAAAATAAGTCCGACGTTACACGAGAGGACTATTTTCTGCTCATTCATCCATAAATTTACCCAACAAAACAAAAAAGTTATGAATGAGTGCGGTATAAAAAGGTATATTTTTGTCAAAATCGAGGCGTTTTAAATTTTTGTACCGGAGTGAACTGATTGTTAATGAGGATGCAAAAATTCAGGGTGTGTAATATTTGCCATTCAAAAAACCATTATATTTAAACAAGCCTATTACACACCCTAAACAACGAAGAGTTTGGAAATAAAGATGCTTTTTAGACCGGGCTCATGAATTCAAAAGGGGGTATTTTTCAATAGCACTTACTAATAAAGCCCTGGCAAGGGCGACAGTATGGTAATACGACACTCAGGAAATCAACAACCCAAGCCCCGGCAGGGGTGACAGTATTATAACCCTGAAAACGGCCGGTACCCTCTCCGAAAAACCAGGTCGGGATATCTTGAATGCTCAACCCCATGAGATAAAAGAAGGGGTAAACATGTCCAAATTATTTTAAATTTTATGATTACACTTAGAAATTTAACATCATTACTTGCAGTGCCTGGCTTGTTATTGTTAAATCAATGCAATAACCCTGATCCATCAACTTCCGGCGATAGGCACCTTCAGCCCAACATCATCATTATACTGGCCGATGATATGGGCTATTCTGATTTAGGCTGCTATGGGAGTGAAATCAATACGCCCCATCTGGACAAAATGGCCCGGGAGGGTTTGCAAATGACACAGTTCTATAATGCGGCACGTTGCTGTCCGTCCAGGGCTTCATTGCTTACCGGGTTATATCCGGCGCAGGCAGGCATCGGGCACATGTCGTTCGGACTAACGCGCCAGCCCTCCGGCGAGCATGTGCAGGCTTACCAAGGGTACTTCCCAGATAATGTACCTACTATTGCAGATGTGCTCGGCAACAATGGCTATGAAACTATTCACATTGGGAAATGGCACGTGGGCGATAAGCCTGAGCATCACCCGATGGAACACGGTTTTGATAAAGTGTATGGTAAAAATACCGGCGGACACTATTTTAATTATGACGATGAAAAAATCCAACTCTGGTTAAATGATACCCTGACTGAATTATCCAACGGGAAATACATAACCGATGCCTTTACTGAACATGCCATTCAGTTTATGAACGAAACCCCGGAAAACAAGCCATTCTTTTTGTATTTGGCCTACACGGCGCCCCATTTTCCGGTTCAGGCTTTTCCTGAAGACATTGAACGCTATATGCCCGTGTATAAAAACGGTTGGCAACCCGTAAGGCAAAAGCGTTACGAGAAAATGCGGAAAATGGACCTCATTCCTGAGAAATGGAAATTAACAGCACCCTATTTTGAAGAAGGCGTAACCCCCGTTTGGAAAACACTTGAAGAAACCGAAAAAAACAAATGGACACGCCGTATGGCTACGCATGCTGCCATGGTGGAACACATGGATAAAGGCATTGGTGAAATAATTAAAGACCTTGAAAAAAGGGGCAAACTGGACAATACAATCATCATGTTTTTGTCCGACAATGGTGCTGATAACTGGGATGTGTATAACCGGTACGAAAACCGCCGCGATCCGGATGCTCAAATCGGTTTGCCGGGTTCGTTTGATGGCATTGGTCCATCGTGGGCAAATATGTGCAATACGCCGTTTTGGCTGTTCAAATCGTGGACTGCAGAAGGCGGAATTGCTACGCCTTTTATTGCTTATAGCCCCAAATACATCCCAAATCCAATTGTTGACAAACAAAATACCGGCATTATCATGGATCTGATGCCAACATGCCTGGAACTGGCAGGTGCGGAATTTCCCGGGAAACATAATGATCAGCCAACCACACCACACGAAGGAAAAAGCATTGTACCCCTCTTTAACGGAAACAAACCCGACACAAAAAGAACATTTTGCTGGGAACACCAGGGGCATAAAGCCATACGTGATGGTAAATGGAAACTGGTTTTTATTCGTGAAAACAAACACCAGATGCAATGCGAATGGTTCCTTTTCAACCTGGAAAACGACCGGGGGGAAACCACTAATTTAATCAATAAATATCCTGAAAAAGCACATGAATTGCAGAGGAAATGGCAACAATGGGCAGACCGAACCGGAGTTTTGCCCTGGCACGAAGTAAATGCCTGGAACCGGGAATGGGAATGCGACACTTGTTTAAACCTGAATTAAGATGATAAACAAAACTATAATTTCATGTCTGGCTCTGTTCATGCCGTCGTTGCATGGAATAGCCCAAAAAACAGAACAACCCAATGTATTGGTAATCATGACCGACCAGTGGCGTGCCCAGGCCTTTGGCTATGCCGGCGACCCCAATGTGAAAACACCAAACATTAACCAGTTAGAATCTGAGAGTATCAATTTCAAAAATGCCGTATCGGTGTGTCCGGCATGTTCACCGGCAAGAGCAAGCATACTCACCGGGCAATACCCGCTCTCAACAGGTGTTTACATCAACGATGCGCGGCTTTCTCCGGAGGCAGTCACCATGGGCGAAACCTTTAAAGATGCAGGCTATAATACAGGATATATCGGCAAATGGCATGTTGACGGGCATGGCAGGCAAGACCCCATCCCTAAAGAACGACGGCACAATTTTGACTATTGGAAAGTATTGGAATGTACCCACGATTACAACTCATCTATCTACTTTGATGAGAACAACCAAAAACACACATGGGAGGGCTATGATGCTTTTCCACAAACCGATTCGGCTGTTGTATATATGGAACAGCAGGGCAATCATCCATTTTTCCTTGTTTTATCGTACGGTCCACCCCATTCGCCCTACCTTACGGCTCCTGAAAAATACCAGGAAATGTATCAACCTGAAAACCTTGTTTTGCCACCCAATATACCAGATTGGCGACATATTGATACCCGTCCTAATCTTTGCGGGTATTATGCCCATTGCACGGCCATTGATGATTGCATTGGCCAGATTATGCACAAATTAGAAAGCCTTGACTTAACCAGGAACACCATTGTCCTCTTTCTTTCCGATCACGGTGAAATGATTGGAACAAAGGGTTTTTATGACAAACAAGTGCCTTTTGATGAAAGCATACGGGTTCCTTTCCTGTTGAAAATTCCCGGTCATAGACCACAAGAAATGGATTTTCCCGTGAATTCGCCCGATGTTTTTCCAACACTTGCAGCGCTGTGCAACATTCCAATCCCCGAAAGCGTGGAAGGATATAACTTAGAACCATATATAACTGGTTCAAAACCGCCTGCCGAGGGCGCATTTATTCAGTTTGTGCATCCTTTCGGGAAATGGAACCGGGGTGTTGGTGGCAGGGAATACCGTGCAATCCGTACACCACGGTATACTTACGTGGAAGAAATGAGCGGAGCATGGTTTCTCTACGATAATCTTTATGATCCGTTTCAGCAAAATAACCTGGTTAATGATCCCGCTGTATCAGATATTCAGGCACATCTGGCCAATCTTTTAAAGCAGGAGCTAACAAAACGCGGAGATGAATTTTTGCCCAGCCACGTATACAATAAAAAATTTGGATACAAAACTGGTTGCAATGGAAAAATTGAAGAATTTCAAGATAAATAATCAAGATAATTAATTTTACCACACAATGAAAACCACAATCACAAGTATTGTTTTTGTTTTTATCATTCAAACAGCATTTTGTCAATTAGAAAATTTCCCCGAAACCGGCAAAATACAACCCCGCTCGTCTCACGAAATAGCGGCCTCCCCCTGGTCGGTTGGCGGGGAGACCATGGACAGGGACTATACTGTTTTTGAAAACTGGAAGGAATATCTTGCCCCGCTTGGCGCGAAAAAGATACGCCTGCAGGCCGGGTGGGAAAAATGCGAAAAGCAAAAAGGAGTGTATGAATTTGAATGGTTGGATGAAATTATTGACGGGGTAATTGCCAGTGGCGTGGAACCCTGGCTGCAAACATCTTATGGAAATGCCATTTATGGCAGTGAAGCAAAGCTGGGCGGCGGAATGCCACGAAGCGAAGAAGCATTAGATGCGTGGGACAATTGGGTAAGGGCTATGGCAAAAAGGTATGCCGGCAGGGTGAAAATATGGGAAGTATGGAACGAACCGGATATCCATCCCGAGAAAACACCGGCTGAAGAGTATGCCAAACTTTTTATCCGCACGGCTGAAATCATTAAAAAGGAAATACCGGATGCTACAATCTATGCCCTTTCACTTGCTTTTCCAGGGAAACCTGAATACATCGATGATTTTTTGGCCTTTCTGAAAGAGCGCGATAAACTGCACCTGGTTGATGAAATTACTTTTCACGGCTATTATTTTTTGCCGGCACAAGCCTATCAGCCACCTTATCGTCTCAACGAAAAAGAAATTGTTTTTTCCCCGCTTATTTTGCACGATGTTGTGAAAAAATATTCACCAGACATCACACTTCGCCAGGGTGAGCAGGGCGCACCTTCCGTACAGGGCTCCTCCGGTGCTTTGGGAAAATGGGAATGGACAGAGCTAAAACAGGCAAAATGGTTGTTACGCCGCATGCTCAGCGACTGGGGACATGGCATCCCGGCCAGTTATTTTGGTATTATGGATATGAACTATGCTTACGGGAAAGGCGATATGTTCAAAACCATGAACACCAAAGGGTTGATAAAAGCCAATGAAGACCGTACCGTGGCATATTTAAAACCATCGTATTTTGCTTTTCAGCATTTGTCGTCCGTTTTTGCTTTTACACTTGAACCTGTTCAGAACTATTCTTATCAATGCCAAAGCAAAAGAGAATTGTCTGTTTATGGTTTCAGCCATTTTTTATCCGGTTTTCAGGCTGTTGCCTTTTGGTTTTGCGATGAATGGCCTACCGATAGCCTTGAAACTACCAACCTTGATTTTACATTCCCCGGCGGAAATTTCACCCGCCCGGTTTTGGTAGATTTAAGAACAGGGATGGTTTATGAAATTCCGGATAAAAATTACCAGAAAAACGGAACACATTACACGTTTAAAAATATTCCGGTTTATGACTCGCCGATGCTAATCATTGAAAAAAGTCTTTTAAAAATTAATTAAAATGAAGAGTACTAACATTTTATTTACTGTTCTGTTATCTATTGTCTTGATTAGTTCAAGCAATAGTGTACAAAAAAAAGAGAACCGCAGAAAAAAAATATTTTATCCCGGCCAACCATGGTACGACACCGATTCTAACCTCATAAATGCCCATGGTGGCAGTATTTATTATGAAGATGGAACGTATTATTGGTACGGGGAGGTACATGACAAAGAAATTGCCTCAAGTTTTGATGGTTTTCGGTGTTATACTTCTACTGATCTATACAACTGGACCAACCAGGGAATGGTTTTGCCTTGTACCCCGGATAGCAATGATTACAATTATTGTGACAATGAACTGGGAAACCCATACGTGATAAAAAACCCAAAAACAGGACAATATGTTTTATGGACAAAAATGGGGTTAGCAGGATATAAGGCAATGGGTATAAGCGTTGCCACCGCGGATAATCCATTTGGCCCTTTTAGGGTCCAACATAAAGTGCTTCCTAATGATAGCATCCCACACGCGGGTGATTTTACCCTCTGGCAGGAAAATGGAAAAGCATATGTGATATTTAATTCCGCACATAAAAATATTGTTATTGCAGATTTAACTGATGATTATCTCGGGTTAACTGGCAAATACTCTTGGCACTGGTCAAACGAGGGACCTCCGGAAGGCAGGGAAGCCCCGGCTATTATGAAAGCAAACGGAAGATATTTCATAATTGCATCGGGGACAACGGGTTATCATCCCAATGCAGCTGAATATGCTGTTGCTGATCATATTCATGGCCCTTATGAAATAAAAGGAAACCCTTGTATTGGAAAAGACATGGAAACTACTTTTGATGCGCAAGGGCGTAATATTCTTTATTTGCCGGAAAAAGAAATTTATATTTTTGTGGCAGACAGATGGGAGCCATTAGATGTACCATCGAGCACAAATGTATGGCTGCCCATTCAGATTCATGGCGACTCATTGGCTATTGAATGGAAAAAAGAATGGAGTTATAACTGATAATATGATTACTATGAAAAGATATAAAAAAAATATAACATGGTACACCGTTATTGTTTTTATCATGTTTACAGCATGTTCAGGAGATCAAAATAAAATTAGTATCTATGATCCCGTGTGCGAATCATTTTTTAACCCGGTAGGAATAGATGCAAAGCAACCACGCTTTGCCTGGAAAATGAGATCCGATGAGCAAAATCAGGGACAAACCGCTTATCAAATTTTAATAGCAACATCAGAAAATGCACTCACGGAGCAAAATGCTGATGTATGGAATTCCGGAAAAATAAAAACGGAGCAGTCGCGATATGTTTCTTATCAGGGAAAACCATTACAATCTAACCAAGAATATTTCTGGAAAGTAAAAGTATGGGACAAACAAAATCAACCTTCCGCGTGGAGTGAAACAAACTATTTTGTTACGGGCATTTTAAGTCCCGATGACTGGAAAGCACGATGGATCGGTGCCTGGTTTCCTGACGAGTATGCCCCTGAATGGCAATACGGCCAATGGATAGGTACAGGAAAAGAAAACATGGGGGAAGCATTTTACCGTAAAAGTTTTCAATTAGATAATGCCGAAAACATCTCGAAGGCACAGTTGAGATTGAGCAGCCCTGACAAGACAGACGTTTATGTAAACGACCGCCTGGTGAAGAAATGCCAGCACTGGCCGGGCATGCATGAGATCGATCTTGACTTCTTTCTTCGTACAGGTAAGAATACGATTGCTATTCACGCTACGGACAAGCCCGCCAACAATCCGGTAATTTCCGGCAGCATTTATATTGAATATCAGGATGGCACTCACCGTTTCATTGCTACTGATAATAGTTGGAAATCGGCTCCCATACCGGCCCCAGCCGAGTGGTACAACCGGTTTTTTTATGATGAAAACTGGCAGCAGGCGGTTACCGTGCAACCACAAAACCCCGGGAAAGAACCTGCAAAAGGGCCACGCTCCATCATGCTTCGTAAAGAGTTTGAATTAAATAACAGCACGCGTTCGGCAATTGTAAACATATCCGGATTAGGTAGTTATCAGCTGTTTGTTAATGGACAAAAAGTAGATGATCAACTGCTCACGCCGGGATGGACTGAGTTTGATCAGCGCGTTGAATATCAAACCTATGATGTTTCTGATTACCTTTCTGCCGGCAAAAATGCTGTTGGGATTTTACTGGGTAACAGTTGGTGGGAATTTCATCTTCGAAATTTTAAACAGGAGGGGATCGACTCACTTTTGAAAGCGAATTTACAAATGACCATTCTGGATACGGATGGTGAAACGCGATACTTCATTACCGACGAAACCTGGAAATCGCACCCTTCTCCTGTTATGATGAACCACATCTACCATGGCGAAGTGTATGACTTCAACAGGCAAAGTGATGGATGGACAAAACCGGGTTTTGATGATGCAAACTGGAGCAGCGTAAAAACAATCGAATATGATGTTCCCCTGGTAGCACAACAGGCAGAACCCATAAGAGTTACCGAGGAACTCTCACCTCATAAAATCACAAAAACCCAATACGGTTCCTATATTGTTGATTTTGGACAAAACATGGCCGGATGGGTAAAAGTTAAAGCCCCGAAAACCCCTTCCGACAAGATATTTATTCAGTATGCCGAGTTGCAAAACCCGGATGGGTCTCTGTTTCTGGGCAATCTGAGAACGGCCAAAAGCATCAACAAATACCTGCTCGCGGGAGACGAAACCGGATGGTTAGAACCTCATTTCACTTATCATGGTTTTCGATGGGTAGAAATCTACGGGTATCCCGATGGCCTTTCAGAAAATGATATCCTGGCCCGGGTAATACATACAGACATCCCTGTATCCGGGCATTTTGAGTGTTCCGACACGCTTATCAACCAAATTTACCAGAATGAACTCTGGACCTTCCGTAGCAATTTTTATGCTGTGCCTACCGATTGTCCCCAGCGCGATGAACGCCTTGGATGGATGGCCGATGCCGGAAACATCCCCCAGGTGGCTTCTTATTTCATGAAAGTGGATAAATATTTTGATAAGTGGGTGTACGATATGGAAGACAGCCAGCAAAAAACCGGGCACATGCCCGATTACTCGCCTACCCGTGGGGCATTTGAGTATGGCAGCAACCTGGGTGCCCCGGGCTGGGCCGATGCATGCATAAAAGTGCCTTATACATTATACAAATTCTACGGCGACACGTCCATTCTCACCAACCACTACGATGCCATGAAGCAACACGTTGAAGATATGCGTTCGCGTAGTGAAAATAATCTTTATAAAAAAGAAGGCTGGGGCGACTGGCTGGCAGTTGAACCTTCACCCTCAGAGCCATTTGGAACAGCCTACTACTTTTACAGCACCCAGAAACTGGCCGAAATTGCCGGAATTATTGGTGAAGAAAGTGCTGCATTTCATTATGATTCACTTGCCGTAGAAATAGCTAAAGCCTACAATGCCAATTACTTCAACCCTGAAAATAACACCTACTCCACGGGTTCTCAAACTATGAATGTACTGCCTTTAAGTTTCAATGTCACACCCGATCACCTGCGGCAAAAGGTAATGGATAATATTGTTGCTGATATTCATGATTATGAAAAGCATTTTAGTACGGGATTTCTGGGCACCACACTGCTATTTCCTGAATTGGCCCGGCATGGAAATAATGATCTGATTTATCAAATGGTAACCCAAAGAGATTATCCCTCGTGGGGACGTATTATTGACCATGGAGCTACTACCATGACCGAGGCATGGAACGCCTACATGGGCGATGATTTTGCCTCGCACAATCATTTTAATCTTGGCTCTGTCAATGAATGGTTTTTCGCGTATCTGGCGGGTATTCAACCGGATATCAACCATCCCGGGTTTAAGCATTTTTACATCAAACCCGTGATTGTTGACAGCCTTAGCTTTGTGAAATCATCCTATGAAACGGGCTACGGAACCATTCGATCGGAATGGAGAAAAGAAAGCGGGAAACTGAAATTACATGTAGAAATTCCGGTGAATACAACAGCTACGGTATATGTTCCCGAAGCAGCCAACGCTACAAAACAAAAGCCCGTTCGGAAAGAAGACGGTTACAATGTTTTTGAACTGGGTTCAGGAAGTTATACTTTTTAGCAGAAAAAATAAGTTAAATAGTGTCAGCAAGAAAACTAATGTTTTTTAGATGTGCTTGATAAGAAAGCGTCAAGTGCAAGGCGGGCGAAGCCTGAAAAACAGGAGTTTACTTTTCGTAAATGACTGTTTTGAAGGCAAGCCCAACGCCGCAATTGACGTTTTCTTGCAAGCACTAAATACCGAAGAAATGATAAATACAAGCATTATAAAAACCCTAACCATTGGCGGACTGGCCCTTACGGTAAGTTGTAACTCCGGGAATAAACCATCGCAAAATGCCAATAACGATGCTAAACCCCAAAACTACCAAAACATCGTTTTCATTATTGGCGACGATCATGCCAACCATGTGATGGGTGTTTATGGGAATGATGTGGTGCGTACCCCCAACCTCGACGAAATGGCTCAACAGGGTACATGGTTTACCCGAGCCTATTGCAACTCACCCATTTGCTCTGCTTCCCGTCAGTCCATCCTGACCGGCCGCTATCCCCATGCCACGGGGGTCAACCTGCTTTCCACCCCCTTCCCTGAAGAACAGGTAACGATTGCCGACCATTTATCGGAGCGCGGATACGTAACCGGGGTGGTGGGCAAAACCCATTTTAACAATGACCTCAGCCATGGTTTTATGGAAGTTTTGGGGAAGGATTACGGTGACTTTCTTTCGGAAGCAGATCAGCCACCACTTCCGGATTCAATCAGGGTGCGTCCTCCCTGGAGTAATCATGCCCCGCCTGAAGAGTGGCTCAATGCCGAATCGGCCACTTCCGGGAAATTTGATGAATTTGATCAGGGGACATACTATGCCAATACTGCCATTGATTTTATAGAAAGAAACAAAGACAGTAAGTTTTGCCTTTGGGTAGGCTTTCATGAACCCCATGCTCCCTTCAATTTTCCCGTGGAATACCAGGGATATTACAATCCGGTATCGCGATTGCCCTATCCGCAGGGAACACCCGAAGACGATAAACATGTGCCTGAAATTTTCCGGGATATGCAAAAACAGGATGAACTGGGAGTAATTCGCTCCTATTACACATCAGTGGAATATCTTGATAAAAACATCGGGTTGATCACAGATGCAGTGGATGAGATGGGTTTGGGCGAAAACACCCTTATTGTTTACATTGGCGACCATGGCTACATGCTGCATCACCATAAACGTTTTGAGAAGCACAGCATGTGGGAGGAATCCGTTAATTCACCGCTGATCATTCGCGGATTTGGTGAAAACCGGAAAATGGATCAGATGGT
Organism: uncultured Bacteroidaceae bacterium; assembly: GCA_964528675.1. GTDB lineage: Bacteria > Bacteroidota > Bacteroidia > Bacteroidales > CAYRTD01. Next base: position 24,068 of record CAZGTU010000018.1, read on the forward strand.
GGAGTATATTGACCTTGTGCCAACACTGCTTGATGTAATTGGTGTGCAGTCCATGCCCACGGCGCAGGGGAAAAGCATGTTGCCACTATTGGAAGGAGAAACCGATCATCACCGCGATCATGTGTTTTGTGAATTTTTGCCCGACAACAAAGCGATGATACGCACACCTGAATGGAAACTGATATACACCACCGGCAAAGAAGACCTGGCGCTTGGTTACCAAACCGGGAATGGTGCGCCCGGGTTGCATTACAGACTGTATAACATGGAAGAAGACCCCGCTGAAACCACCAATCTTTCAAATTCACCCGGGATGCAACCCGTTGTGGATTCTCTGAAAACCCTCATGATTCAGCGCTTTGTAGAAACCCATCCCAAAGCAGATGAACTACCCGAAAATTTGTCGGATGATGAAAAATTAGCCTGGTTCTGCGAACCTTTGGATGTGGGGCATAAGGGGTATTGATCAGTCGCTTTTCATGAAGAAAAAACATTGATTATCTTTGCTTAATTCAATTGCTTGTTGGTTCTCTTGTGAAAATTCATTATTCTGATCAATGGTATATCTTATAATCCAGACATGAAAAAATTACTTCTTCTTTTTGCAGTAAGTCTTATTGCTGCATGTAACACAGCACCGGATAAAAAGAATAAAACCGGACAAGAAACGGACAAGCCCAATATCATCCTCTTTTTCGCGGATGATATGGGCTATGGTGATTTGGGATGTTATGGCAATCCGAAAAAAGTTCCCTACATGACGACATGACACTATAGGTATACAGGAGTACCACTATTCCATGATTCGCATATCCTCCATGGCCATCTCGATGCTGTGATTCTGTGGCAGGTCTTTTTCAATCCTGTCCACGAAATCGTCGTAGGGTGTAAGCGATAATGGTTCAATGGGCCATTCTTTTGTTTCTTTGTTCTTTTTTGCTCTAATCACTGGTCTTTCTTCATCTTCATGTAGGGTCACGAACCACCCCTGACTGGTAATCATGTGGTTGATGCCAATGTGTTCACGTTCGTTGGCATCCGGATTAAATATTTCAAGATCAGCAGCCCACGTGATAAAGAGAAACGAAGATGCACCGTTTTCGAAGTCAACCCGCATGGTTTCCGTGTCGTTGCATGGCAGTTTTTGCGCGTAATTGGCAGAAAAAAACTCAACCGATTTCACTTTGTCGCCAATCAGGTAGCGACTTCGGTTCAGGTTATGTATCATGGCATCCATGAATGGCCCGCCGTTTTTCTCTGGTTGTATAGCCCAATCGTTCCAGGTGGGATAATGATGAAACCAGTCTTCCTTGTAAATAGCAAGGTGACCAATCTCTCCGCTGTCAAAAATGGTTTTCAGTGTTTCGACAGTGGCATTACCGGCCCGGCCATAAAAAACGCCACACTCCACCTTGCCTTTTACCATATTGTAAAGCTTTTTTGCAGCATCATAATTCACGGCAAAAGGTTTCGTGGTAATAATATTTTTACGGTGATCGACCGCCATTTTGAATAATTCCTCCCGAGCAAATGGAGGGGTGAAAATATAAACGGTGGTAATCTCCGGATCATTAAAGATTTGTTCCGCACTTTTCGCGACGGAAGCGTTGAGCTGGTCGGCCCTTAGTTTTGACTTTTCCGGGTTCAAATCGTAGGTATATTTCACCTTTATTTTCTTGCTGTTGTTCAGATCGTCAATCAGCCATCTTAAAAAGTCACCACAGCCAATTAGACCGGCATATTGCAGGTTTACCATAACTTAAATTTTTTAGTTGTTATTTGCATGAACCGAAGTAAACCGTACTTCGGAAAATGTGTTAAAACATCATGTGTTATTGGATTATACCGCTATTTCACGCAGTTATGTTTCTCGATCAATGCATCAAGGAAGTTGTTATTTCCTTCATCGATCGTGATATTTTCAGGATTTTCGTCAAACCATCTCACGGTATCGGCAATTCCTTTTTTAAAGGGTATGGTGGCATTAAATCCCGGGACAAATCTTTTTATCTTGGTGTTGTCGAAAATCATACTCGGGGCTTTATCGCCGTGCAGGTTTCCACGCATCCATTCCCATCCCATGGTATCGGCAATACTGCAAATGCAATCTGATGCCATATGCACGGCATTCAGCTCTGCTCCGGCCGCCTCGGCAACAGCTTCATAAATCTGGTTCCAGGAAAGTAATTCGTCTGAAGTAATATGGAACGCGTGCCCGATTGCCTGCTGATGGGCAAGCAGTCCGTTGAAACCTTTTGCAAAATCTATGGAATGCGTTACTGTCCAGAGCGAAGTGCCATCGCCATGAATAACCACTTGCTTTCCCTTTCGCATGCGGTCGATGATGGTGAAATCGGTCCAGCTGCCAATGGCAACGGGAATTACCGTTTCGTACGTAAGCGAAGGCCTGACAATGGTTGCCGGGAAGTTCTTTTCACGAAATGCATCCATTAGCAGATTCTCGCATGCAATTTTGTCGCGTGAATAATCCCAGTAAGGATTATGAAGTGGCGTAGATTCTGTTATGACAGGATGACCACCAGGTTTTTGGTAGGCCGAAGCCGAGCTAATGAAAATATACTGGCCTGTTTTGCCGCCAAAAACTTCGATGTCGCGCTGTACTTCCTCCGGTTTGAAAGCAATAAAATTAACTACCACGTCAAACGTGTGTCCTTCAACAGCCTTCTCCAGTGCCGCACGATTATTTACATCGGCCACCAGGGTGGTGACACCGGGGAAGTTATTAATCGCTTTCCGTCTGTTCAGGTGGTACAAGTCTATACCGGTTTCCAGAGCCAGCCGTGAACAAGCGGCCGAGATATTTCCCGTTCCTCCTATAAATAATACTTTCATGGTTTTTTGTTTTGGATGTATAGCTTCAAAAGTAGAAAACAAAAGAAACAAATCACGATACTATATTCCAAAAAGTTGAACTATATTTGATATTGATTATATCATTCATAATATCGTGAGAATATTGTTTTTATCCAAAATCCGCGACGCTATATGGAAATGAATGATAAACAGGGTTTTAATTGCTGAGGCTTCTTTCGGACAGGTGATTTTTTATCAATTAGTAAAGCCCGGATTTACCGACTGCAGGATGGTTAAACATTTTTTTTTTTACTTAACTATGTATTTTGAGTTTGTAGATATTGCTGAAGATGAGCAATTTGTAATTGAAAAAATAGACTCTTTTGATGCGGATTATCCTTATCATTTTCACCCGGAGTATGAAATCATTTTTGTAAAAAATACATCGGGAACCCGCTTTATTTCCAATACCATTTCGGTATTTGAGGGTTACGATATGGCTGTAATTGGTCCCAATGTTCCCCATAAGTGGAAGTTTGAGAAAACTTCCGGGAAGCAATTAGGGTATGTACTTAAATTCAGAGAGTCTCTTATTAAAAACTGTCTGATACAAGGTGTCTGGAGCAGAAGATTTCTGGATTTTTTTCATCAATCGATGACGGGTTTATATTTGGAAAATACCGTTGAACCGGGCATATATGAACAAAAGCTCCGCGATCTTAGCCGAAAGAAGGGTCTCAAAAGAATTACCGGGGTACTTGAATTACTGGATATCATTAGTCGATTCAAAGGCTGGGTACCCCTGGCCGGAACATACCCTGTGCAAATGCCGGGAAGCAAAGAAATGGAGATACTTGATAATGTTTTTAATCACGTTTTCAATAACTTCCGGGAAGATATTCGCCTAAGTACCATGGCCGAAAAGTTTCATTATTCCAAATCCGGATTCTTCCAGTTTTTCAAACGCCACACGAGTTATAATTTTTCCGATTTTCTTTACCGCGTAAGGATGCAGGAGGGGTGTAAATTGCTAAAATATTCAACCCGGAATATTGAATCTGTTGCTTTTGAATGCGGGTTTAATAATGTTTCATATTTCAACAGAAAGTTCAAGCAATATATGGGATGCTCACCCCGGGAGTACAGGAATAAATATTTTTCCCGGGGGGACCTTCGCGGGATGATATCATAGAAGCATATTCTTCCTTATATGCATAATACGACACTAATCATCATAAAAGTTTAACGGACTATTGAATAATAATACAATTTGAAATTATTGCAAGCAATCGTGGCTATAAGATTCATGCGGAGTATCACTCTGGATGTTTCCGAGGTTTTCCTGCATTTAGAAATCATTTTAAATTATAATACGCTTATGAAAACAAAAATCAAGAACAGCTCAACAGTAAAAGGAACTTTAATACTCAGCATAATAATGTTGATGCTTCCCATGAACCTGTTAATTGCCCAACAAAACCAAAAACCCAATGTCCTTCTTATTTCTATTGATGACCTCAACGACTGGATAGGCTATCCTGGCGGACTAACATTAATTTCATCTCGAATTTATTGATGCCCTTTTTTAAGTTCTTTACCTTGCGACATATCTCTAAACTGAGATGGGGAAAGGTTCGTTTTTTCTTTAAAAATCTTCGAGAAATGGGAGCATGACTCGAAACCTAACATGTAAGTTATGTCTTTAATTCGCAAATCAGGAAGGCATAATAATTCTTTGGATTTGGTTATCTTGGATTGCATTTGATACTGTCTGGGTGAAAGTCCCACATAACGTTTAAAAATTTTACGAAACGATGAATAACTCATGTTCACTGTGTCGGCGACAAGTTGAGGACTTATGGTTTCATCTAATTTTTCTACCAGTTTAATTTTTGCTCTTTGAATGTTTTCCTCAATTTCATCCTTATCAAAGTATTTCCGACTCTCCACTTCATTTACCTGCCCGATGATTTGCATCAGGATACCCGAGGCTATTAGCTGAAAACCTGGCTTTTCTTCGATTACCACCTCAATTAAGCTTTTATATAAGTTGAAAACAGTTTCATTGAAACCTATTTTAATAACTGGTTTTCTTTTTGAAATGAAATTAAGATTCTCCATATTATAAGCAATCGATCCTTTGAACCCTATCCAGTATTCCTTCCATCCTGTTTTCTTTTCAGGTTTATAGCGATGCCATTCATTTGGAAAAACCAAAATGATACTTCCTGGATTCACTTTCAGTTTTTTTCCGGATGCACTTTCAAAAACGCCCTTTCCTTCTGCTATATAGTTGATTTGAAATTCATCCAACACCCGTCCTTTATTCCAATCAAATAAATATCCAATCGGATGTTCGGAAAAAGGATAATTGTCATGGGGTTTTATCGTGTTGAAACCGGTGTTCGTTATAAATAAACCCAATTCAGTATCCTGAGGACTGATTGTTAGATATTTTAAAAAATTCATGGTTGTTTATTTTTTTATATGGCACAAGCTTCGTTGAGGAAAATTTATCTTGACTTTTTCTACCAAAATCTAACCAGCATTTCTATTTAGTGGTTGCAAGAAAACTCCGATAACTGCGTTACGCCCCTTTTGAAAACAGTCATTTACAAAAGGTAAACTCCTTGATTTTCAAAAGGGGCAAGCCTTGTTCTCGAAGATTTCTTGCAACCACTTTGAAAAAATAATGGGGTTTTCTTGCTGGCACTATTTATAAAAATCCAAATACTATTCACAAATCCAAAATTACCTAAATTCCTCGAAGTTCAGGGTGTGTAATAAACTAAGTTATCAGGTGTTTTTTCGGCAAAGCCGAAAAAAACACCTCCTCCCAACCACCACAACTTAAGTAAAACCCGTCATTAGGAGTGAAACGAAGCAATTTCAAGTGAATGAAATAAATTAACAACCCGAGATTAAATTACAGCCAGGTTTGACGGACTATTGTATCAAAACATACAATAAAAAAGTCAAAACATACAAATAACCAGCTATTGTTTTTGATATCTTGCCGCCTTAAATGAATAAAATCAATAGAATGAAACGGGCATGGCAACGATTTTCTCAAAAGAACCTGAATAAAATCCTTTCATGCAGGTTCCATCAGACCCATAAATTTAACTAATTTTAAATTGATGAATAAGTTTGTAATAATCTTTTTGCTGATAACGGGTGTTTTTGCATGCCAGAAAAAAAACAATACGGCGGACAAACCTGAAAAACAAAAAAATGAGATCAAGAACGTGATTGTTATTATCAGCGACGATCATAGCATCGAAACGGTGGGCACCTACGGTAATCAGCACATTCGTACACCCAATATGGATAAACTGGCAAAAGAAGGCATGCTGTTTAACAACGTGTATTCCAACAGCCCCCTTTGTGCACCATCCCGGCAATCTATGCTTTCAGGTAAATATCCTTATGCTACGGGGGTAAGTTTGGTTTTTTCGCCTTTCCCCGATCATGGAAATACTACTGTTGCCGAAGTGTTGCAAAATGAGGGATTTGCTACTGCTTTAATTGGAAAATCGCATTTCAATAATCACATCTGGTACGATTTGTACAAAGATGGATTCCCAACTTATGGTTTTGATACCATCATTGAAAAAAGTCAATACCGGAAATGGCTTCAACAAAACCCGATGGGTAAAATCCCCGAACAAATCGAAACAAGAATCTCGGGGTCGGCGGCTCATAAAAACCCTGAATATTTGCCGGAAGCAGTATTTGATTCATTTGCTACAGGTACATACTATGCGCGCCAGGCAATCGAGTTTATGCAAGAGAATCAAAAACAGGATAAACCATTTTTTCTCTGGCTGGCATTTCATGAACCGCATTCACCTTTCAACTTTCCAATTGAGTATGCCAACAGCTATGATCCCAATAAATTGCCTCTGGCACAAATGGGGCCTGAAGACGAACGTTGGGTGCCAGAGATGTTTCGGGAACTGACCGAAGCTGAAAGGCGCGGGATTATTGCATCTTATTATACCTCGGTGGAGTATATGGATAAAAACATGGGTCTGGTGGTGGAGGCGATTGATAAAATGGGATTGGCCGAAAACACACTGGTTATTTATACCAGCGACCAGGGCTATCATTTGAATGATCATGGCCGGTTTGAAAAGCATACAATGTACAAAGAGGCTATTCAGGCACCTTTAATCATAAGGGGTGCAGGAATTCCCGCGGGTACAAAAACAGACGCCCTGGTTGAATTGGTGGATCTGTCTCCTTCCATACTCGATTTTCTTGGTTTGCAACCATACGAAGACTGGCAGGGAAAAAGCTTCAGAAAGGTGTTGACAAACCAGCAAAAAGATTTCAGGGATTATGTATTTTCTGTATTTTACCATGATAATAAAGCTATGATAGCTAATAAAAAGTGGAAATACATTTTTACTACAGGTCATCATGACCTCGATCTGAATTATCATACCGGATATGGCCCATCGGGTATTTACCATAAGTTGTACGATCTGGAGGATGATCCGAAAGAATGGTATAACCTGGCATATAAAGAAGAATACCTGGACACGCTTCGTTATTTCCGCGATCTGATGCTGGAAAAGTTTGAACAAACCCACCCTAACGCTGCCCAATGCCCAGAAGAACTTAATAAATTGGGTAAACTGGTTTGGTATCTTGAGCCACGTGATGCCGGGTCTACCTACGGACCGCCGGTACCTGTGCGCATCCAGGATTCTCTAAAAATTGATATATTTAATTAAAAACATAAAAATGAAATTAAAAAACATTGTTATTGGCATATTATTATGCGCTGTTTGGGTTCAGCTTGAGGCTCAAAAGCAGCAATCTGAACCAGAAAAAAACTATCAGGAATTAAAAACAAAGCTGCAGTCCGGCTGGAACACCTGGGATAACCGCAGCGTTCTTTCACATGTGCTTTTACCCGATGGATTAGCAATTATACTTGCCCTCGAAGATACCATTGCCGGTAAATACCAAAGGGAATTTTTTACCGGAAACCGTGTTGCAGGAACCGACAGGGTCCATACCATTGCCCATACCTCCGATGGTTCATTTACCCATCTGGCATTACACTGGGAAAATTTCGATATCCGTGTTAGAACAGCTTCCGAAGGAGATGATTTTTTTGCAATGATTACCCCGGACGGATGGCAAAAAGGAAACCTGCATGTTTCAGCAGAAATGTTTTATGACAAAAAAGGTGAAATTAATTTAGAAAAGGATGCTATTTCGGCTGTTTTGCCCGAAAAAACAATAAAAATTTATGCAAACGGTAAAAAACAGGTTTCAAAATTAGAAAAGCAAACTTTGTGTTTCAACCCTTGGCAACCGGTGTATATTTCAACAAAAAAATTGAGCGATGAGGAAATCAAGCAAAAAGTGGACAAAGCTGAAGATGAGTGGCTAAAAAAATGTGAGGCTTTTGGGGGGATTTATTCCGAATCAGGGCAGGTGTACAGTGCAATCCAAAATGCTGTTAATTGGCTGGTGGTGTACGACCCGGAACTCGATCGTGCCGTTACACCCGTTGCACGCACATGGGCTTATGGATGGGGCAAAGGCAACCCCGGAGGTTACGTGCTGTTTTGCTGGGACAATTTTTTTGCCGCATGGATGCACTCCATTGAAAGCAAAGAACTGGCTTACAACGAAGCCATTCAAATGTGCAATATGATTGATGAACTGGGATTTGTTCCTAATTATGCCGGCCCCGGCGGAGTAATGAGCCGCGACCGTTCGCAACCACCGGTTGGTTCAATGTGCATCAAAAAAATCTATGAACGGCATCCCGAAAAGTGGTTTTTGGAGTATAATTTTGACAAATTGCTACGCTGGAACCGTTGGTGGGATGAAAACCGTAACAACGAAGGATTACTTTCGTGGGGGTCGCATCCATTTAAGTCCAAAACCGGCGATCGAAGAGAAAAAACCCAACACAACCATAAAGCAGCATCCAACGAATCGGGTCTCGACAATTCACCCATGTACGATGGCGTAGAATTTAACGAGAAAAACAATATGCTGGAAATTCAGGATGTAGGGCTTACCGGTTTATATTTAATGGATTGCGATGCGTTGGCATACATGGCAAAGGAGCTGGGGCGTGAAAAAGTGTACACTGAAATAATTCAACGCGCCCAGAAATATCGCCAAAAAATGCGCGAATTGTGGGATGAAGATTTTGGGCTTTACCTGAATCGCTATCTTGAAAATCAAGAATTAAGCAAACGTATTTCGCCCACTAATTTTTATGCGCTCAACGGGCTTGTTGCCACTCAAACGCAAGCAGAGCGAATGATGAACGAACACTTTTATAATCCCGATGAGTTTTGGGGCGAATACATAATGCCTTCGTGTGCCAGAAACGACACTGCTTATACCGGACAAAATTACTGGCGCGGCAGTATATGGGCACCCATGAACCTGTTGGTTTACTGGGGAATGCAAAATTATTATCTTCCAAATGCGAAGCACGATTTAGCTGAAAAATCGAAAGACTTATTGTTGAAAAACTGGCTGGAGAAAGGCTGGATACGTGAAAATTATCATGCAGAAACCGGAATGCTTACCAATGCCAGCGAACATTTTTACCACTGGGGGGCATTGCTTGGTATGGTTTATCTGGTGGAAAATGGGTATCTGGAATAAATAAAATATGAAAAATGAGAAAATGATTCAAAGGCTGCAAAAAGCTTATAAAAAACCCGATGAAAAATTTTGTTATTATACCGGACAAGCTAATCCGGAAGTGAGCAAAGCATTGGGTGTTTCTATCTGGGACTGGACACCCCAAAAAACCGTTAATATTGAGCCTTACTACTGGAACACGCACACCCTTGCACTGGCATTTGGATGCAAACAAATATTTACCTCCGAAGGCAAAGAATGGGTCGGGCATATGATACATTCTTTGGATGAAATTGAAAATATTCAGCTACCTTCTGCACAATCCGGGCGCACGGGTGAAATACTCCAACTCATCAAAAAGCTATTGGCTCAACACCCCAAAGATACGCTTATCCGGTTACCGGATATACAATCGCCTCTGGGAGTTGCTGAGTTAATGCTTGGCGCAAGTATTTATGAATACTTGCTTATTTATCCTGATAAAGTGCATCTTTTGCTTGAAAAAATTACTGAATTTACAGTTAACTACATTCGCGAAATTAAAAATTTATGCGGAAACCGGTTAAATGCATCTTGTCATCCTCAGGTATGGAGCAACGAATCAGGTTATTATTTAAGTGATGATGCCAATTCTATGGTTTCGCCCGAAATGCATATGGAATTTAGCATTGAGTATATCAATAAAATGACTGAATTGTTGGGGCCGGTAATATATCATTCCTGCACATGGACGGATGCTTATATTCCTAATATCCGGAAAGTGAAAAATAAAAAACTGGTAAATTGGAGCACAGGAACCAGTAATCCTCCCCATCAATTAATTGCCGAAAATGCCGGTAAGGTTATAATGTGCCCTCATATTGGCAAAAATACACATACCGAAACCGGAATAACATCTTTAGGCATAAATATCAATAATGCACTGGATTTGATAAAATATTATCTGGATAGTATGACTGATAATTCAACCCTGTACATGGTATTGCAAGAGGATTTATTTGATGATATTTCTTTATTCAAGAAAATTTATCAACTTTTTGATGATTATGGATATTCTCCCGAAAAAAACGGGTATTCTAATTAAAAATATAATCTAAAAATCTTTAATAGATTTTTAGATGGAAATATCAGATTTAATTATAAAAAGTATTACCTATGACAATACTCTGTTAAACTTTTATAATGCACTGTTAGTCAATTGTTTAAATTTAAAACATTTAATATGTTAAAGAGTTGGTATTCAGTATGATACAATTAATCTTACATCTAACATCTAAAAATCTAACGATCTATTGCTATGAAATACATCAATAAGATAATAGGATTCGGTTTGCTTACAGGAGCTTCATGTTCCCATACTGCTAAAGACGAAGTTACCATATCTGAAAAACCAAATATTATCATCTATTTTTGCGATGATTTAGGCTATGGTGATTTAGGTACCTATGGTTCAAAACTGCATCGCACACCGGCACTGGATGATTTAGCAGAAAATGGCATTAAACTTACCGGTTTTTATGCTGCTGCGGCTGTTTGTTCACCTTCCCGGGCAGGGCTGTTAACAGGGTGTTATCCTAAAAGAGTCGATTTACATGATAACGGAGAGGAGTATTTCAGGGCTGTTTTAACCCGTCGATCAAAAAAAGGTTTAAATCCAAAAGAAATTACTATTGCAGATATTCTCAAGGAGCAGGGATATACAACAGCCTGTCTGGGAAAATGGCATTTGGGTCACCAAAAGGAATTATTACCCATCCAGCAGGGTTTTGACTATTTCTATGGGTTCACCCATTATAATAAAGAAGATTCCTTACCTCTTTATGAGAATGAAAACGTAATTGATTCTCTCACCACCCGAGACTATATTACGTCGGATTTGACCAATAAAGCGATTGATTTTATTTCTGAAAATAAGGACAATCCCTTTTTCCTTTATCTGCCCAATCCTATGCCCCATGTTAAAATCGGAGCAAGTCCGCCATTTAAGGGCAAATCTGCCAACGGCATTTATGGCGATGCCGTAGAAGAAATTGACTGGTCAGTACAACAAATCATCGCCCATTTAGAAAAACTTGACTTGGTTGAAAATACGCTTTTCATTTTTACTTCCGACAATGGCGCCGAAAATTATCATCGCATCAATGAGCCGGTAGGTGGACGAAATATCCCGCTGCATGAATGGAAAGGCAGTACCTGCGAAGGAGGTTTTAGAGTTCCTTGCATTATGTATTGGCCAGGAACTATTAAACCTGGTCAGGTTTCAGGAGAATTGGTTACTGCGCTTGATTTTCTGCCAACTCTGGCCAGACTTTCGGGCGGAAAAGTTCCGACCGATAGAATAATTGACGGAATCGATATGACGGCATTTATTACTGGTAAGGAAATTTGTTCACCCCGCAAAGTCTTTTATTTTTATGAGAGGGAGCAGCTACAAGCAGTAAGAAAAGGTGAATGGAAGTTACACTTGCCTCTTGAGAACCGATACCGGTTTTTTTTCAAAGAAGACACTTTTGCCAAGGAACCACTTTTATATAATATTGATCAGGATTATGCAGAACAAAACAACCAGGTAAAGGAGAGGGCGGATATTTTAAACGAGCTTCTTGAATTGGCGGAACAAGCTCGTGAGGATCTTGGTGATAAAAATATACCTTGTACCAACTGCCGCGAAGCTGCTTACATAAATGATTAAAACCTGCATTCTTTCCTTGAAAAAAAACATGATATAAAAACCGTGACCAACTTGGTGTCAGCAAGAAAACCAGAAAATTCTCAGTCTTTAATATCAAGGCACCAAAAAAGGATTTCACCTTTTGTAAGTAATTGTTTTAAAACGAGAATTACGAAGTAGTTGGCGATTTCTCGAAAAGACTATTAAATGAGGAATAAAAAGAACAATGTAATATAACTTTTATGAAAAATAGATTATGTAAACTTTGCTTACTGGCATTATTAACTGTACTGATCGGAAAATGTACACCGGGTCAGGATTTTTCTGCCGGGAATGAATTTGGTGAAACGTTAGCTAAAAACTTCCGGAACCCACCCATTGATGCCCGTCCCCGGGGTTTATGGACCTGGGTAAATGGAAATTACGATTCACTGGAAATCTGGAGGGAAATTCAGGAAGCAAAAGCCAAAGGCATGGGCGGATTCGATATTTGGGATGCACCAACTGTTCAGGACCCCAAGGGCGTGGTTCCAATTGGTCCCGATCAGGTGAGTGATGAATTCATGCGGGGGGTAAAAATTGCTATGGAGGCAGCCAGGGAAAATAATTTTGAATTGGGATATATCTGGAATCAATCTGTCAGTTATTTGGATCCCGAACATTCACACATGGCCATGTACCTAACCACCACTACCATTGAAAAACCGGGTCACCAAAATGTTGAAATGCTTTTTCCTGATATTAAACCAACTAAAAAACATGGCTTCAAGAATCTTCAAAGGGACGATAAGGGACGTCCCAAATATTGGGGAAATGTAGCTGTTTTGGCTTATCCTGAAAATCCGAATGATTCCGCTCTTATCAACCTGGATGAAATAGTGGATTTGACAGAGAAGGTAAAAGGAGACCAACTCACCTGGAATAACCCGGGTGGAAAATGGAAAATTCTTCGGTTTGTTTGGTCACGAACTACTGAAAATGGATTTGTACCAACACCAGCCACCTTAAAACCAGCCCTCGACTTCCTTAATCCGGAAGCGACCGAAAAACACCTTACCTATCTTCTCGACCTGATGGTAAAACATACGGGGTCGCTGGAAAATTCTCCTATGAAATATTTATGCGCCGACAGTTATGAATTTAAAGGATTATGGACACCTAAATTCCCGCAGATATTCATGGACAGCCTCGGGTACAGTATTATTAAATATTTACCAGCCCTGGAAGGTTTTACGATCAACGACAGGGAAACTACGGATCGTTTTCTCTTCGATTTTTATAATTTACGCAGCGAACTGGTCATTGCCAATCATTATGCCAAAGCCAGAGAAATTTGCAACCGGTATGGTATTGAATTTACTTCGGAAGCAGCTGGCCCTGGGCCTCCCGTACATTTAGATGTACCCATGGAATCCATTAAATCTTCAGGCGTTTTATCCTGGCCAAGGGGCGAATTCTGGGTAGCCGATGATGGCCGTAAACGAGAAGATTTACAGATAATTAAAGGAATTGCAAGTGCGGCTCATCAATACAATCAACCTTACGTAACTGCTGAAGCTTTTACCGGTGTCAATTTATATTCATATGGTCCGGGGGATTTAAAACCTTATTCTGACCGTGCTTTTGCCGAAGGGCTGAACCGTATTGATTTCCATACTTTTGCTCATACCCCTGAGGTTGCAGGTTTGCCCGGGTGGATTTATAGTTTCGGTAATATTATTTCCGAAAACCTCATCTGGTGGCAAAAATCGGAAGGCTTTATGAATTACCTCGGTCGCACCAGTTATATGTTGCAACAAGGTCATTTTGTTGGCGATGCATTGTATTACCATGGTGAGGCAGCACCTTTTTTTGCCAAACCAAAACATGTAAGGCCAGGGTTGGGTTTGGGATATGATTATGACATCACAAATGCTGATATTTTATTAAACAGGCTGTCAGTAAAAAATGGAAAGCTTACTTTACCTCATGGCCAACAATATGAAGTTCTGGTTTTGTCTGAAAGGGAGTGGATGACATTGCCTGTTTTGCAAAAAATTAAACAATTGCTCCATGACGGAGCCACTATTATAGGACCTAAACCACAAAAAGGTAACGGATTAAATGTTGATCATGATCTTTTAATTAAGGCCATGGCTGATAGTGTTTGGGGTGATGTGGATGGGAAGATGGTAACACAACGAAAGGTGGGCAAGGGTACTCTCGTATGGGGTAAAACACCACGGGAAGTATTACAGCAAACGGGGGTCGGACCTGATATCGTTTTTACTTTGGAAAGTAGTTCAGATACATTGGACTATATCCATAGGATAGCTGGGGAAGTTGATTTTTATTTTATTCGTAATCCTTATGATAAAGAAATTGCTACACAGGTAGATTTTAGGGTAAAGGGGAAATTACCCGAAAGGTGGGATCCCGTAACGGGAGATATGCTGGCCTTAAGCATTTATCAAATCGGTAAAACAAATACGCTGGTTCCACTAACTCTGGAGCCATACGAATCTCTCTTTATCGTTTTCCGGGAAAATTCCGGTCTGGGTGCCACTATAGATAAAAATGGTGAGAATGTATTTCCTGCTACTAAAATTCCTTCTCAATGGCCCTTTAAAGATAATGGGAATGGCAAAATCAGATTATTGGAAGATGGAGATTTCAGATTAAACAAAAATAAGGGTGTTTCCATCTCAGCAAATGCTCCGGTAGAATTTGCAGTCGAAAATTCCACCTGGCGCATAGATTTTACTGACCCCTGGAATGAACAGTTTAGCATAGAAAATAATGAATTAAAATCGTGGACTGAATATGATGAGCACCGGATTAAATATTTCTCCGGTATGGGTACTTACCACAATACCTTCAATTTGCCCGGTGAAGTGCGTGAATCAAATAAGCAGGTTGTTTTAAATGTCGGGGTTATTGAAGAAGTTGCAGAGATATTTGTAAATGATGTGTCTCTCGGTTTGGTATGGAATAATCCGGGGTCAATAGACATTACCGGTAAAGTGAAAACAGGTACGAATGTTCTAAAAGTAGAAGTAGTTAATCGTTGGCCAAACCGAATGATTGGCGATTACAAGTTGCCCGAAAACCAGCGTAAGGTAAAGTCCAGCGTCAATACTCTGCCTTCAGCCTGGTATGCACCTTTAGAGCAATTGCCAAACGATAATTATGGTTTACAACCATCAGGGTTGCTGGGGCCGGTGAGTATAAAGGTATATGATGTTTTGACAGTGGAATGATTGAGACTGTGCTAATTGAGGCTATTAATGTATCTTTGTAATTAGTGCCACCAAAAAACAATAAAGTTAAATTAAATATGCCCAATTCATGAAGAACATTGTGTTATCGTTTTTTTTGGTCATAGCTTGTTTTTTAAGTTTTTTATCTTGTCAAACCATTGAAAATGTGCAATATATCACCTGCCTCGATTCACTTGAATTTGATCATATTGTAAATTTGTATGGGCCGCCCAACAGAAGCCTTTCGTTTGGAAGAGACACGCTGAGAATTAACGATCAAACCTTTACAAGAGGACTGGGAACCCATGCGCCTGCTGAATTAAATGTTGATTTGGACGGAAAGGCTCTTTCCTTCTCTGCAATGGTAGGTATCGACAATGAAATTACCCGACTTTGGGATGCAGAGGCAGGGAAAAAAACAAACAATTTCCCTGATTACGTATATGATAACCATATAGACCATTATGACGCAACAGCAGGGGGTACCGTAGTTTTTCGTGTATTGGTGGACGATAAAGTTGTCTTCGAAAGTGAACTGATGCAGTATGATGATAAGCCACAGCCAATAGCGGTGAAATTAAAAGGTGCACGAAAGTTGACCCTAATCGCTGATCCTACCGGAGATGGTAGTTATGCCGATCATGTGAATTGGGCCGATGCTAAAATTCAATGGAAAGAAAAGCCTGAACTGCCGGCTAAATTGTACAATAATCCCGATGATGTTTTAGTAAATCATATTGGATTTTTACCACAATCCTTTAAAACCTGCTATGCCTACGGCTCTAAGAAAACTAATTTCAGTCTGAAAGATAGTACAGGTAATACAGTATTTACTGATGAAATGATACCTCATGAAGGCATTCCCGGAAATTACCTGGTAGGGAATTTTACTGAATTTGAGAAATCCGGAGCCTTCTTTATCCAGGTGGGCGATAGAAAGTCTGAGAAATTTCGTATCGCTGAAGATGTTTATTTACAAGCTTTACAAGCCAATATCAATTACATCAATCAGCAGCGCAGTGGAGATCCCGATGGTGGTTGGACAAAGGGTCAACACCTGGATGATGGTGTAAGAGAGGATAATGGTCTACACCAGAACGTAACAGGAGGCTGGTACGACGCCAACGACTTGCGTAAACCAACAAAGGGTAATTCCTTGTTATTATTGGCCTTGGCCACTATTGCTGAACATAACTTCTCCGGTATTGATAAAATGCTTCTGCTGGATGAAATCCAATGGGGTAATAAATTCCTTCTGGCCATGCAGGAGCCACAGGGGTACCTGATGAGCTACATCGGCTCCACCAAAGATAGTCTGATGGATAACCGTTGGACAGACAACATCGTTGGTAATGAAGACGATCGCACTATATTGACAGATCCGGTAGATGCGAGCCATCAAATGATATTTGCGATCGCTAATGCCAAAATAGCAAGATTATATAAACAGCAGGCACCGAATTATGCTGAAGACTGTCTCTCAGCCGCAATTAAGGCCTGGCAGTGGAGTTTAAGGAATCAGCCAATTAATGACCCCGATGATTTGGGAACAGCTATAAGTACTGCTACCAATTTATATCTGGCAACCTATGATGAGACATACCAGCTTCAGGCGGTTAAGCTCGTTGAACAACTTATAGCTGGTCAACAACGGGGAGATGAATACTTAAGTCATCATTTTTTTTCTTTTTCTGAAAAGGGACAAACCTACGGAGGGCGCTGGATTATGCTGGGTCTTCAGGATTTTATCCGCACCTGGCCTGATCATCCATTAAATAGCAGGGCGACGACTTCTCTTCAACAATTTGCAGATGGTTACTACAGACCTTTGAGCAAATTAAACAGCTTCGGCATCATTCCCTGGATATTTTCAACCAAAAGAATGGGTGGTGATAAACAATATGGCCCATATTTTTACAGAAACTTTCTGCATGTGGGCATGAACCAGCATGTTTCTTCCAAAGGTGTTGCAATGAGTTCAGCTTTTCTCATTACTCGCAACCAGGAACACCTGAATATTGCACAGCAGCAGCTGGATTGGATCTATGGCGCCAACCCGTTCAATGCCAGTTCTGTAACCGGCATGGGCTATAACCAACCGGCTCTGTTTAAAACTTCTCTCGCGGAATTCACACCTCATACACCAGAACTCAAAGGTGGGGTAATGACCGGTATTGGCAGTAATTCAGAAGATAAAATTGCTTTTTTCCCGGGTTACTGGTGGACTACCGAATATTGGTCACCCTCGGTGGCTTATACCATGCTGTTGACTACCATGTTGCAAGCAAGTTACCAGATTGTAGAAAATTAACAGGTATCCTCCTCAATGAAATTCCTCAGTTATGGTTGAAACTTGATCAAAAACTACAACTTAAATGCCAAAATCAACAAGTTAACTTCCTTTCATAATTATAGATTTGTTATCATGATTAATTGTAAAAATTTTATAACTGCCTGAAATCCGTAAGTCAGGGCTTGACTAATTGGTGGACAGTGACTTGACTGATAGCAGACTTAGCAAGTCAAACTCTGACTATCATCTAATTACATATAGTGCCACGGATTTTGGGAACTGTTACAAGGAAATACTTTTTCATCATAAGATTACAAATAGTATGATCAACAATAAAGTTGTTTGGATAAGCGGAGCAAGCTTTGATATTGATCATCAGAATTTTAGATGATTTTGCAAATGCCATTGTTTATTATTCTGTGGAATCAGTAGTTTAATAACATGAATATATAACCTTAAAAATTGATTAATATACAGTTTTTGACCATTTTTGTCCACTTTTGACGTGATTTTATAAGGGTTACATCACAATTTTCTTGAAATTCTCCCATTTTTAAAATAAACTTACGATTTAAATTACTTTTATACATGAAAAGGATAGCTTTTACCACATTGCTGATTTTGTGCACTTTTTCCGGTTTTTCGCAGCAAAAAGCCAATATTCACGGAATAAATAATGACTTTGACAGCGCTATGCGTGACTCCTGGAGCGCCTCCTGGATCACCAACCCGGATATATACCTGAGTGAGTTTGCTGTCATTCATTTCAGAAAAACCTTCGAATTGACGGAAAAGCCCGGTGAATTTATTATTCATGTTTCTGCCGACAACCGTTACAGGCTTTTTATAAATGGTATGGAAGTCTGCGAAGGCCCGCAACGTTCCGATCTTTGGCATTGGCGGTATGCTACCATTGATATTTCCCCTTACCTGAAAAGCGGTAAAAACGTGATTGCAGCCCAGGTAGTAAACTGGGGGCAGGAAAAAGCCATCGCGCAATTTTCTCATCAAACAGCATTTCTGTTGCAGGGATATTCTGAAAAGGAAGAAATTGTAAATTCTGACGATAAAACCTGGAAAAGTTTTTATAATAAGGCATATTCACCCGTTCATGTCGATTATTTTTTTCAAAAACATGTGAGAGGTTACTATGGTGCCAACCCTACTGATAGTGTTGTGGCCGAAAAATATCCATGGGGATGGAAGGAAGTTGATTATGACGATTCTGACTGGAAAACCGCGGCCTGGAAAAACAAACCCGTTTCAAGGCATGTTCACAGGAGTATGTGGATGTTGACACCACGCACCATTGATCTGCTAAACCAGGAAGTAGAACGGCATGCCCGGGTAGCACGTGTAGAAGGAGTGAAAATTGATAAAGATTTTATCAAAGGAAACAGCCCCGTTACTATTCCTGCCAATACAAAAGCTACTATACTCGTAGATCATGATTTTTTGACTATGGGCTATCCCGAATTGATTGTTAGCGGCGGAAAAGATGCAATCATAAATGTACTTTATTCAGAGGCACTTTACAACGACAATAAGCAAAAAGAAAACCGTGATAAAGTAGAAGGGATGCACATGTGGGGGATCGAAGATTTTTTTATTCCCGATGGCGGAGAAAATCGTCTTTTCCGGCCGCTTTGGTTGCGTGCTTATCGCTATGTTGAGTTGAATATTGAAACCAAAGACGAGCCCCTGGTAATCGAAGATTACTACCATATTTTTTCGGCATATCCCCTGGAACGCGAAGGAGGTTTTAAATCCAACATTCCCGAACACGAAAAAATAACAGACCTAGGCTGGCAATCCATAAAAATATGCACGCAGGAAAATCTGATGCCCGATGCCTATTACGAACAATCGCAGGCGGCTTATGACGGGCAAATTCACTTCAATACAATCATGTATACCTCACGCGATAGCCTGCCGTTAAAACAATTTATCCGGGCTTTTGATTATTCGCGCATTCCTGATGGTCTTACCCAGGGATATGCTCCCGATCATCACCATCTGATGATTGCCACTTTTTCATTGTATTGGATTATGGCAATACACGACTACATGATGTATTACGATGACATTGAATTTGTTAAAAAACAACTGCCAGGCATTCAAACAGTATTAACCTGGTACGAAAACCGTATGCAGGATAATGGTTTTTTTGGCCCGGCTGATTGGTGGTGTTTTATTGATTGGTATGGAGAACAACAGGATCCTGGTAAAAGAGGCGGTAGCGAAGCAAAAGGAACAAGGTATGGAAAATCGGCTACGCTTTCTTTATTGATCTCATACACTCTGAAAAAATGTGAAGATATTTATGTTCAGACCGGACAAGACCAATATTTCATCGATAAAAGTAAAAGGTGGCGTGAGAAAATTAATGATGCTGTTTTCTCCACTTGTTATGTAAAAGAAAAAGATTTACTTGCCGATACCCCTGAAAAAACAGCATTTTCTCAACATGCAAATATTTTTGGTGTTCTTTCCGGTGCTATTCCCAAAGAAAAACAAAAAGCAGTAATGCAAAATGTTATTTCCGATAAGAGTCTCACACAATGCACCATGCCCTTTTATTCCAATTTGTGGGACGCTTTATACCGTGCGGAAATGGCAGAAAATATTCCCGGACTTCTTGAGTTATGGTTTGGCTTTCTCCGGGATGGACTTACCACCACACCTGAGCGACCGATAGATAGTCCCCGTTCCGACTGCCATCCCTGGAGCAGCAGCCCTAATTATGCCTTACCAAAATACGTGGCCGGTATCATGCCTGATGAACCCGGTTTCAAATCCGTCCGCATAGAACCTGCGCCTGGAGATTTATCCTCTTTTGAAACAAATGTGCCCCACGGAAAAGGTAATATTTCGCTTAAAATGGAGACAAAACGTAAAAAAACAACTTTTTTAATTGATTTACCGGAAGGTTTAGGCGGCATTTTTATTTTTCAGGGAAAAGAAATAAAATTGAGAAAAGGTGAGAAACGGGAAATTATGTTTTAACACAATAGAAAACAATTGCCATTTTTCAGCCAATACTAAGTTAATTATCACACAATGATTAACTTTAAAAAAAATTTATTCGATGCGTAACACAGTAATTCTTTTATACTTAACGGCCTGCATGGCCCTGCAAGCCCAGGATACAACATTTTTAGATCAAATACCTTTCGGTGAAATCATCAATGATTATGGCCCGCCAAAAAGAAATCAATCATTTGCCTTTACACCGCTAAATATAAACGGGGAAATATACAGCCGCGGACTGGGTGTAAATGCACCCGCAAGGCTCACACTTGATCTGAACGGACATTTTACCATGTTTTCTGCCGAAATTGGTGTTGATTCCGCTTCATTTCATTATCATACACCTGAGGGACGCGAAATACTTGAGGAAGGAGGACCCTTTGGTTCTGTCCCCGGGTATATTTATAACGGAAACAACCAGTTTGATTTTACCCAGGGAGGCAGTGTTATTTTCAAAATACTGGCGGACGGAAGGGAGATATATAATTCTGGCATCATTACGAAATATGATGATGCGCGCTTCATTTCAATGGATGTTTCGGGAGTAAATCAACTGACTTTGATAGCAGAAGATGCTGGTGATGGCGCTTTTGCTGATTTTGCCGACTGGAATAATGCATTTCTGCTCTCTGAAGAAACGAATCATACACCAACAATGTATTGCCACCCGACGAGGATATTGTTAAACCATAACGGCTTCCATCCACAGGCAGTGAAAAGAGCATTCATTTCAGGAACAGATTCAGCTTCGTTTCAGCTAATCAAATCTTCAAATAATAAAGAAGTCTACGCTGGAAATTTTATTCCTGCCAAAGGAGCGGATTTAGGGCAGTATTCTATTGCTGAGTTCACTTCATTTACAGAAACAGGCCACTATTATATCCGGTCTGGTTCCCGACGTTCAGAAACCTTTCGTATTCATGAAAATGTTTATAAAGATGCCCTTGAAAAGCATTTGTCCTATGTTTCCAGCCAACGATCCGGACATCCTGATATTGGTTGGAACCCGGCTCAGCATCTCGACGATGGCATTGCTGAAGATACCCGTGAATACCTTCCTTTATTTGCCGGTTGGTATGATGCCAATGATGTACGGAAACATGCCAAAGGAACAACGCATTTGCTTGATGCTCTTGCAGAAATAGCCTTAACCAACAAAGAATTTTCATTACCGGCATTGCTTGATGAGATCAGATGGGGAAATCTTTTCCTTCACGCTTTTCAGTCTCAGGAAGGATATATTTACACCTCGCTTGGCTTTGGTAAATATATGAATTCGGACAACCGCTGGACTGATAATGTTAAAGGCACGGCTGACGATAGAATAGTGGTTACCGACCCTGCACCTGACGAGGATCAATACAGGTTCGTGTTAGGTCAGGCGAAAGCCAGCCTTGTTTTCAGGCAGGAAGATCCACAATATGCAGATAGTTGCCTTCAGGCAGCACTGGCCTGCTGGAACTGGCTCGAGCAGGATCTTTCATCAGCAGGAACCAACGAATTGTCTTTATTAATAGAATCGGCAACGTATCTGTACCTAAGCACTAATAATCCTGATTACAGGCTACTTCTTGATGAAGCCATCAAAGAACTCCTTTCACGTGAAGTTTTTATAAAGGATATACCATTGGTCTTGTACAAATCAGAAAATGACAGCAGAGAAATATATTCAAATGCCGGTATCATGTCTGTAATGCGATTATATGCCAAATATTTTCCCGATGCTGATAATACCGTTGCTGTAAATGCTGCTATGGAGAGATTAACAGAATATTTTATTAAAAACCTGCAGGAAGCGAATGCCTTTTCCCTTATGCCCTGGCTGCTCTCGGAAAATTTTAAATCATATGCACCTGTGGGAGACTATCATTACAGGTATTTTCTGCATGTTGGCACAAATGGAAATTTAGCTTTCAGAGGATATGAAGCAGTTAAAGGTTTTGGAGCTGTTGCTGACACGATTTTACTGAACGTAGCCCATGCTCACTTAGATTGGATATATGGGGCAAACCCTTTTAATGCAAGCACAGTGTTTGGAATTGGGCAAAACCAACCTGCTTTGTTTAAGCCAGGTGCAGATTATTTTCCTTTGCCACATACTCCTATCATTCCCGGTGGTGTAATGACAGGAATTGGTGCTGATGCTGACGACAATCCGGCACTTTTTCCAGGGTACTGGTGGACTACCGAATACTGGGCGCCAACGGTGGCAAAGATGCTATTGCTGGTGAATGCAATGGATATCCACTATAAAAGTGATACGAAATAATATAGCTGCAAATTTTTTGGCATGTTAATATAAGTATTGACCAGGCCAAGTTAATGATTGATCAGAAATGTTACTTAATGGACAAACACTTTGGTTGAAACTTTATCAAAAACTACAACTTAAATGCCAGAAACAACAAGTCATTTTCCTGTCATAATTATAGTTTTGTTTTCAGGATTAATTGTAAAAAATTCATAACTGTTACAAGGAAATACTTCTTCATAATAAGATAACAAATAGTATGATCAACAATAAAGTTGTTTGGATAAGCGGAGCAAGCTCGGGTATTGGTGAGGCCACAGCCCTGCTGATGGCCAAAATAGGCTACGCTGTGTGTTGGAAGAGCGCTACAAGTACATGAACTATTTCAAACATGGCGGCGCTGAAGAATTGTACGACTACCTGGAAGACCCTTATGAGAAAGAGAACCTGGTGAATGACCCGGCTTATTCCATGGTATTGGAAAGAATGAGAAATAAGTACAAGAAGATGAAGGAGGAATTGCAATGAGAAATATTGTTTTATTCAATATCTCAATCAGTCTAACAATTTTCTTTGGCTGCCAAAGTGAGAAGAAAGAATCAGCTGAGCAAAAGCCCAACATCGTTTTAATCGTAGCGGATGACCTGGGCTGGCGTGACTTGCATAGCTATGGTAATGAATTGGTTGAGACCCCTCACTTAGATCAGTTAGCTGCTGATGGAGTAAAGTTTACCCAGGCTTATGCTTCCGCGTCCATTTGTTCTCCCACACGGGCTTCCTTACTTACCGGTAAAAATCCGGTAGTGGTAGATATCACCGACTATATACCGGGTAGGCAATATGAACAAAAACAGCGGGGTGTAAAAATTACCGATAAACTTTTGGCCCCAAATTTTAACCATCAATTGCCATTAGAAGAGGTTACTTTAGCTGAAGTACTAAAGCAAGAAGGCTACGCAACAGCATCCATCGGCAAGTGGCATTTGGGAGGCGAAGGTTATTTACCCACTGATCAGGGTTTTGATATAAACATTGCCGGTAATCACATGGGGCTGCCACCATCCTATCACTACCCGTATACCGCCGAGCGTTTCGATTTTGACATTACACACCTCGAACTGACAAAAGACACAATTTATTTAACCGACAGGCTGGGCAACGAGGCGGTAAAATTTATCAATGAAAAAAAGGACAAGCCGTTTTTTCTTTACTTGCCTTTTTATACCGTACACAGTCCCTGGGAAGGAAGACCGGACTTGGTGAAAAAATACGAAAAGAAAATAGAAGCTTCTTCAGATACCATCATACGCGATCCACAGTTCCTGGCCATGACTGAAAGTTTGGATCTGAATGTGGGAAAAGTGCTGGAAGCATTGGCTCAAAATCAATTGACAGACAAGACCCTGGTAATTTTTGTATCTGACAATGGGGGGCTGAACGTGGAGAAGGGCAATCAGGTATTTGGTTCTTACAACCGGCCTTTGCGGGGTGGTAAGGCCACCCACTATGAAGGTGGACTGCGAGTGCCAACCATCATTCGCTGGACAGGCAAAATACCAGCCGGATGGGAATCGGACGAAATTATCATCAGCACCGATGTTTATCCAACGATATTGGAAGCTTTAAATAAATCCTTACAAAAAGAGGTAGAAGGGGTAAGCTTATGGCCGCACCTGACCGGAAAAGAGCCCGTGGAAAGAGAAGTTTTGTACTGGCATTATCCGCATTATCATCGTACCAAGCCCGGCTCCGTAATCCGCGACGGTGATTTCAAACTCATTTACTATTATGAAGACAACCGTTCAGAATTATACAACCTAAAAGAAGACATTAGCGAGGCAAATGATTTGTCCTCTGAAATGCCGCAAAAAGCAAAGGAGCTCGCAGAAAAACTCAATTCCTGGCAGCAGGAAAATGAGGCAAAATTGCCACAACCAAACGAAGAATATATTGAAACGGAATAATAATTATATCTATAAATAATATGAAAAATTCAATCTTTTCTTTAAGTGTTGTACTGACAGTTACAGCAGTGATGTTTTCCTGTCAGCCTGCTAGCCGTGATATAGAATCCGGCACCAATGCAACATCTGTAGCTGAGATTGCCCGTAAAGCAAATGTGATTTACATCGATTCCACTTTTGCTGCCGGGTTTCACTATGTGCCTCCTTACATCTCCAATGGTATTTTGGGCGGTTGCTTCGATCACATGGGTTTTCAGAGTTTGCAAAATTACGGTATACCCAATGGACGGACGATACTCGGTTACATCGATCATTATTACATGGATCAAAAAACAACCCGGCAGATTCAATTGCCGCTGGCATTTATCCAGGCAGAATTTGCCGACGGCAGTACTATTCTCAATATGATGGATGCCCATAACTACCGGCAGGAACTGGATATCTATACCGGTATTTTAACCACGAAATACGATTTGTTTGGTGAAACTGAAATAACTGCTATCGCCCATCAGACTGTGCCCAACCTCTTCCTTTTAAAAATTGACCGTGCGGCTGATGCTGCTGAAAAAGAACTAGTTGTAAAAATTAACTGTAGTACCCATCAGACTCAGAAACCACAGTACACAACGCCACCCGCGGACATCAAGTACTCATTAAATGGGACAAAGGCTGATATTGCTTCTTCCACCAACATGGTGGATACCCGCTGGAGCATAATTTCGAATAACACGATAGAAAGGGAAGAGGATGTCATCCAAATTCGGCTGAAAGAGAATGAAAACCTGATCAAAATTATGGTTCACCGCGAGGATGTGGATGATGCTTTGGCTGAAAAAACTTATGATGAATTGGTGGCCATGCATACGGAAGAATGGAAAAAGCAATGGGAAAAATCGTGGATCAATTTCCCGACCAAACGAGCGCACAACATCTGGACAAGGGCTAATTATTACAACATCAGCAACTTCCCGGTAATTCCGGAAAAGGCGCTGATACCCACTGGTATGAATAGCAACATCTGGGGCTTTACCTTCCCGCAGGATGTCTATTACGTGGCCGAAAACCTTACCCGAACCAACCATTTCGACCGTTACCGGAAAGCCATGAAATATTGGCTCGATATTTTACCGGAAGTAAAAAAATACAGCGTTCGCACCATGGATGTAGAGGGCGGTTTTTATCCCTGGACACCACCGTTCGATCAGTGGGACGAGTTTGAAAAAAATGGCGCTGTCAGCAATGATTCTTACGAAATACACAACCCTGCCTATGTTTCTGCCATGGTGTGGCACTATTACCTGCGCACCGGCGATCAGGAATTTTTACAAGAATATTTCCCGATCATGGAAGCCGTGTGGCAATTTTATACCAACGTGATACATAAAAATGACCACGGCACCTATGATGTCGATCACCATAAAGCCGCCGGACAAGATGAAGCATCCCGGCTGGAAAGTTCGAAAAACCTGTTGTGCGCATCTTATAGTGCAGAGTATTCTGCCCGCAATTATTTGGAGGCTGCCGAATTGGTAGACAATTACAATGGCGAGCTTTTTACAAAAGCAGAACAGATTCTCGATGCCGGGTTCGAGCGTGAAACACTTATGAAGCCGGAAGGCTATTTTGCTACTTACGAAGGAGATGTTCGCCCCGTCAACAGCCAGAAGCACCCGGTGCAGCTAAATGCCATTACGTTTGTTCCCATGGGCGATTTGGGACTGGCAGCGCCATCGGTCACTGCCTGGGAAAACCGGTACAACCTTACCACCAGGGCCAAAAAACCGGTGTCGCATGGATGGACATTTGCCGCTTTTGCACTGGCATCGAGCCGGTTGGGGTCGGAAGAGGGATTCATGAGTGATTTGGAACCCATACAATATTACGCCGGCGCCGATCCAAACTGGATTCAATTTTACGAGTTTACCTTCTGGGAACGTTACACCATTCATTTATCCTACTATTTCCCAACACATGGTTTATACCAGCAGGCCTTTACCGATGCGCTGGTGCAGGACTGGCAGGGATTTACCGATCTGTTTGCCACGGTTTTGCCTGAATGGAAAGAAAAAGGAGTATCGTTCAAAGGGTTGGTGGTGAAAGGCGGCGCTACCATCGACGGTGAAATGAAAGGCGATGATTTTCAGGTAACCATTCATCCAGGCTGGGAAGAATTTATTGAACTGAGAGTTTCCCAGGATGTAGAAAACATCGAAGCAACAGGTCAAAAAGAAGGACCTGAAACCTTCAGTGGAAATGAAAAAGTGAGGTTTGAATTTGAAGGGGAGGAGCCGGTAAGGATAAGTTTATAATTTTTTTCAATTGCTATAAACGAACAATATGAAAAAATTTCAAATTACTTTAATCGCTTTGCTGTTAATTTTTAGTAGTACTTTCAGCCAATCCAACAATTCATTAATTGACAAAAACACACCATCGATTTCCTACTATTTCGATTAGATTAATAGTGAATGGCCCGGAAGTCACGAACAGAAGGTTTTGGCGAAACGCTGCAGGATGCCATAAAACGGCAGAACATGATGAGCGTAGAAATAAAATTACTCGAAGAAACAGGAAAGCATTATATATATTCTATTGGTATCCGGGGAGCAAATACCGCCGTATCAAAGGATTTGAATCCCAGGATACGGCTACCAATAGCGGTAAACCAGTTGAAGGTAAATTAACATTAAACAAAGACGCTTTGTTTTTAGCAAAAGAATAAATTTATGAACCAGGCAACAAAAATAGTCATACTTGCAGGCCTTGCTGCCTTGATTTTAGGCTGTAACACGACTAAAGAAAAAAAGGGTAAAAACACGGACCAGTCTGCTCATTTACAAAAACCAAATATACTTTTTGTTTTGGTAGATGATCTGGGATACAAAGACCTGGGATGCTATGGCTCGGATTTTTATGAAACGCCTAATATTGACGCATTCTCAAAGCAGGGAGCCATTTTCATGAATGCCTATACGGCCAGTGCCATTTGCTCGCCCACGCGTGCCAGTATCCTCACCGGCAAACATCCGGCACGTTTGCACTTTACCGACTGGGCCGGCCCGGCAGAATGGCACCCCACGGGCCCGCTAAATACCCCAACGTCGGAAGAAAACTTACCCACCACGGAGCATACCATTGCGGAAGCTTTACGCGATAATGGCTACGCTACCTGCTTTTTAGGCAAATGGCACCTGGGGGGTGAAGGTTATGGACCCGAAAATCATGGTTTTGACTTAACCATCGGGGCAATCAATGCCGGTGCGCCTCCGTCTTTTTTCTATCCATACTTGCGTGAAAACTGGGAGGGGACTGGCTGGCCAATTCAAATAGAGGATTTAGTTCCCGGTGGCAAAGAGGGCGAATACCTTACCGACCGGCTGACAACCGAAGCCATACAATATATGGATACGGTGAAAAGCCCGTTTTTTGTTTATCTCTCTTACTACGCCGTGCATGCTCCTTTTGAAGCCAAACCGGAAAAAATCGAAAAATACCGGGAAAAAGCTGCACGAATGTATGGCGACACTACAAACATCCTGATGGATGAAAAAAACAAAAGCTATACACGAACTCAGCAATCGCATGCTGCATATGCAGGTATGATTGAATCGCTGGATGAAAATACAGGACGGTTAATGGCTGCCTTAAAAGAGAAGGGACTGGATGAAAATACCATCGTGATCTTTACATCCGATAATGGAGGGTTTTCTACTTTTAACTTTCCCCTTCCCGGTCAAACGAAAAACATACAAGCCATACCAACTTCTGTATTACCTTTAAGAGCCGGCAAAGGATGGTATTACGAGGGAGGAATTAAAATACCATCAATGATTAGATGGCCGGGAGTTACACAACCCGGCGATACTATTTTTGAGCCCGTTACAAGCACCGATTTCTATGCTACCCTTTTAGAAATGACGGGCACGAAAAACAATGTTAACCACCCCACTGATGGCCTTAGTTTCGTGCCGGTGCTGGAAAATAATCAGGCTCATTTACACCGCGATGAGCTTTACTGGCATTTCCCTCATTATCACAATTCAGGGCAATATCCGGCATCGGCCATGCGCGATGGTGATTTTAAACTCATTTTCACTTACGATGATGAAAATTATGAGCTGTACAATTTAAAAAGCGACCCATACGAAGAACATGACCTTGCCGGTCGAATGCCCCAAAGGGTTGAAGAATTGTCAGCAAAACTAAACAAATGGATTAAGGAAACAGGCGCTGAGGTGCCTCATGCAAACCAATAAGATAAAAATAGATACATTAGAAAATATTAAACGCTTACAATATGATAATGCCTAAAAATTTCTCGAAGCTACTTACAGGAACTTTATTATTGGCATCAGCCTGTACCCCAGCTCAAAAAAAAGAAACAGGGAAAAATGAGTTGCCTAATATTTTGCTTATCGTAGCAGATGATTTGGGGTATGGCGATTTACATTGTTATGGAAACAAGATTACCGATACACCCCATTTGGATAAATTAGCAGAAGAAGGGGTGCTATTTACAAATGCCTATGCATCATGCACTGTATGTTCTCCCACCAGGGCAAGTCTATTGACAGGGATGAATCCCGTGGCCCTTAATCTTACAGATTTTATTCCCGGCAGGCAAGCGAACGGCCCTCAGCCAGGTCATAAACTTATATCCCCAAAATTTAACTGGCAGTTGCCTTTAGAAACGATAACCATAGCAGAAAAGCTTAAGGAAAAAAACTATGCCACGGCTTCTATTGGTAAATGGCACCTGGGAGACACCGGCTTTTTACCCACGAAGCACGGGTTTGACATTAACATTGCCGGAAATGATTATGGCATGCCCCCTTCGTATTATTATCCTTATACTTCTGAAAAAAAATGGAGGACTCATGAAATTACAAACCTGGAGCCTGGAAATGATAGCTTGTATCTCACCAGAAGGTTGACAAAAGAAGCTATTCAGTTTATCCAAAAACAAAAGGACAAGCCGTTCTTTTTGTACTTGCCGTACTATACCGTTCACACTCCGTTAGAAGGACCGCCGGACCTGGTGGAAAAGTATATCAAGCGGGCAGAAAGTTTGCCGGACACAACAACTTATTATCCGCATTTTCTGGCCATGGTGGAAAGCCTGGACAGGAACGCGGGAAAGATAATGCATACCCTCAGGAAGCTTGAAATAGAAGAAAACACCCTGGTTATTTTCGTTTCTGATAATGGCGGCTGGTATACGGAAGAAAAAAATGAGAGGAAAATTGACCTGGAGCATGACATGATCGGGGCATCCAACAATTCTCCACTGCGTGACGGGAAAGGAACCTTGTATGATGGAGGGTTACGTGTTCCAACCATTATTAAATGGCCGGGTAAAATTAAACCGGGACGAACCTCGGAAGAACTTATTATCAGTACAGATATTTTTTCTACCATCATGGATGTTCTTGATATTGAAATAGATTATCAGGTCGAAGGAGTGAGTTTGTTACCCCTGTTAATGCACGATAAAAAAATTGACAGGGAGACACTTTACTGGCATTACCCGCACTATCATAAAACAAATCCGGGTTCTGCTATTCGTGATGGGGACTATAAGCTTATTAAATATTATGAAGATAACAGCATTGAACTATATAACCTTGAAATAGATGCAAATGAATCAAATAATCTGGCCGGAGAGATGCCGGAGAAAGTGAATGAATTATTGACAAAGCTAAACTCCTGGATTGAGAAAGAGGGGGCAAATTTACCGATCCCTAATCCAGAATATAAAAATTAAAAAAATGGCATCAATAAAACAATAAAACACTCGTTAGCTATGAAAAAAATTTTTCTCGTTATGCTGCTTTTTCTGTTGATATTTTCTGTATCATGTCAACACGAAAACCAAAATCAGAAAGAAAAAAAAGAAAACAAGCACATCGTGTGCAAAGAACCACCTATCCAGGTACTGATGCACAACAGGATGGGGATTCGCGTTAATTATAATATTTCGGAACAATTTCTGGAACTGTGGTTTTCGCCCAAAGCCGGGGAATCCATTGACATTTTTGACCGCAATTTCTCGAACCGTGATGATCATACCCCTTTATTCGATAAAATAAGTTTTCCGCACTTGAAAAAGGAAGATTTTGTTGAATGTAATTACGATCCATTTCATAGCGTGGTGGTCTTTAAAAATCAAAAAATGCACATTGCATCGCTTTTTGATCAACCTGTTCTCATGATTTGGTTTGAAAATGATGAAATTATTGATTTCAAAACGAATAAAGGCGATACAATTGCTGAAAGAAGTACACGTGTTTTTCACAGCAAGCATTACAGCAGGGGTTATTTATTCGATTATGTAGCCCATCTGGCCAGGCCGGATACTTTCCAGCATCAATTACAAACTGCTTATGGCCGAAGTGATTATGCAAGAGCTTTTTTATCGGCTGATCAGCCTGTTTTTATTGGTGCAGCTCTGCATGACGACAACATTAAACCTTATATCAGCCAAAATTTGACTTCTCATCAGCAGTTGCTAAGCCAAACACAGATAAAAGCTGAAGAAATCTTACAAAACGGGAAAATAGAACTGAAAGAAAAACCTGATTTACAAAGATTGTTCTTCATGAATAAAAAATCATTTTTAGCCGAACAGGATGCATCGGGATACATTCCTGCTACCATAAAAGAAGTAGGATGTTTACCATATATCCGGGATGGTGCATGGGCATTTTCATATGCTGCTTACACCGGATGGACTTATGGATTAGACTTATGGAATCGTTACCTGATCTCTAATCCCACGGTAATTGAAACCGAGGAACCCCGCGGTAAATTGTTTGGACAGTTGGTGGGGCCCATTACCAAATGGGAAGAAGACGGTGCTTTTCATGCCATTTGGTCGGCTTTTTCTTATTATACCCAAACCGGAGACAGCACTTACAACCGCGGGATCTACCTTGAAAACCTTAAAGCTGCCATGGACTGGCTTGAGCGCTATTGTTATAATCCCCAAAAAGGATTGTTTGGCCGCTACTACTACGTGGAAACCGCTTTGCGTGGCAGCCGCGACGACGGTTGGGATAATGCTGTTGGCAAACCTTCTACCAAATGGCCACCCAAGAATTTCCAGGGAAATGTAATTAAACGTTCTTATGATACCTATGTAAATACCCTCAATTACAGCAATTACCTGATGCTTGCCTCGATGGCCAGGGGATCCGAAAAGAACGATTACCTGAATAAAGCGCTACAGCTGGAAGAGAATTTAAAGCAATTTTACAGCGATTCTATCATTGATTATGGCATTTTAATAACCCGGGAAGACAAAGAAATACCTGCCAAAGCCTTCGAGTTTTCACATCATGATTTCATCTGGGGGCAATCCGTACCCTTGCTTTGTTACGACCCCTTGAAAACCATACAGATTCGCGGACAAATACTAAATTTTTTGCAAAATAATCTGGCAGATAATTATGCAGCCAGTTATTATGGTTTATTAGCCAGTTTAGATACAGAATTTCATTCAGAAGAGGAAATTATGGCTGCCATTGAAAAAGTAGCCAAATCGTACTATGTTCCCGGAAAATATCTTCCTATGCCCTACATGCTGGGGGAACAGACAGTTATTGACGAAGGGAATTATTATACTGATATTCGTCCTATGCCTTTTGCTGCCGGACCTTTCCTGGCATCAGTAATGAATTTAGGCATCAAGCGTGTGCCTTTTGGTATTGCAATCCGTGCAAATGACTACATACACGAGGTTGATGATTACGCGTATAAAAAGTCGTTAATAGATTTTGAATTTGAAGGCGAAGGGCAAATTCAGGAAATTAGTGTGAATGGCAGATCACTTGAAAAATCATTACAAATTCCGGAAAACTGGTTAAAAAACGGCAAAAATACAATACACGTTCGCTTGAACAACCATAATGCAGCTAAAGAGCCTGTCCTGGTTTATTCATCGCTCGAGCTTATGGACTTTAAAGAAAATTTATTCCATTTTAAAGGATCCGGCAAAAATTACCTCATCTTTAAAAATGCTCCTGAAGACATTAAAATTATGGATAATAAAAATGAACGTATTGATTATCAAATTTCAAAATTCAACAATTATACCCAATACGAATTTAATGGATTTGGTGAATATACTCTAAGTAGTGCCCGTCTATAAACTAAGCAAAGTTTGTTTTTGGTCATGTGTCTGGTCAGAAAGTGCCAATTGCAAGGCCTGATCTGGTTCTCCCCTATCATTCCAGGGTAATAAGCAATAAAAGGACTTGCGATGCCTCCCTTGTGAATTTTAACGGATAAAAATATTCATTTTTTTGTTTTTTAAATTCAAATAGGATTAGTTTTGAAACCCGTTTATGGTGAAAAAATTCAAAAAATTATGTATCGTACAGTTATTTTATTTCTTCTGCTTTGTTCCGGCTTGTCAGCAATTGCACAGCCCCGGGTTATTCAAACCCTCAATTCAAACTGGATATTTCATAAGGGTGACCTTGGATTACAATCACCCATTCGAAGGCATTTGAAGACAATACCAAAAACATGATGAAAGAGTTGATGTATCAAAACTTCAATCGCTCAACGTTCGTGATTTGGGGGTTTGCCTGCGAGATATTTGGCGACATGGACTGGTATTGGCCCAGGCCTAAAAAAGAAAGTGATATTAAAGAGAATCTTGAAAAAACTGAATCGTTTTCGAAGCGAATGGAAAATTTCATCCGGGATATCGACCCTTATAGTCTAACGGCCAATGATTTTCATACCGATCCGACGCCTGAATACTACAAGCGTACCAATCAGGAAACTTTAAACATGGTGAATGGCTGGAGGCAATAGATAACGAACCGTTGTCATAAAACCCTGATATTATGCGCGTTAAGACAAAAAGCCATTATTTTCAAACAATTGAACTACAGATCATTACAAAGGCTTGACGAAGTATTGTTATAAATATAGATAAGAAGGTCACGTGAACAAACATTAAAAAATATTCGCTATGAAAAAGTATTGTTTTTATTTATTGATCCTGTTTTTTTCTATTTTCAATAGTCAGGCACAGGAATATGCAGTGAAAAATAATATCACGCATTGGTCGGAAAATACAACCCTGGGAGAATTTCAATACCGTGCAGGGAATTTAGGGTTTTGGTCGGAAGATGAAATGGGATTACCAGCTTTTCATTTTGCTGCTGAATTGCCTTTAAAAACCGTTCAACCCAACGGAAATGTCATTAACGACCCGGTTGACCCGACTTTTTTAATCGGTAATTATCGTTTCAATATGTTTATTCACACTTCGGGACGATACTCGGTGATGAGCATGGAACGGGCTACCTCCCGCTTAAATTATGGCACTGATAAAAGTTTTAACACCAGCGAAAACAAAAGCGAAATTGTTGTAAACGGGAAAAAGCATGTGCTAACCGGATTAGACTCTCCGCTTGCTACCAGTCTGGAAACAGAAAAAGTTTTTGGCGCCGGATATGCTGTTTTCAATTACAATATTGATGAAAAGTTGAAACTATCGAAAGTTATTTCAACGCCACCGTCCACGACCGTAAAAAATGGTTGTTCCGGTGCGCTGATAACCGTAGAAATCGAAAATAAAAGCAATAAAGCCATAGATGTTCAGTATCTGGAAAACATCACGGCCCGTTATCATTTAATGGTTTGGGACAACCCCCCTTTTGGCAAAAAAAGAATTTCTTACCCGGTTGAGTCAGACATTCAGGGCAATAAAGCTGTTGTAAACTTTATTCCAGGCGAAAAAACACCGCTTGTTACGGCCGCCCGCCATGAACATGCCCGCGCCGACGGGTTTCCTCCTTCGCTTATTATGGAGGGCATCCCATCCGGGAAACAGGATTTTAAACTAAAAACTGATGCCATAGACAACACCTCTACAATAATCAACGGGCAATACGCGATAAAAATTAAAGCAGGTGAAACCATTCGTTTGCATTATATGCTGGGTTACGATATTCACGACGACATAATTGGCTGGACAGAAACGCGTCAACAATTACTAAGTGGAATTGATAATCCGGATATCAGGCCTTTCAGAAAGGAATGGGAAAAAACGATCCCGGATTTGAAAGGTGATGAAAACATGACCACCACAGAGTTAAAATGGGATGCTTACGTGCTGCATGCCATGGCAAACTGGAATGAATTTTATCAGGAAACTTACATCCCGCAAGGCACGCTTTACGATTACGCGCTGGGTGTTTCGGCGGCTACCAACGATTTGGCGATGCATACTTTGCCCATGAGCTATATAAATCCTGATTTAGCCAAAAGTGCCCTTACCTTCATTTTAAAACATGCCAATCACCGGGGTAAAATTTACGGATCAGATGAAGGCGCGGGAAGGATACCGCTCGGACCTTTTCAAAAAAGCCATTTGCATCCCACTACCCTTCATGCTCTTTCTGAGTATTTACGAATAAATGAAGATGCAACATTTTTAAATGAAGAAATTTCCTTTTGGGGATATGAAAACACTAAAGGAACTGTGCTTGACCGAATAAAGCGGCTTTTTCTTTACCTGAGAGATGAAATAAGTGTAGGGAAAAACGGATTTATACGTACACTTTGTTCCGATTTGAGCGATGGACTGTATTTTTATTTCGATGATGTTCCATATTTTTCAATGTTTCATTCCGAAAGTGGCAGCAACACATCGTTGACGATAGTTACCCTCGGGAACCTGGCAAATTCGCTCGAAAACTTAAAAGCTAATGTCCCCGGGCAGGAAAATGAAATTGAGAATCTGGTAATTGCTATCCGCGATTTCCGTGAAGAACTTGTCAACGCTACGCTCAAGGTTTTGCATGAACATAATAATCGAATGCCACGAACCATTATTAATGGAAACCGCTTTTTTGGATTAGACAACATGTTTCTTGAGCCCAATTCGGGTTGCCTTGCCATTGAAGAGATACCCCTGGATATTCGGAAACAGATAAACGATTCGATATACCTGAACATGGTGGCGAATGAAAAACTTGGAGCCAGAAACCTGACTTACGAAATAAAATCCTACAAACCTGGTGGTTGGGGAGTAAGGCACAACGGTGGATACTGGATAAGCAGGCACGGGTACTACACGGTACACCTTGAAGAAGTTGACCATGACCGTGCATGGGAAATGCTAAAACGGATGACTATGAAACATTTCACCAACGCATACCCCAATTACTGGGTAGGAGCATGGTCCGGCCCCGACGAATACAATGCCAGCGTTAGCGACAGAGCCGGGCTTACTTCAACCTATTGCCAGCTTTTCCCGGTTTATTGCGCGCACCAACATGCCTGGCCTTTGTACGCTTATTTGTATTTAAAGGGTAATAACTCAGCTAAAAAGATTGATAAACAGCTCCCTAAACAGCAAAGGTATTGACCAATGGCGAAAAGATTTTCTTTCCGAAGTGTTCATACTCTTTCTTAGCATTAAAGGAAGAATCAATTTTGCTCAGCTTGAAAGATATAGTTTATATTTGCAATTCTATTTTCGTTTTAATCAGTGCTGTTAATGGATTGTAACCTCAAAATTTTCCATTTGGATTTTTAACTTTAAAATAATAACAGATGAATTCAATTTCTAAAATTAAAATCCCCTTGCTTCTTTTATTCATATCATTTGCTACGGCAGCGTTTACGCAAAATCCGGTGATTAAATTTTATCCTGAAATAAAAAAGCAGGAGATAGTATCTATTGGTGGAAACTATTGCCAGGCAAACTATACTAATGATGCATGGGATAAAGTGGGCGAAGTAACCCTGGAAGAATTCAGACCGAGCCATGTTAGAGTGGCGCTGCCTCTTCAATTCCGTGATTTGAAATACAGCGAATACAAAGGGGAAAAAATCCTGGATCAGCCGGTGATAGTATCACTGTTGGAATCAATGAAACGCATGAAAGAAGAATACGGTGTTTCCAATTTCACTGTTTCGGTCTGGCGGGTACCCGACGAACTCGTTCAAAACCCGGAAGACCGAAATAAGCGCCGTATTAAATATGATAAATACGATGAAGTAATCGATATGATTGAAGTATTTCTTGTTGAAGCACAGGAAGAGTATGGTGTTGAAACAGATTACTTTTCTTTCAATGAGTCAGACGGTGGATACAACACCATTTTTTCACCCGAAGAAACAATACGTTTTATTAAACTGGCAGCCGAAAGTTTCAGGAAATCCGGCTTGAAAACCAATTTTTTGTGGGGCGATACGCACCAAACCAAAGGAACAGTGGAATTTTCCACTATGATTGCCGGCGACTCCACCATCTGGAAATATTTAGGTCCGCTCAGCTTTCACAGTTGGTGGTCGGAAAACATACCCGATTATGAATTTGAGCGGATTGCCGCACTTGCCAAATCTTTCGGAAAGCCCGTATGGTGCAGCGAACTGGGTTTCGACGCCATGGCGCATAGAACCAAAGGAATGAATAAAACCTGGGATTATGCGTTCCGCTTTGCCAAAATCAAGCACCGGATGATGAAATATGCAGAGGTGGAGGTTTCCATGTATTGGACCTGGCAAAATAACTACTCCATCATGTCGGCCGATACCGAAACTAAATATCCTTCGTATTACGTCACCCGGCATTACACCGATTTTTTGAATGCCGGCACCCAGGTAATTCATTCTCTCAGCACCGATCCGGATATACTCCCCATTTGCGGATATAACAAAGAAGACCAACTGGTGATGCAGATCATCAACCTTAAAAAAGAACCTGTAAACATCGAGATTAATAATTTTGTGGGTTCAAATGCAAAAATGGTAACCACCACTCAAAATGAAATGTGGTCGGAAAAAAACTTTTCTCCCGAAATATGGAAAGGCAATACCAAAATTAAACTGGAAGCAGAGTCGGTTAATACGATTATATTCTAAGGGAATGTACCGAAATAACTTGTTCTCTCGATGTTAAGCGATCAGATTGATGAAGCCCTTATGTTGACAGAGAAGTACCCGATGCCCGGCGCGTTGACCGAATACTACACGGCCGTGAACAGCTGGCGGGCTTTGCCATTTTCAGAGGGAAGTCTTTTTTATTCGGTAACCGCGCAAATGGTGCAGAGTATGCCTATGGGTGTAGGCGTCAGGGCCAGCAATAAAGTAGATTCTGTTGAGAATTTTGAATTCCGGCTGGCAAATACTACGGCAAGTGCTACGGGCGAAGGAGATGTCGTAGAAAGTTATACCATCAACGGGAATGAAATTCCTTTTACCCTTCAAATTCCCGAGAGTGCATTGCGCTTTAGGGCCAACAATATCGAGGTCGTCCGGGGCAGCTCATCTGACGAGTTCAGATTTTATTCTTCCACGGCCC
>CAZGTU010000019.1:0-58452 GCA_964528675.1 uncultured Bacteroidaceae bacterium
TTGCAACCTGCTATAATGTAAAGATTAGGCATATACCAAAGATAAACTTTTTATTCGAGGTTTTTCTTGCATTAGCTACAACGGTTACGTGTATGGTGTCGTTTGGCGATTCGAAGCACGAACCTGTCAAACCGGCACAAAGTTTATTAGATGTAACACCCTTTAAATTAGCACTATCCGCCAAATGCACTATACACGATGTTAGCGGTTTGTGCTTTATTTTGTCAGACGTTTCGCCTATTTAAATAGTTTCTGCCACCATTTTAATTGTCTTTTTTGTTTAGATGCTGATTTATTTTCCGTCTGGTCTTTACTTGAGTAAATTACCTTTCCGTCATCATCCGTAACGGTAACTTTTATTAGACTTCTTATTTTCTTCTGTCTTTCAGTCAGTGGCTTATCTTCTGTTTTGTAGCGACCTTCTTCTTCGTCCCATACTTCCCATTCAGATTTTGTCGAAAGAGAAGTGTTGTCGTAGTAATGTTCAATTTCTTCCCATTCGGGATTGTCGTATGAATGATATTTACGAAATCCAAAATCTGTTACACCAATTACTGGTTTCCAATCCTTTTTTTCTTTGCCAAGGTTACTTCCATTTGCAATGAGTTCTGAAAGTGTAAAGATTTTCGGTTCACTTTTACGATTACTGCTGTCAGTCAAATATAATGCTAAACAGTCTGGACTGTGTGAATTGTCTATTGACTTGTAAACTTGTCTGTTAGTGCCAAACATTTTTTTTAAAGTTTGTGCCTGCTTTATATTATAGTAGTCCCAAGTGATATGGTGAGCAATCCAATGCCAATCGATGTTCCAAGTTTTTGTGTAATGTCCAAAATCACTTGCCAGATTTTGAGCAGGCTTTGTATTTTCAAGTGTGTCCTGAACTAAATCAGAAAGTTGCTTAATATCATACTCGTCAAGTTTTAAATAACCATGCAATACAATTGGTTTGACAATTAAATTGTTGATATAATCTAAAGAACGGTCTTCCAATTTTATGTCAAGTATGTTGCTTTTCATTATCTACAATGTCACACGAAAATCTGCAATGTTACAATATTTCCTTCTTGGCTTATTAGTTTAACAACAGAATAGTCACCAAGTCCAAGTCTGAAATGCAAATAGTTTTCAACCATTTCACGCTCTGTATCGGATGCGGAAACGTTTTTTACATTCTTTATTGCATCTTGCTCAGTTTCGTTATCAGGTTTTAGCTGAACTTTTACAAGATAATTATGGCTATCTATATTTTGCCTTGAAATTATTGAATGTTTCATCTGTTAATTTTTTTCATCAAGTACATAAAAAATGAAATTTGATGTTGCAGGTTCGGTACCGTTTACATGCACTACTTTAACATTTTCATATTTATTGCTTACGAATTTTACCATTAATTGATTTGGAACTCTATTCCCGCCCAAAGCTCCAACAGTTCCGCGAAATCCAAAGGGTTCCATTGATGCAGTTTCATAAGTAGTCTCTTCATCATTAATGTGAGCAAAAATTCCACCACCTGCATCTTCAATATCAACTTTTACTTTTTTCTCTGATTTATTATGTACTGCAGTAATTGTAATCGCATGATGCCCTTTTGTTGGATGATAGATTTTGTAAATCGTTGTGTAAATATTTCCTTCTTCTTTATATTCTCTTGTATATTTAAATGAATAATAATCATCGTCATTTACAACATATTGATATCCTGTATATTTTGTCTGTGTGAATGCACTAGTAAAAATAAATACCAATGAAATTGTCATTAAGGCCTTAATTGCTGTTGAAATAAATCTTTTCATTTTAAACTATTTTTTAAATTCTGCTTACTCTATTCGGTTTTCAGCTTCCCCGTTCTCAGTCTGCTGTGTCGTTTTTCAGCATAACCGCTAACGTTTTATGGTAAGCTGCGTGCGGGCTTTCAATGTACTTCATTATCAACTTACACCAAAGATAACTAAAAGCACGAAACTTTCGCAAACTACATCACCCCCGCATGCAGTTTACCATGTGTTATGCCGTCGTAAAATTCATTTTTTCGAGATTTCTCTCATTTTTCAGTACTTTTTTTTATTTTTTTTCAGCCGGAAATTAATTCTTTTTTCCAACTATTTCGTAGCTATTTTCTCCTTTAAAAATTCTCTTATTTTCATTCATTTCGCACTCCAAATTAATTTTCCATGCCGTTGCTTTCAATTTGAATAATTACAAGAAATTTGTCTTCATTTCTGACGAAAAAAAGTCATATTCAGCGCTATTTTTTTCATGATTTGCGTTCAATTTTCATGACTAAAAATAATTCTTTCATGGTGCGATTTTTTTCAATTTCATTCTGGCTGCATTTCAGATTTTTTTTCGTCTCCAGTATTCATTTTTTTCATGATTATTTTCACTTCACTGATTACGAAAAATTCATTTCATTCATGGCGAAGCAAACTTCCGTGCTATTTTTTTAATAACCTGCGTTCAATTTTCATGGTTAAAAATAATTCTTTTCATGGCACGATTTTGAGTTTTCTTTTCTTGCAAAACGTTTTAAATTTCCTGCTGTGCGCATCTCAAATTTTTCATTTCCCCCGTCTTCCAAATTCATTTTTCGTGCCTGGTTTCATCTCGAATTATTCCAAAAAAATTCTTGTTTTACTTTCAAATTTCTTGTCCAACCGACTCTTTTTTTTGAGAGAATATCTCGATTTCTTCTTTCACTTCATTTCAGCTCCCCTTTATGCGGCATAACTAATTTATACCCTCATTAAACACCACCCAAAAGTTAAAGATAAGAAAAATTGAATAATACATACACCTCAAAGAGAATATGTTAAGAAATATAGTATATACATTTTCTAATAGTAGGTACAACCAGAAAAGTCATAGAAATAGTTCCACGATTTATTTGAAGAGAACGTGAACTTAAATCAAATACTTTTCAACAAGCATTAAATCACACCAGCAATCCCTTTTTTTCACAAATGCATATGAATTTTTTCACTTCCTCCCTTTCGCCTCTCTTCCTTTATGCATCAAAGCTTAGCTGACTTTTTTTTGTGAGTTGTACAGGATTTTCCAAAATAAATAAATGGTATTAAACCTCAGGGTAGAACCCTGAACCCTTGTTTTCGGAGTAGAACTCCGAGGAACCGGGTTTACGAGCTTCGCAACCGCTTTAGCTTTATGCGAACGCGGTCGGCGAAGCCAATTCAACCAAACTTCTCGTCCGCATGCTGCCGCTGAAGCTTTAGCATAAGCGTCCGAAGCTCCGATAGCTATCGGAGCGAAGAAAGATTAAAGTTTAGCTGTAAAAATTTCACATTCAAGCTCAGCTTAACTCAACTTCTCAACCTCTCAACTTTTTCTTCGCCTTACTCCCACCATTTTTCTCTCTCCTCAGTATCCTCACTTTTATTCACTGAAAATTCCCTCCATCCATTTTCCAGGTATTTGAATGAAGGTTTGAATGCTTCAACCCCTACATCCAGACCTGAAGCATTTGGAATACGGAAATCGCCCCAATTTGCAGGCTTTAATTCATAAGGAAAATATCCTTCCCACTCCCCGAAAAATTCATTATTGGTAAAATCATTCTCATCCTGTTCCAGATCATCATAATAAATATCACCCCGCTCATCCAGGTAAATGCCGGTAATGAAATTTCCACGAAATACACCGGAATGCAAACAGGCTTGATCTTCAAAAAGAACATAATTGCCTGACAGATAGGCACGCATCAGATCAGGATATTCCTCATCAATAATATATCCTGTTTCGGTAATCAACAGAGACCCCTGGAATTCGCAAATGTTTCCGTCAACCCGGGTCTTCCCGTAAAGAAAATATTCATAGGGATTATCAAAGTTCTTTATGACAGATAAAAACCTGATTTCCAGCCGTTGAAAATTTTCACCTATATATCCTAACCGGTTGGATTGGGAAAGTTCACCGTCCCAGAGAAAACCAATATCCGTATTTTCAAGCTGATTCAGTAAAAAATTATAGGTACTATCTGTTTCATCAGAATTTTTGACAGTATCTGCCGGCTGTTCATCCT
Source organism: uncultured Bacteroidaceae bacterium (assembly GCA_964528675.1). Classification (GTDB taxonomy): domain Bacteria; phylum Bacteroidota; class Bacteroidia; order Bacteroidales; genus CAYRTD01. Next base: position 4,040 of record CAZGTU010000019.1, read on the forward strand.
GCGCAATCATCGGAGCTATATGAATTATGCTCAGAAGAATAATAGTGAAAATGGGTTTCATATCCTAAATATTAAATTGCATTTTAAATTTTTGAATATCAAATATCATACAAAAAATGTACTTCCGGGTCTGTTCTGACAGGTTTTTTTCCTTGATCAAACAAAAAATGCAAATTATGAATTTGTTTAACTTTTATGCTTCATTAATGTTAATTAACTAGAGTCTGTCCATAATGTCCGATATCTGCCCCGATAGCTATCGGAACAGACTCTCGACTCTATTGACAGAATCTAATTAAAAAACTATGGAAACTTTTAATATCGTAAAAGAAAAACTTGGAAAACCCTATCATGATCTGGAATTTCTTTTGAATTGTCTCGTGGAAGTATTAAAGGAAAATGGTGAAGATCATATGGTTAAATATATTCCATGGATTCACCAGAACACTGAAAAGTTTTCCAAAGTTCCATCCAAAAAGATCCTTCATTTATATGCCTTGATATTTCAACTTTTAAATCTTGTGGAAGTAAACGGTGAAGTACAGAATAGAAGGAGAAAAGAGGATGAAGAAGGCATGGAATCCATTAACGGTCTGTGGGGGAATAATTTTAAAATATTGAAGGAAGCCGGTATTACACAGGAAGAAATTGTAAAGGAAATGCATGATGTAACGGTCCAGCCGGTACTTACTGCCCACCCTACCGAAGCCAAAAGACCCGTTGTACTGGTAGAATACAGGAACCTTTACCTGCTCATTGTTCAGCTTGAAAACAGCATGTATACAAGAAGGGAACGAGAAGATATCAGGAATGATATAAAGCAGAGTCTGCACAGACTATGGTTAATTGATGATATTTTTCTCGAAAAACCAGATGTTAAATCCGAACTTGCCAATGCCATTCATTATCTGGTAAATGTATTTCCCTTATCTCTTCCTGTACTCGATAAGAAATTTAAACAGGCATGGCAGTATGCAGGATTTGATCTGAAATACCTGAATGATGCAGATCTATTTCCAAAAATCAATTTCGGTAACTGGGTTGGGGGCGACCGGGACGGACATCCGCTGGTTACAGCAGAAGTATCCCAATACAGTCTTGAACAACTTCGCATGAATGCTCTTGCTTTAATAAAATCGAGGCTCAGGGAACTGGCAAAAAAGCTCAGCTTTTATATTGAATACAAGGATGCACCGGAAGAACTGCAAAAGAGAATCCGTAAGATAAGTATGCGCCTTGGTAATTTTAGCCAGGAGATCAGAGAAAAATACAATAAGGAAATGTTCAGACAATATGTTCATCTTCTAATTGCAAGCCTCCCCGTAGAAGAGCAGATAGAAGATGAAACAGGATTGGAGCTGAAAACAAAAAAAGGAAGCTATACTCATTCACTTCAGTTGATTGAAGATCTGGAATTCCTTGCAGAAAACATTCGTGAAATGGGATCGGCCAGCATTGCTGATAATGATATCCGGAATATTATACGAATGGTGCAGAGCTTCGGATTTCACCTGGCAAAGTTAGATGTCAGGAATAACAGTGGTTTTTATGAGAAAGCTTTAAGTCAGCTTATTTTCTCCACAGGCGCAAAAGACTATGACTATGAAAACTGGGATGAAGAAAAACGTATTATCTTCCTCCGAAAGGAGCTTTCCTCCAATCGTCCATTTACCCGGAAACCCGAGGAGCTGAAAGCAGAAGCGCGAAAGGTGACGGATACTTTTACCGTATTGGAAAAACATATATCAAAGTACAGTCATTTTTCCCTGGGATCATTGATCATCAGCATGACAAAATCAGTTTCAGACCTTTTAATGGTCTATCTTTTAGGAAGAGAAACAGGTCTTACAGAGCATGACAAAAACGGACTGGTAATTAAGCTTCCCGTAGTTCCCCTCTTTGAAACCATAGACGATCTCAACCGAAGTTCAGAAATTATGGATGAATATTTTTCTCAGCCAGTTGTTAAGAATTCCCTGAAGATCCAGCAAAAGATCAATAATTTGAAGGAACCTATACAGGAGATCATGATTGGATACAGCGATAGCAATAAAGATGGAGGAATTATTGCAAGTGCCTGGCATTTATATAAAGCACAGAAAGAATTGCTCAAAATTGGTGAGAAACATAATATCCGGATCAAATTTTTCCACGGAAAAGGCGGTACCATAAGTCGTGGATCAGGTCCTACACACTGGTTCCTGAGAAGCCTTCCCGACGGCTCAATAGGAGGCGATATCAAGGTGACTGAACAGGGAGAATCCATCGAAAGGAAATATGCCAATCGCACCAATGCCGCATATAACCTTGAACTTTTAATCAGCGGTGCAGTAAGCCTTTCCATTCTTCAAAAAAAACAAAAACAGGATGATTCGGTCAGATCTGATATCCTTGAACTCATGTCGGAAGAAAGCCTGAAACATTACAAAGAGCTTACCCAGGATGAAGATTTCATCACTTTCTTCAGGGAAGCCACCCCCATCGATGCCATAGAATCGAGTAAAATAGGATCAAGGCCTGCCCGGAGAACAGGTAAAAAAACCATTTCTGACCTGAGGGCTATCCCCTGGGTGTTCAGTTGGAGTCAGTCGCGCTTCAATCTCACCAGTTGGTATGGCGTAGGATCGACACTGAAAAAACTAAAAACCGATTACCCGGAGAAATTCAGTAAGCTAAAGGAACTTATGAAGTCCGATAACCTGATCCGCTACATCTTCACAAACATCGATACCAGTCTGAACGCTACGGACGAAAAGATTATGGAGAAGTATGCCTCCCTTGTAAACTCAGAAAAAGTAAGAAAGAAAATACTTTCAAGGATTAATGAAGAGTTAAGTCATACAAGACAAATAATGTCGGAAGTAATTGAAAAGCCCATAGTTGAAAGAAGAAAAAGCCATTATTATTCAACCATTTTAAGGGCTGAGGCTCTCAATTACCTTCACGACAGCCAGATCAAGCTGCTTGAAACCTGGAGAAAAAACAAAGTCACCGAAAAGGAAGATGAGGAGTTACTTGTCAAACTCCTGAAAAGCATCAATGCCATTGCCAATGCTATGGGAAATACCGGATAAGGGACTTTCTGCCTATTCCCAGTAATCCTCTCCCTTGTTTTCGTGCAGAAGCTTATGCAAGTCAGAAATTAACGACTGGTTTTCAGGATCCTCTGAAATATTTATGTTTTCTTCCCAATCCTTTTGATGATCATAAAGCATCCGGCCGTACTGTTCTTTTTCATCCGTATACCAGACTGTATATGCATATTCTCCGGTATTTACCGTTAGTCCGTCAAACCACTGTGATACCACACCGGCTTTGCCCTCTGCGGAAGGATCTTCCAGCAAATACCTAAAGCTCTTACCTTGTAAATGCCCGGGTTTCTCCAGCCCGGCCATATCACAGAGGGAAGGATAAATATCGACAAATTCGACCATTCCGTTGGTTTTATTGCCTTCAGTAATCCAGGGAACATCGACAATAAGGGTAGATCTCAAGGATGTCTGGAACAGACAATGCTTGCACCACAGGCCGTGCTCCCGAAGGTTCCAGCCATGATCACCCCAGAGCACAACAATGGTATTTTCAGCAAGATCAAGATCTTCAAGTGCATCCAAAACTTTTCCGATCTGGGCATCGGTATAACTCACACAACTGTAATATCCCCGGATAAGTCTCCTGGCAGCGGAATCAGTCAATGGACCCTTATCAGGAATTCCCCCGTAATTCCTCAATTCACCCCAGTTCATCATGGCTGCATCGGGCGCTCCGACGGGTTTGTAATCATTATCAGGAAGCTCGACCTCTTCTTCGGGATATAACTGCCAGTATTTTTCAGGAGCATTAAAAGGAAGATGAGGTTTTAAAAAACCGGCGGCAAGAAAGAAGGGCTCACCTTTTTCTTTCAGTTTCTTCAAATCCTTTATGGTCTTTAAAGCTATTTTTCCGTCAAAGTATGCAGAATCGGAAACATCGGCACTTTCCACCGCCGGACCTCGTTTATTTCCGGAAGTATCTCTGCGAATATTTTCTTCCAACTGATAATCCCGCCAGGTAGAGGTGATTTTTGGTCTCCAGTTCTCGTCCCAGCTTTCGGCCCGGTCATCCTGGTGGTGAAATATTTTACCATTGGAGATTGTGGTATAACCATTATTCTTGAAATGCTGTGAAAGGCATACAACACCCGGGGCATCCTCATCAGCCCGGGTATAATAATGAAGGAAACGCTCCCTTGCCGGTCTTAGCCCGGTAAGAAGGCTTGCTCTTGAAGCGCCACATACCGGTATATTGCAATAGGCCCTGTTAAAGATCGTTCCTTCTGAAGCCAGCCGGTCAATATTGGGCGATTGAATCTGGGTCTGACCGTAACAATTAAGTTCCGGACGCAAATCATCCACGGCAATAAATAAGACATTGGGTTTTTGAGGTTTCTCCCCTTTTGGTTTATCCCCCGAGCAGGAAAATAAAGCGGGAGTCATCAGAAGCAAAAAAGCAGGTTTGGATAGTTTCATGATAGTTTGTTTTTGGATACGAAAAATAGGGGATATTGCTTTTGGAATGAAAATAAATTGGGGGGAGGGAGTGGGAAGTTGGGGGGATGGGGATTGGGAGGACGAGTAGAGACGCCCAACCTGGACGTCTCCAGGAAAATAAAAATATCAAATCTTGATGAACCTGGAAATATATACATTATAAAGTTATCGGGCTGGATTATAAAATGTCCAGGTATGCATTATAAAGGTATCGGATTAAATAAAAAAAGTCTTCGGGTAGAATTGTAAAGAGCCAGGATTCCATTATAAAGATCATGGGAGTCTTTCTAAAGTGGATAAGCTTTTCGCATTAATTTACTGAAGTAATACTTTACCCTGCTTTTTAGAGAATGAAACCCTGTTTCAAAGTATTAGAACTGGATTTCGCAAGAACTTCCTTATCTTTGACACAAAACATTCTGTCTATGATTAAATACAGAAAATTTTTCGGAATCATACGCATTTTCCTGGGTATTCTATTTTTTTTGTATCCCACCTATGAGTTTTTTAATCAGGACGACCTGCAGTCGGAAGAATCAACCAGGTGGCTTTTTGTAATGCTTTTTTTCCTGGCTTATGCATATTCATCAGTTAAAAATGGCATTCGTGAAATTGGAGGATTTAACCCGGCATTCAATCTCTTACGTTTTTTTGAAGCTTCGTTAAATGGTTTTCTCTCTCTTTATTTACTCATCCTGGTTTTTTCTTCAAAAATGAGCAATTATGCCAAGTTTTTCCTTGTAATTCTTATACTTATTACATTTCTGAATATGGTAAGAGATATCCGAATATTAAGTCTTCAATACTTTGAGAAAAAGCAAAAAACCCGAAAATAAAATTTGATAAACTCTAAAATAAACCACTATGAAAAGATTTGTTTTTTTTGGCCTTGTACTGTTCGGAGTATTCAGTTACTCATGCAATAATGAGCAAAAAGGAATGCAGGATGATCTTAAGGATATAAGCTTTGTCCACACCGTATTTTTCTGGATGAATGATACCGTTTCGGAGGCGGAAAAAATGGCCTTTGAGTCCGGGCTTGAGATCCTGGGTACTGTTCCTTCAATTGAAAAATACTATTACGGTAAACCTGCCGGTACACCCCGCGAGGTTGTGGATAATTCTTACGATTATGCATGGATTGTACATTTCGCTGATGCCGAGGCGCAGGATGAATACCAGGAACATGAGATCCACCTGGAATTTGTGGATAAATATCAGCATTTGTGGGAGCATGTGAAGGTTTATGATACGGTGCTGGAGGAGTGAGTGGGGGAGTGGACCATGGAGGAAGAAGGTAAACAGTGAAGGGTGAACGGTGAACGGTGTGACTAACAATCACGCCTGAAAACGGAAGATAGGAATTGTGAAAACTGCCAACTAAGAATGAACGGTAAATGGTGAATGTTTTCTGCCCAAAGTAAAAATTAAGTAACAAACTTGACCTTGCCCCGTACTATCTTTTTGTTTACCTTTTCATCTTTAAAAAATACCTTAAATCAATCGAAATGGAAACTACAGAAATTCAAAAAAGATTCATAGTTATAGGCGCTATTGCTGCAATTCTTGTTGCAGTAATTTACCCTATAGTCTTTTACAGCAGTCTTTCACTCAAAACAAATCTCATTCTCGAACTTTTTTTGGGTTTTTCTTTTGGTTTCGTATTCTACGGGTTATTCCGTTTCATAAGAATAAACAGAGATTCGGTTTGTTTGCAGGTTGGTTTGCTAACCGGTATTCTGGCAGCCTTTACCTATGTTTTAAAATCCGGTACCTTTGCATCAATGACCACACCACTGGAAGGGATCCTGGTACAGGGAGACCAGAGTTTTGTTTATGCCCTTACCAACAGGCTTTACACCGGAATACATTTTATCTGGGAGATCCTGATTGGAGCCGGAATTTTTTCTATTTCCATAACCTTTTTCCGCCAGCCCAGGCCAGGTAAAGTAATTGCAGTAGCAGGAATTATCATTGCACTGGCAATAATAATTAATTCTATATATGCTTTTCCTGAAATTGCCCGCGATGAAAACTTTAGCTGGCTGGGAATTGTCTTGCCTGTATGGCTTTTAATAGTAGGATTATTAATGATCTTTTCACAGAAATGGATCAAGGTTAAGTGAAAATTTAAAATGAAACATCGCGAATGATTGAACGGGGAGTTTATGAAAGCATCGAAAAATCCATAATTGAATTAAGGAGAAAATTACATGCATATCCGGAATTATCCGGATCGGAGGATAACACGAAGAATATTTTAACTGATTATTTTTCAAAGCTCAATAGGATAAAGTTTTATTCTTCGATCGGGGGAAACAGTATCGCCTGGGAATTTTGTCCGGCCGAATATGCTAAAACGCTCATATTTCGTGCAGATATGGACGCTCTTCCCATACCGGATGAAATAGAAAAACCATATGTATCAAAGTTTGCTGATATCGGCCATAAATGCGGGCATGATGGACACATGGCTATTCTTTCCGGATTTGCACAGCTTCTGAATGCGCACCCCCCGGAAAAAACAAGGGTTATTCTTCTCTTCCAGGCCGAGGAAGAAACCGGACAGGGAGCAGAAAAGGTCACAGAAGGGGAATGGTTTAATAAGTTGAATCCTGATTATGTATTTGGCCTTCATAATTTGCCCGGATTCCCTGAAAATACAATTGTTTTAAAAGATGAAATTTTTGCCTCTGCTTCTGCAGGTATGAAGATTAAGCTTAAAGGGAAATCCTCACATGCCGGTCAACCAGAAGACGGCATCAGTCCGGCAATGGCAATTGCAAAATTAACCCGTTATGTACAGCAGGAAATTGATTACGGGAGTTTCCGGAATTTCACTCTTGCCACCATTATTCACATGAGATTAGGAGAAATTGCTTTCGGCACTTCACCCGGAGAAGCTGATTTTATGTTGACGCTGAGGGCAGCTGACGAGGAAGATCTGGATTCCCTTACTCAAATGATAAGCAGAAAAACTGAAGAATTATGCCAAGAGGAAAACTTGAAATATAAAATTGAATTTACCGAGCGGTTTCCTTCAACCCTTAATCATCATGAAGGATATAAAATGATAGTCAGGGCCGCAGAGGAAGCCGGCTTGAAAATGACACAAATTGAAAAGGCGTTCCGATGGTCGGAGGATTTTGGTCATTATCTCAAACATGCGAACGGGGCTTTCTTTGGACTTGGAGCCGGTTCAGGGGTTCCGGCACTCCATAATCCTGATTATGATTTTCCTGATAACATTCTTATTTCAGGAGTAAAAATGTTTTATCATCTTTACAGGCAGATAGAAGGTTCCACCGATTAAATGTTCAAGTTTTTTTTATGAGTACTTCCATTATAGAAATAAAAAAAGAGGCATTAAAGAACAACATTCACTTCCTCAAAAATCATTACGGAGAGAATGTGAGAATGTCCGCCATTCTCAAAGGAAATGCATACGGCCATGGCATTGAACAGGTATTGCCCGTATTTGAAGAAGCCGGTGTGGACCATTTCTCGGTTTTCAGCTCGGATGAAGCATCCAGAGTCCAGAAACTAAAAAGTTGCCAATGTGATTTGATGATCATGGGATACATTCACAGCGGGGAACTGGAATGGATAATAAACAATGGCATAGAATTTTACATATTCGAGCCAAGCTATCTTGAGAGAGTTATTAAAGTAGCTAAAAAACTGAAGAAAAAAGCCAGGATCCACCTGGAAATTGAAACCGGGATGTACAGGACAGGTATGACCAAGGATGAATTAAGAAGGGCGATTAATTATATTAAAGACAACAAAGAACATTTGCATATCAAAGGTTTTGCCACACATCTTGCCGGTGCGGAGAGTATAGCGAATTATCACAGGATACAGAACCAGTTAAAACTATTCGACAAGCGGGTAAAATTCCTCAAAAAGAATGAGATTGATGCAGATATCTTGCATACGGCAAGCTCAGCGGCTTCCATTACCTACCCTAAAAGCAGGATGGATATGATTCGTGCCGGCATTATTTCATATGGTTACTGGCCTACCCGTGAAACATACATGCATTTTTTGCAGGGAAACAGAGAAAGAAAAGATCCCTTGAGAAGAGCTATTCGCTGGAAGTCAAAAATTATGTCTGTAAAAAAAGTTCCGGAAGGAGAATTCATAGGATACGGCTATAATTTCCAGTCTGATCAGGAAATGCAAATTGCAACCGTTCCTGTCGGGTACTCGGACGGCTACAGCAGGCAGCTCAGTAATAACGGGCACGTTCTTGTAAGAGAAACAAGAGCCGATGTTATCGGAACGGTTAATATGAATATGGTACTGGTTAATACGACCCACATTCCCGATCTGAAAATAGGTGAAGAGGTGGTCCTACTTGGCTCACAGGGTGAAAGTGAGATCTCTGTGGCCTCATTTCTTGAAATGAACAATAGTATGAATTATGAGTTATTATCTAGACTCCCGGAGAGTATTGAGCGTGTTATTGTGTAAAAATCAATTTTATGAAAACTTATGCTGGATTAATAATAACCATTCTTCTTTTTCAGGCTTGCAATGTTGTCAGGAGTGATGAAAAAGCTTCCAAAGATTTGATCCAAAGAGATCTTGAATTTTCCGAATACTCCCGGCAAAACGGTTTAGGAAAAGCCTTTACACAATTTGCTGATTCTGCAGCGGTTTTACTCAAACCAGACCGTATGCCTATCAAAGGTGCAGTGTCAATAGCTTATTATTACGCGAATATAAATGATGATAATCTTGAATTAACCTGGATGCCCCTTGACGCTTCCATATCGGATAGCAGAGACCTTGGTTATACCTACGGAGTGTGGCAACTTACCAGCCTTGATTCAATGCGACAGGGAACCTATGTTACCATCTGGAAGAAAAATCAAAACGGAGACTGGAAATACGTTCTTGATGCAGGAAATGATGGAATTGGCAATATTGAATAAAAAAAAAGAGGCTGTTGACTTTTTAAACAGCCTCCTCTTTTTTAAGTTACTCTTTTATCGATATAATTTGAACTCAGGGCTCTCAATGTTCCCATATAGTCAAGATTAAACTCAAGAAGATCGCCTACCTTGTAGTTATTTTTATTTTTTCCCAGATCTGCTACGATCATGTCTGAGCTGGCCCCAACGATGCTTATGCTTTTATCAGAAAGTTTGATATGCTCATCATCAATATCAAGCAAGCCCATATCGAGAATCGCACGGAAAGAAGTTTTCCCAAGATCCTCTTCATCAAACTCAAAAGATTCCCCTTCAAGGTTCTCTCCCATATCTCCTTCGGGGACCATGGGTTTTTCTGTCAGCTCAATGATCTCTGCATAAAGTTTAAAAACATCATTATGCATTTCCTCATATTTACTGCCATCATATACATTGGTCCCGAGAAAAAGGGTCTCTCCTACCCTGAAGTGGTTTATGCCTTCCGGCAAAATGCCCTGATGGATAAGGGGAATAGTAACTGAGGATCCTCCTGAAACATATGGAATACTTCTTTTAAATCTTGCCTCAATCAACTGTTCATAAAGACTGAGCTGGATTAACTTGTCGCTGTTCGGAAGCACTCCGTACATGCATGTCAAATTGGTTCCTATTCCAATCACCTCTATTTGGGGTAGTTGAAAGACCTTTTCAAAAAACTCCATAAAATCTTCTCTCATCACTCCTTCTCTCAACTCACCCATTTCGATCATGATCACTATTTTGTGAACCTTATCCTGCTTTTTGGCCTCCTCCGATAAAAGTTTTATTGTTTGGAATTCAGTATTATAACTGATATCCGCGAATTTAACAATACTTTTAATAGATCTTTTTGGGGGAGGTTTGATGTAAGCGGTTTCAGTGCCTGGGCTAAGTTTCTTGATCATCTTCAGATTAGAAACCCTTGAATCGCAAAGTTGATCCGGATTGTAAGAAAGAAGTACTTTTAAATAATCTGGATCTCCGCATAAGAGTTTGGAAACAATGGACCACTTAATATTATTCTGTTTAAAGAGATTATTCAGGTAGTTATAATTATCCCTGAGTTTATTCGCATCAAGCGTTATATATGCCATTATTTATTTTTTTTATACCTCATTTCGAGATATTTACTGGTGAAACCGTATTTTTCGTACAAAAAGCGTGCAGGATTATCATGTTCAACATGTAATTTAATATCTCCATCTGCAAGTTCGATGGTCTTTTCCATTAACTCTTTGCCCAGTCCTTTTCCACGATGTTTATTATGTGTCGCTATATACACCAGTATATGTTCGGGTATGTATCCACCCATTCCGGTATTATTTACCAGTACTGCACCAACAACTTCTCCATCAATTCTGGAAGTTATGGCATATCCTCCGAATGAATCAGATATCTGCAATGCATAATCCAGACACTTTCGGATATCTTTTTTAGGATCCCCGTACTGTTCCAGGTGTTCAAATAAAAAATCTACAATTTCATCCATTACCTTTTCATCGGGTAATTTCTTTTCATCAAATACTTCAATTTCTGTCATAATTTATTTTTTTGGTTCGGCCCCATTATACATCTTTTTCTGAATACCGCAAGTTTTTTAAAACATATTTATTTTTTTGCGCGAAATAAAAATCATTAACATGCTGATTTTCTTCATTATGGAATTAGCTTCTGTCTGCGGTTACTTTTTTACTTATATCTTTTAAACATACTTTGACCTATGATCAATAAGTTCACTCCAAAATAACATTATATTATTGTATGTCATAAAAAAATATTAATTTCAATTTATCTAAATAACAACCACCAGCTAAAACAGTTTGTTTTCTAAAACTACCACAATGAACATCAAAGCTCTTTTCATTTTATCACTTTCCTTCTTTCTTTTCTCCTGTCTTTCTTCTTATGCCCAGGGTATTTACCGCCCGGGTTTTATTGTAGATAATGATCTTGACACTCTCCGCGGTCTTGTTTTTGACGGTGGAGACATGGGAAATGCTGCAGAATGCAAGTTTAAAGTGACAGAAGAATCTAAAGTGAGAAAATACAAGCCAGGAGAAATTGAATCTTATTACATGTATAATTATCGTTTCTATAAAACGATGAAATTACCTCTGAAAAAGGATTCCGTTGTTGTATTTGCTGAATTTCTCATTGATGGCATTGCTGATATTATTTATTTCAGGAATATTAACGGGAATCATTATTATGTAAGAAATAACAGGGATGAGATCATTCCCCTGCCGGAAGCAGAATTAAAAAAAGTGAGGATTAAATACTCTGATACTAATGCTCCTGCCGGATTCCCGGAGGAAAGCGGAGAGAAAGTAAAGAAAGATCAACGATACATCGGGATCCTGAAATATGCGATGCAGGATCAGCCGGTGCTTTTCTCGAAAATGAACAATGCCGCTCTGAGTCATAAGGATTTGATCAAACTTGCAGAAGATTATCATGATCTGGCTTGCACTGATGATACAGAGTGTATTGTTTTCAGTAAAAATATTCCTGACAGAACAACAGGAGTGGGACCTGTTATAGAATGGAACTCCAATTTTCTCACTCATGAAAGTGAGAACGAGAAAAATAATTTTTATGACCTGCCTTTTCAGGAAATCAAAGTCGGGGTAAAATGGTTTACCAGCTTCCCTCAACTAAACAGGCATATTTTTCTTGACCTGGGACTCCTTCTGGCTTTTACTTATAACACAAATATACCGGGTAAGAAACATACCTATTCAAGTTACACACGAGAAATTATTTATGATTTTAACTATACATGGTTGGAATCGCAGGCAAATTTGAAATATGTATTCCGAACTGAAAAAATATTCAAGCCCTATATTTCTGCAGGAGTTCTGTTTGATCTGGGATTAAAATTTGAAAATGAAAAAACTGAAGTATTGTATATCTTTGAGAGAGATGAATACATTGAAATAGAAAGAATACCACCCTATATGAACAAATCATATGTTGGATGGATGGCTGGAACAGGATTTCTGATGCAAGTCGGGAAAGGAAATTATGCGGGTTTACATCTGAACTATGCATATAAAGCTGACAGGACTTACATAAATTCTTTCACAATGATGAATGGCATAAATATGGGAGCTGTATATTACTTTTAAAAATTACTGCTATGAAACTCCGGACCCTTATCTTCCTTTGGTGAAACATCAAATTCCTGATCTGCATATATTTTTTGTAATTTCGCATGTTGTTTATGCTTGATAATTACTGACAGACTCCAAATAGATTTCATGAGAAAACAAGGTATTCGAAATATTATATCCATCATAACTCCAATCCTGATTTTATTGGGTTCATGTAAAAAGGATGAAAAGACGGATACTATCCTGACTGCCACACTCAAAGGTCCGTCAGCAATGGCCATGATCCACATGATGGAATCGGCAGACAGTCTCGGAAATTTTCCTGTGGAATTTGTCATAAAAAATGAACCCCGGCAGGTACAGGCTATGATGCTGGAAGAATCCGTTGATTTTGCCGTTCTTCCCTCCACCCTGGGAGCTTTGCTTTATAACAAAACAGGCAATTACCTTCTTGCCGGGATTCCGGTTTGGGGTACGCTTTATCTTTTTGGAAGCGACACAAGCATAAACACCTGGGAGAACCTGAAAGGCAAAAGGATAAGCCTCATGGGCCGCGGCATGACCCCGGATATCATGTTCAGATACCTAGCCACCCAAAACGGATTGGACCCTGACAGAGATATGGAACTGGATTATTCATTTCCCACCCACATTGAACTGGCAAATGCGATTTCTGCAGGTGTTTCAGAGCTGGGAGTAATTTCCGAACCCCTGGTAAGCCTCGTAATGGCAAGAAATTCTTCCGTCCGTCCGCTTATCAATTTTAACAGGGAGTGGATCCGGCTTTTCGGACCTGATGTACCATTTGCTCAAACGGCTTTGCTTGTCCATCGTAAGTTTGCAAAGGAGCATCCTGAAATTGTGAATGAATACCTCAAAAGATTAAACAAGTCAATTCAAAAAGTGAATAAATCCCCGCACGAAGCTGCCAAACTCATTGTAAAACATAATATCCTGCCTGACAAATCCATAGCAGAAAGATCCATTCCCCGCAGTAACCTTCATTTTAGTTATGCAGGAGAAGAAATGAATGGGATACATGAATATTTCAAAGTCTTTTATAACTTTAATCCCTTGATACTTGGCGGAAAATTACCGGATGAAGAATTTTATTTCACAAAAAAACCTGATTAGCCTGGCAGGGATCCTGCTTATCATCCTTTTATGGCAACTGGCAGCTATTATTTCAGATTCAGAACAAATTGTACCTTCTCCCGGAAAAACACTTGTAAGCACATTTAATATTCTGGCAGATCCCGGATTATGGCCCGACATAGGAAGAACCATTGTAAGAGGCCTTATTGGTTTCATCATATCCCTTCTCCTGGCCTTTCTGATTGGAATTCCTGCAGGTATAAACAAAAATTTTTTCCTGTTTATCAATCCACTACTGGTCACCATTCGATCAACTCCGGTGGTCTCGATTATCCTTCTTGCCATCATCTGGCTTGGAAATGAAACTGTTCCAATTTTTATTGCACTTTTAACCATGTTTCCCGTAATTTCACTGAATATAATTGAAGGCATTAAAAATGTTGATCAGGATTTGATAGAAATGGGCAGGGTTTATGAGGTTAAACAAAAACATATAATGAAAGACATTTACCTGCCATCCATTATTCCTTTTCTTACGGGAGGGATATCCAATGCCCTTGGATTTGGTTGGAGGGCTATCATAATAGGTGAAGTCCTCAGTCAACCTTTAAAAGGCATAGGCACCCGCATGCAGGAGTCTCAATCTTATCTTCTTGTGAGTGAATTAATTGCATGGACCCTTATTGCAGTGGTCATTTCCTATCTTTTTGAAAATCTGGTTAGAAGAATTGAAAAAAGGATTGTAGTATGGAAACAGGATTAGAAATACGCGGATTAAATAAGTCCTTTGGAAATCTAAAACTTTTTGAAAGCTTTGATATTGCATTCGATAAGGGAATGATCAATTGCTTGCTCGGTCCTTCCGGTTGCGGAAAAACAACACTTTTGAATCTTCTAAGCGGAGCACTGGATGCTGATAATATTGCAAAAAATGATTTCAGGGGAAAACGTTTTTCCTACGTCTTCCAGGAACCCAGCCTTTTACCCTGGAAAACCGCAGAGGAGAATCTGATTTTCACCTTGAAGGATACAATACCCGGGCATGAATTAAATGCAAAAGCACAGGAATATCTTAAACTGGTTGAACTTCATGAATTCAGATACTTTTACCCGGCAAAACTGAGCGGTGGAATGAAACAACGACTTTCGCTGGCCAGGGCATTTAGTTTTCCCTCTGAAGTTATTCTAATGGACGAACCTTTCAAAGCTCTGGACATGAAGTTGAAAACCAGCCTGATGGAGAGGTTCCGGCAGTTATGGGAAAAAGATCGCCGGACAGTCATCTTCGTCACCCATGATGTTGATGAGGCCATTGAACTTGGACATAATATCCAGGTTTTGGAAGGACCTCCTGTTAAAATCATCGATAATTATACTTTAAATGCAGAAAACAAATATGATGTAAGAACGGAAATTTTTGAAAGGGTTTACCGGGGATAAAGATTCAGCCTATAAATCAATAAATCAATTCCTCTATTGCATTTAAATCCTTTTCAAAAAGTTCTTTTACCCTGCTCTCATCCTCACTTCCATCCCTTATCTTTTTATGAAAATAAAAAGTAAGCTCCTTTTCCTCCGGATTAATATCCTCATTCAAAAAACAACATTCGATCTCGGTGGCCGGGCTCAGTACATTTTTTTCGAGCGTCCATCTGTTCACGCTGAGCAGGCCTTTTTCCACCGATTCTCCGTTTTGTATATTTACGGCATAAACCCCATCCGGTGGAATCAATTTCACATCTTCCTCAAGTCTGATAATATAAACCGGCCTTCCAAATTGTTTGGACCGTTGGGGATGGATGCTGGTTTTCCCCTTTAAAATATAATAATGGTCCAGATATGCATTTGCACGCTGGATATTGCCTTCAAGTAACGCTTTACGGATCTTTGTAGAGCTGACAGACTCATTGTGTATATCCTGTTCGGGAATTTCCTCGACTTCGAATCCATAATCGCGACTTAAATTATACAGATAAGAGAAATCTCCTTCACGGTTATGTCCGAAATGATGATTAAATCCTACAACAATGACTTTAGCATTTAATTTTCCAATCAGCAGTTCTTCAACAAATTGCCGGGAGCTTATCTGTGAAAATTGGCGGGTAAATTCAATGATCACAAGATGATCAAGCCCGGTTTTTTCCAGTAGCACTTTCTTCTCTTTCTGGGAACAGATCAGTAAAAGGTCTTTTCCTTTTCCTTCGGGATAAAGGACTCTCCTGGGGTGAGGATGAAATGTAATAAGCACAGACTCCCCATCATGAACCCTGGCGAGTTTTTTCAATCTCCTGATAATCACCTGGTGTCCAACGTGCACGCCATCGAATGTCCCCGTTGTAACAACAGGGTTCTTAATTCCCTTTAAACTATCAAATGAATAATGGATCTTCACAACAAATAAGAAAATTGCAAAAGTACAATTCAGGATTGAATATGAAAAAATCTTTTAAAAAATTAAGGAATAATTAAAGAAGCTGAAGGCATAATTAACTACCTGACTGCTTTTTAACAAAGTACGCTACTTTTTCAAGTGAAGTGATCATATCATACTCTTCCAGGTATACATTTGAAGGAACATTCAAAGGCACCGTGGTAAAATTAAGTATTCCCTTTACCCCTCCCATTACCAGTTGTTCTGTTGTTTCAACGGCGGTATCGGCGGGAACGGTTAAAAGGGCTATACTGATATTCAGCTTTTTTGCCACTTCCGGAAAAGATTGCACAGCATAACACTTCACTCCCGAAACAACTCTGTCAATTTTGGCGGGATCAATATCAAAAGCGGCGACAATATTAAGCTTCGATCTTTTTCCCATGAAATAGTGGGTAATGGCCCGGCCAAGGTTTCCAATTCCAATTATAGCAACGTTCAAGGGTTCTTCAGAATCGATAATCTTACCAATAACTGAAATCAATTCACTTACATCATATCCTTTGCGTTGCATACTGCTATATCCGATAAACATTATATCACGCCTTACCTGAACCGCTGTTATATTGTGTAATTGAGCAAGTTCATGTGAAAATATATGCGTTTTCCCCTGGGCAAGGCAATTTAAAAGAGTACGTCTGTATTCACTAAGTCTTCCAACTGTTTTTTCAGGCAGTTTTGTATTTTTCAGTCTCATTTATATAAAGCTTTAATTTACCGGTATTAATACTTTAAACTTACTCCCTTTATCCGGAATACTATCCACCACGATTTTGCCACGATAAATATCGGCAATTTTCCTAACAATTGACAGCCCAAGGCCAGATCCATGGATGTTTTTCGTTTTCTCATTTTTAATCCTGACAAATTCTTTAAATAACTGTCCTACCTCCTCTTTCTTCATTCCTATTCCGGTATCTTCCACTTCCAGGTTCATCATTCCGTCACTTTCATAAATATGTACATTTACTTTTCCATCGTTTCGGTTGTATTTAACTGCATTAGAAAGAAGATTGTTCAATATTATTTCCATATCATTGGGATCAGCCTTAAGAGAGAGTTCCGGATCTGCATCAAGGCTAATTTTAATATTTTTCTGGATTGCATAAGGTTTCACTGTGCTTATTGAAAGTTTCGCAATGCTTCTCAGGTTAACTTTTTGAACTTTTTCTTCCCTTCTATCCAGTCGTATCTTGGTAAAATCAAGCAGGTCCATAGTCAGGTTTCTCATTGCCTGTATACGATCCAGGCTACGATCAATCATTTGCATATAACTTTCAATATCTTCACCTGCTTTTTTCTCTTTCATCATGGTAAGATACCCTTCCACTGCATTCAGTGGGGATTTTAGTTCATGAGAAAGGATGGACAGAAACTGATACCGGATCCTCTTCCCTTCGTTTTTCATTTTCCGGGTGATCCTCTTCAAGAAAAGCTGCTTTGAGATAGTATCGATAGATGCTTTCAGTTCCTGAGGGGTGAAAGGCTTGGGAATAAAGTCATAGGCCCCATCATGAGTCGCCTTAACAGCAATCTCAAGAGAAGCATACGAGGTGATCATAGCCACCATTATATCATAATTTTTCTGACGTATATACTCAAGCACCTCCATGCCTTTTATTCCGGGCAGCTTATTATCAAGCAGCACAATATCAGGTTTTTCCTTATCAATGACCTCGATGCCTTCTTCCCCGTCACTTGCTTCAAGACATTTAAATCCAAAATCATCATCCATAAAAGGATAACTTACAGAATGCCTGCTCAATATTCTGTTCACTCCGGACCGGATTCCCGGTTCATCATCAACCACAAGAACTTTAAGATATTCCATTGTCAGATCTAATTTATCAGTTTTTCAATTTCCATCTTCATTTGTTCGGGTCTGATCCCTTTCTCTAAATACTGATCTGCTTTAATCCAGCTCTGCTCTTCTTCAGAACCCAGACCGAAAGACATTCCTGTTTCAGCTGAAACTGCCGTGGAAATAATTACGGGAACATCAGGGTATTTATTTTTAAGTTTATAAGAGAGTATAAATCCGCTATCATCTTTCTCCATCATCAGGTCAAGAATAGCGAGATCAGGTTTTGTATTATCCAGGATTTCTTCAGCTTCAGCCTGGTTATCAGCGGTTATCACATGATACCCCCAGCTTTCAATATACATTTTTTGCTGAAATAGATAATCAAAATCATCATCAACAATTAATATCGTCTTTTTTTCCATAATCGTTTAAAATTGAGATCTTTTAGGCAATTTTATGGTAAAACTTGTAAATGTATCTCCTTTAGATGGATCAGCGTTTGATTCTACATCAATTTTCCCTTTATGCATTTTAACCACCCCATAAGCTGTGGCGAGTCCAAGACCGGTTCCTTTCCCTATTCCCTTTGTGGTGAAAAAAGGCTCGAAGACTTTTTGGAGATCATTTTCACTTATGCCGGTTCCGCTATCGGTAATTTTCATGATTATGTGGTTGTCAGTGTCACTCATCTCAATCTTTAACTTACCGCCACCCGGCATTGCCTCGAATGCATTTCTAATGAGATTCGAGACAACCTGAACCATTTGTTCGCTATCAATCTCCGCGAAGGGATCCTTAAGTGATGAGTCTACTTCAAGGGTAACATTTTCCGGTTTAATTACTGAATCAAGACTTATGCGCATAAGTTCCTCTATATCTGTCAATTGATAATTAACCTGGTTTTTTCTTGCAAAGTTAAGCAATCCTCCGACAATGGACTTACACCTTTCGGCCTGTTCAGAAATGAGCTTGAGATCGGAATAATCCTGTGAATTCTCCTCAGCCTCTTCGAGTAAAATATTGGCATACATAATCACAACTCCCAGTGGATTATTAAGCTCGTGGGCAATCCCTGCAGATAGCTGTCCCATGTGTGCCAGTTTCTCCGTCTGCTTCAGGGTTTGTTTCATTGACAGAAGCTTTTCATTGGATACGGCTATATCTTTCAGGGAAGTATGCAGTTTTTCGATGGTATGAGGCAAACACATTTCTGTTTCTGCCAGCCCCTTGGTAATGGCAATGGCATGGTTCCGGCATGTATCATAACCACATGCTCCGCAATTCAAATGATCATTTTCGGATATTTTATCCATTTTTTTCAGGACTTCTCTGATCTCGGTCTCTGTCGGATCTTTCATCCGTTGATCGTTCACTGAAAAGCTCTGGCTCATGTCAATGGACTCAGCGTCCCTCATGGCTTTATCCCATTCATTATGCTCCAAACTCTTCAACTTATCAATCACATAGTTATTAACCAATGTCCTTCGCTCAAATTTATTTCCCTTTTCCGAAGTTCCGGGTCCCATTATGCATCCCTCACAGCATAGCAACTCGAGATGACCGGAATCAATGAAGCCCATTTTATACTCTCTTACAGCCCGTTGGAAATCTAATCTTCCTTCAGCGACAATAACATTTCTGTCCAGTTCATCTTCACGCGAGCTTACCGTCTGTAGAAGTCCCCTGCTCACGGGAAAAATCGCACCTTTGCCCGCCCGGGGAGGATCAAAATCAGAGTTTAACCCCTTTCCCTTACTGATTCCCTGTTGTTTAAATAATTCGCGCAACTCAATGAAAGTAATTTGCTCATCAACCTCGGCTGATTCTGCTTTTTTTGCTATACAGGGACCGATGAAAACCACTTTTATTTCTTTCTTATTGACAGCCTTTAAATACCGGGTCAGGGCTACCATAGGTGAAACGATCGGAGCCAGGTTTCCGCTGATCTCAGGATGGTATTTCTCAATATAAGAGACAATGGCCGGGCAATCTGAAGATATATATCCTTTGACCTTCTTATTATTCATTATTTTCCGGTATTCGCGGGCAACAAGGTCAGCTCCGAAACCCACTTCAACAATCTTATCAAAACCCAACTCTCTGATCATCCCAATAAGCTCACGATGATCATCAAATTCCTTAAATTCAGCAATAAAGCTCGGTGCAAGCATAGCAATTACCGGTTCATCACCCTGCAGTAGTTTCATAATATTCCCCGAGGAATTAAGAAATGCCTTGGCTCCCTGGCTGCACACTCTTGTACAATTACCACATGCAATGCACCTTTCCTGGATCACTTCTGCCTGGCCATTCACGATCCTTATCGCTTTAACCGGACACTCTCTTACACAGGTATAACAAACCCTGCATTGATCCTTTATGGTATATACTAACTTCTTATTTTTAACATCTGTAAGCATTATTCAGCATCCGTTTAATGATGGGGTTATTAAGTAAGCTCTTCCCTGCTGGTATAAACCGTGTGTAATTCCCTGATACATTTTTCACTGCCGGGTTCCTCATAATATCTGTCATATGCCTGAAGTATCTGAGGATTTTTGTGAGCAACTTTAATTATTTCATTGTTATCCATATCGTAAAGTGCTTTGGATCTCGATTTTGTGCTCACTTCCTCATGCCTGATCGGTTGACCACCCCCATTCACACAACCACCCTGACAGGCCATCACTTCAATAATATCATATTGTTTCCTGGCGCTACGGATAGATTCCAGTAAATTAACCGCAGCGGCCATACCACTTACAGCAGCAACTTTTAATTCCTTCCTTCCTATTTTAATCGACATTTCCTTCAGCCCCCGGGAGCTTCTTAGTTTATTCATCCGAAGTGATTCCAGATTCTTCCCACTCATTTTATAGTAAACAGTGCGCAATAAAGCTTCAAGACTTCCTCCGCTTGCTCCCACTAATTTACCAGCCGAGGATTTGGCCCCCATGGGTTCATCAGCCGGTTCCGGATCGAGGTGATCCATATCGATACCATGCAGTTTTATGAGCCTTACAAATTCTCTTATCGTTAATACCCTGTCGATATCGGGAATACCTTTTTTTGTCATTTCGACTTTCTGTGCTTCATATTTTTTAGCGGTACATGGCATTATGGAAACGGAAAAAATACCTTCCGGGTCAACATCAGAAATATAAGGATAATAATTTCGGATTGCAGAACCCATAATCTGTTGTGGTGATCGAACACTGCTAAGATTTGGTAAAAATTCCGGAAAATTCTCCTCGGCAAATTTTACCCAGGAGGGGCAGCAACTGGTTATTAAGGGAAGATTTTCACCTTTATCCTTTCTCAGGATAAATTCTTCCGATTGTTCGATTATTTGCATATCTGCAGCGAAAGAAGTTTCAAATATTCTATCAAAACCTATCTTTCTCAGGGCAGCATTGATAATACCGTTGACATCAGTCCCGTTCCTCAACCCGAATTCTTCTGCTACAGAGGCAGCGATTGTCGGAGAATATTGAACGACTTTTATTTTCTCGGGGTCAGCAATTATTCGATCCAGATCAGCATGTTCTGTTTTTTCAGTAAGTGCCCCGGTTGGGCAATACATAACACATTGGCCACAATTGATGCAATTTGAAAAGTTCAAAGGCTTATCCATGGAAGTGGCAATTATCAGGTCACTTCCCCTCCGGGTAAAGCCAAGTGTTGTAGCGGCCTGTTTTTCTTCACAAATTCTTACACATCTGCCGCACAAAATACACTTTGCAGGATCGCGGATCACACTCAAACCAGATTTATCGATTTTATGCTTACTTTTCGATCCGGGTATTCTCCTTTCCCTGACATTGAGATCTTCGGCATGTTTTTGTAATTCGCAGTTTCCATTGCGCTCGCAATAAAGACAATCATCGGGATGATTGGAAAGAAGAAGTTCTACAATAGTTTTTCGTGCTTTCAGCACCCGTGGCGAATGAGTTTTTATCTTCATCCATTCTTCTACAGGATATGAGCATGAGGGAATCAGATTTTCTTTGCCTTCCACCTCTACAATACACATTCTGCAGGCTCCTGTGGGTGTAAAATCCTTCATATTGCACAGAGTAGGCACCCGGATTCCGTTCCTCCGCAAAGCCGTAAGAATGGTCTCTCCTTTGTTAGCCTGTATTTCCTGGTTGTTTACCTGTATATTAAAAACCATCTTATTTGCTCTTAGTTATATTTAATAGCACTGAATTTACAGGATTCATAGCATATCCCGCATCCGATACATTTCTCCTGCACAATAAAATAAGGATGCAGGTTAGTTCCGATAATTGCATCAACAGGACATTTCTTTGCGCAAACGGAACATCCTGTGCATTGCTCTACATCAATATAGTATGTTCTCAGCTCAGTGCATACATTCGCCCTGCATTTACGATCGAAAATGTGTTCCTCATATTCATCCCTGTAATATTTTAAGGTACTCAGAACAGGATTGGGAGCGTGCTGGCCCAATCCGCACAGCGATGTATCCTTCATTACCTCGGAGAGACTTTCAAGCTGCATAACTCCTTTAAATCTTTCCAGGGTTGCCCGTGGATTGCCTTCGTCCAATGGCTTTCGGGTAATGCTTTCAAGAATTTCAGACATCCTTCTTGTTCCCTCCCTGCATGGAATACATTTACCACAGCTCTGTTTTTCCATGAAAGTCATATAATATTTTACCATATCGAGCACACATACCTCTTCATTGATAACCACTATACCTCCACTTCCCATTTTCATTCCCCTGTCGGTAAAATCTTCAAACCTAAGGTTAAAATCCATTTCTTTTTCTGGCAATATGAATCCGGTGGGTCCTCCGATCTGTATACCCTTAAAATCACCTTTTCTCACTCCGCCGGCAATTCCGAAAATTAACTCCTTCAGACCGGTTCCCAGCGGAACTTCAATCAATCCGGGGTAATTAGCCTTCCCTGAAACGGCAAATATTTTTGTTCCATAATTATTTTCAACACCGGTGGATTTAAATTTTTTGGGGCCTTTGCCAATTATGTAAGGAACATTTGACAGAGTCTCCACATTGTTAATGATGGTTGGCATCTTATGCAATCCGGTTGTTGCAGGGTAAGGAGGTTTGGATTTGGGCATTCCTCTTCTACCTTCCAGGCTTTTTATCAGTGCTGTTTCTTCACCGCAAACGAATGCACCGGGGCCTTTCCGCACTGTAACATCAAGGTTAAAGCCACTTCCGTAAATATTATGGCCAAGTAAGCCATAAGCATAAGCGCGTTGAATAGCATGTTCTATCATCGCAATTGCCCGGGTATACTCAGAACGGATATAAATGTATGCTCTGGCTGCTCCGATAGCATATGCTGCAATGCAAATTCCCTCAAGCAACATGTGAGGGTTACCCTCCATAATTGCCCTGTCCATGAAGGCACCCGGATCACTCTCTTCAGCATTGCAAACGAGATATTTCTGATCGGCAGAGGCATTGTATGCCACTTTCCATTTGCTACCTGTAAGAAATCCACTTCCCGACCTACCCCTTAAGCCACTTTCTTCAACAATCTCGCAGATCTCCTCGTAGGTATAATGGCGTATGGTCTTAATAAAAGCTTTATAACCATTTTTAGCAATATATTCCTCTATGCTGTTAGGATCGATAATACCACATTCTGCTAAAATGATCCTGTTTTGCTTTCGAAAAAAATCAATTTCCTTGAGAAAAGGGACATCTTTATATGCTTCCTGTTTCCCGTTTTTTATCTGACCCAGAAAATTATCCTCAGGTATTGAATTATGAAAAATATCATCAAGGATAAGGGTTACATTACCTCTGTCCACATTTCTGAAAAAAACCCTGGCTCTTCCGGGCATTTGTATACTTACAACAGGTTCACTGTCACAGATGCCAAGACAACCGGCTCGCAATATTTCAGCCGACAAATTTCTTTCTTCAAGGTACTCTTCAATTGCTTTAACTGTATCATCAGCACCGGCAACAATTGCAGCAGTGCCCGAACTAACAGATATTATCGGTTTATCCGTTCTGTCCCTGGAAAGTTTTTCTATAAGCGCCTTCATTTGAACACTGTACTCCACCCGCTCGAGCTGAACTATCTCTTTCAGTTCAGAATGGATTCCGGTATTTTTCGCCATCACTTCCATATGCTATTTTTCTTCTCTAAGTGAGTTAATAAGCTCCTTCAAAGATTTCTTATCCATTTTACTATAGTACTGACCATTAATAGAAATAACGGGTGCATAACCACATGCGCCTATACAAGAAAGTACTTCAAGACTGAATAATCCATCCCTGCTGGTTTCTCCATCCTTAATGTCCAGTAATTTTTCTATTTCCTTAAGTATCTTTCCTGATCCTTCAAGATGACAAGCTGTTCCGTCACATACACGCAAATGATATTTTCCCGGAGGAGTGAATCGGAACTGATTGTAAAAGGTAGCCAGTCCATAAACTTTTATGGTGGGCAGGTCAAGGTACTTACCAATCTGGTTTATCGATTCTTCAGACAAATACCCATATTCATCCTGAACCTTCTGCAAAATGGGTATCAGGGAATCTCGATTTATATTGGGGAACTCTTTTAATATAGAATTTATATTTCTGGTGTTTTCCATATATTTATCCCTTATACATATCAAACAAATATAAAAATTTTAGTGTTATTTGAAAAACAATGTTATTACTATAACACTATTTAATTTAAAATAAGTTACACATCTCTATATAAAAACTTATATTTCAAATAATTATTTCATTATTTAGATTTATTTTTGATTGTCTGAAAATTGTTTACAGTGAAACAGGAAAAGAGATTGAATAAAAGAATTATAAAACATTTTATACTGCTTATCAATATCTTAACCGAATATAACCCATTTTTATCTTTCCAAATTCCTTTTTATTTCCTTTTATAGATTTTGTTAACTTTGTAACAAAAGAGGATTCCCATGCCGGAAAGCATTAAAGAAATAATAATTTGTCTTGGCAGCAGTTGTTTTGCAAGGGGAAATAAAAAGACCTTACACATTATTCAGCAATTTATTAAGGATCATCAACTTGAAAAATCGGTTAAGTTCAGAGGAAATCATTGTTTTGGCAAATGTAAAGATGGGCCCGTACTAAAAATAAACGGTAAAGAATATAAAGGGGTAAGTGAATCCGATATTATAGATATACTTGAGAAAGAGCTTGGTACAATTAAAAATAAATAATTTTGGAGGGACTGGTAAAAATTCTGGAAGACAAATGTAAGATTTGTTATGCCTGTGTGAGGGCCTGCCCTGTAAATGCCATAAAAGTTACGGCAGACCATACTTATCCGCTTGTAGTGCCGGAAAGATGTATTGGTTGTGGTAGCTGTATCAAAGCCTGTAATCCGGATGCTATTATTTACAGAGATTCAAGATCTGAAGTTCGAAAATTACTAAAATCGGGAAAAGAAATAGCCATCACCCTTGATCCGACGATATCAGCAGAATTTCCTGACATCAACGATTACCGTAAACTGGTAAAAATGCTCCGTGAACTCGGGTTCAAATATGTTATGGACACTGCATTTGGTGTAGACCTGGTAGCCGCAGCATACAACCGTTTACTGAGTGATTTTAAAGGCAAATATTATATTTTCGCCAACGATCCGGTGGTTAACAACTATATCCGGAAATTTCAACCTGAACTTATTTCGAACCTCGCTCCCATAGTTACTCCCGCCCTGGCCTCAGCCAATGTAATCAGAAATATTCATGGAAAAGACATAGCTGTTGTGTTCGTGGGACCTTTGATTGCATCCAAAGCGAAAGCCGAATTAAGCAGTGGCAATGGAAAGCTGGATGCGGTTCTTACATTTGAAGAGCTCCGGGAGCTCTTCAGGGAATTTTCTATTGACCAGAAACAGCTTGAATTCAGTGATTTTGATCCGCCATTCGGAAACAAGGGACTTTTATTTCCTATTGCCGAAGGCTTTCTACATGCCGCAGGAATTGGGCAAGACCTTTTGGAAGATAAGGTTACAACGGTGGAAGGCGAGCTGGAAATGAAAGAATCCCTGAAAGAATTCCAGGAGAGCATTGATATAATAAATTCTCATTTCAACATCTTTTATAATGAGTATTTAATGGGCACGGGCACCTCAAGCGGGGGACAAAAATATATCCGTCAGGCAGAGGTGAAAAACTATGCCCGAAAAAGATTGAAAGAACTTGATATAAAGGAGTGGGAAAATGCACTCAAAAAGTACAGCGAAATAGATCTGTCCAGAACTTTCAAAAGTGATGATCAGCGACTGGCCCATCCTTCCGAGGAAGAAATTAAAGAGATCATGGATGATCTAAAAAATGATTGTGATGATGATACCGGTTGTGGAGCATGCGGTTATGATTCCTGCAGGGAATTTGCCATTGCCATAGCAAAAGGTCTGGCCACACGGGAAATGTGCAATCATTATACCTCACGTAACAGGCAAGAGTATATCCAATCACTTAAGATCAGTAATGACAAACTGGCCCAGGCAGAAAAAGCATTAAGAGATTCAGAAAAACGAGCACAGGCAGAAAAAGAATCAGCCAAAGAAGCCTCTGAAATAATTTCGGCCATGTTACAAAAGCTTCCTTCCGGACTGGTTATACTTGACGAAAAACTTAAGATCATCGAGGCCAACCAAAGTTTCATTGATATGCTGGGAGAAGAGGCTAAAGAGATCAATGAGGTTATTCCGGGCCTTTCAGGAGCGGATCTTAAAACTTTACTACCCTATAGTATTTATAATCTCTTCACCTACGTTCTCACGAATAATGAAAATATTCAAAACAGAGATATTTCCTACAATGAGAAATTATTGAATGTCTCTGTCTTTGTCATTAGAAAATCGAAGATTGTAGGAGCCGTGTTCAGAGATATGTATTCTCCCGAGGTCCGGAAAGAAGAAGTAATCAAAAGGGTGACTGAAGTTATTGAGAAAAACCTTTCTCTTGTCCAGCAAATCGGGTTCATACTCGGAGAAGGAGCTTCCGATACAGAAAAGATGCTAAACTCCATTATTGAATTTTATAAAGATCCCAGGCAGAAAAACGATAGATGAGTACAGCTTTTCATATTGATGTAAACTGTTCGCAAAAAAATTACGGTGAAGAACGTATTTGCGGTGATGTTTTTCTATCGCGCAAGATACAGGAAGAGGACCGGACAATTGTTGTACTCTCCGATGGAATGGGACATGGCGTTAAAGCCAATGTACTGGCAACTCTCACCTCCACTATGGCATTGAACTTTACCGGTGAACATAAAGAACCGGAGAAGATCGCTGAAATGATCATGAATACGCTCCCAATATGTTCCGAGCGGAAAATGAGTTATTCAACCTTTACCATCGTAGATATTGAACCGGACGGCAGGGTTACCATCCTGGAATATGATAATCCGCAAACCATTATAATGCGTAAAAATAAAACATTTGATCCGGGATGGAATTGCATTGTTATGCAGAGTGAGAAAAATGCAGGAAAAGAGATTAAATCCTGCAGCTTTTATCCTCAAAAAGAAGATCGCATAATCATTTGTACCGACGGGATTTCACAGGCAGGGATGGGTACAGATAAATATCCTTTTGGCTGGGGCATGGATAATATGAAGGAATATGTCACCCGGCTAATTGAGAATAACCACAGGATTTCGGCGAGACGTCTTGCAGGAAAGATTGTAACCATGGCGCATAAAATTGACGGATATTATAGCAGGGATGATACCAGCGCTGCAGTTATTTATTTCCGTGAACCAAGAAAATTACTTGTTTGCACGGGCCCTCCTTACGAAGAGGAAAACGATAAAAAACTGGCTGATAAGGTGAGAAATTTCGAAGGAAGGAAAATAATCTCCGGAGCAACCACAGCCGATATTGTCGGGCGCGAGCTCGATATTGAAATTGAAGATACCATGAATTTCGATGATCCAGATCTTCCCCCGATATCAAAA
This sequence comes from uncultured Bacteroidaceae bacterium, assembly GCA_964528675.1. Classification (GTDB taxonomy): domain Bacteria; phylum Bacteroidota; class Bacteroidia; order Bacteroidales; genus CAYRTD01. The sequence continues at coordinate 31,928 of CAZGTU010000019.1, forward strand.
ATGGAAGGTATTGACCTTGTAACCGAGGGTATTCTGACACTTACAAAAGTTAATCGTATTCTGAAAGAATATAACTCCGCCTATCAACCCGGTAAGGGACCTGCCGATAAAATTGTTGAACTTTTCCGTAAAAGCGATGAAATCCATTTTGTCATTGGCACAAGAATAAATATTGCACACCAGGATCCGAGCCTTCCGGTTGACCTGGAGATCAGGCGAACAGTGGTGAAGAGGATTGGACGTATTTTAGAGGAGAAGTTTTTAAAGACGGTGAGTATTGAATATATTTAGGTGAATTAGTTGTGCAGTTGGATCTCATCGCGTCATTTCATTTCGCTGCGCTCAATGGGATTTGAGCATTTCGCACATAAAAAGGTTTATATTTATTAATCTACACTATAATATCCGTGTAAAATATTATAAGATTTCTGAGCGCAGCGAAGAATTTTACGATCTGATATTCAACTGCACACAACTGCATAACTGCCCAACTACCCTACCTCCCTGTCGTCACAATCCTAAACCCCCACTCATACTTCTTTGGGTAAACCTTATACGGGTTCATAAGGCCGATGGCATTTCCTCCCACTCCGCTAACTTTATGGTCGAGGTTAAGAATCAGATTTTCATGCTTTTTTAACTGGAAAGGGTATTTTGCCCGGGTTAGATTATCGGTAGAATACTCATGTAAACTAAAATTAAATAAATCATAGCCTTTGATCATAATGCCCTCTCCATCATCATTCAAAACCTTTAACCATCGTGTATCGGTGTGATTTCCGTAATCCTGGGGAATTATATAAGGTTGAAATTCACGTTCGGCAGAACTATTCCATATCCCGGTTTTAGCTCCGGTTTTTCTGTCAGGATAAGTTTCAAAGGGGCCCCTTCCATACCATTCGAGGTTCTTAAACTCAGACGGCAATTCCATTTGTATTCCGACCTTTGGCAACCATTCCGTCATCCTGTCGTTGGGAATGAGAGTGACATACATATCAATACTACCGTCATTATGAAAATGCAATGAATATCGGCTTTCGAAACTTGTTATCTGATCTTTTCCAAAACTGAGAAATTCAGTTGTAACAATGACAGATTCATCTGTGATGTCAGAAATTTCCCAGCTTCCAAACTCGTGACTTAATTCATCAATTCCAAGTGAGCGCCATGCATTCGCAACATCATTTCCCATTCCCGGAGATTCAATCTCCATTCCTCCTCTGTAAGTGGTCCATGAATCCAGTTCATTGGCAATGGGGGCTCGCCAGATATTGGGAACCGGTCCTTTAAGATTAATATTCATATTGCCATTTGAAATAAAGAGATTCCTGCCCGCTTTTTTATTCAACTCATACCTGAAATTTTCAGCTTTGACGATAATTTCCTCCTCGCTGGTTGAAACATCAAGACTTTCATCTGATTTAGAATCCTTGCCGGTTATTTTTTCTTTCTTTTCTCTAAGGATAAATTGCTCCCAGGCAATTTCATGTCCGCTTTCAAGTGGGAAAAAATCCTTGCCTAATTCAGCAGAAAAGCTTAACATATATTCGGCATCTTTATCCATGAATCTTTCAAGATCAGGAGATACATAATCTTCCTGACCAGGTTCTGTCTCCAGACGGAATTCCTCTTTATGAACTGAAATACCATCTTCCAGTAATTCCCAGAAAAACCTGATGTCAGAAAAAGTGGTGAAATTCATCCTGTTCCATATCCTGTAAGTATATTCATTCGTATTGGAAAAAACGATAGCCTGCGGAGATTTTTTTAATTGCCACATTTCCGGTTGTATTCCACGGTCAGGCCATACAGTGCCATAGGACCGGGCACCGATTCCAAGGCTATAGTACTTCTCCCCTTCTTTAATATCTTCAAAGTCCAGATGAATCAGAGGTTCAGGAATGCTATCTTCCGATAAATAAAGTTTATTGATATCAATTGCTTCATCAAAGATCCTGAACCGGTCATAACTTGAATTGCCTGTATATCCGCTATATTCCATCCCGTTAATATCGGCTGTCCAGCCAATGCATACAGGATAAGGCCTGTTGATGATCTCACCATTGTAGTCAGTTTTTGCTGCAAGCTCACCATCAATATAAAGGCTGACTGTTTCCCCATCATACACACCCGCAACATGATGCCAGTTTCCTTCCCAGTCTTCAGGCAAAGCAGAAGCAGCTTCCCCGGGTATATCGCCTCCTGTGTAAAAGCTAATACTGGTAGAAGACGGATACCGGAAGCCAAACTGATACATACCTTTGGTAACTATATATTCGCAACCATTCCATGGTCCGGGTTTAATCCAAAGGTCTATGCTAATTTCCTTTCCTTTTATATCCAGGGCTTTATCACGGTACACTTCTACCCAACTGTCATGTCCCGACAATTTCAAAGCATTCCCGAATTTTCCTTCTACGATCTCACCTTTTCCCTGTAAATCAACGATGTGTTCGTGAATGGACTTATCTTCAATTTTTTGATGTCTGGCCGTAATGGCTGGACTCACCCAATCCCAGATGGCTCCTCCGATGGTTCTTTTATTATTTCTTATTATTTCCCAGTATTCATCAAGTCCGCCAAGTCCATTCCCGGTTGCAGCGAGGTATTCATCCATAAACGAAGATTGAAAGGCCTGTTCCGAGCTGTCGTAAGCAACATAATACTTAAGTTCATGAGGTTTGGGATAGCGCGGGCCAATGATCCCTTCACAGGGTAAATAATTCTGATTTGGAAAATAATCTGCATTCCCTCCATACATCCATCTCGGTCTGGAGGGATCAAGCTCGAGTCCCCTTTCAATAAGAGCACAAATATTTTCTCCACTTCCACTCTCATTTCCTGCACTCCAGATAATAACAGAAGGATGGCTCCTGTCACGTAAAACCAGTTTTTCAGCCCGGTCAATATAGGCTTCTCTCCACTCCGCTCTTTCAGACAAATAGATGGTGGCATGGGCCTCGTCACCGGTTTCATCCACTATATATAGGCCATATTTGTCAGCCATATAAACATATTCAGGCTCAGGTGGGTAATGAGAGGTCCTTACACAATTTATATTGAAGGCTTTCATAATCTGAAAATCTTTCCGAATGGTTTCTATATCCATCGCATGGCCGAGTTCGGGATGCTGCATATGACTGTTAACTGCATTTAGCTTCACCTCTCTGCCATTGATCATCAGAGCCCTTTCTTTGTATTCAACGGTTCGGAAACCAACGGGGATTTTCAAGCTCTGAAGGAGCTTATCCTTTCCATCACTCAGTACCAACTCAAGGATATAGAGATTCGGATGTTCGGCAGACCATTTCAAAGGATCATTTACAGGAATTTTCATTATGAATTCTTCACTTTCATCCCCTTCCAGTTGAAATGTCTGGTCTTTCGATCGTGCAATTATCCGGTCTCCTTCTTGATTAAACAGTGTTCCTCCAAGACGAAGCCTTGAAGATCTTTCTGTGGAGGCATTTAATGTTCTCACTTTTGCAGTCAGAATTCCATCCTCATAATCTTCATCAAATGTGGTGGTTATGTAATAATCACGAATACTTGCTTCAGGGAGCGCAAGTAAATATACATCTCGGAAAATACCAGATAACCGCCACATGTCCTGATCTTCGAGGTAGGTGCCATCCGACCATCGGTAAACATTCACTGTGATATCATTTTCACCAGGCTCAACCCATGAAGTGATATCATATTCCGCAGGCTCCATTCCTCCCTGGTTATAACCCAGCTCGCACCCATTGATCCATACAACAGAGGCCGATTGAACCCCTTCAAAGCGTAAAAGGATTTGCCTGTCGCTCCAATCCTCAGGAATTGAAAATTTCCTTTTATAGGTTCCCACCGGGTTATCACCGAGGGGTACATAAGGAGGATTCGATTCAAATGGGTGACTGATATTCCTGAATTTTGGAAATCCGTATCCTTCCATTTGCCAGTTTGAAGGAACTTTAATCTCATCCCACTCCGACGCATCAAAATCCTTCAGATAAAATCCCTCAGGTTCGAGACCGGGATAAGGATTCCATAAAAATCTCCAGTACCCATTGAGATTCTCAAAGCCAACCTCGGATTCTTCCTCCGGAATAAATTTTTCCTCTTCAAGTGAAAAACTTAATAATGGTGCATGAGCAGGTTCCTGGTTTATTTCAAATATTTCCGGATCCTGTAAAATATCGGTAATGTATTTGAAAATATCATCCTGTGCAATAGAATGTCTCCAGCTACAAGTTAATACAATGCAAAGCAAAATAAGGGTAAAGTATCTCATGACGGCTATATTTATTATTTATGAAAATAAAGATAAATAAAAAAGCAGTCAAAAGAATAGAAAACCAGAAAAAGAAGTGTGAATAATACGCTTAAATTAAAAAACAAAAAAACCACCCCCTCAGAGATGGTTAATCAGAGAATTAGAATGCGATAATTGTTATCTCAACAATGCAGAAAGGCAGTATTTTGATTAACTACCTGAAATTTCTTCCACCGCGATCATCAGACCTTTCACGGGCCTTATTAACTTTCATATTCCTTCCTTGAACTTCTTTGTCGTTCAAGGCAGCAATGGCTGCATTTGCTTCTTCGTCGTCAGACATTTCCACAAAACCAAATCCTTTGCTTCTTCCTGAATACTTGTCTAAAATAATTTTGGCTGAAACTACTTCGCCAAATTCTTCAAAAATTTGTCTTAATTCATCTTCTGAAAGATTGTAATTAAGATTACCTACATAAATGTTCATAATAAAATAGAAAAATAAATAATTAACCTTTCAAAGGTATAGCTTTTTTTTTGGTAATTCATCAGGTACAGGCAATTAATTCAGAGCACGAATTAAATAACAGTTCCGTAAAGAAGTACTAAGACATTACCTTCCTTCTGACATTCAGTCTCTTATAAACGTGTTTAACATATTGTAAAACAATGACAAAAAAATTTATATGAATGCAGAATTTTGTTGATTAAATGATAAATTCCTGATTAAAAGTCAGGATTTCAAAGCATTCGTAATAGAAATACCAGTATTCACTTATAATTGAACTAGATGCATTTATTCATACCTGAGACTTTTAACAGGATTTTGAAGTGAAGTTTTCATAGCATGATAACTAACTGTAATGATGGCCATGATAATCAGGAAAAAACCAATCAGCAGAAATGGAAAAATGGATAATTCGACCCTGTAAGGAAAATTATTCAGCCAGTTTCTCAGCAGGTACCATGCTACCGGGAATCCTGTTAATGTAGCAATCAGCACCATGTAAATCACTTCTTTCATAAGTAACCAGACAATCTGATAAATCCTTGCGCCATTAACTCTTCTTATTCCTATTTCCTTTGTCCTTTGCTGATAAATGATACCTGTTAACGCCCATAATCCCAGGCAGGATAGCAGCAAAGCTATAATACCCAGAAATTTCCCAAGGTTTTTCAGTTTTATCTCATTTTTATATACCTGTTGGTAAAGATCTTCAATAAAGGTATATTCAAAAGGAAAACCCGGATAGATTTCTTCCCAGCTTTGTTTCACGACATTAAGCACTTCCCCGGTTCTTGCAGTGTCATATCGTACCTGGGCACTGAAAAGCCAGAAACTTTTCTGCAGCACTCCCGGTCAGGATCATGGTATAGGGTTCAGAAAGCGGTGGTGTGGAAGGCGGCGAGATAAAACTGACATCAAACAGATCAAAATAAGACGGATCCGCAAAAAACATATCCGCCTTGAATGTTTTTGGATTCAGACTTACAATACCGTCCCAGCGAGATATTCTGGCCAAGTTATCAATGCCTGCAATATTATCATCAATTTCATTCAGCCATTGAAACCATGAACGGGCAAAATGGGTATGATAGCCCATTAACGGATTATTAACCTCTATACTGAGACGGTAAATATCCGAGGCATTTTCGTGATAATCGTCGTAAGACAATTCGTGTAGCAGCCACGAGGAAACACTAAAAACAGTAAATAAGCCGATTGAAAGACAAAGGATATTTAATAAGGGATATAATGGTCTGCGTAAAAAGTTCCTGAGTATTATTTTAAAATACTTCGAGCTCATTATAAGCTGGTTGTTTGAATAATAGAAGCAAATCTATATGAAAAAAAATATAGACTGTAATAAGATATCTTTAAAATGTATAAAAAAGCTTAAAAAAAAAGCCGGGGAACCACCCCCGGCTTTACACAAACCCTAAATTAACCAAAATAAACCTATGAAAGATTTGAATCTTCGTATTCCTTGAGGATATCTTTCACTCCGTCGGGCGATACGCGTCCATAGGTTTTATCTCCAACGAGCACCACGGGAGCTAACCCGCATGCTCCTACACAACGCAGGCAACTTAATGAAAATTTTCCATCTCCGGAAGTTTCTCCCACCTCAATATTCAATTGTTTTTTAAATTCCGAGAGAACATTCTCCGCTCCCCTCACGTAACAAGCGGTTCCGGTACAGATAGAAATAGGGTGCTTTCCTTTTGGAATCATTGAGAAGAATGAATAAAAAGTAACCACCCCGTAAACTTTTGCTGCAGAAACATTCATATTGTTGGACACCACTTCCTGAACTTCTGCAGGAAGATAACCGAATGTCTGCTGGCATTTATGTAAAACATTGATCAGTTCTCCGGGATCATTATTAAAAGACTTACATATTTCCCGGATTTTTTCAACCTGATCTTTATTTAATTCAATTTTAACACTGGACATATCTAATAATTTTTATTCCGTTATTAATTTAAATTTCGAAGACCTTTTTGCTTTTATCAAAATAATGCGTGTGGAGCAGGTGATGAGCCTTTTCACTCATCGGTTCTCCCAGAAACTCTTCATAAAGCTTTTCTATATAAGGATTTTCATGGGATTTCCTGATGGGTTTGCTGGCATCTTCCTGGTAAATAGCCTTTGATCTTGCCTTCAGTATCTTCGAATCTCCGTGATGTAGGGGTTGTCCGCCACCACCGATGCATCCGCCCGGACAGGCCATAATCTCGATAGCGTGAAATTCTGATTTTCCTTCCTTAATATCTTCAAGAAGTTTCCTGGCATTTCCAAGACCATGTGCGATTCCGATCTTAAGCGGAAATCCATCCATATCCACTGTTGCCTGGCGAATACCATCAAGTCCTCTCAATTCTTCAAAATCGATCTTAGGCAGGGATTTTTTTGTATGGACCTCATAAGCAGTACGGGTAGCAGCTTCTATAACCCCTCCGGTAGTACCAAAAATAACAGCTGCACCGGAAGATTCACCAAGCGGCTTATCGAAATCTTCATCAGGAAGTTCATTGAAACCAATATTTGCTTCCTTAATCAGATGAGCAAGTTCCCTGGTTGATATTGAAAAGTCAACATCAGGATTACCATCCACAGCAAATTCATCTCTCTGGCATTCATACTTTTTAGCAAGACATGGCATGATCGAGACTACTACAAGATCTTCTCTTTTCACGCCAATCTTCTCTGCAAAATATGTTTTTGCAACCGAACCGAACATTTGCTGGGGCGAACGGGCCGTTGAGGGCACATCCTTCATTTCCGGGAAGTGGTGTTCAAAAAAACTGACCCAGGCAGGACAGCAGGATGTAAGGATAGGGAGATTTACATTTTTATCTCCATCAAGGAATTTGGTAAGTCTGCTAAGTAACTCCGTTCCCTCTTCCATGATAGTGAGGTCGGCAGCAAAATCAGTATCAAATACATAATTAAAACCTAATCTTCTGAGTGCAGATACCATTTTGCCTGTTACAAGGGTTCCGGCTTCCAGTCCGAACTCTTCTCCCAGTGCAGCTCGCACTGCAGGAGCAGTTTGGACAATAACAGTTTTGGAAGGATCATTAATAGCAGTGATCACATCCGGTGTATGATCCACTTCGGTTAAAGCTCCGGTAGGACAAACGGCAACACACTGTCCGCAATATGTACAGGGTGAATGCTCAAGATTCATTTCAAATGCAGGAGCAACAACCGATTCAAAACCACGGCCCATAGCATTGAGGGCACCTACGGTTTGAAAATCATTACACATTGTTTCACAACGTCGACACATAATGCATTTATCCATCTCTCTTATGATCGAAGGAGAAGTATCGAGCCGGTATGTGGACATCTCGGCGAATTCCTGTCCGGGAATTTTTCGTACACCAAAACGGATAGCCATATCCTGTAATTCGCAATTACCGGATTTAGCACACACGAGACAATCTTTAGGGTGATCGGAAAGAATCAGCTCGAGCACTGTTCTCCGGGCATTCATCACTCTCATACTGGATGTTTTCACAACCATTCCTTCCTGCACATCGGTAGAACATGAAGGAACAAGGTTCCGGTATCCCTCCACTTCAACAACGCAAATGCGACATCCACCCGGTTTATTTTCTATATTCAGATCCTTGAGCTCCATATAGCAGAGCACCGGAATATCAATTCCAATCGAACGGGCTGCTTTATAAATGGTAGTTCCTCTTGGAACTTCTACATTCTTTCCGTCAATGTTAAGTTTTACAAGATCTATTTTCATTTTATCTATTTATTTCCTGGTTCGTTCTTTTTCAATTGAAAAAGAGCTTTAATTTTAATTATTTAATCTCAATTGCATCAAATTTACATTTCTCCATGCAGGCACCGCATTTAATGCATATATCCTGGTCAATTACATGAGTCATCTTCCTTTCACCAGTAATTGCACCTACAGGACAAACCCGTGCACAAGCAGTACATCCCACACAGTTTTCATCAATTATTTCATAATTCATGAGGGCTTTGCATTCCCCGGCAGGACATTTTTTATCCAATACGTGTGCCTTATATTCGTCCATGAAATAATCGAGAGTTGAAAGAATAGGGTTAGGAGAAGATTGTCCCAATCCGCATAAAGATGTATCCTTTATAACATTGGAAAGGTTTTTCAGTCTTTCAAGGTCTTCGTATTGGCCGTTACCCTGGATGATACGCTCGAGCAACTCATACAATCGTTTATTTCCCACACGGCAGGGAGCACATTTTCCGCATGATTCCTCAACGGTAAAATCCAGAAAGTATTTAGCAATAGAAACCATACAGTCATCTTCATCCATTACAATCATTCCTCCCGATCCCATCATTGATCCGGCTGCCACCAGATTCTCATAATCAATAGGAGTATCCAGGTGTTCTTCTGTAAGGCAACCTCCTGACGGACCGCCGGTTTGGATAGCCTTGAATTTCTTATCATTTTTTATTCCACCGCCAACTTCGAAAATAACTTCTCTTAAGGTTATTCCCATAGGTACTTCAATGAGTCCTACATTATTGATCTTCCCGGCAAGAGCAAAGACCTTGGTCCCTTTTGATTTCTCTGTACCTATACTGCTAAACCATTTCGGGCCTTTCAGTAAGATCACCGGAATGTTAGCAAGTGTTTCCACATTGTTTACGTTGGTGGGCTTTCCTTTATAACCGGAAACTGAAGGATAAGGAGGTTTCAAAGATGGTTCTCCCCTGTCTCCTTCCATTGAATGAATAAGGGCTGTTTCCTCACCACACACAAAAGCTCCTGCTCCATACTTGAGTTCTACATCGAAATTGAAATCAGTTCCGAAAATATTCTTTCCCAGTAATCCGTACTCGCGAGCCTGTTCTATTGCAATCTTCAGCCTACTTATGGCAAGTGGATATTCAGCACGTATATAAATCAAACCTGTATCAGCACCAATGCTATATCCGGCAATGGCCATTGATTCGAGGACACTGTGAGGATCTCCTTCCAAAATTGACCTGTCCATGAATGCGCCGGGATCTCCTTCGTCAGCATTACATACAATATACTTCTTATCCGCTTCGGTTTTCCTTGTCAATTCCCATTTCAATCCGGTTGGGAATCCTGCTCCCCCACGACCTCTGAGTCCTGAATCTTTCATTTCGGTTATGACTTCTTCCGGAGTCATCTCCGTAAGTGCACGTCCAAGAGCCATATAACCTTCACGTGCAATATATTCATCAATATTTTCGGGATTTATGAAGCCACAGTTTCTCAGGGCCACTCTTAATTGCTTTTTGTAAAATCCCATATGCTTTGAATCGGAAATAGTTTCCTTATTTTTGGGATCTTTATAAAGCAAATTTTCAACTTTACGACCTTTGATGACGTGTTCCTCTATTATTTCTTTGGCATCTTCAGGTTTTACTTCAGTGTAAAAGGTGTTATCGGGAAGGACTTTCACAATTGGTCCTTTTTCACAAAAACCGAAACAGCCGGTCATAATTACCTGTACTGTTTCATCGAGACCCTGTGCGGCCAACTCTGATTTCAAGTTTTCACCAATAGCATCGCTTGCAGAAGCACGACAGCCCGTACCAGCACAAACCATTAAATGCATGCTATATTTTGACATTTGCTTTCCTCCTTATTCTTTATCGTTTGAATCGATTGTTTCATAATTCACCGGGATAATACCATCTACAAGCTCCCCGGTTTTAATATATTTCTCAATGATCTCATCAGCTTTTCTCTCATCAACATCTCCGTATACAACAGGATCCTGACCGGGAAGTGTAACCTCAACTGTGGGTTCTGCATAGCAGTATCCCATGCATCCTGTTTGTGTAACTACTCCGTCAATATTCCTGCGATCAAGCTGTTCGATAAAAAAATCCATGATGGTCTTTGCACCTGCAGCTATACCGCAGGTCGCCATCGCTACTTTTATCTGTACCCTGCTTTCAGGATCATCCGCTTTTTCCCGGATATCCAGTCCACTTTGCACATCCTTGCGCATCTTTTTGAGATCCGATAATGATTTAATTTTTGTCATTTTTTTATAAAGTATTTATATGGTTATTAAGGTTTTCATAAACCCTTACAAAAGTACAAAATTCGTTCCTATTGTTATTCATTTCACAATAATTCAAAATTATTCTAAGTTATTTCAGCTTCAATATCCATTAAATTCTCTTTCACCATATTAGAAACATCCCTGGCGAGTGATGGATCACTCAGATCTTCGGTTTCAAGTATTTCTTTAGCCTCAATGGTTGAAAATTCATATTCACCCTTGTCTGTAGAATGAAAATATTCAAATTCAATTTGCTTTTCTGATATAAGCAAGAGTTTTAAAACCCCGCAAATATCACCCATCGGCTGCCGGTCGATATGATCCTTTACAAACTCGACCTGGAGAACTGTACCCATTCCTTTTTCACTTTCCAACCACAATCTGCCACCTGTAAGTTCCGCGTGTTGCTTCAAAAGAGGTATACCCAATCCAACTTTACGCGTTGTCCTGCTCGTGGTGAATGGATCATCGACAGTAAGCAACATGTCCTTTTCCATTCCATGTCCATCGTCGATGATCTTGATCACCATCGAGTTTGATTGATCACTCTCCACAATTTCTATCCTGATTTTTTTTGCACCTGCTCTCACAGAATTTCTTGCAATATCCAGTATATTCAATGCTATTTCTTTCATGCACCCCTCACCTTTCTTCCGGCATTGTTTTCCAGGGCCAGTTTTATTTCACAAAAACTTCTGTTTCTCATGGTAAAAATGCTATGAGCTCTTCCAATGTCTTCGGGAAAATGTGCATCAGAAGATCTCAGCACAGTAAAATCTTTTAACTCGGGATGTTGAGCAATAAACTCAAGAGGATTGGCTGCCCATGAAATTTCAATGGCATCAGCGTCCAGATCCTCAGGAAAAAATCCAAGCTGACTGTAAATTGAATTCCTTGGCCGGTCAACATGAGCAGGAATAAAAATACCTTTTAGCTCGTGCACTTTCTCAGCTATTTCATCAACCGATCTGTCAAGCGAACCGAAAAGCAAGGTTTCTTCCTCGTAGATAATTTCTTCCTCTCGATTTACCTGCACCTGGTAACCGAATTTATCCGGATCATTTTTAAACGGACTAATCCATGCATCAATATATTTTTGGAATTCTGCCAGTTGCTCAGGTTTTTCAAAGAACGCGAGGCCGTGAATCTCTTCTTTAGAGTTCACCTCGGTACCGGTTAATACGAAAATCCCTTTTTCTTCTCCAAGCTCTTTTACCAGTTCACAGTGACGTGTGGTGTTATGATCACTCACCCCAATAATATCAAGACCTTTATATGCAGCAGCATTTACAAGCTTAACCGGGCTCATTTCCAGGTCACCGCAAGGTGAAAGAACCGTATGAATATGTAAATCAGCCTTAAATTCAAACATTCTGCCTCCATCCTGAGTGGTTTTATGCGATCAGAATTTCGTATAACCTCCCGGCAATCCTGAAAGTCTCATCATCTGTTCCAAGTATCGGAATATTTTCTTCTTCGCTCTTTTCTATGGCAGCCCTGTCGGGTACCAACCCTTTCACCAGAATTACGGCAGAAAGCTCTTTTAAAGAAGCCACTGCCATGATATTCCTATGCGTTTGAAGCGTGATCCATACTTCTCCCTTTTCGGCGTTTCCCATAACATCACTGAGAAGATCAGAAACATATGCTCCTGACACATCATTGTTCATACCTTTGCTTCCGCTGTAAACTTTAAGGTCCAAAGCGGTAACCAGATCAACTATTTTCATCTTTTGCTCCACGTTTTCTACAATCTTTATCAAATCTGTTTTTTCCCCAAATTTTAGAGGTAATTTTTTCAGCCTGCTCTTTACTTACTGCCCCTCTTTTTACCATATCCTGAAGAAGAAATACACACTGCGAAATATCTGCTTTTCCCTGTACAATATCTTCTGCAAGTGTAAGGCAATCGGGAGCACCGCATGCTCCGCAATCAATACCGGGAAGATAACACATCAACCTCCTCTTTCTGTCCATTTTCTGCATAGCCTTCTCCAAATCCTCATCAAGTTTTTCTATCGGACGGGGCAAAATATCTCCAAGTCTGTAATCAGAAGGAGCATTTTGCAGATGCAATGACTTATTTTTCAAAGGAGGATAATGCTCTGACCTTTTTTTCAGTCTCTCCACAGTAAGAAATCGGTTCCCTCCCACCAGAATTCCACCTGCACAACTCTGATCACAGGCGCGCAATTCAAGAAAGTCCACATTACTGTATTCTTCGTTTTCGAGTCTGTCGAGAAAATTACTCACATTATGAATACCATCAATTGCAAGTCCTTTTCCCCGGAAGTTTGATAGCTCACCGTTGGTCAGACTCCATTTTATTCCCTCCCGGCTTAATAGCTCCTGTTTAAGATCAACATCTTCCTTTTTAGAGTCATTTTTCAACAATGCACTCATCCTGTTGAAGAGAAATTTCATGTTAATAACTCCATCAACCGCTGATTCTTCATTTCCGACGGGACTTTTTACCGAAGCGATCTTCGCCGCACAGGGAGTCACATAAAAAATTCCAATTTCTTCATCTTTATAGCCTTCCGCCACCAATTTTTGCCTGTAGTAAACCGCAGACATATCAATTGGAGGCTTCACTTTCAAAATATTATCAACCAGCGAGGGGTATCTTACCTGTATCAGCCTGATAACAGCAGGACAGAAAGAAGAAATTCCCGGCTGGTTAGTACTGCTTTCTTTCTCTTTTTCAAGTCCGTCAAGAACAAACCCTGCTGTATTCTCTGCTTCATAAACATGGGTAAAGCCCAGTTTATGGAGGGTCTGATACAAATTTTCTGTAGGAATTCTTTCCGGGAACTGTCCGATCAAAACTCCCGGAACCAGAGCTACCCTCGCTTTATATTTATTGATCTCCTCAAAATCATCCTGTTCTACAATTATTGCGTTTACCGGACACACTCTGTGACATTCACCGCAATCGATACAACGGTTATCAATGATCCTGGCCTTACCCTCACCCACCCTTACTGCCTGTGTGGGGCAAACAGACATACAATGAGTGCACCCGATACAAACATCATCGAGAACCTTCAATGCATGATGAAAATATTTAATTTCCTGTTTAGCCATTATTATTTATTCAAATATATAGTCATTTCAACTGTTGTTCCCCTGTTTTCTTCAGAACTGATTTCCAGTTTATCTACATTCTTTTTAATGTTTGGCAGACCCATTCCGGCGCCGAATCCCATTTCCCTTACCTGTGGACTGGCGGTTGAGAATCCTGCCTCCATTGCTTTATCAATATCAGGTATACCGGGTCCTTTATCTACCAGACAGGCAAAGATCTTTTCCTTATCAATAGCAATCTTCATCACACCCGACCATGCATGGGCAACAATATTAACCTCACCTTCATAAAGAGCCACCACAGTTCTTTTCGCAATTACAGGATCAACATTCAACTGCTTCAGTATTTTTTTCACCGCACTGGACGCATTCCCTGCAGCATTAAAATCTCCTCCGGCTATTTTGTATTTGAAATCCATTAAAAAACCGGTTTTATACCATTCTTATATAATTCTCCCGACACTCTAAAAACAGAATACTCAGATTCAAGCAAAATAGTTTCATTCTCTTCGGCAAGCCTCCTCATCTCTTCTGTGGTTTTCTTATTTCTAGCCACAATTATCACAGATATTTCAGACATCTCAGCGGTACGCAATGCCTGATGGTTAGAAAGTCCGGTAATTAACAATATTCCGTTTTTATCCAGTGTCAAAACATCACTCATCAGGTCGGAAGCAAAAGCATACTCCACATCCTTCTCGAGAAGATCATGTCCTGCGACAACTTTCAAATTCAGAATATCAACTATTTCTTTGACCTTCATTACCTTATTTATTTATTGTTATTTTTGTAACAATACAAATGTAATAACTATACGAATATTTAGACGCAAAGTTATATTAAATAATTGTTATTTTTGTAACATTGTTATTTTTATAACAATTATAAATAATGATTCTAAATAGGGGGTTGAGGGATGGAGGGATTCAGGGGTTGGAGTCAATTGGATTGAAATTGGGAGATTGGGGGAAATTGGGGAATTGAGGAAGCAGGGAATTTCAATTCCTCATACTTCAGGTCCTCCAGGCACTTCCTCACCCCTTAATCAAAATCAAAAATATTATCTGTATTTTTAATGTCCGAACAAAACAAATTATTTATGTATCTAGGTTGTGCATATTATCCGGAGTACTGGCCGAAAGAGCGATGGGAAACAGATCTGAAATTAATGAAAGATCTGAATTTCAATGTTGTACGTCTGTCTGAATATTCATGGGTAAAAATTGAACCCGAAGAGGGTAAATATCAATTTGAATGGCTCGATGAAGTCATAGAACTCTGCAATAGGTATGATATAAAAGTGATTTTAGGAACACCAACAGACAGTATGCCCGCATGGCTGGCAGAAAAGTATCCCGAATCGCTTGCATTAAAAGAAGATGGCACCAGGATTTTGTGGGGAGGAAGGAAAAACAACTGTTACTCAGATGCAAATTTCAACCGTCTTTCTAAAAATATAGCATCTGCCATGGCAAAGCATTATAAATATAACGATACGGTAATTGGCTGGCAGATAGGTAATGAATATGGACCCCCTGAGTCAAGAAGCAAAAATCAGCAGATTGAATTTCAAAATTATCTGAAGAAGAAATATAAAACTCTGGATAATCTTAATGAAAAATGGGGTAATGCATTCTGGGGGCATACTTTCACCGAATGGGATCAAATTCCGATTCCTCTATACTGGCGATTTAATCCATCCATGAGTATTGAGTGGAAAAGATTCCATACATTGAAGATATGCGAACATCAAAGGATTCAAATAAATGAAATAAAAAGGATATGTCCTGAAAAATTTATAACCCACAATTTTATAGGTCATCATACAGTATTGGATTATTTCAAATTAGCGGGAGAACTTGATTTTGTCAGCTGGGATAATTATCCGATTGAACAAAAAGATTCATTAATGATAAAAGCCTCATTATGCGGTGATCTTATGAGAGGACTGAAGAACCAGAATTACTGGATCATGGAGCAGGCTACAGGTATGATCAGCGTAATGTGGGAGAACATGGAGTGGGAGCAATACAGGAATGCATATAAGGACGAATTGCGCAAAATAGCTTTTCAACAAGTTGCCCATGGTGCTGAAGGCATTTTATGGTTCAGGTGGCGAGCTACATTAACAGGAAGGGAGCAATATCTTAGCGGACTCATTGGGCAGGATGGTGAGCCAACAAGAAGATTTCAGGATGTAAAAAACGCCAGCAGAGATATTAGAAAAATCGAACCCTTTCTGAAAAATACTACTCTCAAATCAGAAGTAGCCATTCTATTCGATTACGAATCAGCCTGGGCAAATTGGTTCACTCCTGTTTATAAACAAAATGATTATTTCAACAGAATTTTGACCTATTACAAAGCCCTTTTCAATTACGGCGTTAATGTAGATATTATTCAAGCAGATAGCGATCTGTCAGAATACTCCCTCATAATAACCCCGGATCTTGTGATTATGCCGGATAAAATTGCTGAAAAATTAAACCAGTTTGTTCATAATGGCGGTATCCTTTTCGCAGATTGCAGGACCGGGGAAAAGGATGAATTTAACAGGATACATCAACGAAAACTTCCGGGTTTACTCAAAGAGTCACTCGGAATAGAGATTGACGACATCACTTGCATGTATGAGGATATGTATTATAAAACCGGTAAAAACGAACGCTTCCGGTTGTTATCATTTACCGTTCATCAATATTGTGAATGGGTCAAACCGATAACCGGCGATATCATTTTTTCATATGAGAACTGGCAGATGGAAGATTCCGCTGTACTCACAAGGAATGAATATGGCAAAGGTAAAGCCTGGTATCTCGGAGCCATAATTAAAGAGGATTCATTTTATGAACTACTTATCAAAAATTTAATGGAAGAAGCAAAAATCCCTCCTCTTTTAGAGAATAAACCAGATGGCGTGGAGGTTAGTACAAGAGAAAATACCAAAATAAAACTTACATTTATTATCAATCATACAGAAACTACCCAAAAAATTTTAATCCCGGAAGGAACTGAATGTATCCTCCCATCAGTGAATGTTAGCAGAGAAGTAAAACTCGAACGCTATGATATTATGATATTAAAGCAAAATAAATATTGATGTAAAACAGAAATCTGAAAGAAACAGTTAAAACCAGTAAACGGTGAACGGCCCTTCGACTGACGATCAGGGACCGGGAAAGGCGTGAACGGTGATCGGTGATCGGTGAACGTAAACCCTTAAACCTATAAACCAATAAACCTATAAACCAATCTTACCTGGTTCCATGCAGACGCGATAAATCGCGTCTCTACTGCTATCTCCCCAATCCCCAACCCCAAATTCCGTTTCTCCACCATTCTCTTCACCTCATTATCCTACCTCATTATCCTACCTTACTGTCCTACCTCACTATCATTTCCATCGCCAGGCTTGTCCTTGCACCACTAATTCCTGTACTCGGACATGCTCCCTTCCCCTGGAATTCATCCAGAATACTCTGTATCAGATTTTGTTGAATATGTTCCGGCAATTTAAAATGGAATTCTTCTTTACCCCTGGCGTCGGTATACAAATGCACGGTTGGATCGCCAAATGTTGCATATTCAATCTTCCCTTCCGATCCAACAATAGTGGTCATGTCAATATCGGCGGACGTTCCGGCCGTAAAACACCAACTGCCACTTCCGACAACTCCGCTTTCAAAGCTGAATGATGCAGTGACAACATCTTCAGCTTCATAGAGTCCGGCCTGATTTGCGGTAATTCCCTTAGCCTCCATAACAGGTCCAAAAACAAAATCGAGGAAGTCGAGTTGATGCGAGGCAAGGTCGAAGAAATAACCACCTCCGCCAATTTCCGGGATAACCCTCCAGTTATAATCCAGGTTCCTGACATTGTCGGGTATAGCTTCTTTATTCATAAGAATATTCACAGTTCGCACTTCTCCGATTGCTCCTCCATCAATCAATTCTTTGATTTTCACAAAGTTTGGAAGGGTTCTTCTGTAATAAGCCACAAATAGTGGTAATCCGGCTTCACGAAAAGTATTGTTCATGGTCTCACATCCTCTGTAATCTGCTGCCATGGGTTTTTCAACGTAAGCAGGCTTTCCGGCCTTAGCTGCAAGCATTGCCAGTTCCGGATGACTTGAGGGAGGGGTGGCAATATATACAATATCAATCTCCGGATCTTCGAATATTCTGTCAGCATTATCATAAGCAAAAGGAATGTTATGACGCCTGGCAAAATCATTTGCCTTTTCAGCATTTCTTCTCATAACAGATTTAACCCGTGATCCGGGAAGTTTATACATAGCAGGAACACTCTTTTTCTCACACACATCTCCCGCACCGATAATGCCCCAGGTTATTATCTTATTCTCATCCTTATTTTTCATAAATGATTGTTTTGAAATTCTGATTTATTCAAAAAACTCCGGGCAAGTTGGTTAGGTATGCCAGAAGGAACTATTTCGCACAAGAGTGCGGGGGTATATCCCTTAGATCCCGACTGCTCCGCAGCGGGATCAATTCGACTTAGTAATTTCAGTTCATCCCGAAATCGGGATTCCTGAAATTACAGTCTCATTGATTTAACCAAAGTAAAGGAGAATAGTTTTTTATGAAAGCACAATCCCCAATTATACTTTTCAATATTATAGCTGACTTTAAACCAGCACTTATATCATTGACCAAAAACACTTTTCGTCTCGAAATGTTATTCATTATTAAGTGGTTTTATTTTTTTTACAGGACAAATAAACCTGAATTTTGCCTGTCATGAATATAATTTTGAGCACTGGTATAATTATTTTTTCTGCATTTATCCTGGGAGAATTGGCTGAACTGGCCAAACTGCCAAAAATTTCGGGATATATCCTGGCCGGTATTTTTCTCAACCCGGATCTTTTTAATATTGTAACAGAAAATTTTTTAAAAACCACTGACCCTCTTCTTACAATTTCTCTCTCCCTGATAACCTTTTCAATTGGTGGAGCATTGACAAAGGATAAGATAAAAAAAACCGGGAAATCAATGCTTTCCCTGATGGCGTTTGAATCTCTTTCTGCATTTATTTTTGTATTTATTTTCACCTTCCTTTCCTTTTGGCTGTTTCTGGATGTCCTTCAGTCAATTAATATGATCCTTATGGTAAGCCTGGTACTTGCTTCATTGGCAGCACCAACAGATCCTTCAGCAACTCTTGCTGTCATCCATGAATATAATGCCAAAGGTAAAGTAAGCTCATCAATGCTTGAAATTGCAGCTTTTGATGATATTGCAGGAATAATCATTTTCACACTGGTCACGGCATTTGCTGGTTTACTTATCGGGCAATCGGAAGCAGAAGCAGGACATGCTTTTCTTGATCTGGGCAGAGATATTTCAGGAGCTATTATTCTCGGGGTAATTATTGGCTTTCTATTCAATTATATGATAAAATTATTCAAAAAAGAATCAGAAGGCTCACTTATAGTACTTACTTTCGGGCTTGTTTTATTAGGTTATGGTATAGCTGAATACTTTGATTTTGAAGCATTACTATCTACAATGACTCTCGGTATTATGGTAACTAATTTTAATCCGCATTCCGATAAAATTTTTAAGCTGATTGAAAGATATACAGATGAATTGATTTTTGTAATATTCTTTTCTCTCTCTGGGTTGCATTTGCAGCTATCTTCTATAACAGGAAGTGCAGTAATCATTGCTGTATTCGTGGTGGCAAGAATTATAGGCAAATATAGCGGGGTTTACAGTGGCTCAATTCTTCTGAATACAGATAAAAAGGTGAAAAAATATGCTGCCGGTGGATTAATTCCTCAGGGAGGAATCGTAATAGGTATGGCATTGCTACTCACAAAAGATCCTGCTTTTAATAAAGTATCTTCATTAATAATGGGAGTGGTAATTGGAGCTGCCCTTATTCATGAAATTATTGGACCTATCACATCCAGGTATTCACTTAAGAAGGCAGGTGAAATAAATACTCAGACTTAATTAATCCAGAAACTATAAGGAAATATGAAAATCAAAATACTCGGAACCCGCGGTGAAATTGAGGAGACTGCTCCCTGGCATACCAAACATTCAGGAGTTTTGATTGATGACCATTTTTTACTGGATCTGGGAGAAGAGGAATATCTGGATTATAATCCTTCTTTCATTGTCTTCACACATTTTCATCCCGATCATGCTTATTTTGTCCGAAGAAAGAATAAGCTCTCAGAAAAAATAAAAGCCTATGGCCCCGAAGAAAATGAAGAAATAGGAAATGTAAATATAGTAAATGAGACATTTGATGTAGACAATTATCAATTTATCCCCATCCCTACCCTACACAGCCTTAAAGTGAAATCACAATCATACATAATTGAAAATAAAGGAAAAAGGTTACTATACACAGGTGATCTGGCCTGGATGGAAAAGAAATACCAGGAGAAACTCGGCGATCTTGATATGGTAATTACAGAGGGCAGCTTTTTCAGAAAGGGAGGAATGATAAGAAGAGATAAAAAGAGCGGAAAGATATTCGGACATACCGGAGTACCCGATTTGATAAGGATCTTCAGCAAACACACAGATCATATCGTGCTCATGCATTTCGGCAAATGGTTTATGAAGGATGTGGAAGCCTCCAGAAAAAAAATTGAAAATGAAGCACCCGATGGTGTTAAGGTTGAAGCTGCAAGGGATGGACAAGAATTTTATGTTTAGTCTTGTGAGCTACCAATCTGATGTTGCAGGTAAAATTATTGCCAGGTTTAAAACAATCAAAACCCATAAATCAAGAAACCATTATGCCCAACCTTTGTTGGCTTAAATAAAGTGGAGTTATAACATTTCTATGGAACAGTTATTTTATATTATTCAAATACAATCTTAAATTCTTTTGAATCATGTATATAGTTACAACAAAAGTCAAAGTTCAACCCGGAACAATCGATGAAGTGCTGAAACGTTTCGAAGTAACAAATCCTGAACTTGTAAAGGATCAGGATGACTGGGTCAAAGCCATATTTACAGCAAATACTGAAAATAATGTAGTTGTTGTTCATGCTTATTGGCTAGAAAAGGAATCTTATATTGAATTTAGTAAAACTCAGAAATTTCTTGATGTCATGGCAGGTTTCAGAGGATTTTTTGAGGCACCACCTGAAATTGAAATAAATAAAATACTATTTGAAATGTAAGAATAAGACGCAAAACACGTCAAATAAGATGAATCAAATCTTTATTAAATATTATAGCTATGCATTTTGACGCTATCATCATCGGATCAGGCCAATCAGGAACCCCTCTTGCCTTTCGTTTGGCTTCCGAAAACCAAAAAGTTGCCTTTATAGAAAAATCAAAGGTAGGAGGTACATGTGTAAATAATGGCTGCACACCTACGAAATCCTATGTAGCCAGCGCCAGGAGGATCTGGGATGCGAGGCATGGTGAATCCATGGGAATCTATATACCGGAAGGCGTAAAAACTGAAATGAAAAAGGTAAAAGAGCGGAAAGATAAAATTGTCAAAGCATCCGTTGATGGAATTATGGATGGAATAGATAATTCCGGAAATATTCATTTCTTCAATGGCACAGCAAAATTCATATCAAATAAATCAATAAAAATTAATGATCAGGAACTTACCGCCGAAAAAATCTATTTGAATGTTGGAGCAAGACCACGAATCCCTGGGGGCTTTGAGAATGTAGATTATCTCACCAACGAAAGCATCCTCGAGCTTGAAGAAGTTCCCGATCACCTGATCATGATCGGAGGAAGCTATATCGGACTTGAATTCGGACAGATGTTTCATAGATTCGGCAGCAAGGTTACCATTGTAGAACAAGGGAAACAGTTGATCCCGAGAGAAGATAAATCAATCTCAGATGAGATCCTGAATTTTTTCAAAGAAGATGGTATAAATATCAGGTTAAACTCAAAATTCATTGAAGCCAAAAACACCGATGGAGGCGTTAAAGTGAAGTTAGACTGTGATGAAGGCCCGGAAGAAATTCAGGGAAGTCATCTTCTCATTGCGGCAGGGAGAATTCCAAATACAGACCTTCTGGATCTTGAAAATACAGGAATAAAAACTAATGAACGAGGTTACATACGGGTAAATGACAGGCTTGAAACGGATGCGGAAGGGATATATGCCATGGGCGATTGCAATGGTAAAGGCGCTTTTACACATACTTCTTACAATGATTACGAGATTCTGGTGGATAATCTGTTTGGCGAGGGCAAACGTAAGATCTCAGACAGGATCATAACTTATTGCCTCTATACTGATCCTCCCCTTGGAAGAGCCGGTATGACACTTAAACAGGCCAGGGAAAAAGGCTATGTTATCCTTTACGGCCACATGCCCATGTCAAAGGTTTCCCGTGCAAATGAAAAAGGAGAAACACGAGGGTTCATGGATATTATAATAGATGCAAAAACTGAAAAAATTCTCGGAGCAGCCATCCTCGGAACAGGCGGGGATGAAATAATCGGCAGTATCCTTAATGCGATGTATGCGGGTGCTAGTTATAAAGAAATAAGGGATTCGGTAATACCACATCCGACTGTAACAGAATTAATACCCACTATGCTCGACTCATTGGAGAAAAAATAAGGAATTAAGGATTTTTCAGGAAAAGGCATATTATCATTATTAGCAATAAAAATCTGTTTTTTAGCATCACCTCAAAATAAAACCGTATCTTAGCAAAAATTTGAGATTTAAGAGTTTGAGCGTCAAAAATAAAATCATAGAACCTAATTGGTTCACCCCCTGCCTTTCTTATTAAAACTCCTATTTTTTAAAGTATACCAGCGTCAATAAAACTTATTCAAAAAATTCTGAACATTAAAAATTTATTGAATAAAGGTATATTCAAATTACAATTTAGCTGAGATATTGATCAAGTTATTAAGGAAATAACATCTTTTCTTGCCAGTAGGGCAATGAACATGTATCTCACGGAAAATTAAAATTATAATATTATGACCAAAGGAAAAGTAAAATGGTATGATGAAGTCAAAGGTTTTGGCTTTATCCAGACGGAAAATGGTGAAGACATTTTTGTACACCGAACAGGACTGGCTGATTCCGGTATGATTCTCCAGGAAGATGATCAAGTGGAATTTGAAACTAAGAAAGGAGATAAAGGTCTGTTCGCTGTTGATGTCACCACAATTTAATTCATTGAAATCGACAGTTTCGCAGCAAGCTGAATAGATACACCAAAAGAAACTAGTAATTATTTCGCGCCAAAGTACGGGAAATGAGTTTAGATGCTCAACGAAATCAATATAAGTCGGTGATCCCGATTGCTATGCGTCGGGATTAAAGATAAGAATTGTTGTACCTGTTGTTCCGGGGAGGATCTGAAAATAATAAATTAATTCGTTAGTTAATGAGACAGCTTGTAATCACAAAGCAAATCACTCTGAGAAATGAAAATTCCATTAACAGGTATTTTCTGGAAATCAACAAATACCCGATGATATCTGCTGAGGAAGAAGTGGAATTATCCTCTCGCATCAAGCAGGGTGATAAAAAAGCGCTTGAAAAACTCATTGTCTCAAATCTTCGTTTTGTAGTCTCTGTAGCCAAGCAATATCAAAATCAGGGTTTATCATTTTCAGATCTGATCAATGAAGGTAATGTAGGACTTGTCAGGGCGGCCGGAAAATTTGATGAAACCAGGGGTTTTAAATTTATCTCTTACGCAGTATGGTGGATCCGGCAGGCAATTTCCCAGGCCATTGCAGAACAAAACCGCGTTGTCCGTCTGCCACTCAACAGGATATCTTCCATCAATAAAATCGCAAAAGCAATTCCTTCGCTTGAGCAGCAGTTCGAAAGAGAGCCCACCGATAAAGAAATTTCAGAGTTTCTTGAAATTTCTGAAGATGAGGTATCCCGAATAAACCTTATACGAAAGA
Source organism: uncultured Bacteroidaceae bacterium (assembly GCA_964528675.1). Classification (GTDB taxonomy): domain Bacteria; phylum Bacteroidota; class Bacteroidia; order Bacteroidales; genus CAYRTD01. Next base: position 55,749 of record CAZGTU010000019.1, read on the forward strand.
AACAAGTTTCATTCGATAAACCCTTATCCGGTAATGGGGAAGATGAATTCAGTCTTTACGATTTTGTTCAGACAGAAAACATTCCATCAACAGATCATCATGTAGTTAATGAATCCAATTCTATAAATATAAGCCGGGCATTATCTAAATTAACCAAAAGAGAAGCAGATGTACTGGTAATGTCTTTCGGATTATTTAATACTCCTATATATTCGCTGAAAGATATATCGGCAAAATTTTCCGTATCTTCAGAACGTATAAGGCAAATAAGATCAGATAGCTTAAATAAATTAAAGAATCTGTTAAAAAACAAGAATTCATTTTTAGAAAATTAAGATAATAAGATTACATTTATACCTAAAATTATTATAGTAAATATGGGTAGATCACAAGAATCATTTAACAAAAAAGAAGTCAGAAGTAAAAAAGAGAAAAAAAGGAAGGAAAAAGAGAAAAAAAGACTTGAAAAAAAGGAAAACGAAAAGAAGAACAGTCTCGATGATATGATAGCTTACGTGGATGAGCACGGAAGAATTACCGATACTCCACCCGACCCGGATGAGAAAGAAGAAGTAAAACTTGAAGATATTGAAACCAATCCTGCAGACAGATCTGATGATATGCCTGAAGACCTCATCCGCAAAGGAAAAGTTAGTTATTTTAATGATTCTAAAGGTTATGGTTTTATTGTAGATGAAGAAACCAGGGAAAGCATCTTTGTTCATATAAATGATGCTTTCGATCAAATCAGGGAGGGAAACAGGGTCACATTCGAAATTGGAAAAGGTCAGAAAGGACCCGCTGCCCTGCAGGTTAAATTACTGGAATAGAAGTAATTGAAGGATCTAATGATTGAAAAAGCCTTATTACTGTTAAAAAGTAATATCATTTCACCCGCTGATCCTGACAATAAATTAAACTGGTCAGAGCGCAAAGGTCCCTCCGGAAAGAAAATTGAAAATCTTCTTGTCCCACCTGAAGCAGGTGATTTTATCACTCCAAATAAAAATACCTTTGTGGGGCAGTGGTACTGGGACACCATGGGTACAAATGTCGGCTTACTGAGAAGTAATGATGATCAACTGAGGAAGATTGCCCTGAGCATGGTGAGAAATCTTTTCATGCTTTATGAAAAAACAGGTTTGATCCCAAATGCGGCCGATAGTGTGCAGGACACAAGATCGCAACCGCCTTTTCTTAGTTCCATGTGTCTCGATATTGCTGAACATTATTTTAATCCCCTGGAAAGTTCAGATCTTACCAACTGGTATTTATCTGCCTATGATTATTGTAAAAGAGAACTTGAATTTCCGTGGGAAGCGCATAAAACAGATCAGGGATTCTGCTGGTTTGATGATATCGGTGATCCCGGATCGGTCTATTCTGAAGAAGAAACACTTTTATTTTTCAGGCCGGAAAGCCGGTCGGATTTCCGAATACTGCGTTCCATTGTGTATAAAAAATTGTTTATTGACCTTGAAGAAGAACTTAAGCAAGGCTACAAAGACACTGAAGCGACTATACTGAAAGCACTCGGACAACTAAAAAAAGACCAAAGAAAAGAACTCTGTAAATGGCTATACTCTAGAAGATTACTGGTGTGTTCCGGCATGGATTTCACTGCCAGTTACGGTGTAAAGAAACTTCCATCATCTTTAACAGAAATTCTTGAACCGTCTATGCTTTCATCTTCCGATAAAGTATACAGTACTATTGAGGTAGTTTCTCCTGTTGACCTGAACTGTCTTATTTTGAAATATTACCGGGATCTGCGATTTATTGCCAATGAGATCCTTAAATTCGAGCAGCCTTTCAATAAAGCTTACTTTAAAGAAGAAATTAAGAAATGGGAAGATAAAATAGCGAAACAGAGAGATTTGATCTACAACACTCACTTCAGCGAAAAAGATTCCTGTTTTTTTAATTTCAACAGGGAAACGAATGAAAAAATGATCAATAATTCTCATCTTACTCAATATGCCTATCCTCTTTTTGCCCATTTAACAGACAGAAAAGGAGCCGTTGAACTTGCAAAAAAAATCAGACCTCTTATAACTTACTATGGCTTGAAATCCACGCCAAAGAAAACCGGTTTCCAATGGGATTTCAATATGTGGCCTTTACAGACCTGGTTAAGTTTTCAGGGACTTAAAAATTATGGATTCCATGTGGAAGCTGAAAAAATTGCTCATGGATACATACGCTGCGTGGAAAAAAATTATCACTCCGAAAAAAGTTTTTTTGAAAAATATAACGCCGAAACCGGCAGCGTGGATACCGATGGAAGATACAGGGCTGAGCCTGAGTTTTCATGGGGTGCAAGTGTTTATGTTGCATTCAGGCAAGAGGGTGAGCGGGGGGAGGTAAGCGGTAAGCGGTGAGCGGTGAGCGGTAAGCGGTGAGCGGTAAGCGGTGAGCGGTAAGCGGTGAGCGGTAAGCGGTGAGCGGTGAGCGGTGAGCGGTGAGCAGTAGGCTGTAAGCGGTAATCGGTAATCGGTAATCGGTAAGCAGTAGGCTGTAAGCGGTGAACGGGGAGCGGTGAGCGGTGAGCGGTGAGCAGTAGGCTGTAAGCGGTGAACGGGGAGCGGTGAGCGGGGAGCGGTGAGCGGGGAGCGGTGAGCGGGCGGCCCGCCGACTTGCTGGCTCCGGAGGGATTGTTCATTTAAGTGTGTCATTTTTATTTATTCTTTCTTCGTAGTAAATT
>CAZGTU010000020.1:0-57374 GCA_964528675.1 uncultured Bacteroidaceae bacterium
TTCAGCTATTTTTAGGGAACAAACTCCCTTTTTTTATGAATAATTCAGGTTAGACCTTTTTTTTTAAATATTTATAAAAAAGAACCCCGATTTCTGACATTTTTAGATACTTACCCGTATATATGATCAAAGTATTTATTAATTTCGAGTAGATTTTATAAGTGATTAAATCATTTATTATGAACTTAATAACCAAAAATTGCCTGCTAGTTATAGCTTTTTTCTCATTTTATTTCCAACTTTTTTCGCAGAACGATCCGGACGACTACTGGCTGGGTAATGGATTCTCCAGTACAGAAACTGTATATGTGAATTCCGGTTTTTTCTATGATGATGGAGGAAATGGCCTTTATCAACCCGGAATGGACTGGAGTGTTCGTTTTTGTTCTGAAAATGGCAATCCCATAACTCTTGATTTTAGCGGATTCAGAACACATTATGAAGGATCCTTCGAAGATGACTGGGATGATTACGATTACATGAGAATAAACTACTCAGCATTAAAAAAACCATTGGTGGCCTATGATACTGATACTCCACAATTTAGCTTTACTTCACCTGATGGCTGCATAACGATAGGCTTTTTATCTCAACCGGAAGGAATAAGTGAACCTGATTCGGGGTGGGTTGCTGAGATCAGTACAGATCCTCCTCCTGTAAATAATGACCAGTGTTCTGCAACTGAATTAACGGTAGGGAATGTCTGCAGCCCTTCCTTTTATTCCAATAAGGGTTCCTGGGATACTCGTGACCTGGGCAATCCTTCCTGTCATGAAAAGTTTTTTGGAGGCGATATCTGGTTTAAAGCTGTTGTGCCTGACTCAGGTAAGTTAAAGGTTGAAACACTTCCCGGTTCACTTAAATATGGAATAATGGTATTGTACAGGGGAGCATGTGAAAGCCTTACCGAGTATGAATGTGTTGATATTCCCGGTACAATGCCTTCAAGGACATTTACGGGACTTACTCCCGGTGAGGTTGTTTATATACGAATTTTTGGGGACCAGGCTCAGAGTGGAACGTTTGGCATTTGTGCTACAGACCCGACAGTTGAAATTACCGGATTTACCGGCCCCGGAGGTGTAGGAGATGAAATTTCCAATAAGCTATGGCTGAAAGCTGATGCCGGTGTTTTTGATACAAATATGGAAGCTGTAATTAATGGAGGAAATGTGTCGACCTGGTTAGATAAAAGTGGAAATGATAATCATATAAAACAGGATTTAACTGACAGCCAGCCAGTTTTTAGCAATAATGGTCTGAATTCACAGCCAACCCTGGCTTTTAATGGGAACAGTACTTACATGACCGATACCCTCGGGATTTTTGCAGCTCCCGTGAATATATTTTCGGTACATAATTTTTCCATTTCAAAAGATCATACTGTACTCGCGCTTGGTGATGCAACGGAATCCAATACCTTGAGCATCGGAAGAGAAGATATAAGCAATAATTATTATACTTATGTCAATTCAAAACAATACGGACAGGGGCTGCCGTCCGGTTCCCAGATCCTTTTTGCAAAATACGGGGTTAACTCTCCCTATCATAGTTATCAATTGAATGGAAGCCCGCAGACTATTAATTATACAGAGGGGCAGGTTTCTACCAATGGAGCTTTATATATCGGTGCGAATAAAGACCTTGACACTTATCATGAGGGAAATATTTCAGAGATTATTTTCTATTCCAAGGTTCTGAATAAGGCACAGGAGATCATAGTCAATAACTACCTTGCTGCTAAATATGACATTACAATAGAAAACAATTACTATGGTTTCAGAGATAGTCATCCTAATGAGCTTGCAGGTATTGGTAGGATTGATGAGTGGAACAGCCATTCCAAGGCTCAATCCGGAGGTATCCTATCCCTTGGGGGAGCCAATGATCTGGATGACAATGAATTTGTTTTATTTGCTCACGATGGTATGGATGTACAATCCTGGGTTGCATCTGAAATACCTTCAAGTGATCCTGAATTATTGCGTATTGAAAGAGAATGGAAAGTTGATGTAACCGGCAATGGTCCGGGGTTATTGACCATTGGACTGGATACAACAGATCTTCCACAATTGCCTTCCGGATATAATTCTTTCAATATTCTTGTTGATGATGATGGAGATTTTAGTTCAGGTGCAGAATTTTATGGTTTGATACCTGCCGGTGATGAACTGATAGCTAACAATGTTTCTTTATCTGATAACAGCTATATCACAATTGTTGCCGTTAAAGCAAAGATCAACTTTTCACAGGCTGTTTCTTCTGGATTGGAGTCGGAAGAAAGACCTGTAATCGGAGTTGAACTGAATTATGCCATTTCGGAACCTTTCACAGTGGAGTATTCTATAACATCAGGAACCGCTGTGAATGGTGAGGATTATTCCCTGAGTCCGGATATCCTGACATTTGAAGCAGGGGAGAGGGTAAAGGAAATCGTGCCTCTTATTTTTGAGGACAGCATTGCCGAGATACCCAATGAATATTTTGTTGTAAGCCTGGATAATCCCGGCTCAGGAGTTTTAGCCGGTGATACTATGGATCATACTTATACTATTATTGATAATGATCTGTCTCTTTTTATAACCGCAAGCGATTCATTAATAGGTGAGTGTGATGCGTCTTTTACCACTCTTACCGCTAATGCAACCGGGCAGCCTCCGCTTTCTTATTCATGGTCTCCGGTTGAGGGGCTGGATGATCCTTCAACTGCAGTAACAATAGCAAATCCATTTGCAACCACAAATTATGTGGTAACTGTTACCGATTCTCTTGGTGGAAGCATAAAAGATTCATTACAAATTGTTGTTGAGCCTCTTCCATCACAGCCTGTTATTAATGTTGACGGCGATACCGAGTTCTGTGAAGGAGGAAGTGTTCAACTTTCAGCTCCTGATGCCTATTCTTACTTATGGAACAACGGTTTAACTACGAAGGCAATAATTGCCGATACCTCCGGTAGCTATACAGTTACTCTTATTGATGAATATGGATGTGAATCGCTTCCGGGTGTTCCGGTTCAGGTTACGGTAAATCCCTTACCGGAAAAACCTGAAATTACTGTAAACGGTGATACCTTCTTATGCGAAGGGGAGAATGTTGAGTTAATTGCACCGGCAGGATATTCTTATGAATGGAGCAATGGAGCAACAAGTCGTTCCATTATTGTAACCGAAAGTGGAGAATTCAGCGTCAGGGTTACAAATGCTAATTCTTGTACTTCTGTGCCAGGTGATACGGTTCGTATAACAGTGAGCACACCTCCTCCTGACCCTGTAATTGATTATGGGGATGATAATGAAATATGTCAGGGCGAAGATATCACTCTTACCGGAAATATAGGTTACGAATATCTCTGGAGTACCGGCGAAACGACCAGAAGTATTACTGTTGGGGAGGAGGATACATATACTTTACAGTTGATTAACGGAGCCTGTATTTCACCTGCTGAAAGTGTCAGTATAATTGTTCATCCTGTACCGGATATCCCGGCAATTACACCAGCCGGTCCTGTAGATATAATAAAAGGAGAATCAGTAACATTAAGATCCTCCGAAGCAGATCAGTATCTCTGGTCAACCTCAGAAACAACCCGGGAAATTGAAGTGAGCAACGAAGGAGAGTACAGTGTTCAAGCAATCAGCAATGAAGGATGTTCAAGTGAATTTTCCAATCCGGTTGAAGTTACGGTTACTGATATTCTACCTGCTCCCGAAATTTCCATTGACGGACAGACCTCTTTCTGCGAAGGTGGCAGCGTTACATTAACCTCAGAAGAAGCACATGCATATCGCTGGTCCACCGGGGATACGACAAGAGAAATTGCGGTGTCGGAAGCTGGTTCATATACCCTTACAATTGAAAATGAAAATGGTGTAGAAAGCTATGAGTCTGCTCCAGTTCTAATTGCTGTTTATAACAATCCTTCTGCTGATCCTGATATATCGGATGTTAGCTGCTATAATGGTTCGGACGGATATATTAATTTAACCATCACGGGAGGCGAAATGCCTTATTCAGTTGAATGGTCAACAGGGCAGGAGGGTACTAGTTTAGAAGATTTGACTGCCGGGGAATACAGTGCAACTATTACTGACGCCAATGGCTGTCAGACAACACTGAATACAGTAGTTGAAGAACCTGATGAAATTAATATTGAAGGAGAAATCACTGATGCCAGATGTCCTGACGCTACAGATGGCGAAATAGTACTGGAAGTCAGTGGTGGAATATCTCCTTATAATTATACCTGGGATGACGGAATGACAGGACCGGTTCTGAGTAGTCTTTCAGCAGGTATATACACCGTGACAGTCAGTGATGGGAATAATTGTACAAAAGCTGAAAGTTTTTCAGTTGAGAATAGAGAAGAATACTGCTTCAGAATCCCGGATATTATTACCCCTAACGGAGATGGTAAGAATGATACCTGGGTTATAACCGGATTGGAAATATATCCCATGGTGACAGTGCAGATATTTGATAGGTGGGGAAAACGCGTTTTTTATTCGGAAGGTTATGATGAGAACTTTGATGGCACCTACAATGGTGAGGAACTACCCATGGAATCGTATCATTATATTATCGATTTGAATGATGGAAGTCCCCCTATTGTCGGGAATATCACTATTGTCAGGTAATACCTGCAAATTAAAAATAGAGTAACTGTTATGAAGACTGAGAAATATAAAATTTTTATGATGTTAAAGATGATTAAAAATAATTTTCTGCATATGAGCCTTAAAAAGTTATTTATATCTATTGGCCTTTTATTTATAACCGGCTTATATATCAGTGCACAGCAAACTCCTGTCTTTTCGCAATACATGATCAACAAGTTCCTGTTAAATCCTGCTATTGCGGGAGGCAGCGGATACAATGACATTAACCTGATTGCGCGGGAGCAATTTGTTGGTTTTGAAAATGCTCCACGGACTTTCGCTCTCACCGGACAGTCAAGGCTTTTGGAGAACAGTTATATCAGGAGGAAGCTCAGGATTAGAAAGAATGCAAATCAAGCCAGTATATTTACAAATATTGGCCTGGGAGGTGGAATTTTTTCAGACCGAAATGGAATTGTCTCCAAAACCGGTGTTCAGATATCCTATGCTTATCATATAAATTTTAATAATCGTTATCAGCTTTCCATGGGCTTGTCCGGATCTGCTTTTCAATATAAACTCGATGATTCAGATTCCTATATTGTAGATACAGATGATCCTTTACTTATGGGAACAGATAAACAGTTCTGGGTTCCCGATGCCGCTTTCGGTTTATATTTTACTGATAAAAGATCATGGGCAGGCATTACCATTACCGACTTATTCGGGTCATCTTTGCGATTTGGCAGTTCTCCGATTAAAGAAAATTTTTATTCGCTGAGAAATTTTAATTTGATGGCCGGATCGGATTTTAATCTGAATTCTGAATTTCATATAAAACCTTCGGCTATTGTCCGGATGAATAGCATTCAAAGCCTGGTGGATATTAACACCCGAATATTTTATATGGATTCTTACTGGCTGGGGATGTCCTATCGGACCGATAATACCCTTGTTACTATGTTAGGAATTAATTTTGAGATGCTCAGATTTGCCTATGCTTATGATGCGAATCTTGGAAACATCAGTAATTACAGTTCAGGTTCCCATGAAATCGTTATAGGTGTTAGATTTGGAGATACCAATACCAGGAGATTCAGATGGTTAAGAAAAGATGAGGAAAAGTTCGACATGTAATTAATTACCCATTTCGAGCTGATTTTTTACCAGCTCGTAATATTTGCCCTTCTTTTGGGTCAGATTATGGTGGGTGCCTTTTTCAACGATTTTACCCTGATCGAGGACCACAATCTGATCAGCATTTTTCACAGTACTTAGCCTGTGCGCCACAATAACAACAGTTTTTCCCTGATAGAATTCTTCCAGGTTTTTCATGATCACCTTTTCATTGTTGGCATCGAGTGAACTGGTACCTTCATCTATGAAAAAGTAATCCGGGTCTTTATATATTGCCCGGGCAATCAGGACACGTTGTTTTTCACCTCCGCTCAGCATTTGTCCTTCCTGTCCTATTCTAGTATTGTATCCCAACGGAAGTTTTTCGATGAATTCATTAATATTAGCAATCCTGGCCGATTTTACAAGTCTTTCGGTATCGATAAGGTCTTCTCCAAGGGCAATATTTTTGGCTATGGTATCTGAAAAAATATAACCATTTTGAAGAACTACACCGCACTTACTCCTCCAGGCAGCATTATTTATTGTCCTGATACTTTGATCACCTATCTTTATATCTCCTTCGCTAGCGGGGTAATATCCAAGTAATAATTTTACCAGGGTGGTTTTTCCGCTTCCGCTGACGCCAACAATTGCAGTAACCGAATTATTCGGAAAGGAGAGATCCAGATTATTAAGGACCATAGGGGAGTGGGGCCCTTCATAGCGGAATGAAAGATTTTTGATGTGAATTCCCTGGTCCGAATCCAGTATCGGGTGTAATTCTTCCACCTGGTTTTCATCTTTGTTTTCATGGATCTCTGAAAGTCTCTCGAGGCTTATCTTTGCGTCCTGGGTATTTCTCATAAAAGTTATGAGCCTGTTGATGGGAGTGTTCATTTGTCCCAGGATGTAGGATATCGCAAGCATCATACCGAGGGTCATAGTACCATCCACAACTGCAATGGCTGCAAGAAAAGTGATAAGAATATTTTTCACCTCATTGATTAAAACTGCCCCTGCCTGTTGATATTGATTGAGGGAAAGGTTTTTAACATTCACCTTGAATAATGATGCCTGAATCTCTTCCCATTCCCAGCGTAATTTCTTATCGGCATTATTAATTTTTATCTCTTCAATACCGTTTATAATCTGAATGAGTTTACTCTGATCTTCTGATTGTTTCCCGAATTTCTTAAAATCCAGTTCTCTGCGTTTTTTCATGAAAATATATATCCACAAAAAATATAAAAGAGAGCCGATGATAAAAAGAAGAAATATCTTTATGCTATAAATAGCCAGCACAATTCCCAGTACTAGCAGGGAAAACATTGAGAACAGAATATCCAGCGAAGAATTTGTAAGAAAGGATTCAATACGTCTGTGATCACCGATTCGCTGAAGCAGGTCTCCGACAAGGCGGGTGTCAAAAAAACCTATGGGAAGTTTCATTAATTTGATCAGAAAATCGGAGATCAAAAAGATATTAACCCGGGTGCTCAGATGTAATAATATCCAGCCCCTGATGAAATCGACTGATTGTCTGCTGATTATTAATACCAGTTGCGCCAGTAAGATTAAAAATATAAAATTCTTATCCTGGTTATTAATACCATAATCAACTATTGCCTGGGTTAAAAAAGGGAGTATTAATAATAGTATGCTTGATATAAGCATACCGAGGATAAGCTGGGAGATAAATTTTTTATAATTTTTAAGGTATTTCAATAAAAATCCGAAACTCCGCTTTTTTATTTCTTCCCCTTTTTCTGCATAAAATTCAGGTTTAGGTTCAAGTAACAGAGCAAGACCTTTGGGCTCATCTTCAACTTTTCCCGAAAGCCATCCTTTTTTAAATTCATCTTTTTTGTATTTCACCAGTCCATAGGCAGGATCTGCTACATAAATCGTACTCTTTTTGATTTTATAGACTACAATGAAATGGTTTTGTTTCCAGTGAGCAATTAGCGGTAAAGGAGCTTCTTTCGCCAGTTGATCAAAGCTAAGGGATACTCCCATTGTTCGGAAACCTATTGCTTCAGCTCCATCGCTAATTCCAAGCAGGGAAACTCCTTCCCGTGTGATATAACTTTTTTCTCTTAATGTTTGAAGATTATAGCTCTTTCCATAGTATTTTGCGATCATTCTTAAGCAGGCTGGACCGCAATCTTTAGCGTCTAATTGTTTATAGAAGGGAAATGCTGCCATTAATAATTCGCTTGAAAGGCTTAAAATTAAAAATAATATTCATTAATTAATATTGTTTTTATCAAGGGTTTTCAATAATTCGCATGAGGCATTAGCATAAGAGTTGTTACTTTCACATAGTTGTCTGAGTTTCAGGATCGCTTTTTCATAATTCGCATCTTTGACTTCAAGAAGTGCAAGATACCATATGGCCGGGTAATAATATTCAGGATCCCGATTTTCTGCAATTTCAGTAAGATATATTCTTGCCAGTGATGTTTCTCCATTTTCTGTAAGAGCAAGGGAGACTAAAAAAAGATCTTCCATGCTAATTCCGGCGTTTCTTAAAACGGAATTAAATTCGTTGTTCAGAAAGGACCCGGGTGATTCACTGAAAATCAGTTTCCCACTTTCTGCTTTTACATAAGAAGATTGCATGTTCAAAATATTTTCATCCTTTGCCGGTTGAAAGTTCTCTGTAAATAATTGTTCTCCGGTTTGTTTCTTAACATTGTTTTCAGAAAAATGCACCACAGCGGCAATGATAAGAAAGATAAAGACAATGGTAGCTGCAATGTTTAAGATCAGGCTGAAAATATTACCGGAGTTTTTCTCATCTTTACCGGCTGCTGTATTGAGTATTGATATGAAATCCTTCTCGCGATCGGGATTACCTGTTTTATAGTTTTTCAAATATTTATTTATGTCCTTTTTTATTTCTTCATCCAGTTTCTTAACATTTTCCTTTGACTTGGATTCTTTCTTATGCCTGAAGTATTTTTTTAAACCGGCTTCCAGCCACATATAGTCATTTAAAAATTTTTGAATTTCAGGTTTCGTTTCAATTTTCTTTTTAAAACTTTTTCTATCTTTCTTATCCAACATTCCTTCCGCGTAGAGTACCGCTTTCTTTTTTAATTTCATCCTTTAGTTCTTTAAATTCGGGGTCATTCATAATTCTCCTGATAAGACTGGCTTTACACCTGTACTTTCTGTCCATGGTATGGTGCATGCTTCTGTATTTGAAGGCTTTTTTAATATCAGACATTTTTTTACCACTGAAAAACATTCGTAATATCTTCTGACAATCTTTACTTAATCTAGAAAAATGCCGATCAAAAATTTCTCGTAATTTTAGTTCATAGTCATTCTGCTCATCGGGTTCATTTACCATATCCGCTTGATATGTAGTCATATTTTGCAAATATCTCATGGATTTATATTCCTGTATCCATAAGTTTTTACTTACAGCATATATATAGGTAGTTACTTTACATCGCAGTTGAAAATTTCCTTCGCAAAGCTGACGATAGAGGATTAACATAGCATCCTGGAAAATATCTTTAGCTGTTCCGCTGTCGCCACCGTAATTGATAACCATACTTTCGACCTGGGGGAAACAATATTCATATAAACGATTGATCACGGAAGAATCATGATTCAAAATTCCTTCAAGGATTTCATCTTCCTTGTTTTTCTTCATAGGATGAATTTTACAGTTTCCGGATTTTCTAAATTCAAGTTACTTTTTTTTTATTACCTTGTCATAATCATTGGTATTTTTTTTAATAATTATTGAATTAAATATCAACAACATATGATTTTTGAATTGAATTCCTGGAGGTTGTTAATAACTTTTGACAATTATTAAATGAAGGAAAAATTCACAGGTTTCAGTAATATTTTTGCCTATAGTGCAGGTATGGCCGGCTGGTCTATTATGATGAATACCGTTTCTGTGATGCTCATTTTTCTTTATATCCCTCCTTCTAATTCGGAGATGCAACAGCTTGTTCCTGCCACACCAATAATTGGAATTCTTACGGTTTTTTCTGTTATTCTTGCTTCAGGAAGATTGATAGATGCTGTTACCGATCCGATTATTGCCTGGGTAAGTGATACTTTAAGAACAAAATGGGGGAGAAGGGTGCCGGTAATGTTCATTGCTATTATTCCTACTACCGTTTTTTCCGTATTACTGTTCTTCCCCCCTCACGATAGTGAGAGTCAAAAAAATTTGGAATGGTTATTTATTATGCAGGCAGGATTTTACATTTTTCTTACACTCTATATTGTTCCTTATAATGCCCTTATGCCGGAGCTTGCAGAAACTAAATCTGATAAGTTAAACCTTTCAATGTATCTTTCTTTAGCTTATGTTCTGGGAATTATTATTGCTTCCCAGGTACCCTTTTTATCCAGTTGGTTTGCTGAAGATGCTTCTGCCTTATCAAGGAATGATTACCGGTTTGCCATGATAATAATAAATTCTATTGCTTTATTTCTTATGTTTTTACCCATACTGGTGGTAAATGAAAACAAATATTGTAAGGCAAGGGCTGCAAAAATAAGTGTGGTCAAATCATTGAAAACAGTTATAAATAATCGAAGATTCTCATTATTCCTCATTGCCGATGCTTCTTTTTTTATCACAATTGCAATCATTACTTCCGGAATGTTGTATTATGTCAAGGTACTTTTGGATTTACCTGAGATGACGGCTTCCATATTCATGGGTGGCATGATAGTACTTTCACTTTTTTGTTATCCGATAGTTTTGAAGTTGGCTAAAACCTGGGGAAAGAAAAGGTTGGTGCTTATTTCATTCGGAATTTTCGCTTTCATGTTCATCTGGATCAGCTTCATGGGAAAGCTTCCTCTTTCCTCTGTACTACAGATGGTAATGCTTGCGATCATTACAGCATTCCCAACTGCGGTTCTGGGAATTCTGCCCTATGCTATAATTGCGGAAGCCGCAGAAGCGTCGGCTCAAAAAACCGGGGAAAATACCGAAGGAATGTTTTTTGCCGTAAGAACATTCGCCGATAAATTTGGGCAAACAATCGGAATTACCGGTTTTGCTATTCTTATGGTTTTAGGAAAAGACCCGGGGAATGATACGGGTATACGTCTGAGTGCCTGGTTAGGGTTTTTCATCAGTGCTGTTGCATTTGTTGTATTCCTTAGATGGGAGGAATAAAAAAAGGCAGCGTAAATACTGCCTTTGGGGTAGTTCTAGTTAGTACGAGAAAAAAGGAGAATAGATCAATCTGAGTAAAGATAATTTTTTTTTTATTTAATTACCAAAATTTCACCACAATAAAATTTGTTTTATTTAACATGAAAATAATAAATTCAGTTAATTCCAGTATTTAGCTAAGAACTTGTACTTGATTTTGATAATTCCAAATTTCTCTGTAGATCCTGTTTTTTGATAGTAAATCTATATGAGATCCTGATTCAACAATCTTTCCTTCTTTAAGAACCAAAATTTGATCGGCATTTTGTATCATTGATAATTTATGGGCGGCTATTATAATAGTCTTACCTTCCTTTTTTAAATTTTCCAGTAATACGAAGAGTTGACGTTCAGATTTGATATCCATTGAAGAACTGGGTTCATCCAGTAATATCAAAGGAGAGTTTTTGTATAAAGCTCTTGTCAGTGCTATTTTTTGCTTTTCACCCCCGGAAAAATTATTTCCATCCTCAGAAATATAAGTATTTACCCCTTCAGGTAGTTTATTTATTAGTTCTGCTAATCCTGTTTGAGCTATACATTGTTTAATTTTATCTTTATCCCATTGCATCTCAAGTGATATATTTTCTCCCAATGAACCGGAAAAAAGTCTGACCTCCTGTGGGACATATGATGCTAAAGATCTTATGTATCCTGATGTCAGATCATGATGTACTTTATCATTGTACAGAATTTGTCCGAATTCAGGCTCGTGAAATTTCAAGATCAGGGATATGAGCGTGGATTTTCCACTTCCGCTCTCTCCAACAAGGGCATTTAAGGTTCCGGGATGACAATTAAATGAAAGTTTTTTAAATAATTCTTGTTTGCCCGGATAAGCAAAGGAGATATTTTTCATTTCAATCTTCACGGGTTTGATTTCCGTTTGTTTTGAATTATTATTATCCTTTTCTTCTTTTTCAAGGTCCATTATTTGAAATAAACGGTCGGCGGCTATTTTCGCATCCTGAATCCCTCTGTTGGATAGGATCAGGTTAATCAATGGGGAGGACATATAGGTGTAAAGGGAATAAAAAGAGAATAATTCACCATATGAAATCTTTTCCGTAATGACCTGGTATGATCCCAACCATAGTATGGTAATCAGACATAAGGATGAGATAAATTCAGCTCCGCTAGAAGTGATAATATAATCTTTGGAAGTTTTAAAAATAGTATTTAAAAGGTTTGTACATGAAAAGCTTAGCTTTTTTTCTGCATTAGTTTCAATGTTAAAGGCTTTAATAGTTTTTATTCCTTTAACAGTTTCAACCATTTGAGATTCCATTTCTGCACCATGCTCCATGGTCTTCCTGAGATATTTCTTATTTGTATTATTAAGGAATAGATAAAGTAACAAATAAAATGGAACGGAAAGGATTACAACTAAGCCCAGTAAAGGTGAATACATGAACATCATACTTATGGTAATAGCTACAATTAAAGAATTGACACTTATTTCCTGGACAATGGAATTAATAAAACTTCGGATCTTTATGGCATCAGATATTCTTGTGAGAATCTCCCCGGTTTTCATTGATTGAAAAAAGTTGAAAGGTAAATTCAGAACATGTCGATTATACCCATGAATGAGCCCTGAGTCTATTTTTTTCCCGGTTTGAATTAGAAGATAATTCTTTAAAAAGCCCACAAGGATTCTTAATGATATTATCAATATCAGAAATAATGAAAACAAATTTAGATTGCTGATATTTCCTGATGGTATAATTGTATCCGTGAGCTTTTTTATGTAAATGGCAGTTGCTATTCCCGTTGCACTATAAATTATCGCTCCCGACATAACCTTTAATAATGATTTCCTGTGAGGTTTGATGATGGAAATTATTCTTTTATGAGGAGGTATATAACTTTTCTTTTTCTTGAATCTCTCTCCGGGTTCCAGCAATAGCAAAACTCCGGTCCAGTTCTTTCTCAGTTCTTCAATATTTATTTTCTCAAGTTTTCCTTTAGCAGGATCCATTAATGTTACTTCATCCTCCTTCAGCGCATAAATTACAACAAAATGGAACCAGATATCTTTTATTTTAAGATGAGCAATTGCTGGAGTATCTTCCTTTACCAGTTTTTTATCTGAAACTTTCACCGCAGAAGTAGTAAAGCCTATTTTTTCAGCTGCTTTTACCAGACCTAATAATGTGGTTCCGTTTTTATCAGTACCGGCATCTGCCCTGATGAGGGAAATGGGCCTGAGATGTCCGTAATAAGCCGAAACTGAAGCAAGACAAGCTGCCCCACAATCTGTTATATCCAATTGCTTTACAAGAATGTCTTTCCTTTTTCTCATTGTATGTTTTGTAAAAAGGCTGTTAAGAGGAGCTTAATGGTTCCCCTAACAACCTTATTTAAAAATGTTTTGATTACTTAAAAGCAAGACCGTACTTACTTGTATGATCTCCCATAAAATCTGTCATCATGGCAAAGCTATACCCTAACCAATAACTAATGTCATAAGCAAGGCCATTACCATTGATTTGATGTAATTCCGGCAACTGTGGATATATCATATTTTCCCGGCTTACTATCTGTCTGTTTTTTGTTTTCATTTTGTTTTCATTTTTTAAGTTCTTTAATTTTTTTCCTGATATGCATTAAAGCCATCCATAAACCCGGTGTGAATTTCGTCCCAGTTAGCTATAACATACCACAAAATTTTTTCCGCCCATCCTCCACCTCCATGAATAAGATGTAGATGATTCCCCGCAATGGGGTGATAATTGATTTTAGTTTGCCAATTTTCCATAATATTTACTTTTATGGATCAATTTCAACCCTATGGTTAGTATGAGCCTGGAGATGCTTTTATGCCATCTCTGAATCCATCCAATAAATCATTCAGGTTGAAAATCATGAGAGTAATGATTATTACGAGTACTGTAATCAGAAAAATCCGCTGATTCCTTTTTTTTATCTTTTTTCTTGTTTTCATGATCATCTAATTTTTAGATTAATATTCAGATTTTTGTCTGGAATATATAGGACTATTTATTTTAGCACCACAGGATAGCATAGATGATACATCTCTGCTCCAAAACCGGCTGCGTATCCAAGGCAATATGCAAGCTTGTAAATAACTTCATTTAAAATGCCACCGGCTGGATTTCCACCGGAGGTTTTTCTCAATTCTTCCTCTTTTAAAACTGACCTTGTTGATTGAAATTGATCCATGGTTTTTGTTTTGATATTAATTTATTAATATTTCGAGTACACTATTCCTCATGAAAAGAAGAATAGATGAGAGATATTTCCTGAGCTACTGAATACCTGGAGTCTTTTATTACCCGGTATTGTCAGGTGAAAATGCAATTCATTCAGGAGGTTTAGACAATATTACCGGGAGCAACTAATTGAACTATCCATTGTATTATTCTTGAATTGTTAATTATTACTCCTGCATGGATATTTTCCATTTCTTTTTTATTTATTTCATGATACTTGTCTCTGTTATTTTTCATTTTTTTTGATTTTTTTAATGTTCGGTAGTTAGCCAGTCAATGGCCTTGTCAATCAGTTTCTTTGCAGCGGTAGCAGCTCTTGCCAGGTGATATGGCAACAACACAAATCCAGCTCTTAATTCTGCGAGAGAATTATCAGATACGGATTTTCTTGTTTTCATAGAGTGTTCTTTTTTCATGACTCAATCTTTTAAGAAATTTTCAAAATAAAGATCTTCTCCATACATGATTTCTGAAATTAATTTTTTCAGATCAAAAAAAGGCCATAGATTTCCCCCTTTGACGGACCCGGATTCATTTGGCCTTAACTCCGGGTAATTTTGTCTTCGATTTTTTTCCATAATTTTAAATTTTAATGATTAATTAATAATTCCTGCCGGCCAGGATTTTTAAATCTTTCTGCACTGAAATGATCTGTTAAGCGCTGTTCCGGGGGATAATCAGAACTAAAGCAAAAAAGAATTCTACCGGGATCTTTATATATATAGCTATGCAATGTTTCAGACCAGGTTATAGGAGCACCAAGATCCCGAAGTTCACGCAGATAGTAAAAGATGGTTCTTTCCGACACCTTTAATTTTGCTGCAAGTTGATACGCACTGCCTGTATTCCTCGATCTGATCAAAAAGTCCAGATGAGATATTCTCTCAATGGTTTTTTGAATTGACATAACATGAGCTTTTTACCCTTAATGAAAAAAAAGGCAAAATCTCAGCGTCTTTAAATGAAAAAAAATGAATATTTTTTTAGGTAGTCTCTGGAAGGGGTAATTTTACTATGAATGTAGAGCCTCTGTCTTTATTGGATTCGATTGAAAAATCTCCTCCTGTCAATGATACTATTTTCCGGACTACCTTAAGTCCCAAACCTTTTCCCTTTTTTTTGTGAGTGCCCAAACTGCCGGTTTTATTTAATGGCTGAAGGATCTGTTTGATCTTTTCATTATCCATTCCAATACCTGTATCACTAATTTTGAGGTTAACCTGATTATGGAAGATCTCTGCTGTAAAGGTTATCTCTCCTCCTTTTTCAGTAAATTTCAAGGAATTGGAAATTAGATTCCGAATAAGGGTATCGAATAAACCTTCATCAGCAAAGACCTGCATATCTCCAGGGATATTATTATGCATTTTGATTTCTTGATCATTGGCGATAGTTGAATATAAACTGATATTTGTCTTTATTCGCCTAACAAGATTAAACATTCTGGGATGGTTTTTAATGCCCATAGTCTCGGATCTTTCCCAGAATAATATATTTGTGAGAAGTAAACTTAATTTTTCAACTGATTCAAGAATTTCCTTCAGAAACATTTTCTTTTTTTCATCCGGAAAGGTGTCATATTGTTTAAGTAAAAGCTCCACAAAACCTCTGATGGCAGTTATAGGATTTCTGAGATCATGAGAGATAATAGTTAAAAATTGGTCTTTACCTTCAACAATTTCCTCCAATTTTTCCTTTGCAAGTGTCAGTTTTGCACTTTTTTCAAGCAGAATTTTTTGCTGAAGTTCTAATTGATGATTTTTCTCCGCGAGGGCTGAATTTTTTCTATTTGCATTATAAAGAGATATTACAATGAGGATCAGGATAATTAAAATTACAGATATAACTATAATAATCAGGTGTGGAGAATTCATATCAGTCTAAAAAGCATAAGAAAGTGTTTTCCCGTATTTCTACGTTGAATGCGCAGAAAGGTTAAAAAAAATGGGAAAACCCTTAGATTTTCCCATTCTCAGATAGTACTGATTTTCTAAATTGATTCTGTTTCCACAACTTTCGCTAAAATATCAGCGTAAGGGATCAATAAATACTTTTCACCTTCAAATTCCACTTCATTTCCCGAAAACTCTTTATACAAAACTACATCTCCAACCGATATTTCAGGGTTTTCGATGTTGCTGATCCCGGCAACTTTTGCCTTATTTTGTTTCTCTTTGGCTGTATCGGGAATAATTATTCCTGATGCAGTTTTTTGTTCTTCTTTTTCTTCAGCCAAATGCAATAGAACGTTTTGATTTACTGGTTGTAATTCTTTCATTTTAATATAGTTTTAATAATTATCCATTAATATCAAGTAGTTGATTTATTTTGGTTTTGTCAAATCCGACTATTATTTGTCCGTTAATTTCAGTCTGGGGGACACCCTGTTGTCCGCTTTTATTAGACATAGCAATCGCAGCTTGCTGATCACGGGAAACATCAATGTCCCGGAACCGGATTTTATGCTGTCTGAGGTATGATTTTAATGTGTTACACCATGTACAGGTAGGGGTGCTGTATACCACCACTCTTTTTTGCGGAGAGTCAGTTTTGTCTGTTTGAGAATGATAAACTGCATCTTCCAGAATTGCTTTGAAATAAGAGGAGTCATGACATCCCTTTATGGTATTTTTGGGTTCTGTTTTTTTGAATTCAAGCATTGTGGGAGCAGTGGTAATGTTATATTTTGGATGAATATCTCTTACTTTTGAGACATCTACCGATAAAAGACTGATGCCTTTGATATTTTCTCCTGCTTCTTTGAAATGCTGATAGGCACACTCGCTGTTTTCAGATCCTTTTTTAAAAATAAGAAGGAATGATCTTTCTGAACTTTCAAGTTCCCGGTTAAGATCATTAAATGATTTTATCTCCGTTATAGCCATGAAATTTTTATTTTAATATCTAAATATTTAAATTTATCAATGCATTGCAGAAAATGTGCCATTCATATTTTGAAACAATTTGACAGGTTTGAATGGAAAAAATGTCAGTTATTTTATGATAAATTCAATTGATTCGATTTTTAACGGCGTTTAAACGCTGGGCAAAATGAATTCCATATCTTTGTTAACAAACAAAAATCCTTTTCAATGAAAACAACCGGTTTTTTCTTTTTCTTCTTTTTTATAGCTATTTCTGCCTGCACTCAGCCTGATAAAGAAATCCGTCTTTTGGTAAGAGGAGATGATATAGGATCATTTCATGCAGCTAATATTGGATGTATTAAATCTTATAAAGAGGGGATCATGAGAAGTGTTGAGATCATGGTTCCTTGTCCGTGGTATCCCGAAGCAGTTCAAATGTTGAATGATAATCCGGGATTAGACGTGGGTATTCACCTTGTAATGACAAGCGAATGGGAGAACATGAAGTGGAGGCCACTTACCGGATATTCTTCCATAACTGATGAAAAAGGGTATTATTTTCCTATGGTGTGGCCTAATGATAATTATCCTCCTGAAAAAACTTTCAGGGAGTCAAATTGGACAATTGAAGATGTGGAAAAAGAATTAAGGGCTCAGATTGAACTGGCAAAGAGGGATATTAAAAATCTTTCACATATCAGTACACATATGGGATTTCAAAGTGCAGATCCTGCAATAGAAGATCTTGTAAAATCACTGGCAAAAGAATATGGTCTTTATATAGATATGGAATCTATAAAAATAAAACGTCTTAATTTCAAAAGAGATAAAGAAGCAAGTTTCGAGTCCCAGGAAAAAGCATTTGCTCAAAGCTTGAAAGATCTCGATCCCGGCACCTATTTATTTATTGAACATCCCGCTCTTAATACACCTGAGATGGAGACAATCGGACACCGGGGTAATAAAGGAGTTGGTTATGAAAGGGAAGGAGTTACACGAATTTTCACAAGTGAAATTGTGAAAAAAGCTATTCAGGATAAAAATATTAGGTTAATCAGTTATCAGGATCTAAAAAGGTAATTTTTCCAATTCAACATTGCCACCTGAAATTATGATCCCTGTTTTTTTTGCTTTGAAATAATTGTTTTCTTTCCAGATAGCGGCGACTGGGACTGCGCTGGAGGGTTCAATGATTATTTTCATTCGCTCCCAGACCCATTTCATTGCAGTGATAATTTCCTCTTCTTCAACTCGTATGATCTCATATACATATTTTTGAATGATCGGAAAGTTGTTTTCTCCAAGCTGGGTTTTTAAGCCATCAGCGATGGTATGAGGATTTATGGATGGCTGAATGGTTCCCTTTTTCAATGACTGGTAGGCATCATCGGCGGCCATAGGTTCTCCGGCGAAAATTTTTATTGAAGGATTTATTGCTTTCGCTGCCAGAGCTGTACCTGCCAGTAAACCTCCACCACCAACAGGAGTGATTATTGCTTCAAGATCAGGAACTTCTTCGAGTAATTCCAGGCAGGCACTTGCATTTCCGTCAATCACTTCTTTTTGATCGGATGGGTGCAGGATTACGGCCCCGGTTTTTTTACTGAAATCTTCGGTTGTTTGTACCCTGGATTCAAGCTTTGGTTCACATTCAATTACTGTTGCGCCATAGGACCTGACGGCATTTTTTTTTACTTCCGGGGCTGTAGACGGCATAATTACAGTGGCCGGTATCCCCAGAATCCGGGCAGATAAGCTGACTGCCTGGGCGAAATTTCCAGAAGAATGTGTTGTAACACCCTTTTTCCGTTCTGATTCATTTAAATTCAATATCGCATTCAGTGCTCCTCTCATTTTGAAAGCACCCATTTTCTGAAAATTTTCACATTTGAAATATGCTGAACAATGACTTATCTTGTTAAAAGACTGACTGGTCAAAACAGGTGTTTTATGTATATAGGGCTTTATTTGCCCGTGAATTTTTTTTAATTCCTTATAAGTGGTAAACATATATTTAATGCTTGATTTACCACAAAATTACAACCTTATCGCATATAAATGCCTTCCGGAGTTAATTTTTATTACTGCTTTTGACGGAGGTAATATGAAAAAATGTCAAAAAATAAACCGGAAAGAAAGAGCCAGTTCTTCCCCCCAGAAACCGGTTGTTCCTATTAGATTCAAGGCAGGTTTCCAGTCAAGGGCAATATTAAAAGGTATTTCCTGAAATACATATTCGAGTCCGATTACCCCGTCAATTCCAATGACGGTATAGCTCCTGTCTTCATCGAACCAGGGATTCGGATCACCATCCCAGAAACCGATATGAGCTCCTGCACCGTAATAAAAGTAAAGATGATCAACATCAAAGGCTCCGGTATGTCTTTCATATAAGCCTGTAATATAAAATCCTCCCCATCGAACGGAGAGTATTCCGTCAACTGCATCAGTTGTAGTTACAAAATGTTTGTATGTTATCCCCTGCGAAAGTCCGCCTCGGATACCAACGGAATTGACATATTCCTGGGATTTTGCATGAAAAGTCAGCCCAAAACTTAATAGCAATATAAATAATATCCTGTTTTTCATAGTAAGAGTTTTTTTGACTTATAAAGATATACTCAATTTGATAAGGAATAATGCTTTAGAAATGTTCATTTATTTTTTGAGCCTACTCCGAAAACTAGTTTTCGGTAATTTGTGAAAATTTATTATTCATTTATGTGATTATATTTCAACATTTTAATTTGTGTAAATTTGTGTTCCCATTTGTGTAAATTTGTGGATAATTGACTTTTCGGAGTAACCTCTCTTTTGAGAATGAAAATTCAATTACCAAAGGTTACATTTTTATTAAAATCATGAGATTGGAAATATTTGAATTGGGGGGATATTTCAATTTTCATGATGGTAAAAATTATTAGCAATGAAGAATCAGTAAATAAAGATCCAGCAAAAGCAATTAGTTTTCTGTATGAGGATTGTTTTTATGTAATGGCAGAATAACAGTGAAGCAGGTACCTTTATTCAGTTTACTTTTCACTTCAATTTTGCCATGCATCATTTCAACGAATTTTTTTGCGATAGTAAGGCCCAATCCCGTTCCTTCAAATCTTCTTGTAAGTCCTTCACTTCCCTGCCTGAACTCCTCAAAGATATGAGAGAGCTCTTCAGAAGGAATGCCAATTCCGGTATCCTCTACGCTTATGACGAATTTCTCAGAATTAAAAATAGAATTCGTACTCACACTTACGGTTACCTTTCCTTTATTCGTGAATTTTATGGCGTTGTTAATAAGATGGGAAATCACTTTGGTTAATTGTGTTTTGGCAACAAAGGCATGGATTTCTTTTTTGGAAGATTTAAATATTATTTCAATACCCTTTTTGTTAGCATCTTTCGAAAACTGATCGGTTATTCTTTTGACATTTTGGACAACATTAACATAGCTGTAATCAATATCGATTGAATTTGCTTCAAGAGTTGTAAAATCGAGAATGGTGTTCAGGGTTTCAAGCAGTCGAAAACCACTTTGATTGATCACCTGTATCATGTCTTTGTTTCTTTTGTCACTTATTTGTTCCAGTAGTAGTTCGGAAAAACCCAGGATCCCGTTTAAAGGAGTTCTTAATTCGTGACTCATATTTGCTAAAAAGGCACTTTTGATGCGATTCATTTCTTCTGCCTTTTCTTTAGCTTCTAAGAGATCAGATTCCAGTTTCAGTCTCTCTATCCCTGAGGAGGCCTGGTTAAAAAAAGTTTCCAACAGATCAATATCAATTTCCGGAGAATCTTTTCTTTTAATCAATGTAAATGCACCATATAGACTTCCATTTCTCACAATACCCTTACGATATATTTTTTCAATACCAAATGCTTTTGTGAGCGTAGTATTTAAAGCCGGACCTATCATGCCATCTGTCAATTCTGTAAGTCCTCCCTTAAGGTGCATCATTTTTCCCGCAATAAGTTTTTCATAATCCTCTTTTTCAATTCTGCTTTTGACAAATCTTATATTTTTTACTTTGCTCATATTAAGGAAATTCAAAAGAACTCCTTTTTCCATATGCAGAAATCGATTGGATATATACGAATCCTCAGGATTGTAAGTGCCCAATAAAAAATATTGTTCAGGAATTATTTTTATTAACTGTTCACCAAGAAGACGGAAAACATCTTCATCTTTTGAAATGTTAATAATTCGAAGTGCTGTTTCATTAAGGATTTCGAGATTTTTGAGACTTTTTTCCCGGTATTCTGCTATTCTTTTGTTTGCGGATATGTCTAAACCAATGCGGATGTAATTTTGAAGATTATGATCGTCATCAAAAACAGGAGCGATAGTCACTTCTTCCCAGAAATATTTCCCATCTTTCTTTCGGCTTTTTATCTCACCTTCCCATGACTCTCCTTTTTCAAGTGTCTTATGAATGTCTTTCAGTTTCCTGCCATCAAGTTCATTTCCGGAAATAAAATTGGCTTTTTTCCTGGCGATCTCACGGAAATTGTAGCCTGTCATTTTTACGAAACTCGGATTGCAATAAATTATTTCGCCATTCGGGCTGGTAATCATCAATGAAGCTGTGCTTTTTTCCACAGCCATGGTCAACTTCTGAGATTCAATTTCAAAATCTTTTCGGTCTGTGATATTGTTTTTCAAGATCACTGTACCGGTTACATTTCCTTTTCTATCAAAAACAGGTTGAATATTTATCAGCAACCAAAGTTTGTTATTATTCTCTTCTGTGTTGATTTCACAGGCAACTCCACTTTTCCGGGATACCGATTTTTGAAGACAATCCATCAGTTTTTGAGCATAATTGGCAGAATATACCTCGGAAATATATTTCCCGTTAAGATCTTCTGATTTTTTATTTAGATATGCACATGCAAGTTTGTTAATTATAAGGATTTTCCCATCGGTATCGGTGTATAATATCTGTGCTGCAGCATGTTCAAGAAGAGCCCTGTATTTACTTTCGCTTTCCTGAAGTTTATTTATGTACTCAAGCTTTTCGGTTACGTCCCGGATTATTCCCATAATTCCGGTATAAGCTCCTTCATCGTTTTTTAATAGACGGGAAGTGATAGTACATTTCCTTATATCCTTTTTCTTATCGTATAATTCCAGCTCATAATCTTTTACGAATCCTTTTTCGGTTAAGATCTCAATATACTTTTCTCTGCTTTCAGGATTTACATAAATATCCCGCATATTCATTCCAATAAGTTGCTCAGGGGTGTAACCCGATACATTTTCCACCGATGGAGAGACAAAGCGTATGGTTCCATCGAGTCCGGCTTCAAAATAAATTTCCTCGAAATGTTGTAGAAAATCTTTGAGGCGATAACCAATATCTTTCTCTAAGACTGATTTATGATCTTTATCCTGTCCCGGCATATATCCTTAGCTTTTTCCTTAATAATTTTATTGAACAGTGACATCAATTTCCGTACTTGTTGTAATTTTCATGGGGATCTCAAGGTTTTGTTGGTCATGATCTGACATGTCCAGTTGCATTATGGCATTTATATTTTGTTTTTTTATGCCTTCAGTTGTAAGTCCTGTTTTTTTATTTATACTGATCTCAGCTACCTCTTTGCCGGAAAGGTTAACGATTGCATTAGCACCCTGCAGGTTCATTGAGAGCTTTTCGGGAATGGATACCTTTGAATCTATCTGTAAGATTGCCCTCTCATTTTTTATGTCAATTACCCTTGCGGTATTGAATGAAATGAATTCAAACTGCCCGGCGAGGGAATTTAATCTGTAATCCCATGTTTTTCCTATTCCCACCTTTTGTTCTGGAAAGACCGGATTCATTTGAGAGAGGTTATTTTTGACCTGTTCTTCTTCAAAAAATGTATTCATAGTGGTTTTAAAATTTGTGAAAACAGAAGTGGTGGTATCCACTTCGGCTATGATTTTTTTCATTACCTCTTCAAGGCCGGTAATATTATCAATTTCTCCATTTCTTTTTATCAAGACCTGAAAAGGTTTATCGGTAAGAGCCTTTAAGTATTTAAAACCCGGTTGATCTTCATCCGCATCTGTGTCTATTGAGAAATCAATGCTGGGACTGATGGTTTCAATAAAAAGTCTTTTATAGCTGACTGAAAGAAGGGTGTTTTTTTCATTTGACTCCAGGACAATGGATTCTGTTTCAATCACAGAATTCATTTCCACTTTCTGATCAATCCCCATAACCTCCTGTTCATTTATATTCCTGGTTTCATAGATAGTTATGAACTTCATTCCTTGCGGTGGCTTATATTCAAGGAGAACTTGTTTTTGAGAAAAAGCAGGAAGGACAATTCCCAGGATAAGAAATGATGTTAAAATTTGTTTTCTAAACATAATATTGAAAATCAAACATTTCACGAAAGTTGAATAATTTGCTCCCTGTCAGGCCCCACTGAAACAAATCTGACAGGAACCTGTAATTCCTTTTCAAGAAAGTCTATATAGGCTTTAAACTGGGGTGGAAAACCATCGACATTTCTAACATCAACCAGACTTGTATTCCATCCCGGTAGTTCTTTGTAAACGGGTTCGATATTTTCATCGATGGAATAGGGGAAGTCTTCAACTATTTTGTTTCCAACCTTATAAGCAGTAGCAACTTTTATGTTTTCGAAGGCATCCAGAACATCCGCTTTTGTCATAACAAGCTGTGTTATGCCATTTAACATTATTGCATAACGGAGAGCCACCAGGTCTATCCATCCGCACCTTCTTGGTCTGCCGGTTGTAGAACCGAATTCATTCCCTTCTTTTCGTAATTTATCGCCTGTCTGATCGTGCAATTCAGTGGGAAAAGGACCGCTGCCAACTCTTGTGCAATAAGCTTTAAATACACCCAGCACCTCACCGATGGATGAGGGAGCGATTCCCAGACCGGTGCAGGTGCCTGCACAGATTGTATTGGAGGAGGTGACATAGGGATAGGAACCAAAATCAATATCCAGCATAGTCCCCTGCGCACCCTCAGCCATTATTTTTTTGTGATCTCTTAAGGATTTATTGATATAATGTTCTGAATCAATGAAAGTAAATTCCTTCATCATTTCAATACACTCAAACCATTCTTTCTCAGCTTCAGCAATGTCGTAATCATAGTCATACATGCCGAGCAGTGTTTTATGCTTTTCAAAGAGCGATCTGTATTTTTCTTCAAGATTGATCTCGATATCACCTACTCTTAAACCATTTCTGCCCGTCTTATCCATGTATGTCGGACCGATACCTTTTAAAGTAGAACCAATTTTGGTTTTGCCTTTTGCTTTTTCAGAAGCAGCATCAAGTAAACGATGAGAGGGTAAGATTAAATGGGCTTTTCTTGAGATCAATAAATTGTCAATGGGATTTATTCCAATGGATCTTAATTTCTCAATTTCTTCCCGGAAAATAACAGGATCAAGTACCACGCCATTTCCAATTACATTGATGGTATTTTTCCTGAAGACTCCGGAGGGAATGTTATGAAGAATATGTTTGGTATTATCGAATTCGAGTGTGTGACCGGCGTTGGGGCCTCCCTGAAATCTTGCAATAATATCATAATCAGGAGACAAAACGTCAACGATTTTGCCTTTACCTTCGTCTCCCCATTGAAGACCTAAAATTACATCAATTTTCATTAATAATATGTTTTGATTTTGTCAGATAACCAGAATGCATTTAAACAATACAGATATTAGCTCTCTGAAACTATCCTGTAACCTTTAATATCTGGTTTTAATCATTTATAATATTCAAACAAAATTTAAAGATAAAAAAAAGCCCTCATTAAGAGGGCCCGAATATAATATATTTCTTGAAAAAAAGCTGACCTTAGTCCTTATGTTCAACACTTCTGCCATAAATATAAAGAGAATGATGGGAAGGAGTAAAGTTGTTTAATTCACAGGCAGTCCGGATAATTTCATCAATTCTCGGATCGCAAAACTCAATAACTTTTCCTGAATCGAGGTCAATTAAATGATCGTGTTGCATGCAACGATAAGCTTTTTCAAACTGGGCGATATTCTTCCCAAATTGATGTTTGATTACCAGATTGCAATCCAGGAGTAATTCGATGGTATTGTATAGAGTTGCCCGACTTACCCTGTAGTTCTTATTTTTCATAAAAATATACAGGGATTCTATATCAAAATGACCATCCCGACTATAAATCTCGTCCAAAATTGCATATCTTTCAGGTGTTTTACGATGCCCTTTCTTCTCAAGATATTCAGTAAAAATCTTTTTTACCGTTTCTTTGGTTTCTTCACTCACCATAAATTAGACTAATTAAAAATAACACCTCAAATTAAGTAAAAATAATTGAAATAGAGAAGCCTATATATAAAAAATTTAAATAGGGGAGCAAGTTTTTGAGAAGCTTAAGAAATTATTAATCAGGGGATATCATTGATCACTTAAGTTTCGGAATTTTCAGTGGTTTCAATTCGATATACCTTTTCAATGCCCTTAACTTTCATTAAGTTCAATATCAGGTTATTGAGGTCATTTATATTGTGCACATAAAGATCTATATTACCTTCGAAGACCCCATCATGGCCATGAAGATTAATGGTTCGCATATCAACATTGAGTTCTTTGGAAATTACGGTTGTGATGTTGTTGTACACGCCAAACTTATCATAGCCATTGATATGGATTCTTACAAGGTGAGAAAGTAATTTGTGTGTTGTCCATTGAATCGGGAGTATTCTGTTTCCTTCGCTGGACATAAGTTTTACTGCATTTTCACAACCTGTTTTGTGAATCACTACTACAGATTCATCGTTACGATATCCGATTACCTCATCACCGGGTATAGGATTACAGCATTTAGCCAGGATATAATTTCTTTCATCTTCATTAAGCTGTTCATGTGCAACGAATGTATTCTTATCCCCTTGTTTTTGACTTTCCTCATCTTTTCCCTTTGTTTTCCCGGTTTTTCCAAGCGAAAGCTCCCAGTAGCGTATCCATTTGCTTCTTGTGTTCTTTCTGAGGATCTTTTTAAGATCATCCAGGTTTATTAAACCCGAACCAATCTTACTGTAAAGCTCATCTTTATTGGTTGCTTCATAAGCAGGTAATATTTTCTTAAATACCCTTCCGTTGGGTTGAACTTTTAATTCTTTTAGTTTTTCTTCAAGTTTTTTCTTTCCAATTTCGATCCGGTTCTTGGTTTCAGCTTTTAATGCAGCTTTTATTGCTGATTTGGCTTTTGCTGTAACTGCATAATCGAGTCTCTCTCTTTTCACCTTCTGATTTCCGGAAGTAATAATTTCGATCTGGTCACCGCTCTTTAATTTGGAATTCAAGGATGCAAGGTTGTGATTGATCTTTGCTCCAATGGCTTTATTCCCGATTTCTGTATGGATCTCGTAAGCAAAATCAAGTGCTGTTGCCCCCTGGGGAAGAGTTTTAACCTGACCTTTTGGTGTAAAGATGAACATCTCGGTGGCAAAAAGATTCAGCTTGAAGTCATCCAGAAATTCCAGGGCATTTGAATCGGGGCTTTCAAGCAATTCTCTCACCCGTTTAATCCATTTATCAAGTTCCGAATCATCTTTTCCTGATTCTTTATATTTCCAGTGAGCTGCAAAACCTCTTTCTGCAATTTCATCCATCCTTTTTGAACGAATCTGAACTTCTACCCATTTTCCGTACGGCCCCATGACTGTGGCATGCAATGCTTCATAACCATTGGCTTTTGGTGTTGAAACCCAGTCTCGTAAGCGATCAGGTCTTGGAGGGTATATATCAGTAATCATTGAATAGATATTCCAGCACTGCGTTTTTTCCGGAATGCTTTCCTTGGGTTCAAAAATAATCCTGATGGCGAGCAGATCAAATATTTCCTCAAAATTGACATTTTTCATCTGCATTTTGTTCCATATGGAATAAATGGATTTAGGGCGGCCGGAAATATCAAAATTGATATTGTTTTTATCCAGCTTATCAATTATGGGCAAGGAGAATTTGTTGATAAGATGAACGCGTTTTTCCTCATTATCCTTGATTTTGGCTGCAATTTCATCGTATATCCTGGGGTAACGGTATTTCAGGCTAAGATCTTCCATCTCTGTTTTGATGGCATACAATCCCAATCTATGAGCCAATGGTGCAAAGAGGTATATAGTTTCTCCGGCGATTTTAATTTGCTTATGTCTTGGCAAATGGTGAAGCGTCCGCATATTATGCAGCCGGTCAGCAAGTTTTATGAGGATAACTCTTATGTCATCAGAAAGGGTTATCAACATTTTACGAAAGTTTTCTGCCTGAAGGGAGGATTTTGTATCAAAAACTCCTGAGATTTTGGTAAGTCCGTCAATGATATAAGCAATCTTTTTTCCGAACGAGTTTTCGATATCTTCGAGGGTAATTTCAGTATCTTCAACCACATCATGCAGAAGTGCACTTACAACAGATTTGACCCCAAGACCTATTTCCTGGTTTACGATTCTGGCAACGGCAATAGGATGCAAGATGTATGGTTCACCGGATTTTCTTCGCATACCCCGGTGGGCAGCATCTGCAAATTGAAAAGCTTTCGTTATCAGTTTCCTGTTTTCATCATCCTCGCATAAGGAGCACTGATTCAGAAACTTCTCAAACTGTTCATTTATATCTTTGGTTTCTATTGTTTCTGTTTCTTTCATCAGCTAAAATTACCTCTTATCTTCCCTGCAAAATTAATATTTTTAATCCGATCTGAATCGGTTTCCTAAGGATAAAATACCGTTATATGCCCGGTTTTTTCAACAGTTCTTCCGGTGTGGGTTGTATATTGAATGTGATATACATATACTCCTTCCGTAGCCATTCCTCCACCATTGATTCTTCCCTGCCATCCTTCTTCAGGATTTTCGGTTTTATAAACTACAATTCCATGCCTGTCGTAAATAACCATCATGTATTTTTGCGGCAATAAAGTAAAAAACGGTTGAAAAATATCGTTGACACCATCATTGTTTGGCGTAAAAGCATTTGGAACCGACATTTTACCGGCCAGATCAACACGAATTACATTCGATTGAGAGGATATATCCTCACCTGTTTTTCTGGCAATTATCCTGTAATTAATTATTCCATCAAATCCCGTTCCATAAATTTCCTGGAGATTATGAGTGAAGGTATTAACATCCGGTCCGGTTGAGGATAACTGTTGCGGTTCCCCATTCATATCATACATAATCACCTGGTATTCTGAAACTCCTGTTTCCCAGTCTTCATAAAAGTTCCAGCTAAGTTCATTTCGATTATTATTATTCGACCCCTCAAGTAAAATATTGGTGCCAATATTTGTTTCTGAAAACACCCGGTTGCAAGAATTTAGAGCACCTATTTTATAGTAGTATTTTTCCGCTCCGGTAATAATGCTATCCGTAAAAAAAATTTCTCCGCTGACAAGATCATATTTCGATTCCAGGGAGATAAAATCTGCCGACTTATCAATTGATCTGAGTAATCTGAAGTCATTGATACCGCTGGTATCGGTGAATTCAAAATTAATTTGAACGCTGTTGTCAGAAACAGCATTGACGCTCAGGAGGTTAAAGCTGTCTGGAGGACCGGGCATATATGTATATTTCCTTGCAATATTGGATAAGGAAGACAGTGTGTCATTTTTCAAGGCTTCTACATAAAAGTAATACGGGGTATTTTTATTTATATTTTCAAACCTGATACTTGTATCATTTTTGCTCACGCCTAATGGATTCCCGTAGGATTGATCCTCCCGGCGGGAATATATCCTGTAACCCGAAATATTATCACCCCATCCCGTATAGGGTGTCCAGCTAATATTTATAGCATCAAAACAGGAATCATATTTTAGGGTAGTATAAACGGTACTGTGGAAACCGGGAGTTCTGACACTTTCGTTTCCTGCACTGTCAATAGCTGAAATGCTGTAGATCATCGATTCATTACCGGCATTACCGGCATGCTCATAAGATGAATTTCCGGGTGGGACTGAATCCAGTTTCACGCCTTCCGGGCCGTTTACAGTTATAACCTCATAATACAAGTAATACCACTGCACATCCTGAGAACTGCTTTCATTCCAATGGATTATTGTATTTTCGGTAGAGGTGTCAACCGTAACGTATGTGATCATCGGACGCTCCGGGGGAGTGATGTCCTGGGCAAATATATTACTAAAATTGAAGACCAGGACGATAACTATCCAAACATATATTTTTGCTTTATCCATATCTGTTGTTAAACGTAAGATGTTGCGCTTAAGTTGTATTGTCTAAAATTAATTGCATATTCAGATTTTTCAAAAAATGCAAGCTTGATTTTTTCACCAATGGAAATTTGATTTATTAAGTCGTAAGTATTTTTAATCCTCCTTCGCTCCGATAGCTATCGGAGCTGCGGCGGACGAGAAGTTTGGTCGAATTGGCTTCGCCGAGCTCGTAAACTCGGTTCCTCGGAGTTCTACTCCGAAAACAAGGGTTCAGGGTTCTACCCTAAGGTTTAATACCATTTATTCCCCGGGCATGCAATTTTTTTTTTTACCCTCAGGCATTTGCCTTAAATTTGGGGGCTATGAGAATTTCGACGGTTATTAACTGGATAGGCAGGAAAAGGGCCAGGTACATTCAGCAGCGACAATTTATACTGATCCTTAGCGGTTTGGTGGGGTTGGCCGTTGGGTTTTCAGCAGTTATTATCAAAAACCTTGTTCACTTCATCAAGGTATTGTTGATGAATTGGACGGAAGGAACATTCAGTAATTATTTATTTTTTATTTTCCCGATTGCCGGAATCCTTTTAACCATTCTTTTTATACGCTATATTAATCGCCGACCTGTGCGCCATGGCATTCCCAGTGTGCTTTTTGCGATTTCGAAAAACAGGGGGATGATCAGGTCCCATAATTTATATTCCTCTATAGTTACCAGTGCTCTTACCGTGGGGTTTGGAGGATCTGTGGGCTTGGAGGGACCTACTGTAGCTACCGGTGCTGCAATAGGCTCGAATTTTGGCAGAGTGATGAGGCTGAATTACAAAGAAATTGTTCTTCTCCTCGCCTGTGCGAGTGCAGGAGCAATGTCTGCAATCTTTAAAGCTCCCATTGCTGCAATAGTTTTTGCCCTGGAAGTGATAATGCTGGATCTTACCGTATGGAGTATGATACCCCTTTTAATCGCATCTGCTACTGCGGCGCTTACTTCTTATTTTTTTCAGGGTCAGAATGTTCTTTATGCTTTCGAAATAATAGAACCCTTTCAACTGGGTGACATTCATTTTTATCTTTTGCTTGGTGTATTTACCGGTTTCATCTCTGTTTATTTCACACGAATATATAATTTCATTTCCGGTCGTTTTGAAAAGATGCATAATCCTTATCAGCGCCTTCTGATTGCCGGATCGATACTCGGTGCGATTATTTTATTTTTTCCTGCTTTATACGGGGAGGGTTATGAAGAAATTAACAGGACACTCCACGGGGATGTGAACTTTCTTTTCGAGAACACTTTTTATAATATTACCGGGAACAATACATGGATCGTACTTTTATTTTTGTTGCTGGTTATATTTTTTAAAGGAATTGCAACCACATTAACTTTTGCTGCCGGAGGTGTTGGTGGGATATTTGCGCCTTCCCTTTTCACCGGGGTTAGTGCAGGATTGTTTTTTGCTTTGCTGGCCAATCAGCTTGGAGCAGATATATCTTTAAGTAATTTTGCCCTTGTAGGAATGGCCGGCTTGATTGCGGGGGTTATTCATGCCCCTCTAACCGCAATATTCCTCATTGCAGAGCTTACCGGAGGGCATGAATTATTTATGCCCCTCATGATTGCATCCACCATTTCTTATGCCACGGTAAGGATTTTTGAGAAAAATTCGGTTTACACTGTTCAGCTTGCTAAACGAGGAGAATTGATGACACATGATAAAGACAGGAATATTTTATTGATGATGAATGTTTCTGAGCTGATAGAAAAAAATTTCAATAAGATAAGGCCCGATGATACCCTCGGAGATCT
This sequence comes from uncultured Bacteroidaceae bacterium, assembly GCA_964528675.1. Taxonomy (GTDB): domain Bacteria; phylum Bacteroidota; class Bacteroidia; order Bacteroidales; genus CAYRTD01. The sequence continues at coordinate 31,025 of CAZGTU010000020.1, forward strand.
CGTTAAAACCATTAAGAAAAGCCACAGGAATATTTTCCCTGTTGTTGATGAGGAGGGTTTTTTCAGAGGAATAGTTAAGCTGGATGATATACGTAACCTTATGTTCGAGACAGATCTTTATGATAAAACTTATGTTAATGACCTGATGTTTATGCCTGAAAACACCATTGACATAAATGAATCAATGGAGGGGGTTGCAAGGAAATTTCATGAGAGTGGACGATATAATATTGCTGTATTAAGAGATGGGAAGTATCTCGGTTTTGTATCCCGGGCAAAGGTGTTTTCATCATACAGAGAAAGGTTGAAACAATTTTCAGATGAATAAAAAATTAAAAAGAGGACAGTTTATATCAGATTTTTTTCGTTGGCGCGATAAAAATTTAAGACACAGGAGGTTTGTAATATTAGTAAGCCTTGTGGTGGGTCTATTGGGAGGATTGGCTGCAGTACTTCTCAAAAATCTTGTATATTATACTCACGAAAGCCTTACCAGCCGTATGCAGGCAGAAAGCCTGAACCTGGTGTTTTTTATTCTTCCCCTTATCGGGATTCTTCTGACAGTGCTATTCGTTCGATTGATCGTTAAGGATGATATTTCACACGGTGTAAGCAGGATCCTGTTTGCTATATCCAAACGAAACGGAATATTAAAAGGGCATAATACCTGGTCATCTTTGATAGCCAGTACTCTTACGGTGGGATTTGGCGGATCGGTGGGATTGGAGGCACCCATAGTATTGACGGGTTCCGCCATTGGTTCCAGGTTATCAAAAATCCTGAGACTAAATTATAAAACAACTATTTTAATGCTTGGTTGCGGCGCTGCAGGTGCCATAGCCGGAATTTTCAAAGCTCCAATTGCTGCCCTGGTTTTCGGACTGGAAGTTTTAATGCTGGATCTGACAATGTGGTCAATTATTCCTCTGATGATCTCCTCGGTAACAGGGGCTACCATTTCATATTTTTTGTCGGGTAAAGGTGTGGTGTTTTCTTTTTCAAGCCTCGATCCCTTTATCATGAATAATATTCCCTCCTATCTTATTCTTGGAGTAATTACAGGACTTATATCAGTTTATGTGACCTGGGGAGCAAAAAATATTGAACATCGATTTTCAGAGATAAATCGGCAATGGAAGAAATTGGTGGTGGGTGGCATTACTCTGAGTGTTTTGATTTTCCTTTTTCCTCCATTATACGGGGAGGGATATTTAGCTTTGAAAGCATTGATGACCGGTGGTGCTGATGAATTGACAAGTGGGACTTTGTTTTATTCTTTCCGGGATCAAACAGGTTGGCTGTTGCTTTTTCTTTTTCTTGTGATGATTTTGAAAGTTGCAGCTATGGCTATAACCACTGGAAGTGGCGGAGTGGGAGGGGTGTTTGCACCTTCTTTATTTATCGGGGGATTTACGGGGTTTATCAGTGCCAGACTGATCTCTGGTTCAGGATTTCTTTCGGTTTCTGAGAAGAACTTCACTCTTGTTGGTATGGCCGGGGTGATGGCCGGGGTTATGCATGCCCCGCTTACTGCAATTTTTCTTATTGCAGAACTTACCGGAGGGTATGCATTGTTTATTCCTTTGATTATTACTGCAGCAATTTCCTATCTGACTACGATATTTTTTCTCCCACATTCCATTTATACCGATCGCCTTGCCCGACGGGGGGAGTTAATCACTCATCATAAAGACAAAGCCGTTTTAACCCTTTTGAATGTTAAATCAGTTATTGAAAAAGATCTTATCCCGGTCCATCCGGATGCAAGCCTTGGCGAATTAATCAAAGTCATATCGGGTTCCAAAAGGAATATTTTTCCCGTTGTGGATGAAAAGAATATCCTTCACGGGATAATACAGTTGGATGATATTAGAGATATTATATTCAATCAGGACATGTATGATAATACCTATGTCGCAGACCTTATGGTACCTCCGGTGGCTACTGTCAGCCCTGATGAACCTATGAGTGAAGTAATGAATAAATTTGAAGAAACAGGAGCATGGAACCTGCCGGTTATAAAGGATGATGTTTATGTAGGATTTATTTCAAAATCAAGGATATTTAATAAATACAGGAAATTGCTGGTACAATTCTCTGATGAATAAAATATTGAATTTTTTTGGGTCCTTATCTTTAAACATATTGTGAAATCAGCTTTAAAAAGCTAAATTTGAATTCATATTTTATAATTTCTGTACCTAAAAGCATTTGATGGTAATTTATCCCAGGTTATTTTGGGAAGGATCTAATGCAGATATTCTGAAACAAAAAGATTTTTTTAATTACAATATTATGAAAAGAGATATTGATGTTTTCAATTTAATTGATCTGGAAGCGAGAAGACAAAGAGACGGAATTGAACTTATTGCTTCGGAAAATTTTGTTAGTCACCAGGTAACAGAAGCAATGGGCTCCTGTTTGACCAATAAATATGCCGAAGGTTATCCCGGTAAAAGGTATTATGGAGGATGTGAAGTTGTAGACCAGACCGAGCAACTGGCCATTGACAGATTAAAAGAATTATTTGATGCGGAATATGCAAATGTTCAACCCCATTCCGGTGCTCAGGCCAACATGGCTGTTTTTCTCTCTGTACTTAATCCCGGTGATACATTTATGGGATTGAATCTTTCCCACGGAGGGCACCTTTCTCACGGATCGCCGGTGAACAGTTCGGGAATATTGTATAATGCTATTTCTTATGAACTCGATAAGGAAACCGGTCTTATTGATTACGATAAAATGGAAGAACTGGCTTTAGCTGAAAAGCCAAAGCTGATTATAGGCGGGGCTTCTGCTTATTCCCGGGAATGGGATTATAAAAGAATGCGCGAGATAGCAGATAAGATCGGGGCTATTTTTATGGTGGATATGGCTCATCCGGCCGGGCTTATAGCAGCGGGTTTACTGAAAAATCCCTTGAAGTATGCTCATATCGTTACCTCTACCACTCATAAAACCCTGCGGGGTCCAAGAGGTGGAATTATTTTGATGGGAAAAGATTTTGAAAATCCCTTTGGCATTACCACACGTAAAGGAGATGTGAGGATGATGTCATCGCTGCTGAATTCAGCCGTATTTCCCGGCATCCAGGGAGGTCCGTTGGAGCATATCATTGCATCAAAAGCCGTCGCATTTTATGAAGCGCTTCAGCCGGAATTTAAAACTTACCAGGAAAAAGTTGTGAAAAACGCTCATAGAATGGCTGAAGAATTTATCCGTCACGGGTACCAGGTTGTTTCCGGTGGGACAGATAATCATTCCATGTTAATAGATCTGAGGACAAAAGTACCTGATGTTACCGGTAAACTTGTTGAAAATACGCTGGTAAATGCAGATATAACCGTTAATAAGAACATGGTCCCCTTTGATAGTCGCTCTCCTTTTCAAACCAGTGGAATAAGGGTTGGGACACCCGCAATAACTACCAGGGGAGTGGAAGAAGATATGATCCCCGACATTGTTGAGCTTATCAATGAGGTTATTACCAATATCGATGATCAGATCGTAATGGCTAAAGTCAAAGAAAAGGTTAACCGGATGATGCATGATCTGCCGATATTTGCATGGTAATTTTTTTAATAAAATCACTGAATATAAATTATTAAGTTGTTAATAACTAATCAGATAAAAAAATATCGGCAACCAATGCCAGGTATTTTCCCGATCCTTCTTTGTTCTGATTAAGGTATTCTCTAAAATTATGGAATGGTACATTTATGTCCTTATCATGGTAGCCGGGATTTTCGCCGGCTTTATTAATACCCTTGCCGGAAGTGGTTCACTTATCACTCTCCCCATGTTGATTGCTCTTGGCTTACCTGCCAATATAGCCAATGGAACGAACAGGATAGCGATTTTACTGCAGAATGTTGTGGGTGTAAGCAGTTTCAAACATCAAAAAATCCTGGATTTCAGATCTTCCATGAAACTGGTAATTCCAACTGTTATTGGATCAATAGCTGGAGCATTTATAGCTGTCGATATTAATGAAGAGATCATGAGGAAGACCATTGGCGGATTGTTATTGTTTATGTTTTTCGTGATTTTATGGAAACCCTCCCGATGGCTTAAGGAGCAACAGGGGAAAGCATCGTTGCCTTATTGGCTCAGGGCAGTTATCTTTTTTATTATTGGTGTATATGGTGGATTTATACAGGCAGGCGTTGGAGTCTTTCTATTGTCAGGACTTGTACTGGGTGCCGGATACGACCTGGTAAAGGCCAATGCGGTTAAGGTTTTGATCATTCTTGTTTATACCATTTTCGCTCTCGGGGTATTCATTATAAATGACCAGGTAAACTATACTTATGGTTTTATTTTAGCTGCCGGAAATATGATTGGTGCTTTTCTTGGTGCAAGAGTGGCAGTGAAGTGGGGACCTAAATTCGTGAGATATTTGTTACTGGCGACCATAATTGTTGCTGCCGCTAAAATGTTGGGACTTTTCTAAGGATCTATAATATAACGGATCCATCCTCTTTGCCTGAATTTGTCTGCCGAGGTGAATTTCGCCATTCTGGCGGCCTTTATTACAGCTTTCGTGATACAATCATCAAGATAGGTTGCTTCGGCAATTACGGGATCACCGACAACATTTCCTTCACTATCCACATCGATCTGGACTCTGATGATAATTCTTCCTGTAACATCCTCACAATTGGCAATAAAAGGTTTTGGCCAGCTTCCTCTTCCCTTACGATCTCCCAATCCGTATGAAATACCGTCACCAAGTCCTCCGCCATCATCGTAATTATCTACACCCGGTGTACCACCCAGGCTTCCCTGGTTTCCTGTTCCTCCTGATTCTCCCTGGGATTCGCTCCCTGTTCCAACACCTTTGTTACCAAATGCGCTTTCGCCCATTTGCTGCAAGCGGGAGGCTTTCTCAGCCTTTTCTCTTTCTATACGCTGGCGCTCAAGCTCAGCCTGTCGCTGTCGTTCTCTTTCAATTTCTTCCTGACGTTTTTTTTCAGCTTCAATTTCTTGCTGACGAATTTCTTCTGGTGTGGGTTTATTTTCTTTAACCGGTGATTCTTCAAAATCCTGAACCTGTTCTTCAACTATTTGTTCCTGTACAGGTTGGGCAGGTGTCTGTTCCTGGACCTCGGGCACGGGTTCCTCAGCAACTTCTTCCGGAACAGTTTCCTGTTCGCCTCCCTGTGTTTCATCGCCTGAGGGCTCAACATCACCAAAACCCGTAAAATCAGTACCAAAATTAACAAGGATACCTTCCTCTTCCGGGGGAGGGTCAGGATAACTGAACCCGAAAAAGATCAGGAGGATAGCAACCAGTATATGAAATATGGTTGTTCCTATTATGCCGTCCTTGTTTAGATTCATATTTATTCAGGTTTTGTCCCTAAAATTACTTTAAATTTCACCCGCTTGGCAAGCTCTATAAAATCAGTTACCTGGTCCCAGTTTAAATTTTCATCTGCATTAAGCCTTACAGTCACGGGTTGTATTTCTTTTGTTGCAATTTCCTGACGCAGAAGATCTTCAAGCTCTGAGAAAGGAATTTGCTCACCATCAAGAAAATATTCTCTGTTCTTTGTAATTGAAACATTCAGCTCAGGGCTTGAAATCGTTTGATTGTTACTGGCTGGCAGATCAACCATCATAGCACCGGGAACAATAAGGGTTGAAACAAGCATGAAAAATATCAAAAGCAGGAACACGATGTCTGTCATTCCTGACATGGCAAAGCTGATGTTTCGCTTATGTCTGGAGGTGATTGCCATATTTATCTTTCTTTTAACACAACTTTTATATTGTTTCTGGCAGCTATATTCATTACCCTTACCGATTCCTTTATGGTAGCCTTACCCTCAATTATAAATGTTACAGTAGGTTCCGGTTGTCCGGCCAGTTTACTTAATAAAAGCGTCTCCAGGTTTTCAAATGCAATAATCCTGCCATCGAGAGATACCTGACCATTTTGTTTTATCTCAACAACAGGAATGGTTTGTGGAACTTCAACGGTTTGACCTCTTTGAGGAAATAAGATTTTTAAGGCATTTGGGGCTACAAGTGTGGAGGTAAGCATAAAAAATATCAACAGTAGAAAGACGATATCAGTCATTCCTGACATGCTGAAATTCATGCTTGCCTTATGTTTGGTTTTAATAGCCATTAATTATGCCGGTTCGTTAAGAAGATCCATAAATTCAGTTGTACTGGCCTCAAGGTTATTTACTACTTTTTCCACTTTTGCAACCAGGATATTATAGGCAAAAAAGGCAATGACTCCTACAATAAGTCCTGCTACTGTTGTGATAAGAGCTGTATAAATACCCTGCGATAATTGAGATACATTTATATTGTTTCCTGCAGTGGACATTTCCATAAAAGCCTGTACCATACCAATCACTGTTCCCAGGAAACCCAGCATGGGAGCCCCTCCGGAAACCGTAGCGAGGGTAGGAAGCCCTTTTTCCAGCTTGTAAATTTCAAGTCGTCCTACATTTTCAATAGCTACGCTAACATCATTCAATGGACGTCCGATACGGCTAATGCCTTTTTCAATCATGCGGGCCACCGGATTCTCGGTGGACTGACAGAGCGTTTTGGCAGCATCCACCTTACCATCCATGATGTAATCACGGATCCTGTTCATGAAATTAATATCAATTTTTCTTGCCCTGTTAATTGCGAAATATCTTTCAAAGAAGATATAAACAGCAACAATTGATAATAAAATGATAGGCAACATTACCCATCCACCTTTCATGGCGAGGGATAGAAATGTTTCTTCACCTGTACCGGTTGATTCGAGTTCTGTTGTTTCAGTTGTTACAACCTGCAAAATGGTTAGTATATCCATAGTTATATTACAATTTTGAGCGAATATAAAAAAAAAACGGAATAAATACTTTTGTATTATCTCCCGGTTATAAAAAGTTTATAACACCAATGGATTTCAGTTGGGGCTTGATGAGTGGTGAGGTTAATTTTTCTCTTTTTTACCGTTTATAATTGTATTGCCAATAAAAGTCAGATACCTGGTGATGCGGCTTCGCCGCCAGGAATTGCTCACCGCTTACCGCTCACCATAGAAGTCTCCTCATTCTCTTCTTTCTCTTTTTCTTCCCGGGTAAAAAGACTAAGGATGGCATCCCGGTACCGGCGTATAAGTTCGCCGAAAGTGTTAAAATCCTCCCGGTAAAACACACCTACACCCTGGGTATAAGGAGATCTTGCCTGCCAGATAAGATTATCATTGGCGCGGTTAAAGGCTTTTAAGTGAAGCTTACCGTTTTCAGTAATCTTAAAATCAATATCAAAATCACCAACTATGTTATTGGTATTGGTAGCAGATGAAGTCTGGGTGACCTCATTTCCGCCAACATCAAGGTTTCCGTTTATGGTGATTCGGTCATCAAGGATCTGGGTGCTCAAGGCAACTTCAAGTTCATCGGTTGTGATCTGGTCCCCCGGACGATAATTTAGCCCTATATCAAAATCCTGGGAGATCTGACTTAATATCTGACTGAGCTGGCTTGAGAGCAGTTCGGATGTTGCCACGCCTGCCATATTCGCTGTAGTTCCCGTACCGGAATTTGATAAAAATGCATTTCCGGGGTCAACACTCATGAAATTGTTCATAACGAGCAGGGATATAAACTGCTTGAGCTTTTCTTCTTCAGTATTTATAGAATTATATACAATATTACGTGTTTGTTGATCTGTTGTGGGTAAAACGATATCCGTTTTAATATTGGGCTTCAATAATTTCCCGGTCATGATAATCTGGCATTCGACAGGAATTCTTTTGTTCAACCGGCTGTCTTCGTATTCTGGTGAAAGAGTAGAAACCGATGTGCGCAATTTGTAAACGGCTTTGAGATCAATTATGGCATCCGAAGGGTCTCCATTCCAGGTAATTGTGCCTCCGGGTTCTACTTCAAGTTTCTTATTGATAAGATTTTGAAGGGTAAAGAGATAATCTCCTTCTTCAATGCTCATATCTCCATACATTTCAAATTTCCCGAGTGTATTAATAGACATATTTAAATTTCCGCTGCCTCTTCCTCTCAGGATATCGCCTACACTGGGATCAAAAATGATCTGAACTTCGGCTTCAGGTGTGATCTCGAGATTGAAATCCATGGTTAGCCCTTTAAGGTTAACCTCATAGTTGAATTCTTCTTTGATTTCTTTAATTTCTTCTCCGGATGAATTTACAAAGCGGACAAAATTATTTTCGTTTATTTCTTCAGCTCCATACAAAGGAATGTTAAATACAGAATTTCTCTCTGTACTGGCATTTATAATCATATTAAGGTTATCCGGGGGACCTGTAATTTCAATTATGCCCGATGCCAGAACCCTTCCGTAAAATAATTCATTGTCAGCCTGGGATGTATTCAGGAACATAAACTCCGGAGTGGATAAATTCACCTCAATCAGGAAATCCCTGAAATATTTGTTCTTAATTGTACCTTCAGCAAATGCTTTATTTCCTGATTCATCGCTTATTTCAAAATCGTCAAATATTATATTATTATTATTCACAATCAGCTCATCGGTAAAAGAATATTGTGTTTGAAGATAATTAACTATCATGGATGCTTTGAAAAAATCCACTTTACCATTTAATTCTGGATTTCGGACAGTGCCTTTCAGACTTAGGTTCCCGTTGCCGAGTCCTTTAATGTCTGTCACCAATTTTTCAGCAAATGGCTCAAAGGTTGACAGTCTGATTTTTTCAAAGTTAATGTCAAAATCTATTTTTCTGTTATCGGGATAATAATCTCCATCAATTTCGAAAATACGGGAACCTCCTTTGATTCCGGAAGCCAGCATATGGACGGCCCTGGAATCATTGTTATAAAGAGCTCTCAAGTTTCCTTCTCCAAAATCCTGGTCATTTATATGAAAATTGCTAACAATAATATCGGAAAGGAATACAGGGTTTTGATAGGCATTGATCAGACTGGCCTGTCCTGAAAGCGCACCGGAGAATTCTAATTTTTTGTCCCTTGTAAAATAATTAAGGGTAGCCAGGTCCAATTCACTCAGGTTGATGGCGAGTCTGGAATTTTTTTGTTGCGAAATCTCTCCACTTAAAATGAGGGACTGATGCTGATTGCTAATGCTGAATGAATCAATCTCAAAGGCACTTGAATCTATATGGATATCGCTTTGTGCTATATTCCAAAGCGTGTCGTTAAAAACCACATAAGAGGGTAACATATTCACCGCTATTTTCCGGTTGGCAGTATTACTGTTGGTGCTTAACCCCGCCATTAGCTGAATATTTCCCTTATAAATAGGCTGTTCAAGATTATTCCAGCCTATTTCTGTTGTTAAAGTGTCTTTAAAAACCTGCCCTGAAAATTGAAAGTTTTCGACCCCCAGATCATTGGTGATTGAAAGTTTACTTGCGATACCCGTATATGCAATATGCCCGGAATCAATATCTGCTATAAAGAATAGTTCTTTCCAGGCTTTATTTTTGTATCCCAGTGCAGGGATTTCAGCAGTCAGATTTACATCAAATTCGGCAGGATTGTAATTTCCACTTATAAAAGACTGATTAGCAATAAAATAATCCCTGGTAAAGAATCGAGTAACATCTTCAAAATTTTTTAATCTGACAGAATAATCGAATTGGTTATTGTCTGTAAATTCAACATCATTTAACAGGCTGTCCTCAGTTGTTATTGAAGGGAGATAATATGTAATCAGATTGTGGAATGATTCGGGAATTTCACTATATCGAAAATTTCCTGAAATGTCAGCATCCATTATTTCAGATCTTATCTGGAGTATTGAAGAATCATGGTTGTTTTCGGCTCTTACATTGAAATCGGATATTTGAATTTGTTCCCCGGAACGCTGGAAAAATGAATTAACCAGATTGATTTCACCATTAATGCTGTCGGGATGTATGCCAGAAAAATTGGATTCAAGAAGGAATGAAGCAAAATATGTTGAATCGGTTTTGTTTAAGTTTAAATAATATGGACGGAATCTGTCTACATCAGCGATAAAATTAAATTCCGGTTGCTGTGAAGAGAAGTCTACTTTTCCATCAAATTTCATCAAGATATTTGGATCACTTATATCCATCGAACCATCAAAAGTCTCTTCTGTTAATAAACCTTCGAGGTTAATGTTTTCATAATCGTATCCATACAACTCCAGATCACTTATTTTTCCCCGCAGATCAGCAGAAATATCTTTTTTATGATAAGAGCCGTCAATTTCTGCATTGATGCTGATATCACCCAGGATACCATCGTTTCCGGGAATGATCCTCCCAATACCGAATGCGGTGGTTTTAACATTACCCGAATAATACAAACCGCCCAGAGAGTCAGGTTTGATAAGAATATCGGTGGTGATTTTTCCAAGATCAGTTCCGAAACGGCCGTAGGTTACAAAATCATCATAATAGCCGGTGAATTTTCCGCTGAAAGTAATTGTTCCAAGAGCTTTGAATTCATCGGGAATGGATAATGTTTTATTACGGGGAAGATGGATTTCCTGTAAATCCTGAATATTCGTCTGAAACCTATCGATATTGAAATGCAAAAAAGTTTCTTGCAGATCAGGTAAACCGATAATATTCATACTTCCCCCGATAAGTGTTTTATCATTATAAGCAATCAATATTTTATGAGCCGACAGGTCATTAATTTTTCCTCTGACAATCCCTGATATCCTGAATGTTTCATCAAAGTTTTCTATCCCGGGGAAGAAATAATTTAAATCGGAGAAATTTACGGAAGAAGAGCGAAAGTTATATTCCAAATTCACCTTTTCAACAAATTCGGAAAAATCCCTGTAGCTATCGAAATTAAAATACAAGGAATTAGCGCTGACAGAGGATACAGGTGTTTCAACATATGTGTTATTAAAATGCATATGCTGCTTTCCCAGGCTCATTTTCGAATTAATACTATTCACCCGGAATCCCGATCTTTCGATAAATTCGACTTTTCTAATATCAAATGAAACCGTATCACCTGTTTTTGTGAGGTCACTTACTCTTAATTTCAAATTTCTCAAATCCATTTCAGTAAAGTCGATCGGGGAACCTTTTTCTTCATTATATGGATGGGTGAATCTAAAACGGGAATCGTCGAGTTGAATATTCGAAAACCGAAGATCCCATTTTTCAGATTCGGGTTTGTCCGGGTTACGGATCTCATTAATAATAAAATTCAGATTAACGCCGGTGGTATCAGTGGCAACTAGATGTATATCAGCATTTTTTAGGGACAGTCTTTTGATTCCGATTTCTTTTGAAGAACGGTTCAGATGGTTGAGTGTGACCTTTACTTTGTCGCTGAATAATAAGGTGTCTCCGCTTAAATCTTCGAGATATACATCTTTTAACTGAAAGCGGTTGAAAAAGGTGATGGAAACTTCCTTTACTGTTATTTTTGTACCCAGGTATTCGGAAAGTTCTGAGGTTAAATAGGAGGTGAGATGATTCTGAATTTTTTTGTTTTGTAGGAAAAGTAAAGCTGTTGCCGGTATGGTTATGAATACCAGCACACTAATCAACAATATTTTAAATAACTTTTTTATTTCCTGAGAATTTTTTATGTATTACGCAAAAAAACGAAAAAATATTTAACTATTTACATATACGGCCATGTTATTTTAACAACTTTCAGGTAGTTAAGTATTACCCGGTGATTACTGTTTGGATAATCAGGGCAGGGGAGAGTATCACATTGTTTCTTTTAACAATGAATTAGAATAAGCTTATAAGTTGATATTCAATGAATTTATTCTCTCCTGGTCCTCCTGAAGTTTTACGTCTATATATTCTCCTTATCTTTGTACAATAATCATTCCTAATTTATGAGTATAAATATTCTGGCCTTGGAATCCTCATGTGACGATACAGCCGCATCTGTATTCAGCGATAGAAGGATGTTGTCGAGTGTAATTGCCAATCAGGATGTACATGAAAGTTTCGGTGGCGTGGTGCCTGAATTGGCTTCAAGAGCTCATCAGCAAAATGTGATCCCTGTTGTTGATGTTGCTTTGAAAAAAGCAAATTTGGAGGTTAAAGATATTAATGCCATAGCATTTACCCGTGGACCCGGATTGCTTGGATCCCTCCTGGTGGGAACTTCCTTCGCAAAATCTTTTGCTCTTTCCAGGGGTATTCCGATGATTGATGTCCACCATTTGCAGGCTCATATACTGGTTCATTTTATAGAAAAGGAAGAATTACTTACTCCGAATTTTCCATTTCTGTGCCTGCTCGTTTCAGGAGGACATACCCAGTTGGTATTGGTAAAAGATCATCTGGATATGGAGATAATTGGAAAAACCATCGATGATGCTGCCGGGGAAGCATTTGATAAGTCAGCCAAGTTAATGGGGTTGCCATATCCCGGCGGCCCCCTGGTTGATAAGCTGGCCCGGGAGGGAGATCCTGAAAAATTTGTTTTCAATAAACCAAAAATCAAGGGGCTCGATTACAGCTTTAGCGGACTGAAAACCTCTTTTCTTTATTTTTTGCGTGACCGGATGAAAGAGAATGAAAATTTTATAGAAGAAAACAAATCGGATCTTGCAGCTTCCCTTCAGAGAACCATTGTTGATATACTGATAAAAAAACTTGTTAAGGCCTCACATAAATATAATATCAGGGAAATAGCTTTAGCCGGCGGGGTGTCGGCAAATTCCGGTTTAAGAAATGCTGTTTTACAAGCAGGTGAAAAGAATGACTGGAAAGTTTACATTCCTCCTTTGAATCTCACAACAGACAATGCCGCAATGATTGGCATAACTGCTTATTTTAAATATTTAAAGAAGGAATTTTGCGGACAGGAGGTCACTCCTCAGGCCAGAATGGAGTTTTAAAGCTCATTTTGAAGTTTTTCATATCCCTCCTGATGTGTCTCATCGAAACTTTTTTCCAGCTCCGGATTAACATTTCGGCATCCGTCTACAACTTCTTTTGCCCATTCAAGGTAAGATAATTTTCTTTCAGTACTCCAATCAAGAGGATAAGTCAGGATATCCAGGATATTACATGTTTTATCGGCAATTTTGAGTTTTTTTGCCTTCTGGCTCAGGGTTCCTGCTCCTTTAACCTGCAGTTCTTTACGAACTGCATAGGGAAGATCTTTATCATCAGTAACTTCCATTACCAGATCACTGACTTCTTTACTGAATTGTTCTGTTATATCTTGTTCTGTAGCATCAGTATCTTCAATTACGTCATGAAGAATGGCTGCAATTAGCAGTGATTCATCATTTTCTCCACATTCCGATAACAATTTTGCTACTTTAAGCGGATGGTTGATATAGGGAACCTGGTTGAATCCTTTTCTCCTTTGATATTTATGCTTCTCCGCAGCATAAACCCCTGCTTTTATCAATAAATTTTCCTGCATAACTGCCCCTTTTTTTTCGCAAATTTAAAATATTGGCTATAACTTCGAAACAAATAAGAAAAGATTTCGTCCAATAGTGGTAGAATGTTAAAAAATATCTAAGATTTTTTTTTTACTTAGTTTAAAATTGTAGTTATTTTAGTGTCAAATATAAAAGCCTTGTTAGAGCCATTAATAATAGAGGAAACACGTAAAACTCCGGATGTGAAACTCGATCCGACCGGTTTTATCAGTTTTGAAGGCAGATCCATTCCTGAGGATGCCAATCTTTTTTATGAAGACATTATCGACTGGCTGCAGGAATACCTTACTGTTGCACAGGATACTACTACTGTCAATATTGCACTTGAATACCTCAATAGCGGAACTTCCAAATATATGCTTCAGATACTTAAATTGCTCCGCGATCTTACCAAAAATGGTTATAACCTCATCGTTAACTGGTATTACGAAGAAGGCGATGATGACATTCTCGAGCGGGGCGAATATTACGAATCCATCCTGGATATTAAGATTAATTATATAGAGACGGAATAGGGAATTAGAGGTGATCGGTAATCAGTAATCGGTGATCAGTAAGCGTTTTGCTGAACAGATACTTTCATCTTCTTTGTCTTATTGCCGGTTTCAGCTTTGAGCTTTGAGCTTTCAGCTTCTTTGTGCAATAAATTAAAAGCCAGGCATCTTACCCACCGTTCACCGCTGGCCTTTTCATCTTCGGTCCCTGAGCGTCAGTCGAAGGGCCGCTCACCGCTTCAAACAACCTATTCAAAAGCATATCTCGCTGAACCGTCAGATAACAAAGTTCTCATAAATTTGTTAATTAAATTAAATTTCAAAAAACTAAGGAAAATGAAAAATAATCAAGTCTTAATGAGGCCTTACAGGCTATTGACAGTGAGTATCCTTATTATTTTGTTTTTCACATACTGTAAATCTCCTGATCAGGATGGTGTAAAAGAAATGAGTGAAGTTGTTGAAGTAAAACACATTGAACATCCCGACTGGGTGAAAGATGCAGTGATATATGAAATAAATACACGACAATTTTCGCAGGAAGGAACTTTTAAGGGTGTGGAGCAGGATCTCCCCCGGCTTGATGAACTGGGTGTGGATATCTTATGGTTTATGCCCATTCATCCCATTGGCCAACTGAATAAAAAAGGTGAAATGGGAAGTTATTATTCTGTTGAGGATTACCAGGCTGTAAACCCTGAATTCGGAACCATGGAAGATTTTAAATCCCTCGTAAACTCTGCACATGAAATGGGATTGAAGGTCATTATCGACTGGGTGCCCAATCATTCTGCATGGGACAACTCTCTTGCTGAGGAAAATCCTGAATGGTATGTAAAAGATGAATTGGGTGAATTTGTTTCACCTTTTGACTGGACAGATGTGATTCAATTTGATTACGATAACCGGGAGTTGAGGGATTACATGAAGGAAAGCATGATTTTCTGGATTGAAGAGGCAAATATAGATGGTTTCCGTTTCGATGTGGCGCATATGGTTCCTGTAGATTTCTGGAATGAGGTCAGGGATACTTTATTGAAAGTGAAGGAAGTTTTTCTTCTTGCGGAGGCCGATCAGCCTGTTTTGCATGAGCAGGCTATGGATATGAGCTACGATTGGAAATTTCATCATATAATGAATGAGGTAGCACAGGGCAAACAAACGGCAATTGATATGAGAAACCATTTTCATTATGTGGATACGGCATATCCCGAAAATTCAATCCTGATGCAATTCACTTCCAATCATGACGAAAATTCATGGAATGGAACTGTATATGAAAGATTGGGTGATGGAGTAAAGGCTTTTGCTGCGCTTAGCTTTACCGTGCCCGGAATGCCACTGATTTATAATGGTCAGGAAGCCTGTTTGGATAAACGACTGGAGTTTTTTCAGCGGGATCCGATTAACTGGAGAGAATGTGAATTGACGGATTTTTATAAGAAGTTAATCGATTTAAAAGAAGAAAATGAAGAATTATGGTGCGGAGATGCCGGCGGAGATATGGAATTTATAAGCACTGCTCATGAAGAAAAGGTTCTGGCCTTTTTCAGGGAAAAAGGAGAAGACAGGCTCATCGCTGTTTATAATTTTTCCGGAGAAAATATCAATGTTAGCCTTCCGGAAAATATGCCTGATGAAGAATTTGTAAACTATTTTTCAGAAGAAAATCACACGGATCTTTCAGGTAAAGAGCTTAATCTTAGTGCATGGGATTATCTTATTTTCGTTGACAGGGAGTGAGTTGTTCTTTATGTAGTTATGCAGCTTGTGCAGTTAGATTTCATAAGGTGTAATTCTTTGCTACGCTCAGAAATCTTATAGTATTTTACGAGATGCTTAAAATCCACTGAGCGCAGCGAAGTGAAATGACGTTATGAAATCTAACTGCATAACTGCATAACTGCATAACTGCACAACTGCATAACTGCACAACTGCATAACTTTCATAGCGATTCACTAAAAGCTCGCCACAAGTCTAAATGAAATTCCAGGCTTTTTTGCCGGATTAGTTCCTGTTTGAGTGACCGGATCTCCTCTTCTGGTGCTGTTTTGTAATTGGACTTGTCTTTGTACAGATAATCTACTTCGGGATGGAATTGAATTCCGATTACATTGGGATAGCGGGTGTGTTCGATGGCTTCAATGATTTTTCCGTCAACTGAACTTGCTGCAACACGGTAGTTCGCGCCCAGTTTTTCTATAGCCTGATGATGAGAACTCAGCACTGAAGGTGACAGGTTGCCATTGTGTTCTATCATATCATTCAGCCATCTGCCGCGAATTATTTCAATGGGATGAAGATAATATGATTTAATTTCAGGGTAAAGTTCAAAATTGGTATAGTAATTCCTGTGTTGCTCGTTTTCATCCATAGAGAGAATATCTTCAATAGTGTATTTTTCATAAATTTCATAAGGTATATCCTGAATCAAGGTGCCACCGGCAGCTACATTCATGGTTTGCATGCCGAGACATATACCCAGGACTGAATATTTCGGCCTTTTACGGATAAAGGGCTTAAAGTCTTCATTCTGGCTTCCTCCAAGAATATGAAATAGGAATGAAAGTTCAAAATAATGCCGGTGTGGATCAGTAACACGGGTAAGGGTAAGCATCTCTTCATTGTAAGTTGCCGGAGGGATGTCGGGGCCGCCGTTAAATATAATGCCCTTGCTGTTTTTAAAGATCAGTTTGAAATCATCTGTAGCATCATTTTCCTGAAATAACTCATTCAGTTTAATAGTGTCTTCAATCATATGAAAACCGAATTGTGGGTAATCCTTTATTACCTCACTGTAATCATAATTCTCGGCTTCGAAATACAATCCCACAATTTTTAATTTTCCCGGATCAAGTATTCCTTCCTCCAGCAGGTAAGAATAACGCTCAAGGTTGGAACGGGTAGGGTGGACCAGGATAAGGTGACGACGGTTCCGGTTTTCTTTTCGGTGGAAATAATCCTGGGAAAGCAGAGGCTGGAGGCCTGTTAATAAGGATAGAAGAAGGATGTATAATGGTTTCATATTGCTTTTTGATCCGTACATAATATTAACGGGATGAACGCAAAGATATTTTTTTTAATTAAAGGCTGCGATATTATTTTATAGAGAAAATTCACGAATTTTCTCTTATTTTGAAAAATTAATAACCAAAAAACACTTAAACATATTTAATTATGGATCACGTTGTATACCTTGACCACAAAGCCAAAGAACTGGAAAATTTGAAAAACGGAAAAAAAACAATGATCATCCGCGCAGCTATGGGAAGAAAAATGCCATATGGTCGTGTAAATAAAGATGATGTTTTATATTTTATTGAAAACAAAGGAGATGGCCTTGTTAAAGCAAGAGCGGTAGTGGAGAATGTATTAAATTCAGAAAAGCTGACGAAGGAAGAATCTACCGATATCGTAGAACGAAACCAGGATAATTTATTACTCAATGCTGCCATGAAAAAAAGATTTGCAGGCAAAAGATTCCTGGTACTTATTTCAGTAACGGATTTCCAGGAATTGGATAATTTCAGGATCGATCGTTCGGAGTATGGAAATATGGATGACTGGCTGCCGGTGGGAGAAATAGGGAAGGTAAAGGGAGTGTGATATCGGTAAAACTCACCATAGCATCGGTTTCAATTCCTTTCTTTTGCTGCCAGGGGTGTAATACAGGCGGAGCAAAACCGATACCCGAAAAATGGGTTTAAAATTGCAGGAAAGAGGCAGGAAAACCTCCGGAAACGGATTGTGCACGTTAAGCTGTATAGTATTCCAATATTTGGTCCAATCAACCACCCCAGGTAGCCAATCAGTAGCCCCAAGTAGCCAATCACCTCCCCAGGTAGTCAATCAATAGCCTCAAGTGACCAATCAATAACCCCACCTGGCCAATCAATAACCCGAAATAGCAATCAATAATCCCAGGTATCAAATATATACCCCCTGCTGTGGTATAAATTGACTTTCCGGAGAGACCACTGAGTAAATCTACTCATAATTCCCGGGTGTATTTACCGGTAAAAACCGGGTATGGATTCTTATTCTTTAAGTGACATTACTGTTTTTTACCCCCTTACACCAGAATAAATTTGACAATTGAAAGAAGTTCGAAAAAAGCCGGATTCAATATCCGCATGGGGAAATTAAAATAAATAGTTGAAAATGAGTCCTTACAACTGGAAATTAAATACAAAGATCAACCTTATCATAGCTTTGTTTATGGTTATGATAATCGGGGGAATTGTAATATTGTTTCAAAATATTTCCGAACAGCAGTTTTATCAGCAAATAACCTCGATGATCATTGTAGTTAGCGTGTGGATCATTGCCTTGTTACTTATCAGAAAATTCTTTTTACAATATATACTTAATCCTCTTCAACGTTCCGCCAAAATTTCCCGCAGGGCTTCTGTAGGTGATCTCTCTGAAAAAACAGAATTAAAGGGTAAAGATGAAATCGGACAGATTGCTTCTTCTGTGGATGCCATTATACAGAATCAGCTAAATCTGGCTGAATTTGCTGAAAAGATCGGGGATGGCAATTTTGAGATCGATTATGAGTTGCTGAGTGAAAAGGATAAGCTTGGTTTGTCTATCACAGGAATGCGCGATAAGCTTCAGAAACTGGCTATTGAAGATGATGCACGCAACTGGGTATCTGCAGGTTTGTCCAGGTTTGGGGAAATACTCAGGGAGGATGATTCCGAACTGAAAGAACTTTCAGATAAGTTCCTTTCTTCCCTCATTAAATATTTGGATGCAAACCAGGGGATGATATTTCTTTTAAATAATGAAGAAAAAGAAAATGAGCATCTTGAACTTTTATCGGCTTACGCCTGGAACCGTAAAAAATTTATTGAAAGAACAGTTCAGGTAGGAGAAGGGTTGATAGGTCAGGCTGCCATAGAAAAGGGCAAGATCTATATTAAAGATGTGCCCGACGATTATATTTCGATCACCTCCGGATTGGGTGATGCCAATCCCCGTTGCGTTTTAATTGTCCCCATGATATCCAATGATGAATTGTTTGGAGTTATTGAGGTGGCTTCATTCCGTGAACTCAGGGATTACGAGATTGAATTTGTTGAAAAACTGGCTGAGATCCTTGCCTCTACCATATCCAGACTAAAAACCAACGAACGGACACAGAAACTTCTCAGAGATTCTCAACAGCTTACCGAAGAATTGCGTGCCCAGGAAGAGGAAATGCGTCAAAACCTTGAGGAAATGAACGCTACCCAGGAGGAAATGCAACAACGGGAGGTTGAGAGAATAGGGATTTTTACTGCTATTAACAATACCCTCGGTACAGTTGAATTTGATATGGATGGAAATATTATTACAGCCAATGATAAATTTCTTGAAATGATGGGTTACAGCCTGGAGGAGATTGAGGATAAAAGCGACCGGATATTTGCTGATAAAGCAAATGAGCCCATTGATGTCTATAATAATTTCTGGAAAGAACTAAGAAAGGGAAATGCCCAGACAGGTGACT
This sequence comes from uncultured Bacteroidaceae bacterium, assembly GCA_964528675.1. Taxonomy (GTDB): domain Bacteria; phylum Bacteroidota; class Bacteroidia; order Bacteroidales; genus CAYRTD01. Next base: position 50,415 of record CAZGTU010000020.1, read on the forward strand.
TTAAAAGGATTACCAAATCAGGAAGAGAGATCTGGATCAACGCTTCTTATACCCCGGCCCTGGATAAGGATGGCATACCTTATAAGGTGATTGAACTGGTAGCAGACATTACTGAAAAGAAAATGACCGAACTGGAGACCAAAAGACAGGCAGATGAACTAAGAGTACAGGGTGAAAAACTAAAAGCTTATACTTCGGAATTAGAGGATATTAAACGGAATCTGAGCGATAAGCTTAATGAAGCAAGCCTCGGACTGAAAAAGAAAATCGAAGATATCGAAGCTGAAAAAGCCAAGAATGAAGCTGTTTTGGAAGGATGTGTTGATGGTGTGATCAGTTTCAACCATGAAGGCGATATTGAATATTTCAATTATGCTGCCGAAGAGATATGGGGAATGAGCAGGGAAGAGGTTCTCGGGAAAAATATAAAAAATGTAATACCTCTTAAACTCGAACAGAACGGAAGTGGATTGACCGCATTTTTTGAAAGTAGCGGAAGCAAGAAAGAAATAGATGTAAGAACTGAAATGTCCTGGGAAGACAACTCAGGCAAAGAATATGACCTGCTTGTTACCCTCACCCGGGCAAAAGTAAACGGCAATGTCACCTTCACTGTTTTCGCCCAGAAAATTTCAGTGGATCTCTTTTAAACTCTGTGTAATCATTTAACTGAAACAGCCAATGGATCAAGAAAATAAAAACGAAGTATCGATAGAGGAACTGATCAATGTTTTCCAGGAGATAGACGGAAGAATTAAAATGTTACATAATGATTCATCCGATGTTTTTCTTCAGTTAAACAGGTTTCTTAAAGATTATCATAAGAAGTATGGAATCATTACCGGCAATGTAAGCAGGATATTTGATGCCATAACCGGAACTGAAGGAAAAGGCTTTATTGAAGAATTTGAACGTGTGTACGGAGAACTGAAAAACTATAAAAAAACCGCTGAATCCGAATATGAAAAAAGTAAAAATCTTGTAAAGGAAATACGAAGCAAAGCAAACTATTTTATGGTGATGCTTCGAAATTTTAAACAGGATCTTACTACACTCAAATTTTTAACTACCAATTACCGACTGTTGTCAAATAGCGGTACGTTTGATGAATCTTCACTTGAATCTATAAGTACCTGGGAGGCTATTGCTATTCGCATAAGAGAGGGCATCAACTTGCTGAATTCTGAATTTGAGGAGACTTCTGCGAAGGCGGATATTATTCTTTCAGGCCTGGAAGAGTTCACGGGCGAATCTTTGAAAACTATCTATCAGTACAATGATGACCTCAATTCAACCAGCACGGTTATCAGTAAAAAAAGTCAGGAATCTGAATCCCATTTCCCGGTGTTGAAGGAAAAAATGGATAACTCCAGGAATAGCATAGGGAATATCATTACACATATTCAATATCATGATATAATTCGACAGAAAATTGAACATATTCAAACCACTCATCAGAATATTGTTAAAGACCTTAGAAAGAATGAGATTGGTGAAGGAGCTGATAATGAGATAACCGAAAAACGTTTTTCTATGATCTCAGATATAGCTGGATTGCAATCGGCTCAACTGATTCTGATCAGCAAGGAATATCAGAAGGCTCTTGAAGTAATTTCTGAAAATTTCCAGACCATCGCCAATGATCTTACCAGTGTTTCCACACTTTCCAATGAGTTTTCTTATGATGGAGATGATTCAGACAAAACATTGATCCACAGGGTTAGGGACAGGATGGATAAGGGAGTGACGATGATGGACTCATTCAACTTCGCTTCTTTTAATCGGGAGATCAGTTTATTGACCGAAACGATCGAAAATATTTCCAAAGATACAAAGTTGTTGATCCTGAACCCGGTGGAAGAATTAAATGCCATGTTTCTCAATGAGAAAGAGGCTGATCTGAAAAATGAAAAAAATGATAATGTAAATTCAAATATAGCATTCCAGCTTTCAAATCTTGTCAGGGATATTGTTGAAAAGAAAAATGATCTGGAAATGGATATGCAGGAAATCCGGGATCTCATAAAGGAACATCAGGAATCATCTTCCAATAGTGAAATTGGAAGTGAACTGGAGAGAGAACAGATCAAGATCATGGTGAGTATTACGAAAATGCTGAACCGGCTGGATGATGAAAATAAAGAACTCGATGAATTGTTATCACAAAATTTTAACCTGAACTCCGATATCGTCTCGCGGCTGAAGGATACCATCGAACAGGCCGATTATTATGAACTTTTTGACCATGTGCTGACAGAAATAATTGAAAAATTGAGTTCAATTAACCAGAGATTGGGCAAAGGAAACAGGAGCATTAAATCCTACGATAACATAGATAACCTGAAAGAGATAGAAGCACTTTATACAGTAGCAAGTGAAAGAGTTGTTCACGATCATGTGGTATCGGGAAAGAATGAAGTGGATATTCCTGAGGATGATGAAAATGATGATGATCTGGAACTATTTTAATGCTAGGTGAAAAGGTTGAGAATATTACTCTAACAGGAATACAATGTATTTAACAATATAAATTAAACTTTTAACACCATGTCAAAGACGATTTTAATTGTAGATGACTCTGAAAGTATCCGGGAGGTGGTGAGCTTCACCCTCGAAAATGAGGGATTTGAGGTACTTGTAGGAGTTGATGGCAAAGATGCCCAGAAATTTCTTGATGGAAAGAAGATTGACCTGATCATTACTGATCTGCATATGCCTGAAATGGATGGTATAGAACTGATTAAATCTGTAAGAGAAATGCCGGATTATAAAATGATCCCAATTCTTTTCCTTACCACTGAATCGCAAACAGAAAAGAAGATGGAAGCCAAGCAGGCAGGTGCAACCGGATGGATTATTAAACCATTTGTTCCTGCAAAATTAATAGCTGCCATAGGAAAAGTGATGAACTAATTCTCTGTCGGTACTATAAACAGCATAAAAGTTCACAATATGGACAATTCAGATAAGGATATTAAAGAAATAAGGGTCTCGGAATTAACTGTTTTCACTATTGAAGAAACGAAAAACAACCTGGATAAATTCATGGGGAAAGATGAGAAAGTAAAAATGGTTTTTGAAAACGTAAGTTCCATTGACCTGAGTTACATTCAACTCCTTTATTCATTAAAGAAAACAGATAATCAGAATAATGTGACTTTTGAATTTGAAGAGGGAATCAGCCCTGAGATCAAAGAAATTCTTATAAATACCGGTTTTTCTGAACTAACAGAATAGCAGAAATTAAAAGAAACAGGAAAAATGGAATCCATGGAGCAGTTTAAAAATAAATTTATTGACGAAGCACTTGATCTTATACAGGAACTTGAGCAAAGCTCACTTGAACTTAGTTCGGATCCCGGAAACCCGGAGCATGTTGAAGTGATCTTCCGCGCAATGCATTCCCTGAAAGGCGGAAGCGCTATGTTTGGTTTCGAAAAGATCGACAGTTTTACCCACCGGCTTGAAAACGCCTATGACAAAGTCAGAAACGGAAAACTCAGGGTTGATGATAAACTTCTGGACCTGACATTCCAGTCCATTGACCATATCAAGGCACTGCTCTCAGAGGATGAATCATTAAGTGAAGAAACACTTAACAATCACGAGGTCCTCCTTGGTTTGATTGCTGAAATTCTTGATAGCGATAGCCCGGTAGACAAAAAAGATGAAATAAATGACATTCAGGCTAAATCAAAAGGATCTTCCTATTATGTAAAGTTCAAGCCGAAGGAAGATATAATGAAAAACGGGACCAATCCTTTGCTCGTAGTTAATGAACTGGCTGCCCTGGGAAACAGCCGGGTACTGAGCTTTACTGACAATATTCCTGAATATGAAAACCTTGACGTTCTTTCCTGTTATGTATGGTGGGTGGTGATTCTTCATACAGAAGCACCGGAAGAAGACGTAAGAGATGTTTTCATGTTTGTTGATCTGGATTGTGAACTGGAAATCAGGCACCTGAGCGATGAAAATGTACTTGCAGATAAAAGCTTTTCCCAGAAGCTTGATGAAATATTTAATTCGGGAAAGGAGCCCGGCCTCAGTGAGTTAGAATCAATAGCTGTGCAGATTAAGAAATCCACTACTGAAGTTAAAAGCCCAATTACCAAGGTTACGAAGCAAAAAGAACAGAAGATCTCCAGCATCAGGGTTTCTTCAGAGAAGCTGGATGAACTGATCGGGCTGGTGAGTGAGCTGGTTACACGACAGGCAAGCTTAACCCTGATCTCTGAGAATATCCACAATAAAGAATTAATGACCGTAGCGGAGGATATTGACAAAATCACCCGCAGGTTAAGAGACAGTACCTTCAGCATCAGGCTGATCCCTGTAGATAATATGGTTACCCGTTTTCAGCGGCTGGTAAGAGAACTGTCGCAGGAACTGAACAAGGAAATCAATTTTATTACCGAAGGAACAGATACCGAACTGGACAAAACTATTATCGAAGGCCTTATTGATCCCCTCCTGCATATCATAAGGAACAGCATTGATCATGGGATTGAGTCACCGGAAGAGAGAAAGGCCCTCGGAAAGCCTGAGAAAGGAACTATAAAGCTGAAGGCATTTTATTCAGGAGCAAATGTATACCTGCAGGTTGCCGATGACGGTAAGGGAATGAATATCTCAAAAATCAGGGAAAAAGCCAGGGAATCGGGGTTGATCAAAGAGATTGAACCTACCGAGAAAGAGTTACTGGACATGCTTTTCCTTCCCGGATTTTCAACGGCAAAAAATGTCACAAAAGTATCAGGACGTGGGGTAGGTATGGATGTGGTGAAAAGAAAGATATCGGACCTTAGAGGAGAGATCAGCATCGACACCGAGGAAAATGTGGGAACCACCATGACCATTAAACTTCCTCTTACCCTTTCAATTATTGACGGTTTACTGGTGAAGATTGATAATACGCATTATGTAATTCCCCTGGCTTCGGTGGATAAATGTTACGAGTTTAAGCATGAGCAACTTACCAATGCAGTGAACAACATGATCTATGTGGGTGAAGGTCATATCCCTTTTGCATACCTGAGAAAAGAATTTGACATTGATACACCTCCTCCCCCCATTGAACAAATAATTGCCATAGAATATGAGGATATGATATTCGGACTTGCAGTTGATCATGTGGTGGATGAATACCAGGCAGTGCTTACCTCACTGGGAAAAATGTTCAATAAGCAGGAGATGATCTCGGGAGCTACCATCCTCGGTGATGGCACGGTTGCACTGGTTGTGGATCCGAACAGGATAATCAAGCAATTCAATTATCAGGCGGTAGAAGAAAACCCCTGATGATTCTATATACAAGAATTTAAAATTAGAAGTACAAATGAAAATTAACTTAAAGCAATGAAAAAATTAAGTAATTTAAGAACAGGCACTAAAATCAGTATTATGCTGAGCCTGACAATGGCCGTTGTACTCATCATTTTTGGTTTGTACAACATTCAAAGGCAAAAGAAAAATCTTCTCAATGACGGGGATACTCGTATGTTCGAGCAGGTTGAAGACCTGACTGCTTTGGTTGATCAACAGATTAAAGAAAACCAGAAAATGGTAATTGAGGAAGGTGAGCTTTCTTACCATCTTTTTATGGAGAAAGGGTATATTGATCTTAGCAAAGAGGAATTCTTCAGTGTTGTGGCTACAAATCAGGATACAAAAGTCACTAATGAGGTTGAATTACCGGTATTGCTTCATGATGATATTCCCCTGTATCATGATTATTCTTTCGTTGACAGGATCGGGGAAATGACAAATGGTAGCAGTACAGTTTTTCAGAAATTTCAGGATGGATATTTACGTATTTCAACCAATATTCTTGATGAATCAGATCAACGGGTCGTAGATACTTACATTCCCGGCAATTCACCTGTTGCCCGGGCATTGGATAATGGAAAGACCTATTCAGGCAGGGCCATGATCATGGATGAATGGTATCTCACTTATTATAAGCCCCTGGAGGATAGTGGAGAAATCGTTGGAGCTTATTATTTTGGTTTACCAGAGAAGGACCTGGATGCTTTAAAATCATTTTTTAATGAAAAGGAATATTATGACAATGGCTATCCTTATTTGGTAAGTGAAGACGGGACTTTTGTTATTCACCCTACATCGGCGGGTTCATCAATAGCAGAAGAGGACTTCTTTAAGCAGATGAAAGAAATGAAAAATGGAAAGATCAGGTATGAATGGGAAGGAGATAATAAATACCAGTATTTTAAACATTATCCTGAATCTGAAGTGTATGTTGCGGCAACGATTTATGAGGCAGATCTATTGAGTAAATTGAATGAAGCCAGGAATTCAGTGATTGTAGCAATTATTGTCGGCATTCTTGTGGCCCTTCTTGTCGGTTATTTTCTTGGGAAAAACTTCCAGAATATTATTAATAAAATTATTACACAAATCAGGAAACTTACCGATGCTGCAGTTAGCGGACAGCTTGATGCCCGTGCCGATGAGGAAGAAACCAATCTTGAGTTCCGTCCAATAGCAGAAGGTATTAATCAAACCCTGGATCGTCTGGTTGGTTTGCTTGACAATATGCCGGCCCCGGTTATGATCATCGACAAGGATTACAACATTCAGTATATGAATGAGACAGGTGCGAGTCTTGCTAATAAAAAGGGGGAAGAGCTTGTTGGTACCAAATGTTATGATCATTTCAAGACCAAAGATTGTAAGACAGCTAATTGTGCATGTAGTCAGACCATGGCATCAGGTCAAAAAGCAGAGCGGGAGTCCCAGGCTGCGCCCATGGGCGATGAGCTGGAGATTGCTTATTCAGCCTTGCCTTTAAAAGACACTGAAGAGAACATAATTGGAGCTTTTGAAATTGTGACTGATCAGACAGCCATCGTGAAATCGATGAAAAAGGCAGAGAAGGTCAACAGTTATCAGCTTGAAGAGGCGGGTAAATTAACTGAAGCATTGGAGAGATTTGCCAAA
>CAZGTU010000021.1:0-53076 GCA_964528675.1 uncultured Bacteroidaceae bacterium
AGGTGGTACCATTTTTTCTTGTTTAGTGGTAAGGTTTATGTTCGGTGTTAATATTCAACACATAATACGTCCAATCATACGGATTTTCGTCATCTGCCTGGTGCTTTTCTTCTTTCAGTATTTTATAATCTTCGAAATTTATTTCCGGATAGTAAGTATCTCCGTCTGCTATACTTTCAATTACGGTGATATAAATCCGATCTGCAATGTCAAGGGTCTGCTTATAAATTTCACCTCCTCCTACAATGAAAACTTCCCTGTGATTTACTATTCCGAGTGCTTGATCAATACTGTTTACTATCATAGAATCGTCAGCCCGGAAATCGCTTTTCCTGGTAATGACGATATTTAATCTGCCGGGAAGCGCTTTTTTATTTGCTTCATAATTTTTTCTTCCCATAATTACCGGATGACCCATGGTTACCTCATGAAAGTACTGTGAATCGGAAGGCATTTTCCAGGGGAGACCATTGTTCTTCCCAATAACCCAATTTTTAGAAACTGCAACAATGTGATTGATAATCATAGCTGGTTTTTATTTTAAAACGCATATATCGTGAAATGGTTTTTAATTATCAGAAAACTGAAAAATAAAACATGGTATATGCATCATCAAAAAATATTACTGCTTCACCTATTTTTTATAACAGTATTAATAACTTCATTATTTAGACAACATATTTGATAGCTTATCGTAATACACATATCTTCAGCTATACCACAACAAATTTTATTTAGATTAATTATTAATTTCTATAGTTAATGAAATTTTGTTTGTTATTGTTATTTGAATCACAATTAAATTCTAACTTTGAGGCGTACATTTGTTATTAAAATAACATAAACGCATAAAACCTAGTATTAATCAAGTAAATTCAATAATTATGGCAGGACATAATAAGCTAGTAAAACAGCTTGCAGAAAAACACGGGCGATCACGAGAGAACCTGATCCCGATTCTTCAGGATCTGATCGCTGATGCTCATTACCTTACAGATGATGCACTTGTAAATGTGGCAAGGGAACTGGACATCTCATCGGCTGAGGTATATGGCACAGCTTCTTTTTACTCATTTCTCGATACAGAGGAAAGGGGCGAATATGTGATCAGGGTCTGTAAAACAATCAGTTGTTCCATGAAGGGTAAAATTGAAATTTTAAATACCATTTCTGATACATTGAAAATCAAAGTGGGAGAAACAACTTCTGACAAAAAGTTCACTCTTCTCGAGGCGAATTGTATAGGATGGTGCCATAAAGCTCCTGCAATGCTTATTAATGACACTCCCTATACAGAATTAACTCCTGCAAAGGTTACTGAGATTTTGCAGGAATATATGAAAAAATAAATGTTCATTTTTTAATTAATGAAGACCTGGAAAGTATTCATTGAAAAAGAAAAAAATATTCTAAATATGAAAACGGCTAAACTAAAAAGAGTTGATCTTATTTTCGATAAAACCAGTACTCGGGAAGTCCTGACAAAGGCTGCCAAAATGAAGCCTGAGGATATTATTAAAGAAGTGCTTGAATCAGGCCTGCGAGGTCGGGGTGGAGCAGGCTTCCCTACAGGTATGAAATGGAAATTCACCGCTGCTGAAAAAGGTGAAAAATATGTTGTTTGTAATGCTGATGAGGGTGAACCGGGAACATTTAAGGATCGTCAGATCCTTGATCAGGTACCCAGGAAAGTATTTGCAGGCATGGCACTGGCAGGAAAAGCTGTTGGTGCGAAAACAGGTTATATTTATTTAAGAGGCGAATATAAATTCCTTTTACCGAAGCTTTCAGAAGAACTGGAATTTTTCCATTCCCGTCTCAAAGATCTTGGGTATGATTTTAACATTAAAATACGCCTGGGTTCAGGAGCATATATTTGTGGCGAAGAAAGTGCACTATTCGAATCAATTGAAGGCAGAAGAGGAGAACCCCGTAATAAACCTCCTTATCCCACAGTATCTGGTTTATTTGGAAAACCCACTGTAATAAATAATGTCGAAACACTCGTGTATACAGTTGAAATTCTTGCCTATGGCGCAAAGAAATTCAAGGACATGGGGACCAGTGATTCTCGTGGATCAAAAGTCTTCTCAATATCAGGCGATACACCCAAGCCGGGCATTTATGAACTGGAGCTCGGAATGACAGTTGAACGTTTTGTAGAAGAATTTGGTGATGGAGATACTAAAGCGGTTCAGGTAGGAGGGGCAGCAGGATTCTGTGTACCCAGAAAAAAATTCAAAGATACCATTATAGGATTTGAAGGTGTACCTACAGGAGGGTCCATGAAGCTTTTTAATTCCTCACGTTCAATGTATAATGTTCTTCATAACTACCTTGATTTCTTTGCTGAAGAATCATGTGGTCAATGTACACCCTGCCGTGTGGGTTGCCAGCAATTACTTATGGGTGTTGAAGCAGTAAAGAGAGCTGATAAGAATTCCAAATATCTAGATGAACTGATAAAGCTCGCCAGCACAATGAAGGTCGCTTCCAAATGTGGACTCGGTCAATCTGTGGGTAATGCATTCAAATCCATCGTAGTTAATTTTAAGGAAGAAATCATTTATTAAAAAATTCTAAAAGCAAGAAATACCATGGTAAATTTAAAAATAAACGGACTTCCTGTAAAAGTAAAAGAGGGAACAACCGTATTAGATGCAGCAAATGAACTGGGATTCAGAATCCCTACGCTTTGTTATCATCAGGACCTCTGTGTGGCTGGTAACTGCAGGGTTTGTGTGGTTGAACAGGTTGGTGCCAAGGCACTCATAGCATCCTGTGCCACTCCGGTTTCGGACGGAATGGAAATCAATACAAATAGCCTGCAGGTGAGATCTGCAAGAAAGCATATTATTGAATTGCTGCTTTCAGAACATAATGCTGATTGTACAAAGTGTTATAAAAACGGTCAATGTGAGTTACAATCACTTGCAAATGAATACAGCGTTGGTGATCATCTCTTCCTGGATCTGATTGGTGATGCTGAATCCATGATCGATATTACTTCTCCCTCATTAATGAAGGACGATAGTAAATGTATCCGTTGCCAGAGATGTGTTCGTACCTGCGCAGAGCTACAAGGTGTGAATGCACTGGCTGTGGCCAATAAAGGAGCAGAACAAAAGATAAGCTCATTCTTTGATAGACCTATGCATGAAGTGGTGTGTACCAACTGTGGACAGTGCATAAACCGCTGTCCTACAGGAGCACTGGTAGAACGCCATTATATTGATGAGGTATGGGATTCTATACTTGATCCAGATAAACATGTAGTGGTTCAAACTGCTCCTGCTGTTAGGGTAGGACTGGGTGAAGCCCTCGGTCTTGATGCCGGCCAAAGAGTTACCGGAAAAATGGTGGCTTCATTGAAGCGTCTTGGATTCGACAGTGTGCTGGATACTGACTTTACCGCTGACCTCACGATAATGGAAGAAGGAACAGAATTGCTTACCAGACTTAAAGATGTGCTGGTCGACAAGAGAGAAGATGTGGCTCTTCCGCTTACTACTTCTTGTTCACCCGGCTGGATCAAGTTTATCGAACATACTTACCCGGATTTCCTGAAGAATGTTTCTACCTGTAAGTCTCCTCAACAAATGTTCGGAGCTCTGGCTAAAACTTATTATGCTAACAAAAGAAAATTGGATCCAAAAAATGTTGTTAGTGTTTCTATTATGCCATGTACAGCGAAGAAATATGAAGCAGATAGACCGGAAATGAGATCCAGTGGTTATAAAGATGTAGATTACGTATTGACTACACGAGAACTTGCCAGGATGATACGCCAGGCTGGAATTAATTTTGATACTCTCAAGGAAGAAAAATATGATAGTATAATGGGAGAATCTTCCGGAGCTGCTGTTATATTTGGAGCTACCGGTGGTGTAATGGAAGCCGCTTTGAGAACAGCTTATGAACTGGTCACCGGAAGGGAAGTTCCCTTCGAAAACCTGAATATTACTCCTGTAAGAGGTATGGAAGGTGTTCGTGAAGCTTCCGTAAAAATCGAAAATCCTCTGGATGATTGGAAATTTCTTGATGGAGCTGAATTGAAATGTGCAGTCGCTCATGGACTTGTTAATGCAAGAACAGTAATGGATAAGGTTAAAAATGGTGAAGCCGAATATCACTTCATTGAAATTATGGCCTGTCCCGGAGGATGCCTTGGTGGAGGAGGACAACCTATACCTACAAATGCCGAAATCCGGGATAAGAGAGCAAAAGCCATCTATGAAGAAGATATGGGGATGCCACTTCGTAAATCCCATGAAAACCCTGAGATTATTGAAGTCTATAAAGACTTCCTCGGTAAACCCAATGGACACAAATCTCATGAATTGCTTCATACCCATTATGTTGAAAGAGAAAGATATTAAGCTATCCATATTCTTTTAATCCGATCCTTACATTAGAAAAAACCGCCTCTTTATATGGAGGCGGTTTTTTTTACCTGAAGTCCAGGATAACTTTTTTGAAAGTTTTTATTTCTGAAAAACGAATTTGGATTTTTTTCAAACTATTCTTTCCGAATATTGTTTAATTTATTGGATCACGCTCGAATCCAAAGAGTTGAAAAAGAGAAATTTCACACTGTTAAATTTATTTGCAATGAAAAAAGTCTTATTCCCTTTACTTTTATTGTTCTTTTTTATTTCCTGTGACACTCAAAATTCAAAAGACGAAAATTCTACTGAGAGATCTGTTGATAATAGCCTGGAATTGCCTGAAGGCTTTTCTGCATATGTTGTTGCCGAAGAACTTGGAAATGGCAGACATATCGTGGTAAATGATAACGGAGATGTTTATGTTTCGCTGCGAAGAAAGAATAATGGAGGGGGGATTGTGGCTCTTCGCGACACCAACAATGATGTAAAAGCCGATATAATCGAATATTTTGGTGATTACCCTGGAACAGGCATTGGACTCCATAAAGACTATTTATATTTTGGATCGGATAGAGAAGTGATGAGGTACCCGTTAAATCAAGGAGAATTATTACCCAATCTTACTCCGGAAGTCATTGCTACTGGTTTTCCAGATCAAAATCAGCATGAAGTGAAACCCTTTACTTTCGATGATGATGGAAATATTTATGTAAACGTGGGAGCACCATCGAATGCATGTATGGAACAAATGCGGACTAAAGGCTCTCCCGGTATGGATCCCTGTCCGCAACTTGAAAGACAGGCAGGCATCTGGCGTTTTAAAGACGATGTTGCTGATCAGGACCAGGTTGAGGATGGTTACCATTATGCCACCGGTCTCAGAAATTCTGTTGCCCTCGATTGGAATGATAATTCCGATTATTTATACGTAGTTCAGCATGGCCGTGATCAACTGCATCAATTCTTTCCCGATATGTATTCTGTCGAGGATAATGCACAACTTCCCGCGGAAGAATTTTTCCTCCTGGAAGACGGATCCGATGGCGGCTGGCCCTATTGTTATTATAACCAGTTAACCAATAAGAAAGTGCTTGCCCCGGAATACGGAGGAGATCGTGATAAAGTTGGACGTTGTGAAAAAACAATTGACCCAATAATGGCCTTCCCCGGCCACGTTGCCCCTAATGATTTGATGTTTTACAGGGGAGATCAGTTTCCTGAAAAATACAAAAACGGAGCTTTCATTGCTTTTCATGGCTCCTGGAATCGAAGCCCCCTTGAACAGGAAGGTTACTATGTAGTTTTTGTTCCTTTTGAAGGTGCTTATCCTTCCGGTGAATGGGAAATATTTGCAGATAATTTTGACCAGGTAGATGAAGTAATGAGTCCCGGTGATGCAGTTTACCGTCCCTGTGGCCTCGCAGAAGGCCCTGATGGCTCACTCTATGTTGTGGATTCAAGAAAAGGGAAGGTTTGGAAAATTAGGTATGAAGGAGCTTAAAGCTTAGAAATATAAAAAGGTCAATATTTTGGCAACCGGTCCATGGACGGCAGTCGAAGGGCCGTTTACCGCTTACCCGAGTGCTGGACATCCCAAAAATTTCTATCATATACAAAAAATTAATAGTTTTGTTAACGTAAAATCTTAAATACCTGGCTATGACCCGGAAAATTGTCCTGCTTTTTATAGTATTCATTATATCCCTGTCCTGCGGGAATCAGGCTAATTCAAGAGAAAAGTCTGATAATGAAAAGAATATAGCTGAAGCATCTGTACCCCGGGAAGTAATGGATAAGGGTGAAGAAATTTATCTTAAATATTGTATGGCCTGTCACCAAGCTGATGGTTCCGGTAATCCGGGAATGTTCCCCCCACTTTCAGAAACTAAAACTGTTAATGGAGATAAAGAAAAACTCATTGATATCATATTGAACGGTCAGGAAGGTGAGATAGAAGTGAAAGGTGAAGTCTATAACCAGGTGATGGTCCCTCACAGCTTTCTCACCGATAAAGAAATAGCCAGCGTCCTGACATATGTCCGGAAAAGCTTTGGAAATAACTCCACCCGGATTAACCCTGAGGAAGTCGCAAAATTACGAACAAAGTAAGAAACTATCATATAACAAATTTTATAATTTACTGAATTTACACACTTATGTTGCCACAGATCCTCCAAAGGCGGACAGGTTCACAGATTAAGAATATAAATTGCATTCGTACATATTAGATTGACACAGAAACCTTTCTGTTTTAACAGAAAGGAATCTGCGAAAATTAATTTGCAACGAATGAGAATAATAATTATAATCTGTGAACCTGTCCGCCTTTGGAGGATCTGTGGCAACATATCTTATTTATCAAGCGCGAAATTTTAGTAAGTTACACAAAAACAAGCTTATAATGATTAGAATCAAATCAAGATATTCATAGCCTGATGAAGCACCTATCTGCCCGCGAGCCGTCACCAGATCCGCCTCAGGCAGAGCCGGTGACCAACGCGAAAGCCAGTTTAAATGCAGGCGGATACGATTAAACAATCTTGCCAGTCATCCTCTCCGAGTGATACTGCCCCGCCGTGGCAGACTTTTATCTAACTACTTCTTATAAGGCTCAGATGTTCAAGCAACTACATATTAGCACACTATTAACTGGCGTAATTTGTAAAAAATACTTCCTCACTCATTGTGATGTTGTCAAACCGTTCTACGGTCCCTGAGCGTCAGTCGAAGGGCCGTTTACTTTGAACATTGCCAATTAAAAGTTAGATATGCGGATTGGCCGCTAAGGGACTTCCAAACTATTCATAAGGCTCCAGGTACTCAAAACCATTCCCACTTTCTTCCAAAAACCTCTCAAAATCCTCAAATGAAATAACCAGGGTTGCTGTATTATCATTGGGGTGAAAGCTTATCATTTTGGCATTTTTGAGGTTTTTATCCAGGAACACATGAACATGGTTTTCCTCATCATTGATAAGTCCGAATACAGAAACAGATCCTGGATTAATTCCAAGGTATTTCTTCATTCTTTTTTCGGAGGCGAAACTTAACTTACCCTGCTTGAGTCTTTTTTCAAGATCATGAATGCCCAATGTCTGCCTGTGATCAATAATAACAAGATAATGCCTGTTTCCCTTATGATTGCGGAAGAATAGGTTTTTGCAGTGGGTCGCATCAATATCCTTCCAGTGCTTCAGGGCTTCCTCAATCGTTGGAAGGGGAGGATGTTCGTGAATTTCGTAAGATATATTTAGTTCTTCCAGATAGGAAAGGACTTTATTTCTTTCTTCATTCATAATTTAAAAACAGATTTAGAAAAAATCTATATCAGGGATTAAAATTAATAAGAATTTAATGAAAGAGCCTGCAGCCAGGAGTGTTTAATTATATCATCCTGTTCCTTCTTCTATTTCGATCCACACCGGACAATGATCGGAATGTACCACTTCTGCCATAATGCCTGCGTTTTTTAACCTGGTTCTTAGTGATGGAGTGATCATATGGTAATCTATCCGCCAGCCTAGATTTTTAGCCCTTGCATTGGCCCGGTAACTCCACCATGAATATTTTTCAGGACTTGAATCAAAATCCCTGAAAGTATCAAGAAAACCGCTTTCAACAAAACGGTCCATCCATGCCCTTTCTTCCGGAAGGAAACCGGAGGACTTCTTATGTCTTTCAGGATGGTTAATATCAATAGGCTTATGACAGATATTATAATCTCCACAGACTACCAGGTTAGGCCTTTCTACTTTTATTTTGTCAATATACTTTTGAAAATCTTCAAGATATTCCATCTTAAAAGCCTGCCTGAGATCCCCGCTTGAACCGGAGGGAAAATAAGAATTTACCAGGGTAATATCCCCAAAATCCATACGCAAAACCCTGCCCTCCATATCGTATTTTTGTATGCCCATATGGGGAACAATTTTATCCGGCTTAATTTTGCTAAGAACCCCCACACCACTGTAGCCCTTTTTTTGGGCCATATTCCAGTACTGATAATAGCCCATCATTTCAAAAGCCATCTTATCTACCTGCTCTTCCTGCATTTTGGTTTCCTGGAAACATACAATATCCGGATCTTCCTCGGTAAGCCAATCCAATAAACCTTTATTTATAGCCGCTCTCAGGCCATTTACATTGTAAGAGATAATTTTCAGGGGCATATTTTTTGAGCTCAAAAATAGAGATTTTGATCTTTGGGTCAAATTTTCTTTATCACACAATCAATTACATCATTGCTAAAAAACCGACTCTGCACTTCTTAAATCCACCCCGAAAACCCTTAATAAATCCCTCCGCACCCCTAAAAACCCTCTCTGAAGGCCAAAGACCCGCCCTGGGAAAGCTGAAAACTGAAAAGGAAGAAGAATAAATACAGTGCCTCAACCCTTCAACCCTTCAACCCTTCAAAAGTAAACAGTAAACGGTAAAAGGTAAACAGTAGAGCCATCACTTAACCCATCAACCCATAAACCCATAAACCCATCAACCTTCAACCCTCCCCAATCCCCACCCTCCCAATTATAATACAAGTATTCTCTCTCTAAGCCCGATTTTCCTTATCTTTGCCCCATGCAAAAAGGCATTGTCATAAAAACTACAGGTAGCTGGTACACGGTTAAATCCGGAAAAGAGGTTATCCCCTGCAAGATCAAGGGGAAATTCAGAATTAAGGGAATGCGGGCCACAAACCCTGTGGCAGTCGGGGATAATGTCATCTATTCTAAAAATCCTGATAATACAGGAATTATTACGGATATTGAGGAAAGGAAGAATTATATCATTCGAAGAGCATCAAACCTTTCACGTGAGTATCAGCTTATAGCTGCAAATGTTGATGAGGCATGGATAATGGTCAGCCTCAGATCTCCAAAGACTTACCCGGAATTCATCGACCGGTTTCTCGTAACCTGCGAGGCTTATGAGATACCTGCAAATATAGTCTTCAATAAAACAGATATCTACGATGAGGAAGATATTGAAGAAATGAAATTGCTGAGCTATGTTTACAGGGATATCGGATATTCAGTGTATCAGACTTCAGCATTAAAGGAAGAAAATATTGATGCTGTGAAAGAGAAAATGAAGAATAAGCTTAATGTGATAGCCGGGAACTCAGGGGTAGGGAAATCAAAACTCATTAATGTAATGGATCCGAATCTGGATCTGAAAACCGAAGCTATTTCCAAAGCACACCTTACCGGCAAGCATACAACAACCTTCGCCGAAATGCATCCGCTTTCCTTTGGCGGAGCAGTGATAGATACTCCGGGTATTCGCGGATTCGGACTGATCGATTTCGGTAAGGATGAATTATTTCACTATTTTCCCGAAATCTTTGAAAAGTCACACGAATGCCGTTTCTATAACTGCAGCCATATGCATGAACCCGGATGCGCAGTTATTGAGGCTCTTGAAAACGGAGAGATCTTCGAATCACGTTATACGAGTTATTTGAGTATGATGGAAGATCAGAAGGAGAAATATCGTTAAGAAGCCTACCCCGGAACAAACAATAATAAATACCCTGTTTCGCGAACCATTACAGCAGGAATTCAATTGGAATTTTAAAAGGAGAAAAATACTCATTAAGGTTCAGACTCTCAGAATAATTTAAAATTCAATGAAAAACTATCCTATTTTTTTTATAATGAATGCTTTTTTCTTAATTTCAACTTGAATTTTCCATATTCAAAACCAACTAATCTTTTCAATATGAACAAGTTCTTTAATTTAAAATGCAAATGGCTGTTTTTATTCATTTCAGTCATTTTAATGGGATTTTCAATTTCTGACCTTTCGGCTCAGACAATTACCGGTAAGGTTCTGGATGAGGAGGGGAATCCGATGCCCGGTGTTAACGTTGTTGTTGAAGGTACAAGTATCGGAACAATAACAAACACGGAAGGAGAATACTCTATTGAAGTTGAGGACCCTGATGCTACTCTTAAATTCTCTTTTATAGGTTACAAAGCCCGGAGCGTTTCACTTGAGGGTCGGACTACCATCAATGTCAATATGGAATTAGATACCCAGGTGCTTGAAGATGTAGTGGTGATCGGATACGGAACGGTTCCCAAGGAGGATCTTACAGGTGCTGTTGGGGTGGTTACCTCGGAAGAGCTCAACAGAACTCCCATACCGAATATAGGAAAAGCTTTGCAGGGTAGAGCTTCAGGAGTGGTAGTTATGCAAAGTGGCGATCCAGGAGGAAATTATAATGTCAGGATAAGGGGAATTGGATCCATTACCAATGATCCCGACCCTCTTGTGGTGATTGACGGTGTGATTGGTGGCAATCTGAACTCGGTTTCTCCACAGGATATAGAATCTATTTCTGTTCTGAAAGATGCTTCGGCTGCAGCGATATATGGTGCCAATGCTGCCAATGGAGTAATAATGATTACTACCAAAAGAGGGACTGGCGATAAGCTCAAAGTATCAGCTTCTGCTTATACCGGTATGAATTTCAGACCGGCAAAATTCAACCTTATGAACGCTGATGAATATGCTGATTTTTACAAAGCTGTTTATGAAGCAAACAATGAACAACTGGAATTTGCCTACACTGATGAATTTCGTCAATTTTATTACGGCGAAGACTGGGAAGAAGGTACTGACTGGCAAGACGAGATACTTCAGAAAAGTACCACCAATAATGTATATCTCAGGATATCCAATGGCAATCCAAACGGGAGTTACAGCATCTCAGCCAATGTTTATGATGAGACAGGAATCCTTATAAATACCAACACCAGGAGATATAACTTCAGGGCAAATTCAGATTTTAAAATTGGAGAATACATTAAAATTGGAGAATCCCTGAATTATACCCGAAGTAATTGGAGAACAGCCGATGGAAGCGCCTGGGGAATGGCACTGGAGTCTTCGCCGTTAATGAGGGTGTACAATGAAAATAACAAAGAAGGTTTTGAAGGATCACAGATTTCTTTCTTATATGATCCCGATGGAGATGGAATAGGTAATGATATCGATGGCGACGGGGAACCTGATTTCGTTCCCAATACAGGAGCCAATGATAAATTCAACCCAAAAGGAATTGTTTCCATTCCTGAAAATATGCACTATTCAGATAATTTACTCGCAAGTGTATACCTGGATATTAAACCTACAGAATGGCTTACATTTACAACTACACCAGCCGTCAGTTCATATTTCAATGAAAATAATTTATGGAGGCCCGCATATGATATGGGTGTGAGATCTAGACCAAGTGCTACTCTTTCGGAAGAATTCAGCAAAGGAAGCACCTATTCAATTGAAAATAAATTGGATTTTAAGAAAGACTTTGGAGATCATTCAATCAATGCGATAGCCGTTCATGATGTCAGAGTAAGTCAATATGCAAATTCTACGGTTAACGCCTCCGGTTTTCCCTATGAGCAGCTAAATGTGATATCACAATCCAATCCTGACGGAAGAATAGCTACCGGTGGAAGATCTGATCACTCCTTTGGGCAATTGTCCTATTTAGGCAGGGTTATTTACAATTACCAGTCGAAATATTTATTCACCGCCAGTTTAAGGCGAGACGGGACTTCTAATTTTGCATCAGGAAACCGGTGGGGAAATTTCCCTTCATTTTCTGCTGCATGGAAAATAAATGAGGACCTCCTCCGCAACGTTGATCAGATTAATATGCTGAAACTCCGCGGGGGCTGGGGACTAACCGGTAACTCTCAAATCGGAGGATTCAGGTATCAAACCAATCTTGCAGAACCGGTTCATTTCAGCCCTGTTTTTGGAGTTGATCAGACCGAAGCTCTTGCTTTGAATGAATTATGGACAGTAGGTAATCCCTTGATCAAGTGGGAATCTTCCAGTATGACAAACATTGGAATTGATCTGAATGCTTTTAGAAACAAGCTTCAATTGAGTATTGAATACTATATTAAAAATACCGATGATCTGTTAATGGAAGTCCCTATCAGTACCGCTCATGGAAAATGGAATGATGTAGGGGCTTATTATAACATTGCTGAAGTTCAGAATGAGGGACTGGAATTTGATATCAGATACAGTAAAATGGAAGGAGTTTTTAATTATAATGTATACGCCAATATAGCTTCAGTTAAAAATGAGGTTGTTTATATGCCAAACGCATTGATCAGTGATAATAATATTACCTCAATCGGACATACCATTGGAAGTTTGTATGGTTGGGTAAGTGAAGGGATTATTCAGGAATCCGACTTTAATGAAGAAGGAAATTACCTGCACGCTGAACCTACTGATGGAGTGCCGGAACCAGGAGACTTAAGATTTAAGGATCTTAATCAGGATGGGATTATTTCGGATCAAGACCGGACAATAATTGGAAAAGCTGTTCCGGATTTGACTTATTCCTTCGGAGTGGATTTTTATTACAGGAACTTTGATTTTTCAGTATTCTTCTATGGAATTCATGATGCGGAGATCTTTAATACCCAGCGCCGGAATATTGAATCCTTCTCATCACAGGATCTTGATCATAATAAATCGGCTGAGTGGGCTGAGAATTATTACAGGGAGGGAAATCCTTCGACTGAATTCCTGAGACTCGATCCTGATAACACAAATCTGAATACCCGGATATCCACCTGGTGGGTGGAAGATGCATCTTTTTTGAGGGTTAAGGACATACAGCTTGGATATGCATTACCGGTGGGATGGACACAGAATCTTAACATCAGTAAAGCAAGAATATATGTAAGTGGAGTGAATATTTTCACCTTTACCGATTATTCTGGCTATGATCCTGAATCTCCCCTGAATTCCGATGAACCTACCCTGCCTGGTGTGGACTCCAATAAATATCCACTCCCACGTACCATTATTGCCGGATTTCAACTAGAATTTTAAAAAAACAATCATAACAATGAAAAAATATATAATTATATCATTAACAATACTGTTTTCCTTTTCTTCATGTACGGAAGAAGTTCTGGAAGTAACCAGTAATTCACTGACCGTTGAGAACTGGTATAAAACTGCCGATGATTTTCAAATGGCTATCAACTCATGCTATATTACCATGATGGGAAAGGGTATGCACGGACGTATATATCCTTTGATTTTTGGAGTATGGGATGATCGGACATTATTTGAAACAACCGGAAGAGACCGGCTTACTACAACATCTTCATCTTCAGAGGTAGAGGACATCTTTGATGAACTTTATCAGGGTGTCTACCGGACTTCCAAAGTTCTTGAGCAGTTATATGCCAAAGGCGTGGATGGAATTGAAAATATGACGCAGGAAAACTACGATTATATTGCAGCCCAGGCAAAAGCGCTCAGAGCTTTGTATTATTTCCATCTGGTAACTGTATTCGATAAGCCCTTCTTTTATAATGAAGATAATATTCCCCAGGACCTTCTGGAACCACTTGCAAATGGAAGTCAGATAATGTTCTGGGATCAGATTGAGAAAGACCTCGATGAGGCCATTCCTCATTTGAAATTCAAATCGGAAGTTCCTTCAGAACAAATCGGTAGAATTACGGTAGGTGCTGCAAAATCCTTACTGGCTAAAGCACTTCTTTTTAAACATTATTATTATCATGTACGATTTGGAGAGGAGGGTTCAGCATCTGATCTGGCTGACCTTGAGAAGGCTGCCGGCACCTTCAGGGAAGTAATTAATTCAGGAGAATATGCTCTTGTGATGCCTAAAGAACCAAAGGCCCGGAATGACTATATTTATGCTCTTCTGAGTAATAGTTCTTACAGAGACCTGGTTACAGAGAATAACACCTATCCCGCCGAGAATAATATAGAATCCGTCTGGGAAATTCAGTTTTCCGATCAGCCCATGCTGCAGAACAATCCCTGGCTTCCGGGCTATTTCGGACCGGGTTCCCTGAACATGCAGTTCTTTTCGCCGCATGAGACCAGCTACAGGAATATAGAAGGACATCCTGCCCTGTTTTATGAATTTGAGACAGATGGGGCACCGGCACCTTTTGACCGTGATCCCAGGGCATATGCAACATTCTATTTTGATGGCGAATTGATGGATTTTGATCCTGAATCGCCTTATTATAAAGGAATTGTACCAGGAATACATTACAAGAAAATCGCTTCTGCCAGGAATCTGAATGTTCCCGCAGGAACGGTTGGATTACCGGTTAAAAAACATTATTTCCCGGTTTACTGGGAAGGAGAGAATGCACCTTTTAATGATCCGAATAACAAACGTCTGATCCGGTATGCGGATGTTTTGTTAATGTATGCCGAGGTAATGTATATTCTGGAAGATGATGGCAGCGGACTTGATGCATTGAATCAGGTCAGAGCCAGGGTAGATATGCCACCTATTGATGCACTTACAACAGAAGCAATAATCCATGAAAGGGATGTTGAACTGGCTTATGAATACCATCGCTGGTTTGATCTGGTGAGATGGAGTTTTGATCCCGAATGGAGAATAGACTGGCAGGAAATTGATTGGGGTATTGATGCAATGAATTCTGTAAATCCTTTCATTGAAGGCAAACATGAATTTTTACCCATTCCTCTTAATGAAATTGATTTGAGCAATGGATTACTGGAACAAAATAAGGGATGGTAAATAGAAAAAAACAGACCCCCAGGGTTTCAAAAACCATGGGGGTCTGTTTTTTTTACCTATTCGACATTCACCTCACTTTCCGCAAATGAAACCCCCAATTCCTTACTTCTGTTCAGGGGAGAAGCACCTCCTGCAATTAATGTATATGTTCCAGGCTCAAGTCTGGAATTTCCGGCATCATCAAATGTTTCAAGATCTGAGGAACTAACAGTGAATTCTACCACTGCTGACTGTCCCGGTTCGATCCTCATTCTTTCGAATCCTATCATACGGTAATTTGGTGCTTCTGAGACAACACCAGGGAAAGTGGTGTATAACTGAATTACTTCTTCTCCGGCAAAATCACCTGTATTATCCAGGATGACCTTTACCGTGATTTCAGAATCCTCAGATAATGATGATTCAGAAAGTTCAACCGACTTATATTCAAAGTTTGTATAACTAAGACCATAACCAAATGGATACTGTGGATCAACATTCATATACTTATAGGTCCTGCCCTGCATATCATAGTTTTCATAATCCGGAAGCTGATCAAGCGATTTTGGAAAAGTAAGTGGCAGTCTTCCGGAAAAATTAGACTCTCCAAAAACAAGATTTGCAAATGCATTTCCCCCTTCTTCACCAGGATACCATGCATAAATAATAGCATCAACATAGGATTCAACTTCTGCAACATCCACCGGGCTTCCTCCGGTTAGCACAAGAACTACAGGCTTATCGTCTTTAAGACTACTCATTTTTCTGATATAATTGACCTGATTATCTGGCATCCCATAATCGAGACGATCGCCGGCATGAGGTGATGCAATGGCTTCTCCTTCTTCACCCTCCAGCAAGGGGGAAATACCGGCAAAAATGAAAGTGATCTCATGAGTAGCAACATCACCGGTGGACCAGTCGATGGGATTGATATTTTCTCTGTCGAGTAAAAATCCGTGTTTATAGTTTACCGTAGTTCCGGGACTTACTTTTGAAGTTATTCCCTCCATGAAGGTTACCATTTGTCCGCTTAGACCGTAATAATTACCCAGGAGGACTTCGGTGCTGTTTGCATTGGGACCAACCATGTACAAAGATTTGATGTCTTTTTTTATGGGCAATACATTATCATTTTTGAGAAGAACCATGGATTTTTCAGCAGTTTTTCTGGCCAGTTGACGATGTTCGGTAGAGTTGATCACTTCCTCATCAAGATCTTTCCAGGGATCTTTCTCCTGCGGATCAAAGAGGCCAAGCTTGAAACGTGTTTTTAACAGTTGTTTGAGTGAAGCATCAATCTCCTGTTCTGTGACAAGTCCTTTTTCAACCGCTTCAATTAAATAGGGATAATAAACACTTCCGCAATTGAGATTTACCCCGCTTTCCAATGCGAGTGCTGCTGCTTCTGCCGGAGTTTCCGAATAATCATGGCCTTCATAAAAATCAACAATAGCCCAGCAATCACTGGTGATGTATCCATCAAAATTCCAGTCCTCCCTGAGAATCTCGGTAAGGAGATAATAGCTGCCACAGCAGGGTTCATTATTGGTGCGATTATAGGCACACATAAACCCTTCAACCCCTGCATCAGCCAGCGCCCGAAAGGCGGGATAATAAGTCTCATGCATGTCCCTGGGAGTGGCTATAGCATTGAATTCATGCCGTAATTTCTCGGGTCCGCTGTGCACTACAAAATGTTTTGCACATGCTGCAGCTTTCATGAATTCAGGATGATCTCCCTGCAGACCCTTGACAAATGCAGTACCCAGTTCACCGCTAAGAAAAGGATCTTCTCCATAAGTTTCCTGTCCACGGCCCCACCTTGGATCACGGAAAATATTTACATTGGGAGACCAGAAAGTAAGTCCTGCATATTGGCCTCTATTACCTATTGAGGTGGCAATATTAAATTTCGCCCTGGCCTCATCAGAAATTGCTGTACTGACTTTATAAATCAATTCTTTATCAAATGTAGCGCCGAGACCTATGGCCTGGGGAAAAACGGTAGCTCTCCCGGAACGGGCAATACCATGAAGGGCTTCATTCCACCAGTTATATTCCGGAATTCCCAATCTTTCTATGGCTGGTGCGCCATACATCATTTGTTGTACCTTTTCTTCAAGACTGAGTCTGCTAACAAGGTCTTCAACACGTTCATCAATGCTTAGATCCGGATCGTAAAAAGGGTATTCTGGCACGAAAGCTTCGGTTTTGGTGTTTTGATCCTGACCACAATACGTGAACAGAAATAAGGGAAGCAATAATAAAAAGATGATTTTTTTCATAATGGTAGGTTTTAAATGCTGTAGTTAGTTAACGTATTTTTTACGCTAAGATATAAAAATTTGGTGAAAATAATCAAGTAGTTGACAATGAAACGTATTTGTAAATTATTTCATCATACTCATTAATGATCATTTTTAAAATAGGATGAGTAGGATCGAAAGCAAATCCATCTATAGTGCGAACCGGAAGTATTTTCGGTGAAGTACCACTGATGAAAGCAGATTGATACTGATTCAGATTTTCCTTTGTGAAATCTCTTTCAGTTATCCTGATTTTTTTCATTTTACAAATCTGGTACACGTATTTCCTGGTAATTCCTGGAAGAATACGTTCTGGTTTGGCAGTAATGATCTCATTATTTTGAATAAAAAATAAATTAGACTGGCTGCCTTCCGTGATAATTCCATCATGATTCATCAGGATAATTTCATAAACTTTCTTTGCTTTTTTGAGTTCCTTAACTTTCTTTTTAAAAAGAGGTCTCCAGTTTTTCAATTCAGGATTGGGTCTTTCTTCCTCAATTAAAAGAGTTTTTACCCCTTTTTCATAGTCTGTTCTGGCAGGATAGGTGTATTTAACCGGGTAAATAATAAGAAAGCAGTCATCATGATCATCATAATGGTAAACAATCTTAATGTTACCGGAAGGTTGATTATTTTTTTGAATAAGAGTTTTTAATTTCAACTTTAAGGCTTCGGTATGGCAATGAAATTTGATATTTTTCCCTTCCAGGGAGTGAGAAAAACGCTTGCAGTGGTCTTCAAGGAAAAGCGGGATATAATCCACAATCCTCAGAACCTCATAAACATTGATGCCTTTTTTAAGAAATGCTTCATCAAAATCTTCGGACGGCAAAAGAACTTCATCTTTTAAAAAAAAATTGCCGTTTATTTCGGATTGCTGAATCATGACAGGC
Organism: uncultured Bacteroidaceae bacterium; assembly: GCA_964528675.1. GTDB lineage: Bacteria > Bacteroidota > Bacteroidia > Bacteroidales > CAYRTD01. The sequence goes on from CAZGTU010000021.1 coordinate 18,152, forward strand.
AAAGAAACAAAAAATGCCTTTAAAAAGGAAGCAGAGAAATACCCATTGGTAGATCTCTGCTAACCAGGCACCAATTCGCCTCTCGGCAGAATTGTCTCTTTATTCATATCGCAGCGATCGGGCAGGCTGTAATTTTGATGCTTTCAAGGTTTGATATGAAACGGTAATTACTGCCACTATAACGGATATTAACAATGTCCATAAAAAGATGAGAAAATTAAAATTCACCCTGTAATGAAAATCCTGTAACCAGTCTGTAATAAGGTAATATGCCAGAGGGAACGCCAGAATATTAGCAATCAGAACCCAGAATAGGAATCTTCTCAGGAAAAGACCCATGATCTGTTCCGGAAATGCTCCGACTACTTTCCGAATACCGATTTCCTTTGTTCTTTGCTGTGTGGTGAAGGCTGATAATCCCAATAATCCGAGTGCCGCTATTAGCAATGTAAGAATGGTAAAAGATCCAAAGACCTGGTTGATGATTTCTTCTTCCCTGTAAGATTCCTCTAATTTCTCATCCATAAAAAAATAGTCCATCGGAAAATAGGGGTTGAAATTTTCCCTGGTTTTTTCTATCCATTCGATAGCCTTTTGTTCCTTTCCCTTTTCAATGCGGATGCCAAGATGATTAAAACGCATGGTATTCTCTTCAAGGGCTATTATTACTGGTCCTACCGGATTATGAAGGGATTGATAATTGAAATTTTTTAAAACTCCGATTACTTCTCCTGTACGTACAGGCGGACCATCAAGCCTGATGCCATAATGCACTTTTTTCCCCAGTGCTTCATTATGCCAGTTAAAATTTTTTGTTGCTGATTCATTTATTACAAATGCATTTTCAAGATCAGAACCCATTTCTTTTCTGAAGAAACGACCACTATCGAGCTCCATTCCCATTAAACTCAAATAATCATGATCAACTAAAAAATTATTTATGGCCGCATCTTCCATTTCATTATTGCTCCCTTCAATTCTCATTACATTTTTCGCAATAAATGATCCGGGACCACCACGGAAGGCAGCAGTCTTGTTAACAAGTGGACTTTTTTCAAGTTCCTGTTTGAAAGCTTCCAGGTTCCTTCTTACTGTTGTATCCTGTAAGCTTAACACAACCAGGTTTTCTTCCTCGAAACCCAGATCCTTATTTTGCATATAACTTAATTGACTTGAAACAGCGAGACTGCCGGCTATTAAACCTGCTGAAATCATAAACTGGAAAACGATAAGAACCGTCCTCAATCCTGCCCCTTTTGGGTTGTTGCTTTTTCCGCCCTTCAAAATCCTTACCGGGTCGAATGAAGAAAGATAAAAGGATGGATATGTTCCTGCCAGCAAACCTACAAGGACAGTTATTCCGATAAACGCAAGGATAATGTCGGGTTGGATAAGATTATTCCAGTTGTATTGCTTTCCGGAGAGATCATTGAATAGAGGTAAAACCACAATAATAACAATGAACGCAAGTAGCATCGCCATTAATGATAAAAACAGTGATTCACTTAAAAATTGGCGGATCAATAAGCCTTTATTAGCACCGCTGACTTTTCGCATACCTACTTCCCGCGACCTTCTGGCGGAACGAGCTGTGGAAAGATTCATGTAATTTATTGCAGCTATGATCAGGATGAATAGAGCTACCGTACCCAGAATATATAAATACTTAATTTCTCCCGTAGGGGCATCATCTTGCAGGTTTTTCGGATGATAATGGACCTGTTTTAAAGAAGTCCCCTCTAGTTCAAAGTTGCCTGCAATTTGATCACCAACCGATTTCATATATTTTTCATAGAATTCGGGGAATTTGTTTTTAACACTTTCAAAAGAAGTGTTTGGTTTCATTTTTACGAAAGTATATACCTGCACATTCCAGAATGCTCCTGCACTTCTGTCATTAAATCTTTCTTCACCGATTTCATGAGCAATTGTAGCTGCTGATATTATACCGTTAAAGCGGATATGTGTATTATTCGGAATATCTTTAAAAACAGCATTGACTGTGTAAATTCGGTCTTCATTATCTTCCATTTGTTCTCCTATCACATCTGACCTTCCGAAATACTTTTTCGCCAGGGCGGAAGAAAGTGCTATGGCATTTGGTTCTTCAAGAGCTGTTTCGGGATCACCGTACAAAAGATCTATACCAAAGAAAGTGAATACATTACTATCCGCTATCATAAGTGAGTCTTCCTGGTAGATTTCGTTATTATGTTCAAAGATAGTAGTTCCCCCCGGTAGATATCTTACAAATGATTCAATCTCGGGATATTCATCTTTAAGTGCAGGACCCAGCGGGATCTGGGTAATGGCAAATTCATCCGGCTTATCCTTTATAGAGAAATGAGATTCGAGACGAATTATTCGTTCATAATCTTTAAAATGCCTGTCATAGCTTAGCTCCTCCTGTATATAAAGAAAAATCAAAAAGGCAGATGCAAGGCCAATAGCCAGTCCAAACAAATTAATCAGTGAATAGAAAAGATCACGTTTAAAGGATCTAAAAAGCGTTTTGAAATAGTTTTTTATGAGTGACATCTGATAAAATTTATTATACAGCTTTTTTAATATTTTCAGTTACGATGCTACCATCGAATAAATTAATGATGCGATTGGCTTTTTCAGCGTCTTCAACATTATGGGTAACCATTACGATGGTTGAGCCCTCCCTGTTCAGTTCTGATAGTAGGTTCATTACCTCACCGCCGTTTTTTGAATCCAGGTTACCTGCAGGTTCGTCAGCAAGTATAAGCCTGGGACAACAGACAACTGCTCTGGCTATTGCAACTCTCTGTTGTTGTCCTCCTGATAATTGCTGGGGAAAATGATTCTTCCTGTGTAAAATATCCATTCTTTCCAGGGCTTCAGATACTCTTTTTTCTCTTTCGTTAGCTTTAACCCCGAGATAAACCAATGGAAGCTCAACATTTTTGAAAACACTTAAATCATCAATGAGATTGAAACTTTGAAATACAAAACCAATATTACCCTTTCGTATTTTTGTCCGGTTTTTTTCACCAAGAGAAGTAATGTCTTCATTATTGAAATAAAATCTTCCTGAACTCGGGCTATCAAGTAATCCCAGGATGTTTAAGAGTGTTGATTTTCCGCAACCTGAGGGGCCCATAATTGCCACGAATTCACCTTCATTTATTTCCAGGTTGACTTTGTTCAGTGCGGTAGTTTCAATATCAGATGCCCTGAATACTTTGGAGATTTCTTGTGTCCGTATCATAAGAAGTTTAAATTATGGATTTACTATGGGACGACCCTGTGGCCATTAAGTTACAACTGTGATATTCTTTTATCTGTTCTTGAAACATCAATTTTTACCTATTGAAACATATTTTTTTATAGTTTTATCAAAATTGATACTCGAATTTATTGCGGTACTCAAAAGAAACGTTTAATTTGTAATTTCGTATACTAACAAAAACTACATGAATGCAAAAGCTGGTTTTTTTTGTGGATGATGATAAGATGATTCTTAATTTACTGGAGTATACCATTAATAATCGTGATGATTGTGATATTATGACTTTCCAGTCGGGTGAAGCATGTCTTGAAAATCTATCACTTAATCCGGATTTGATTATTCTCGATCATGTATTTAAATCAGAACTTGATAATCCTCTTAATGGTCTTCAAACACTCAAAAGAATCAGAGAGGTTCGTCATGATATTCCGGTAGTTATCTTAAGCAGCAGGGAAGATCAGGAACTCAAAGATGAGTTTTTAAAAGCGGGAGCTACAAGATATATTCCTAAAAATGATTATTTTATCGATGTTTTAATGGAAACTGTTGATAAGCATCTTTAGTTTATTATTCATTGCAGCTTTTATTACTTATTAACTCTTAAATTCTTTGGCTGCAAAAATACTTCAAAAAAATTGCTGCTCAAGTAATTCGACAAAAAACAATTTGCTATATAAATATTAATTTATACTTTTGCACCACTAAAAAATTGACGTGGTGAGTTTGATTGATGAATATCTTATTCCCTTTCACGGACTGAAAGAAGGAATTTATGATTATGAATTTGATGCAGGGAATGATTTTTTCGAGTTATTTGATAATCCTGATATCAAAGGCGGAGACTTAAAGGTTTATCTCAATCTGAATCGTGGCGCTCGATTTCTGGAATTTAAATTTAAAATCACCGGTCACCTGAAAATGACATGTGACAGATGTTTGGAAACTTTCAATTTTGAGACTGATGCGGAAAACGAGCTAATAGTCAGATTTGGGGATGAGCTCGAGGAGGTTTCTGATACGGTTCTTATTATACCCAGAGAAGAGACTCGGTTCAATGTAGCTCAGTATATTTATGAATTTGCAGTCCTGTCTCTGCCCATACAAAGAATTCATCCGGATAAACCCGATGGAAGCTCCGGATGTAAAAAGGAAATGATTGACAAACTTGAAAATCTTAAACCCAGCGAAGAAGATAAAACTGATCCCAGATGGGATGCTTTAAAAAAATTAAAATCAAAGAAATAACATTTTAGAAAAATGGCACATCCAAAAAGAAAAACGTCAAAAACCAGACGAGATAAAAGAAGGACCCATTACAAGGCTGAAGCACCTACATTGTCCACATGCCCGACAACCGGCACTGTTCACAAAAGACACAGAGCATATTTTGTGGACGGCAATCTGTATTACAAGGGCAAGCTTGTAATTGATAAAGAAACGGACATTCTCTAATCGCTTTCCAGACCTTATAGCGCGATATGCGGATCGGGATAGATATTATGGGCGGAGATTTCGCCCCTGGATCTACCATAGCAGGGAGTTTTCTTGCCCGTAAAGAAATTCCCGAAGATGTTGAATTAGTTCTCTTTGGAGATAAGGAAGCTATCATTCAACAGCAGGATAGTAATGGGCTTACTTTCAAGGGAATGGATATTGTCCATTGTTCCGAAAAAATTGAAATGAGTGATCAACCTCACAAAGCCTTTTTTCAGAAAAAACTTTCAACAATTAACCAGGGATTTCGCCAGTTACGCAACGGCAACATTGATGCCTTTTGCAGTGCCGGTAATACCGGGGCTATGATGATTGGTGCAACACAAGTTATTAATCCCATACCCGGAATTATAAGACCTGCAATCGCGGTGGTACTTCCGAATTTAAGCGGTAAATATTCAATATTGCTTGATGTGGGGATCAACCCCGACAGCCGGCCGGATGTTCTCTATCAGTATGGTATTATTGGAAAGGCTTATGCTAAAAGCATGAATGGCATTACTGAGCCCAGAGTTGGATTGATCAACATTGGTAAAGAAGAAGAAAAAGGAAATCTGACAACCAAATCTGCTTATCAATTGATGAATGATTCTGATGATTTTTTGTTTGTGGGGAATGTCGAAAGTAACGAGATATTTACTGATCCAGGTGCTGAAGTGCTTGTCTGTGACGGTTTTGTGGGAAATGTGATACTGAAAGAAGCCGAAGGCTTTTACCAGGTAATAAAAAAACGAAAAATTACTGATGATTTCTTCGAATTGTTTAATTTTGAAAATTTTGGAGGAACAGCTATTCTTGGTGTGAATAAACCCGTAGTAGTAGGACATGGCATTTCAAATGATATTGCTATAAAAAGCATGATTCTCCATACCTGGGAAGTATCAAAAAATAATCTTGTAAATTATATTAAAGAAGCAATTGAAAAATGGGAAATCTCAGAGCGGCAATAACCGGAGTGAATGGATGGGTGCCGGAGTACAGGCTGACAAATGATGAGCTAAGTACAATGGTTGATACATCGGATGAATGGATAATGCAAAGGATCGGAATTAAAGAGAGACGTATTTTAAAGGAGAAAGGGAAGGCTACTTCTGATATGGGTGCCGAAGCAGTGAAGGGTCTGCTCAAAAAAACCGATACCGCTCCGGAAGAAATCGATTTGATCGTTGTGGCGACAATTACTCCGGATATGGATTTCCCTTCAACAGCCAATCTAATTTCACATAAATCCGGACTGGTTAATGCATGGGGCTTTGACCTGGCTGCTGCTTGTTCAGGATTTTTATTTGGTCTTGAAACTGTAAATCGCATGGTTTCTTCAGGTGCCTATAAGAAGGTTATTCTTGTAGGCGCAGATATGATGTCTTCAATCACCGATTATTCCGACCGAACTACCTGCCCCTTGTTTGGTGATGCTGCTGCTGCAGTTCTTGTAGAACCCGCACAGGATGAAGATTCAGGTATTATGGATCATATCCTTCAGACGGATGGAAACGGGGCCAAGCATCTTTATAAAAAAGGAGGAGGATCTCTTCATCCTGCATCTCACGAGACTGTTGATAAAGGCTGGCATTATGTGTATCAGGAAGGGCAAGCTGTCTTTAAGGTAGCCGTATCAAAAATGGCTGATATTTCCGTTGATGTCATGGAAAGAAATAATCTTTCTCCCGAAAGTAATCTCTGGCTAGTTCCTCACCAGGCAAATATGAGAATAATTGAAGCTGTAGCCAGAAGAATGGGACTCCCAAGAGAGAAAGTCATGATCAATATTGAAAAATACGGCAACACAACCGCTGCCACTATTCCTCTTTGCCTCTGGGAATGGGAAGAACAACTTAAGAAAGGAGATGACCTTATCCTTACAGCATTCGGTGGTGGATTTACATGGGGTGCTGTTTATTTGAAATGGGCGTATGATGGGGTGAAGGGTGATGAGTGATGAGTGAAGGGTAGTAATCCATGGTCCATGGCCCGCTCCACTGATCACCGCTTACCGTTTACCGATCACCGTTTACCGATCACCGTTTACCGATCACCCTTCACTCACTCTCCAAAATATTTTTTATCTTTGAGCGTTAAAGAATTTTAAGACCTTTTAATTTAACTAATAATAATGGCAAAGAATATAGATGTTGATAATCAAACGATCAACCTGATCGGCTCAGGCACATCAATAGAAGGAAATGTAACTTCAAACGGAGATATCCGTGTAGACGGCACTCTGAAAGGGATATTGAACACCAAAGGAAAAGTGATTGTTGGTGAAACCGGAAAAATTAACGGAGAGGTTCATTGTAAAAATTTTGAAGTGGAAGGAAGTATAGATGGAAAAGTCTTTACTTCTGAATTGCTTTCTCTCAGGGCCAAATCAAAATTGACCGGTGAGATCACCACTAACAAGCTGGCCATTGAACCTGGAGCTGTATTCACAGGGAAATGTGATATGACCGGATCAAATCAACCTGCCTTTGAAAAACAAGAAGGATCAAAAGGAAAAGAAAAGTAAATATTCCGGGCTCGAAAGTTATGCTAAATACACCGGAATAGTTTTTCAGATGATTGTGATCATCCTTTTGGCGGTGTGGGGTGGACAGAAGCTTGATGAGAAATTCCATGAAGGAGAACCGCTTTTTATTATTATAATGTCCATAATGGGGGTATTTATTGCTCTTTATGTGGCTTTGAAAGACTTTATTAATTTTGGAAAAAAATAATCCCGGCATGAAGATGAATTAATTTGAACATATAAAAACAAAGCTTTGAATTCTTCTTTAAAAAACTATCTGCGTCTCACCCTGATTTATTTTGTTCTTATTGGCCTGGGGTATATTTGGACAACCGTTCTGACAGCCAGAATCAGTTTCGGAGATTTAGTTGTTTTAATTACCGGAACTTTCATCATTTCTGTCATCTCTTCCATAATTTTTCTCAAAGGATTAAAAAAAGAAGATAATAAAGGTATAATGCACACTCTATCGGCTGTTGTAGTTAAATTTTTACTTTTTTTAGCACTTCTTGGCATTTTTGCCCTCATTTTTAAGGAACTTTCCTTGCATTTTCTCGTATCATATTTTGTCGCTTATTTAGTATTTACAATTTATCTTTTATTTACTTTTGTTAATATTTTGAAAAAGAAAAATCAAAATAATTCTGATGAGAAAGGGAATTAGATCTTTTTATCCCGTAGGATTAATAATTGTATTGTGTTTTATATTTCCATTATTACTCAGTGCCGTTGAACAACCGGACTCTAATGAGAGAAGAACTCATCAGGGTCAGGCAGAAAATTCTAATGAGACTCATTCCGGTGAACATGACAAATTTGAGCCAGGAAAATTCGTAATCGATCATATTAAAGATCATCACGAATGGCATCTTATAACTACACCGGAGGGTAAACATATCAGTGTTCCTTTGCCTGTTATTATTTACAGTAAATACCAGGGACTCCAGGTTTTCATGTCATCGAAACTGGCACATGGGCATGAATATAAGAACTTTTACATCCCATATGATGGAGAATACAAAGGGAAAATTGTAGAAAAGACAGAAACCGAAGACTTATATTTACCCCTCGACTTTTCGATCACACAGGTGGTAGCCGCCATGATTTTCGCCTCCATCATTCTGATGATCCTTTTTATCAGGATGGGAAAGGTATATAAAAAAGAAAAACTAATTGTTCCCACGGGTCTGAATGGCTTTTTAGAACCCATGATCGTATTCATAAGAAATGAAATTGCTCTTCCAAATATTGGTGAAGAAAAGTTTGAAAGATTCATGCCTTATCTTCTCACCGTCTTTTTCTTTATCCTGATCAATAATCTTATGGGAATTCTTCCTCCCATAATGCCTTTCGGGGCAAATGTGACAGGAAATATTGCTGTTACTATGGTTTTAGCCATTTTTACCCTCATAATAACTCAGTTTAGCGGAACAAAAGATTACTGGAAACATATCTTTACACCTCCCGGAGTACCCAAATGGCTTACGCCGATACTGATACCGCTGGAAGTTGTAGGGATATTTGTGAAACCTTTTGCTCTGATGATACGTTTGTTTGCAAACATAACAGCCGGTCATATTATTATCCTTAGCCTTGTGTCACTGATTTTTATTTTTGAAACTATATTTGTTGCACCTGCATCAATTGCGATAGTTTTGTTTATGAATATACTTGAAATACTCGTTGCTTTCCTGCAGGCGTATGTATTTACTTTGCTTTCCGCATTGTTTATTGGTCTTGCAGTAAAAGAAGAGGTACATATATAAATGTTAAATTTAAAATTTTTTAGTTATGATTGAATTAGCAGCTATCGGAGCAGCACTCGCAGTATTCGGTGCGGCCTGGGGAATTGGTAGAATCGGGGCTAAGGCAATGGAGGCGATCGCTCGTCAGCCTGAAGCAGCTTCTATGATCCAGACATCTATGATCATTGTATGTGCTCTTATTGAGGGTGTTGCGCTGTTTGCAGTGGTAGTAGCTCTTGTTAAGTGAAAACAACGGGTTGGTAACGATTGGTTATCAACCCGTTTTTTAAAGATTTTTTCCAAAAATAACAGGATAAATAATTTTTAATTATTAGGCCATGGATTTAATTACGCCGGGAATAGGATTAATATTCTGGACATTAGTTATTTTTAGTATTTTACTTTTTGTGCTGAAAAAATATGCCTGGAGACCAGTTAATAATGCGGTGAAAACCCGTGAGCAAACCATCCGCGCTGCACTTCAGTCGGCCGAAAATGCAAAAAATGAAATGGAAAAGCTGAAGGCCGATAATGAACGGATCTTACTGGAGGCCAAGAATGAACGAGATGCGATCATGAAGGAAGCAAGGGATGTTAGGGAAAAGTTTATTGCCGAGGCAAAGAAGAAAGCAGATGAAGAAGCTAAAAATATGATCAATTTGGCCAGAAAGGCCATTGAAAATGAGAGGGCCTCGGTTATAAGTGATATTAAAGAGCAGATTGCCAGGCTTTCTGTTGATGTCGCTGAAAAGATTCTTCGCGAGAAACTTAAGGATGAAAATGAAGGAAGGGAACTTGTAGACAGACTTTTAAAGGAAATTGAATTAAATTAATTCCAATACCCTTAATTATGAACGACAGTAAAATATCCGTTCGTTATGCAAAGGCGCTTTTTCTTTCAGCAAAGGAAGAAAACCTTCTTGAAAATGTGTTGGCGGATATGAAATTGATCAGAGCCTCATCTGAAGTTAACGGATTTAAGGAATATATTGAGAGTCCTGTTGCTAAGACGTCTTCTAAGAAAGCACTTATTAAAAATGTGTATGGTGACCTTATATCTGATCTTAGTTTCAATTTTTATGACTTGCTCCTGACTAATAAAAGAGAAAGTTACCTGTATGATATTATCAGGAATTATATTTCTCTTTACAGAAAAGAGAAAGGAATCAAATATGCCAGCTTAAAAACCCCTTTCCGCATTCCGGATGAGAAACGGGAAAAATTTTTATCTCTGCTTGAAAACCTATATAAAGCACATATAGATATAGAAGAAAAGATAGACCCTGGTCTTATTGGTGGTTTTATTCTGACCGTTGAAGACAAGCAATTTGATGCTAGCATAAAAACAAGCCTGGAAAAAATTAAAAAGCATTTATTACAAACCGCAATAGAAAATTAGAAAAAAACAATGGCTGAAATTAAACCTGCAGAAGTATCTGAAGTACTAAAGAAACAACTTCAGGGTTTAAAAACCGAAATAGAACTTGAAGAAGTTGGTACGGTCTTACAGGTGGGTGATGGTATTGCCCGTATTTATGGACTTTCACAAGTACAGGCTAATGAACTGGTAGAATTCGATAGTGGAGTGATGGGCATTATTCTCAACCTTGAGGAAGATAATGTGGGAGCTGTACTTTTAGGTTCTTCCGAGTTGATCAAAGAAGGAGATACAGTTAAAAGAACCCGGCGTATTGCGTCTATAAAAGTAGGAGAAGGACTGCTGGGAAGAATCATTAATACGCTTGGCGAACCGTTGGATGGCAGAGGTCCGATTCAGGGAGATAACATTGAGTTGCCACTGGAGAGAAAAGCTCCGGGTGTGATTTATCGTCAACCGGTAAAGGAACCTCTTCAAACAGGAATAAAAGCAATCGACTCAATGACACCAATCGGAAGAGGCCAGCGGGAACTTATTATCGGAGACCGTCAGACCGGGAAAACTTCGGTTGCCATTGATACTATTATTAACCAGAAGGAATTTTATGATAAAGGCGAACCGGTTTACTGTATTTATGTGGCAATTGGTCAGAAAGGTTCAACGGTATCCAATGTAGCTAAAACCCTGGAAGAAATGGGTGCTATGCCATATACCGTAATTGTGGCAGCAACAGCTGCAGACCCGGCAGCCCAGCAGTTCTATGCTCCTTTTGCTGGAGCTACCATAGGCGAATATTTCAGGGATACCGGAAGGCATGCCCTGATCATATATGATGATCTCTCCAAACAGGCTGTTTCCTATCGCGAGGTTTCTCTGCTGCTCCGTCGTCCTCCAGGTCGTGAGGCATATCCGGGTGACGTTTTTTACCTGCACTCAAGACTCCTGGAACGGGCAGCAAAAATCATTGAATCGGATGATATTGCAAAAAAGATGAATGATATGCCAGAACCGCTTAAGCCTATGGCAAAAGGAGGAGGATCATTAACGGCCCTTCCAATTATTGAAACCCAGGCAGGAGACGTTTCGGCTTATATTCCTACCAATGTGATTTCAATTACGGATGGACAGATCTTTTTGGAAACAAACCTGTTTAATTCGGGTGTGAGACCTGCAATCAATGTGGGTATTTCTGTATCAAGGGTGGGAGGAAATGCCCAGATTAAACCAATGAAGAAAATCGCCGGGACTCTTAAAATTGATCAGGCCCAGTACCGTGAGCTGGAAGCATTCTCAAAATTCGGCTCCGACCTGGATGCCGCCACCCTGGCTGTCCTTAACAAAGGTGCCAAGAACGTGGAGATCCTTAAACAGGGCCTGCATGAACCTATGCCGGTAGAAAAGCAGGTGGCTATCATATACCTTGGTACAAGGGGGTTATTATCAAAAGTGTCAGTTGACCAGGTTAAACTGTTCGAAAAAGATTATCTTGATCTTCTCGAATTAAAACATAGGGATATGCTCGACCAGATAAGAGATGGCAAGATAAACGACGAAATTACCTCAAAACTCGAAAAAGTTGCTAAAGAAGTAAGTTCAAAATTTGAAAACAAGAAATAAGATTAAATGGCGAATCTTAAGGAAATACGAACAAGAATATCCTCGGTTAGCTCTACCAGGCAAATAACCAGTGCCATGAAAATGGTCGCGGCAGCAAAACTTAGAAAAGCTCAGGATACCATAATCCAGCTCAGGCCTTATTCTGAAAAGTTAACTGAAATTCTTGGGGCTATCAGTGATACCTTAAGACAGGATGAAGAAAATCTTTTTGTTAAGAAAAGAGAAATTGAAAAGGTACTTCTTGTTGTGATTACTTCAAATAAAGGACTATGTGGCAATTTTAATTCCTCAGTTATTAAAGTGGCAACCGGAGTAGCCAATGGTAAATACCGTGATCAGAAAATGAATCATTCGCTGGATTTATTGATAATTGGTAAGAAAGCTTCAGATCATTTTAAGAAACGGGATTTTACCATTTATAAAACGGATAATGAGATTATCGATAATATAAATTATGGGGATACTTCAAAATTGGCTGAGGAGATCATTAATTTATTTCTTGATGGCAGGTATGATCATGTAGATCTCATTTATAACCAGTTCATTAATCCTGCAGTCCAAAAATTAATGGTTGAACAGTACTTGCCACTTGAAGTTGAAGAATCGACTGAGGAGGTTATTCCTTCAACATATATAGATTATATTTTTGAGCCTTCGAAGAAATATATCGTTGAAGAATTAATTCCTAAAAGCCTGCGTTTACAATTCCATAAAGCCCTTCTCGACTCCAATGCCTCTGAACATGGCGCTAGAATGACGGCTATGCATAAGGCAACCGATAACGCCACCGAACTCATTAAAGAACTCAGACTCGATTACAATAAAGCACGGCAGGCAAGCATTACCAATGAGATCCTTGAAATTGTTTCTGGTGCAAATGCACTTGAAGGATGAGAAGGGAAGGGGAAATGGTAAGCAGTAAGCAGTAAGCGGTAAACAGTAAGTGTTTGATTATCTTGAAGAAGGAATGATTTTCTAATAGCACTGCTGCTTACAATATGCCGATCACCGATTACCCTGGACACTGCCAATTAAAGCACATAACCGGATATGAGGCTTAAAGCCTGGAGGCTGCCAACCGCCAACTTGTATCTAACTAAATCCCGTAAAAGACTGTCTTATTGCAGTATAAACATCCAACAACCTCATGTCGCCCAACTGCCATAATTCATGAAAAAACGATTGTGTCGTGGAGACCCACTGATTACCCGCCTGCCGAAGCAAGGGCCAGCAAGACGGCGGGCAGGCTGATTACTGATTACTGATTACCGATCACCGTTTACTTCGAACATTGCCTATAAAAGCTCGATACCCGGATATGCAGATCCGCCGCTAAGGACTGCCAACTGCCCTCTAATACTCCCCCCATCCCTTAATCCCAATATCTTCAACATCAATTGTGGCAACAGCGATTAGAAATGCACTGGCAAGACGGGCATTGGTGATAAGCGGTATGTTATAATCAACAGCGCTTCTGCGGATGGTATAATCGTTATAAAGCTCTGTTTTAGAAAGATCTTTAGGGATGTTGATAACAAGATCAATCATTCCCGAACTTAGATAATCCAATGTATTTGGTTTTTTGTTCTCATCCGGCCAGTGTAAGGGTGTGGAGTCAATGCCATTCAGTTTGAGGAAATTATGAGTTCCGAAGGTGGCAAAGAGGTTATATCCCTTTTCCTGAAGGAGGCGACATGAATTGATAAGTTCTACCTTTGAACGCATAGGACCGGTAGAAAGCAGGATGTTCTTTTTAGGAATGGTATATCCAACACTTAGCATTGATTTCAGGATTGCTTCATAAAAGTTATCACCAATGCATCCCACTTCGCCTGTAGAGGCCATATCTACTCCCAGAATAGGGTCAGCGTCTTTTAACCTGGAAAAAGAGAATTGCGGGGCCTTTATGCCAATATAGTCAAGATCGAATGCTGATTTATGAGGTTTCTCAACAGGAATGTCCAGCATAAGCTTTGTGGCCTGTTCAATTAGATTGACCTTCAGAACCTTTGAAACAAAGGGCATGCTTCTCGATGCGCGCAAATTGCACTCAATGATCTTAATGTCATTATCCTTGGCAAGGAACTGAATGTTGAAAGGGCCTGTAATATTGAGTGCTTTAGCCATCTGTCGGGCTATTTTTTTGATCCTTCTAACTGTCTCGAAATATATCTTTTGAGGCGGGAAAACCATGGTCGCATCGCCGGAGTGAACACCGGCAAATTCAACATGCTCAGAGATGGCATAGGAAAACAACTCTCCCTTATTGCCAACGGCATCGATTTCAATTTCTTTTGCCTGTTCAATGAATTCGGATACCACAACCGGATATTGTTTGGATACTTTTGCTGCAAGATCAAGAAAATGCTCAAGTTCCTCCCTGTTGGATACAACATTCATGGCTGCTCCTGATAATACGTAGGAAGGTCTGACAAGCACTGGAAATCCCACTTCATCAACAAAAGAATATATGTCTTCTATGCTGGTAAGTTCTTTCCAGCGGGGCTGATCTATTTTCAGCTCATCCATCAGTGAAGAAAATTTATGACGGTTTTCCGCATTATCTATGGATTCCGGCGAGGTGCCAAGTATATTTACATTTTGCCCGTGCAAACGCATGGCCAGGTTATTGGGGATTTGTCCTCCCATGGAAATTATAACTCCTTTTGGATTTTCAAGTTCAATTATGTCCATAACCCTTTCAAAGGAGAGTTCATCAAAATATAATCGGTCGCAGACGTCGTAGTCGGTACTCACAGTTTCAGGATTATAGTTGATCATTACCGAACGGTATCCCTCTTCATTCACTGTTTTAAGAGCATTTACGCTACACCAGTCAAATTCAACAGAACTGCCGATTCGATAGGCTCCCGAACCCAAAACAATAACTGAACGATGGTCCCCTAAATAATTCATATCATTCTCCTGACCATTGTAAGTAAGGTATAGATAATTTGTCTGTGCCGGATATTCTGCAGCAAGGGTGTCGATCTGTTTAACTACCGGGACCATCCCTTTCTCTTTTCTGTATCGGCGTATGTTGAGCAAATTCTCTTCGTATTTATCATTCTTGACAATTATTCTTGCCAGTTGAAAATCTGAAAAGCCTGATTTCTTTGCATTTAATATCAGCTCATCCGGAACTTCCTGAATATCATTGAACTTATTTAATTCCTGTTCTATGTCAAAGATCTTTTTCAGTTTGAAAAGAAACCAGTTATCAATTTTAGATTTTGCATGGATCTCTTCAACAGTCATTCCGTGCCAGAATGCTTCAGCTATTGCAAAAAGCCTCATATCGGTTGGTTCTTCCAGCTCTTTTAGATAATCTTCATAATCGGGTTTGTGATTGGCCACAAAACCATGCATTCCCTGGCCAATCATCCGGATTCCTTTCTGAATAGCTTCTTCAAATGTCCGGCCTATCGCCATAACCTCACCCACCGATTTCATGCTGCTTCCTATCTTTTTGGAAACTCCCGAAAACTTATTCAAATCCCAGCGGGGGATCTTACAGACAATATAATCCAATGCCGGCTCAAAGAAAGCCGGTGTTGTCCGGGTGATGGAATTCTTTAATTCATGAAGACCATATCCCAGGGCAAGTTTTGCAGCAACAAATGCAAGGGGATAACCGGTTGCTTTGGAAGCAAGAGCACTGGAGCGAGAAAGCCTTGCATTCACTTCAATAACCCGGTATTCTTCCGATTCCGGATCAAGTGCAAACTGTACATTACATTCTCCGATCACTCCAATGTGCCTGATGAGGTCAATGGATATTTTTCTTAGCTTGTGATATTCGGAATTCGTGAGTGTCTGAGAAGGAGCAACCACGATACTCTCCCCGGTATGAATGCCAAGAGGATCAAAATTCTCCATGTTACATACGGTAATGCAATTATCGTATTTATCCCGCACTACCTCGTACTCTATTTCTTTCCAGCCTTTTAAAGATTCTTCTACAAGAATTTGTTTGGAATAGGAAAAAGCTATGGCTGCCATCTTTTTGAGTTCCTCCATATCCTTGCAGAAACCGCTTCCTTGACCTCCAAGTGTATAAGCTGCCCGGATAATGACCGGGAAGCCCAGTTTTTTTGCGGCGTTTTCGGCTGACTTAACGTCCGTTACAGCAACTGAGGTGGGAGTGTCGATGTTGATCTCTCCCAGTTTTCTTACAAAATATTCCCTGTCCTCAGTGTCCATAATAGCCTGAACCGGTGTTCCAAGTACTTTTACATTGTTTTCCTCAAGTGTGCCGGATTTGAAAAGTTCAGTACCACAATTCAACGCAGTTTGTCCCCCGAATGATAATAAAATACCATCTGGATTTTCTTTTTTTATTACACGTTCAACAAAATAAGGGGTGATTGGGAGGAAGTATATCTTGTCAGCAATACCTTCCGAAGTTTGAACTGTTGCGATGTTAGGATTGATCAATACTGTTTCAACTCCTTCTTCCTTTAAGGCTTTCAGTGCCTGTGAACCCGAATAATCAAATTCTCCGGCTTCTCCTATTTTCAAGGCTCCGGATCCAAGTATTATTACTTTTTTAATCGATTTATCCATAAAAAGGCTGGTTAAAATAAAAATTTTTTAAAAATAAATATTGATTACATATAGATCATCATTTCTAAAAATTAATTATTAAAAACATGTTAAGAATAATAAATTATAAAATTTAGTCTATAAATTGTTTACAAAACTATAAAAAAACCTGAATAAATTTGATAATTATCATAATAAATGCATAAATTTGCAAATATAACGAATAAATATACATGAAAAATAAAAATGAAAGACTGCTTCAGATACGCAAATTAATTAATAATGAGCGTATTGCCAGCCAGGAAGAACTTTTGAATCTTCTTAAGGAGAAGGGTTTTTCAATGACTCAGGCAACCTTATCACGTGATCTGAAGCATCTGAGAGTAGCAAAAATATATGATGAAGAGAAAGGTTATGTTTACCACTTGCCTGAAGAGGATAATCATGAGCCTGTAACTCCATGGTCAGGGTTCCTTATAGAAGGATTTGTTTCCTTTGAGTTTGCCCAGGGCTTGTTGGTGATCAAAACTCTGCCAGGTTATGCAAACAGTATTGCCTCAGCATTGGACTCCATGAATTTAGTTGAAATTGCAGGGACAATAGCCGGTGATGATACCATTTTAATTATACCCCGCGATGGAGCAAAGAAAGAAGATATTCAGGAACAACTGGGAAAAGTTATCCCCAAAATAAAGATATGAGAATATGGACAAATTTATTGTAAGAAATGCAGGGACCACAGATTTAAGATATGTGGAAATCATTGTTGATGCTATTTTAAAAGCATCGAAGGAAAAAGGAACAGGAATCGCGGTTCGGTCTCATGAATACATAAGCTCGAAAATACTTGAAGGAAAAGCAGTGATTTCGGTTACCACAAGCGGCAGATGGGCCGGATTCTGTTATATTGAATCATGGGGCCATAATAAATATGTGGCAAATTCCGGCTTGATTATTTCCAATGAATATAGAGGTTTCGGACTTGCCAAGGCCATCAAGGAAAAAGCTATGTACCTTTCTTTTGAGCTTTTTCCGGGAGCAAAACTATTTGGGTTAACTACAAGCCTTGCGGTAATGAAAATAAACTCCGATCTTGGCTATAAGCCGGTTACCTTTTCTGAGCTGACAGATGATGAAGAATTCTGGAAAGGTTGCGAATCATGTGCTTACTATGACATTCTTGTGAGGACGAAAAGAAGCCATTGCTTATGTACCGGTATGATTAAAGCACCTGAAAAAACGGAAGAAGAAATGAAAAAAGCAAAAATAAAAATTGATAAGATCATTATTGAATAAAGTTAGTCAGTGTTTGAATTCTACTCGAATAATAATATAAACTAAAAGCATCTCAGATGGGGAAAAAAGTGGTTCTGGCGTTTAGCGGGGGGTTGGATACTTCCTTTTGTACAAAATATCTTAGCTCTGAAAAAGACTTTGAGGTTGAAACGGCTATCGTTAATACCGGAGGTTTTGATGAAGAAGAACTGAAAGAGATTGAAAAAAAGGCATATGAATTTGGTTCCTCTCATCATGTAAGTATTGATGCACAAAAAGAATACTATGAAAAATGCATTCGTTACCTGATTTTTGGAAATGTTTTGCGAAACAGGAATTATCCTGTTTCAGTGAGTTCGGAAAGAAGCTTTCAGGCCATGAAGATTATTGAATATGCTGAGAAAATGGGCATTCCTGCAATCGCACATGGTTCCACAGGAGCAGGAAATGATCAGGTTAGATTCGAATCCATGGCCATGATCCTTGATCCAAAAATACAGGTTCTTGCTCCCGTGAGGGAACTATCCATCAGCCGGGAAGAAGAAATAAAATGGTTGAAAAATCATGATCTGGACTATACTGCTCAAAAAGGAAAATATTCGATAAATAAAGGATTATGGGGTACTTCAGTGGGTGGACAGGAAACCCTCACCTCACATATGGAACTTCCTGAGGAAGCTTTCATGAATCCGGTTAGCAAGGAAGGTAGTGAACTTATTACACTTGAATTTTCCAGTGGAGAGCCTGTAGCTCTTAATGATGAGAAGTATGATAGCAAAGTGACTCTCATAAAAGATCTCGAAAAAATTGCTTCAGCCTATGGAGTGGGAAGAGATATTCATGTAGGAGAGACCATAATAGGAATAAAGGGAAGAGTGGGATTTGAAGCTGCTGCTGCAAGGATACTTATTGATGCTCACTATCATCTTGAGAAAAATGTGCTTTCTAAATGGCAGCAATACTGGAAAGAGCAACTGGGAAACTGGTATGGAATGTTTGTTCATGAAGCTCAGTTTCTGGAACCTTCATTGAGAGATATCGAGCTTTTTCTGGAAAGCACTCAGAGAAATGTAAGTGGTAAGGTATCTGTTCGTCTGAGACCATACTCCTATAATATCACCGGAATAGAAAGTCCTTACGATCTGATGGATCCTGAATTTGCCCGGTATGGGGAAGAGAATCTGGGATGGACATCGGAAGATGTTAAAGGTTTTACCAAAATTATGTCCAATGCATCAAAAATATATTATTCGGTGAATAAGGATGAGCTTGATAATATTTAAAACCCTTAACTTGTATAAATTATTATAAACTAAGAATTCCATGAACTTACCTAATAAAATTGCCATAATCGGATCAGGAAATATTGGAACTGCAATATATAAAGGCATAAAAAAAACCGGAAAATATAAACCTTCTGATTTTACCCTGACACGAAGGAGGTTGGAAATGATTGATGTAACTGAAGAAGAAGGAGTGATTATTACCAGGGATAATATTGCTGCTGTTAAATCTTCTGATCTGATTATCCTCACAGTCTTGCCTAAACAACTTTTCAATATACTGGATGAAATTGCTCCGGCACTTGATTCTTCCAAAATCCTGGTTTCGGTGGTAACAGCATACTCAATACAGGAAATCAAAGAGAGAACAGGAAAAGATGTCCCGGTAATACTTGCTATGCCCAATACGGCTATCACTGTAAGCGAATCTATGACCTGTCTGGCATCACAAAGAGAAGATGAAGAAAAGCTGGAAATTATTAAAGAAGTTTTCGATCTGGTAGGTGAAGTTCTGGTAATTCCAGAAAGACTTATTGGTGCATCCACGATACTTGCCGCATGCGGCGTGGCATTTTTTATAAGATATATTCGTGCAGCTTCACAGGGTGGCATACAAACCGGGTTTCATGCCTCTGAAGCTCAGTTTATAGCCGCACAAACAGCTAAGGGAGCGGCAAAGCTGTTACTTGAATCCGGGAGCCATCCAGAAGCCGAAATTGATAAAGTGACCACTCCCATGGGATGTACCATTGCCGGTTTAAATGAAATGGAGCACAATGGAATGAGTTCTGCCTTGATTAAAGGTATCGTTACCTCTTACAATGAATTAATAAAACTGAAATGAATGAAACTACCGAAAAACAGGCTCTTTCCCTGTTACAGCAAATTATTGCCATTCCTTCAATGAGTGGTGATGAAGAACTTTTATCCCGATTCCTTGAAAACTGGTTAAGAGAAAGGGATTTTATCGTGAATAAAAAAAATAATAACATCTGGGTCGAATCAATTATTGACGAATCCCTTCCCAGGATCCTTCTTAACTCACATATGGATACAATCAAGGTGGTTGCAGGCTGGACACGGGATCCTTATTTGGCTGAAGAGGATGAGGACAGAATTTACGGTCTGGGCAGCAGTGATGCAGGCGGCTCCCTGGTATCTCTGATGTTTGCATTCGTTGAGCTTGCGCAACTGGATGACAGAAACTATAACCTGGTTTTACTTTTATCTGCTGAAGAAGAAAATTCAGGCCCCAATGGGATCAGTACAGCACTGGAGGAAATAGAAAAAATTGATCTGGCTATTGTTGGAGAACCCACTGAAATGGAAATGGCTATTTGTGAGAGAGGACTGGTGGTCATAGACTGTCTGGCTAAAGGAAAATCCGGTCATGTTGCTCACCAGGAAGGTGATAATGCTATTTACAAGGCAATAGAAGATATCGGGAGAATAAAAAAGCTGGAGTTTGACAGAAAATCTGATCTCCTGGGTGAAGTGCAGGTCGAAATCACCCAGATAGAAGCGGGGTATCAACACAATGTGATTCCCGATGAATGTCGCTTCGTAATTGATGTCAGAATGAATGAATTATATCGCAATGAAGAAGTGGTGGATATTATAAAGGATAATATTAGATCTGAAGTAATTCCGCGTTCTTTCCGGTTGAGGTCATCTTCCATAGATCCGGATCATCCTCTCGTGCATAAGGCTGAAGCTATGGGGATTTCGACCTACGGCTCTAAAACCATGTCCGATCAGGCTTTGATACCTGCACCATCGGTTAAAATCGGCCCCGGAAAATCATCCCTTTCACATCAACCTGATGAATATATAGTAAAGGATGATATAAATAAAGCAATTGATCTATATATCAATTTATTAAAAAACTTTAAATTTTAATGAAACTCTGGGATAAAGGCATAAAAACTGATAAGAAAGTTCTTGAATTTACGGTGGGTAAAGACAGGGATTATGACATACATATTGCCAGGTTTGATGTTCTGGCTTCTGTTGCCCATGTAAAAATGTTGTACCAGGTTAAGCTTATAAAAAAAGAACAATCAGATGATATTGTGAACATTTTGATTGCTATTTATGATGACCTGGAAAATGGGAAATTCAAAATTGATAAAGGTGTAGAAGATGTTCATTCACAACTTGAAAATATCCTTGTAAAGAAACTGGGAGAAACCGGTAAGCGTATTCATACTGCACGTTCAAGGAATGACCAGGTGCTGGTTGCCCTTAAATTATTTTACCGTGAGGAGATCATCAATATTGCATACATAATAAAAGAACTGGCTGAAACTTTGCTTGAGAAAGCTGAAGATTCAAAATCTTTTTTAATGCCGGGTTATACTCATTTACAGGCAGCTATGTATTCTTCTTTCGGTCTCTGGTATTCAGCATGGGCGGAAGCTTTTACCGAAGATCTTTATTTACTCAGAGGGATTTTTGATTATGTTAACCTGAATCCATTAGGTTCTGCTGCCGGGTATGGTTCATCCTTTCCTATTGATAGGGCTTTTACAACTGTATTGCTCGAATTTTCCGATATGCATATCAATTCTATAAATGCACAGTTATCCAGAGGGAAGACCGAAAAAATGCTTTTAGGCGGCCTTTCCTCCATAGCCGGAACAATATCAAAGCTATCATATGACCTTGTACTCTTTTTGAATCAGAATTTCAAACTCTTTTCTCTGGAAGATGAGCTAACTACCGGTTCTTCAATTATGCCTCACAAAAAAAATCCGGATGTCCTTGAATTGCTCAGAGCAAAAGCCAACAGAATACAGGCCCGGGAATTCGAAGTTCAGAGCCTTATAAATAATCTACCTTCAGGATATCACAGGGATTTTCAGCTTTTAAAGGAGATCACTTTCCCGGCAATATTTGAACTGAAAGAATGCCTTGAAATTCTCGGGTATATCCTACCGGGATTAAAAGTGAATGAGAATGCCACAGAAGTTGAGATATACAAATATCTTGGAAGTGTAGATGCTGTCAATGAAAAGGTAAAATCGGGTGAATCATTCAGGGAAGCATATCGCCAGGTAGCTGAAGAGATCAAAAAAGGCGATTTTAAGCCCGTTGAGAATCCTGAATACAGTCATCCCGGAAGCATAGGGAATCTTTCGACAGGAAGAATAAAAGATAAACTGGATAAAATCTGCAACAGGATGCAAATAGAAAAATACAGCGGATGGCAGAAAAGAATTATGGATAAAATAAAGAATGAGGAAGTATGATACACCGTGGGGGACTTAAATATAAAAAACGGATAGTGATCAAGATCGGTTCCAGTTCACTTACCCATGCCGGGGGTCAATTGAATCTCTTGAGGATTGAAAAGCTTGTGAGGGTGATTACCGATTTAAGTAATTCCGGGAAAGAGGTCATACTGGTTTCTTCAGGGGCCATTGCAACGGGAGCGGGAAAAATGGGGTTCGATAGAAAACCTGAGAATAAAATTAAAAAGCAGGCCCTTGCAGCTATTGGTCAGGCTGAGTTGATCAAAATATATGATAAATTCTTCGAAGAATATAATAAGACTGTTGCTCAAGTACTGCTGACAAAAGACGGACTTGAAAACAGCATCAGAAAACAAAATGCAAGAAACACCCTGGAAGAACTGATTAAGATGGGAATTGTGCCTGTGATCAATGAGAACGACACCGTCAGTACAGATGAGATCGAATTTGGCGATAATGATACCCTCTCGGCGATTGTTGCTACACTAACAGGAGCAGATCTGCTTATACTTCTGAGTGATATAGATGGCATGTTCACTGATGATCCTTCTTCCAACGAAAGTGCCGTCTTGATCTCAAAGGTCATAGATTTTGAAGAGGATATTGAACGTTATGCCTACACACATAACTCAGATTTTGGCACCGGAGGGATGGCCAGCAAGATAGCTGCTGCAAGATTATGTGCTGCTGAGAATGTAGATATGATTATCACAAATGGATCCGATCCTCTTATCATTTTCGAAGTGCTGGAAGGAAAAGAAGTGGGAACTTTTTTTGTATCACCGAAGACTGCCGAAACATTTTAAAATGAATATTATGCAGGAATTAATAGATAAAGGGAAGCTGGCGAAAAAAGCTTCTGCAATACTTCAAAAATCCTTATCTTCTCAAAAGGACCGCGTGCTCAGGATCGCTGCAGAGAATCTTGTAAGAAATGCTGCACTCATATTAATAGAAAATGAAAAAGATCTTGAAAATGCTGGAAAGAACGGTCTGTCAGGAGCAATTATTGACAGACTGAGATTGACAAGGGAGAGAATCGAAGGAATTGCTGAAGGCTTGCTTGAACTTATTCAACTGGAGGATCCAATTGGTGAGGTGATTTCAATGAATAAAAGACCAAATGGCCTTTTGATCGGAAAAAAAAGAGTCCCTATAGGTGTTATTGGAATGATTTACGAGGCCAGACCCAATGTTACCGTAGATGTTTTTGGGCTCTGTATTAAGACCGGTAATACAGTAATTCTGAGAGGAGGGAAGGAAGCCTATAATTCCAATAATGTACTGGTTTCCATTTTGAGGGATGCCCTGGCTGAAGCAGGATTGCCGGAGGATGCCGTCCAGCTTGTACAGGATACTTCAAGAGAGAGTGCTGTTGCTCTTATGAAGCTCAATGACTATCTCGACCTGTTAATTCCGCGGGGAGGTGCAGGACTCATTCAAACCGTGGTTATGAACAGCACTGTTCCTGTAATAGAAACCGGTGTTGGAAACTGCCATGTATATGTTGATGTGTGGGCAGATCCGGCAAAAGCAGTGGATATTGTTTTTAATTCCAAAACCCACCGGGTAGGAGTATGCAATGCAGCAGAAAGCATGGTCATACATTCTGAGGTTCTCGCTCAGTTGTTACCATCAATTGGTGATAAATTGCGTACTAAAAATGTCGAGATAAGAGGGGATGAGAGAGTCTGTAAGCTTATCGATTATGCAGTTGAGGCTTCTGAAGAAGACTGGGGGACAGAATATCTCGATTATATTATCTCCGTAAAAACTGCCGACAGCCTTGAAGAGGCAATTGCACATATCAATACTTATGGCACAAAGCACAGTGAATCTATCATAACTGAGAACTATACCCACGCCCAGAAATTCCTTGAGGAAGTTGATGCAGCTGCAGTATACGTAAATGCTTCTACCCGTTTTACCGATGGCTTTGAATTTGGTTTCGGAGCAGAAATCGGAATAAGCACACAGAAATTGCATGCTCGCGGACCTATGGGATTAAAGGAGCTGACTACTACGAAGTATATCGTTTATGGGGATGGGCAGGTGAGGGAGTGATGCCTTTGACTCTTGCCTTAAAACTTAATGACTTTTTTTCAGATTCAGATGCATATATCCCGTCAACATGAAGTGCAAAGTGTTTTTTTAGAGCCACTTGAATTCCTTCTAATCCCAATTTAAGAGTCCAGAATTTACGCCAGGGTCATTTATGTAAGATAACATTTTCATTAAATCATCATACCCATTTTCTCCAGATATTCTTCAATTAATTCCGGATCCTTACAATCATAAACCCCATAAATAAAATTGCCTTCCCAAATCATGAAGATGTCCCCGTTATACCTGTCTTTAATCTGGAAAAAACCTTGTTCAAGAGGAGACAGGTCCTGTCCCGTGAATTCAGTATAATTACTGATCAACATTTTACATTCTTCTGGTGAAGATTTTTCAGTCAGGAATAAACGGAATTTTTCATCATTAATACTATAATCTGCCGCGAATACCTCATTAAAAAATTCGTGACCGAGAAAATTTTGAGCAACAAAACTTTCCCGGTTGGCATTTTTTCCTTCTTCCGGAAATGCCTTCAGTAACTCCGGAAAATTTGCATCAGGTTCAAGGTTCATTGCAAGAGACTCTGCAATGCTTATCATGGCTTTAACTGCCTTTGATTTATCTGTATTGGTTTGTAGCTTAACATAATTTTCTCCTGCCAGAAAATTCAGGATTTCACCTTTTTGATAACCCTGAGCTCCAATATCAAGAAATTCGTACCGGGGTGAACGTTCGGTAGCATAAATACCAAACGCGTGCTGAGTATCTTTATGACGATATACTTCAACCTTTATGGTGTGTTTCCCTTTGGTGTATTCAGCCATTGTAAGGCTCTGGAAACCAAAGCTTAAATAGCCATCTGCCGCACCATTGATGTAATCCCACAGGTTTGAGGGAGTATAAACCGGAAAATCGGTAGATAATTCCCAACCTGATTTTTCAGGAAATGAAATGTTTTCACTGTTATTATGAAAAATGAAAAGAACCGATAGTAAGATGAATGATGTTTTCATTGGTTTCTTCTAATTTGATACTCTGGAGAATTTTAATTCAATATAAATATATTCTTATCAGGTGAAGAATTCTTGAGGAACATCGGCTAACCTGCTGACATCCCTGATCCTTTCCGCCACATCAAAACCCTTTTGACAGCTTGCTGTACATACATTGCATGCTTCGCATACGCTGGCGGCATTGATTTTCTGGGAGGCCAGCACATTCTGAGCTTTATTATGCTCATGATAACCATAGGTGTACATGTAAGCCCTCATATAATCAGGGATATTAAGCTTATGCCTGCAGCTTTTTACGCATTTTTCACATCCTGTGCAGAAAAGACTTGCTGAAACCTCATCCAGTTTCAGGTCTTGCTTCTCCTGCTCTGTCAATGTAAGATCCTCCATAACCGAGAAGGAATCTTCCAGTTCATCAAAGCTTGTATACCCTGGTATTGTGGTATGAATATTTTTATTCTGAAGGGCCCATTTCAGTGCTGCTTTAGCATTTACCTTTTTTGTTCTTTCTTTATCCAGGAAGCCGCCGGCCATAGTCTTCATACCTACAATTCCAATACCTGCCTCTGCAGCCTTCTTCAGGGCATTCTCCATTTTCATGTCATCTTTCATCTGAAAATTATAGGAGGTCAGCACTACATCATATACCTTACTGTCTACTACTGCTTCAATGACTTCAGGCATGTTTCTGTGGGTTGACACCCCCAGAAAGCGTGCTTTGCCCGTTTTCTTTATTTTCTTTAGATTTTTAAGAATGGGTTTGTAGAGAGCGGCATCATAAGACTGAATTGCGTGAAGGTAGAGAATGTCTACATGATCAATTCCCAGTCTCTCCAGGCTTATATTTAGTTTTTCAAATATTTCATCGGGATTTGTTTCTTCAGTGTATTTCCCTGTTTCACTGTTAAAACCATCCACCTTTACTTTTGATGCTATTATATAAGAATCGCGAGGATAATCCTGAAGCAGCCTGCCAAGCATTTCTTCATTTCTTCCTCCCTGGTATACATGTGCTGTATCGAGATGAACAACGCCTTTTTTCAAAGCTGCTTTTACCAGCGAAGGATTATCGGCCCGCATAACTCCCATGCTTACTATCGGAAGCTCAAGACCGGTATTGCCTAATTTCCGGGTAACGATCTTTGGTGACAAGGCATCGTTTTGTTCATGATATTTATTTTCCGAACCTCTTGCGTTTTTACCTGCAATTACTGCTGCAGATCCCAGGAGCGTAGCCCTGATAAATTTTCTGCGGTTAAAGTTTTGTTCATTCATATCAAAAAAAAGTGTTTTTCAAGCTGCTCAAATTAAGTAAAATCACAAGCAAATGCAACGATGTTAAGCCCTAAATGACGTTTAACATATCGATAATTGGCTATGTGTCTATGTTATTAAGCAAATAGCGTTAATCTGGAATGAGTCTGAATTAAAAGAATACTGTGCAGGATAAACCCGATAAACCGGCTATTTTTGAAAAATCATTCTCAACCTCTTTTCTTCAGGTATGTATTTTCCATCTTTTTTAATGGGTATCCAATCGGGTCCGTTTTTCAGAAGCCGGATCGCTTCTTCAGAAAATTTTTCTCCAGGACTACGAATTACTTTAATGTTCGATGGCCGGCCATCAGGTAAAATGATAAATTTTAGCACCACCAACTCCCTGCTACTCCGGGTAGTATCAGGATAGATCATATTTTCTTTAATATATTCTTTGAATTCTCTTTTACCTTCTAAAGGATAAGCTCCCTGATAGGGATTCTCAACTGTCCCGTCAACTTCCTCAATTCTGCTTACACCTCCTGTTAGTTCATGTGCAGTTTTTCCCTGTTTCACTATAACAACCTCCTCCAGGGCAAGAGAATTTGGCTTCATCAATATCTCAAGATCTGCATCGCTGCTTACTTTTGTTTTTACCGGCTCCTTGCCGATATAGCTCACATTCAATTCATTAAGCCCTTCACCTGTTGGTTTTATTTCAAAACGGCCCTGCTTATCAGTAACTGTACCTCTGTCTGTTCCTTCAAGCCATACTGCTGCTCCCGGAACAGGCAAACTGTCTTCCGCTGATAAAACCACTCCGCTTATTAATCTTTCTTTTTTTTCTGCTGATTGCATTTCAGGGATCATACTCTTTTTAGCAGCCATAGCACGCTGGCGGTAATTATCTTCTGAAGCGGTTTCTTTTTCTGCTTCAGCAAATTTTTGATCCTTAACAGCCTTACGGACCGGTTCTGCTGTTTCAGGAGGAGACGTTATCTCTACCACTTCTTCGGACTGTAATTCTCCTTTTACATTTTCTGATTCTTCCATCTGAACAGCCTCATCTCCAATCTTACTCATATCAAGCTCAGGCCTTTTCACAACCTCGTCTTTCCTGGTTACCATAGGTTCTGTACTTTGTCTGACAGCCTTTTCCTCAGGAAATCTATTTTTATCCTGTTCTTCCGGATCCTTATCCGCTTCAGCCTCTGTGTTTTTTTGCCTTTCAGCTTGCTCTTTTTCATCAGGCAATTCCAATTTTTCCGAAACTTCGGGCTTTATGGGAACCTCACTGATTTCCCTGTCAGATATTAAAAAGAAGGTCAGGGAAAGACCAATAATTACAGCTATCGAAGCGGCAATTCTATATGCCATAAAACGGTTTTTTCTTTTTACCCGCTTATCCAGACGTGAATTAATTTCCAAAAAATCTTCCTCAATCTCGTCCGCTTTAAAGGATTCAAAACCCTCCATAGCCTCAGCTTCGAATGGATCCTTCTGCATATTCCTTTCGATTTGGTTCTTCTCTTTCCCTGATAACTTTCCCCTCAGGTAAAGAAGAAGATCTCTGATGACCTTATGTTTATTTTTTTTCGACATTTTTCTTCTCCAGACAAATTTTCAAATTTCTCTTTCCGTTTTGCAAGTAACTCTTGACTTTTTTCAACTCAAGATTCATTATTTGCGATATTTCCTCGTAACTCTTATCTTTATAATAAAACAAGCATATGCATTCTTTTTGTTCGTTTTTAAGTGCTTCGATACACTCCTGGAGAGCTTTATTAAGTTCCGAACCCTCCTCGTCAACAGGATGCATTTTCGCCTCTGATTCCATAAAAATGCTTTCTTCTTCAATATACTTCTTTGCTTTCTCGTCTTTCGATTTTAATGAGCGTAATTCCATCAGACAGTAGTTCTTTGTGAGAACATACAGCCAGCTTTTAAAATTACGGATATCATGACGGGGAATTTCTTCAATAAGCTTTTCAAAGATTTCCATAACTGCATCTTTGGCCCGTTCTCTTTCCTTGAAATATTTCAGGCATACTCCGTAAACCAGATGGATATAAGGAGAATACAGTGCTCCAAGATATTCGAGATCCTGATTATTCCTGAATTTTTCCAGTAATTCCTTTTCTTTATTTATTGAGGGGTCTTTAATCAATTCCTGGCTATTTATATTGTCTTTTCAGGTCCTACCAAATTTCGGTAAGTTTTCGGAGAAAACAAAGTAGAGACGCCCAACCTGGGCGTCTCCTCTCCTGGATATCTTCTAATCCGGGCGTTTACCTGCCTCTAATCCCTCCACCCGGACGTCTCTCAGTTTGACCCCCAATTTGTTTTACTCCTCCAATCCCTTCACCTAACCCCCACTTCCCAAAAAAATCAAAAAATTTATGGAATCAATTTCATTCCTGCATCCTGTAGTTGAATTTTAATTTAAAAGCCTAAGCCATGAAAAAATTAGTAGCATTTTCAGTTTTATTATTCATCTCTACCTTTATGCTTTCAGCAAACCCTGTATTTATTTCGGGAACCGTTAGTGATGAAAACGGAAAAGCGCTTCCGGGGGTAAGTGTGACAGCGAAAAATACTTCAAGCGGCACAATTACAGATATTAACGGACATTATTCGATTAAGGTAAATGGTACTGAGGATATACTTGTATTTGCCTGTGTGGGATATGAAACAAAAGAAATAAAAGTTTCGGGCAGGAAAACATTGAACGTCCGGTTAATTTCTGCCCCGGTGGAACTTGAAGAACTTGTGGTGCGAAAAACATTAAAGAGCAAATCAATGCCTTTATCGGCCTCTTATAGCACAGTTCAGACCGGGAATATGAGTTCATTTGTCCAGCCTTTTAATACCGAAAGTTACTCAACCATCCATGAAAACGGATATAAGGATGTTTTTCATCAGCCTCTGTCTACTTTCTCAATAGATGTTGACAGGGCTTCCTATTCCAATGTCAGACGATTCCTGAACATGGGACAGGTCCCGCCTAAGGATGCTGTAAGAATCGAAGAAATGATCAATTATTTCTCTTACGATTATCCGGAACCGGAAGATGATCACCCTTTTTCAGTTACAACCGAATTATCAGTTTGCCCGTGGAATAATGATCATCATTTATTGCATGTGGGACTGAAAGGGATGGAAATGGATAAAGATGAGTTGCCTGCCTCTAACCTGGTATTTCTCCTTGATGTTTCCGGATCAATGAATTCACCTAATAAGCTGCCTCTTTTGAAATCTTCTTTTGAATTACTGGTTAAGCAACTGAGAGAGGAAGACAGGGTTGCTATTGTCGTTTATGCCGGAGCTGCAGGTCTTGTCCTGGAATCTACACCGGGAGATAAAGAAGATGAAATTCTGGAAGCCATTAAAGGACTTAGTGCCGGGGGATCAACAGCAGGAGGTGCAGGCCTGAAGCTGGCATATAAAGTGGCAACCGAGAGCTTTATAGAAGGAGGAAATAATCGCATTATTCTGGCTACGGATGGTGATTTTAACATCGGGCCTTCTTCTAACGCAGAGATGGAAAGAAAGATAGAAAAGGAACGTGAGAAAGGGATCTATATGACTGTTCTGGGCTTCGGAATGGGAAATTACAAGGATGATAAAATGGAAATAATAGCAGACAAGGGGAATGGCAATTATGCCTACATCGATAATATTCAGGAGGCAAGGAAATTTTTAATCAGTGAATTTGCCGGATCCATGTATACCATTGCAAAAGATGTAAAATTCCAGCTTGAATTCAATCCTAAGAGAGTGAAAGCATATCGTTTGATTGGTTATGAGAACAGACTGTTAAATGATGAAGATTTCAATGATGATAAGAAAGATGCCGGTGAAATGGGTGCAGGCCATACCGTTACCGCTCTATATGAGATAATACCTGCGGATTCTGATGAGAAAATAAAGGATATTGATGACTTGAAATACCAGTCCCGTCCTGAAAGAAACAAAGTTAACCCCGACATGAATGCTGAATTACTTACCATCAAGCTTCGTTACAAAAAACCTGATGGATTTAAGAGCACTCTGATTGAACGTCCGGTAAAAGGAGAATTAGCAGCACTGAATGAAGTCTCTGATAATTTCCGCTTTTCTGCAGCGGTGGCAGGATTTGGTATGCTCCTCCGTGATTCGGAATACAAAGAAAATTTAAGGGTTGATGATGTACTTTCACTGGCAAGATCCGGAAGGGGAGAAGACGGGGAAGGAAATCGTGGCGAGTTTATCAAGCTTGTGAAAACGGCAGAAGCTTTATCGGCGTTTACTGGGAGCAATAGGTGATGTAGGTATGGTTTGTCGCTCAATACCTTTTCTTTGGAGGAGGTGCTGGGGTTACATTAGAAGCTGGAGAAGTGTTTTTATCTTATCAGTTTTTTCCCAAAAAATAAGTCATAATCCGAACTTAATTGTTAGCAAACAAACACTAACTTTTAAAATTCATATTTATGATTGAATGGATCAATACTATTTTGGCAACACTGGTTGCCCTGTTACCTATCACAAATCCTGTTAGTACTGCGGCTTTATTCATGTCAATAACCGGTGATAAGACTAAAAAGGAAAGGCAGAATCAGGCTTTTAAGGCTTCCGTTTATACCATTGGAATACTCATAACCTTCCTGATTGCCGGAACTGTAATTATGGAATTTTTCGGGATTTCTATTCCGGGGCTGAGGATAGCGGGAGGTGTTATGGTTATAAAAGTTGCCTTCTCTATGTTGCAGGCAAAAGAAAATGAAATGAAAACTGAAACAAAAGAAGAAGCTGTGGAGAAAAAAGATGTCTCATTTACCCCCCTGGCAATGCCCAGCCTGAGCGGTCCCGGGGCTATTGCTGTTACTATCGGACTTTCCGCCGGAACAGACAGATGGGTGGATTATTCCGCGATTGTCCTGGGAATTTTCCTGACAGTTCTTGCAGCTTTTCTGACCCTCAGAGCCTCAGACAAGATCCTTAACTTTTTTGGCAATACCGGTATGAATGCACTCTCAAAAATTATGGGATTCCTGCTATTGTGTGTGGGCATACAATTTCTAATAAATGGAATAACAGAGATTATTGTAGCTGAACATTTCCTGCAGAGATTGATAGAGAACATTCAGTCAGTCAGCTAAATATTGTTCTCTCATCTTGTTCTTTGTAGCTCGAAAACACTGGCTGAATTAGGCTCCTGGATCATGATACTGAAACCATCTTCTATGAGATCTTTTCCTGTAAAATTCCCCAGAAGGTTGTTTTCAGTGTCAATGATCCGGTAATTATCATTGGGGGGAACTGACTTAACCAGGATACATAGGAATTCCTGTGAAACCGGAAATAAAAGAAAACTGATGATCAGGAACATCCATTTGCTGATTAGCTATCATCATGCATGGTGTAGGGATGATATTTCCCTGGTGCCATGCAAGTGTGCGGAGTTCCCTGGATCCTTCCGGAGGATCATCGAAGAAGTTTGAGATCCAGCTCACATCAAAATGCTGAATGAGGGCATAATCTATGGAATGATGGTCTCCCCATAATTCATAAGTACAATAGGCTTAAACATCAAATAACTGAGCCAGGGAATTAATTGTTTAATATTTAACTTATCCCTGTTCTTCCAAAGAAGTTTTTCCCAGAATCCTTCCCATAACTTTGCAATATGCCCAAGGAGAATAAATTCCAAGGGTAATAATAGTAAGAAGGGTTTGTCCCCAGATGAAGAGGAAATCATCGGTGGAATCCATTTCATAATCGAGACGGATCTTTTTTCCCGCTTCATCTTCTACCCTGGTATTATTAAGATAATACCGGTAGATCTTAAGATAACCTACGGGAAAATAAATGCCAAATGTTAATGTGATCAGTAATGTTTGCAGTAAAACCACTCCTATCCCTTCCATTATGTCAGCATCAAATTTTATAAGAAAATCCTTAAACTTAATATTGATGAACCAGCGATAGTAAAAAAATAAAAATGGAGCGAGAATAACAGTCTGAATATTATTATACAGGTAGCCTTTCATTGAATAATCACTATAATTTTTGTCGTGAAAAAAGATGACAAGAATTATCATAGGTATTATCAGAGCCAGAAGAAAAATAACAAAAAGATCCGGGGCTTTGGCCAGGAATCTGAAATGCTTCTGCCTGTAGGAGGATTCTTCAATAAAATAGCCATACAATTCTTTTACAAACCAGGGTAAATAGATGCCAATAGTGATCACAGTGAGCAATATGCCTTTTACGATTATCCGGAAAAATTTCCCCATATCTCCCGAGAAGCTCAGTTTTTCATTATCATATTCAACATTTTCAATGCTGAGTTTATAAATGAAGAACGTCAGTGCAAGACCGCCAAAAAATGCAAATAGAAACAGAACAAAAATTAAAATCCCTTCTGGTACAGTAAGATTCTGAGTATTGTTCCAACCCCTGGCATTTAAAAATACCAGGGTGGGAATTATGATTATGAGCAGAAGAAAAATAAAGTATTTAAATATTTCTTCTCCTCTAAGGTGAAAGGACAGGTACTTTTTCATGTGACTATGATTTTAGGATTAGGTCATCACAAGTTAATAAAAAATGATTTAAAATCTACATTGTTCTTTATATCTTTATTAAGTGGTTTTAGTGAACAACTTTACAATCCAAATTTTAATGAGGGTGTCTAAAAAGTATTTTTTAAGTTTAGGTTACTTACAAATTGAAAGCATTCCTCTGTTTGCCCCACCCAAACCCTCCCCCACGGAGGCTACTCTTTATACATAAGTTGATTCCGGTCAAACAGGGTGTAGCCTTCATACCTACTATCAAATTCTCGTGGATTTCGTCCATTCCTGATAATGCAATTCCGGCCTGAAAGGCCAGCTTATACCAGCCCAGGGCAATATGCTCCCTCTTTAGAAATCAGGCCGGGCTAAACTGTTTTGTGTTTATCCCCCAGAATCCGGCATGTTTTATGACTGTTTGTAGTGCGTTAATAATCAAGGAATTTAAGCTAATAAAATCTCAGCAGGAATTTTAAGTCCTTTGTAAAGAGATTTTATCATACCTAATGTCAGCTTTCTCTTTCTATTAAGTATTTCACTCACTCTACTCTGACTTCCCAAATATTGAACCATGTCCGAATTTGTCAAACCCATCTGTTCCATACGAAATTTAATAGCATCAATCGGGTCTGGTGGTGCAATAGGATAATGTTTCATCTCGTATGACTCAACTAAAGTCACCAATAAATCAAGTTCATCACCTTCCGGAGTGTTTATTTTTGCTCCCCATAAATCTTCAATCCTGTTAATAGCAGAATTATAATCCTGTTCTGTTTTAATTGGTCGAATATCCATAATCAAATCGTTTTTGCATCAATTCTATCGTATTGGTTATGAGTCCCAATGAATCTTATGAAAATCACCTGGAATTCATAATCAATCGCAACTACTAATCTGTAATCATTGCCTTTAATGTTAAAAACTACTCTTCCGTCTCCGACAATACTTGCATTTTTATATTGACTTTTCAGTTCATTAGAATTTCTCCAATCGGCTGTTTTAGCATCGTGATACCAAGCTCTCAGTGAGACTTCAGAATCTGAGTATTCTGGTTTTTCAAAAAACTCTCTTAAAGTCCTAAAGGCAATAATTCTCATATCGCAAATCTACAAAAACTAATCCAAATTTCCCAATTTGGGATATTTACATTTATCGGCTTGTTAAATGGCACTGCCCCAATGTGCTACAACGCAGGGATATGAATTATTTTTCACCTGTCTAACCATTGTCTGAATTCATGTGCTCTGGCGGTGCTGACATAAAGGTTTTCCTTTGCCGGCGGATTCAATTCTGTACCTTTAGATGTATTTTTAAAATTCTGAGAATAAATTTGTTGGATAAAATTCTCATTTGTGGGTAATCCTTCCCCAATCATAATTCCTTTTAAATAGCTTATCAGGTGTGAGTTTCAGTAGTAAAGCGGCTTCCGGGGCGAGGCCCTATTTATGGTATGTATTTTTCACTTCTGAAAGAATAATTTCATGTCATGGATACAGCAATAAACAAACGTGCCGGCGGAACGGGATTAATTTCCGGACGAAAAGCTTTCCAGCGGACCTTTGATGAAGGCGTGGAACTGCTGAATCTCATACAGGACGTATACCTTACAGATGAAATTGACCTGGCATAATAATTTAACCCAACTTGGGTTTTTTTCCTCGAAAAATGTTAAAAAATCAAGAAAATT